>CAYMNK010000005.1:0-175506 GCA_964391805.1 uncultured Christensenellaceae bacterium | reverse complement strand
TTTTTCGTCCTGTTTTACCCATAAAAATATGCACCTCCAAAAGTGTCTAACTTTTGGGGTGCATATCATATTAGTGGTGCTGTTTTTTTTTGTAAAATGCAAAAGCTATATAGGGCTTTTATTTTCGTATGTTATCCTTTTATAAAAAAATACTACAAACTCCACTGCAGAATTTACTTTGGGAATTCACTTAATTCACTTAATTATTAAAAATATATAATGATACTTGACTATTTTTTATTTTATATATATAATTAAGAATAGCGGAATGCTAATTAAAAAAAATATAAATGATACAAATTCATACGGAGGTAAATATATGAGTTTCAAAAAGACCATAGACGGTAATTACGCTGCCGCCCACATTGCGTACGCATTCAGCGACGTAGCGGCGATTTATCCGATCACACCCTCATCCCCGATGGCTGAAAATTCCGACGATTTCGCTGCGGTAGAGGGCAGAAAGAACTTATTCGGTCAAACATTGCGTATTGCCGAGCTTCAATCGGAAGCAGGTGCGGCAGGTGCTGTACACGGTTCGTTGAATGCCGGTGCATTGACCACCACATTCACTGCAAGCCAAGGCTTATTGTTAATGATTCCGAATATGTACAAGATCGCAGGCGAATTATTACCTTGCGTTTTCCATGTAAGTGCACGTGCTATTGCAGCTGCAGCATTGAATATTTTCGGTGATCACAGTGACGTAATGGCTTGCCGTCAGACAGGTTTTGCTATGATGGCATCTGCATCTGTACAAGAGGTAGCCGACTTAGCATTGGTATCCCATCTTGCGACATTGAAAGCAAAGGTACCGTTCCTACATTTCTTTGACGGTTTCCGTACCAGTCACGAAGTAAGTAAGGTTACATTACCTTCATATGACGAGATACTTCCTTTAGTTGATATGAAGGACATCGAGGACTTCAGAGCACGCTCATTGAATCCTGAGCATCCTGTTCAAAAGGGTACCGCTCAGAACCCCGACATCTACTTCCAAGGCAGAGAAGCTGCTAACACCTATTATGAAGCAACTCCCGCAATCGTAGAGGAAGTTATGGCTAAGGTTAGCGCATTGACCGGTAGAGAATATCACTTATTCGATTACTACGGTGCAAACGATGCAGAAAAGGTTATCGTATTGATGGGTAGTGGTTGTGACACTGTTGAAGAAACCATCAATTACCTCAATGCACACGGCGAAAAACTTGGTTTGATCAAGGTTCGTTTATATCGTCCTTTCTCAGTCAAGCACTTCGTAGACGCAATTCCTTCCACATGTAAATACATCACCGTATTAGATAGAACTAAGGAACCCGGTTCATTAGGCGAACCTTTATATTTAGACGTTGTAACCGCATTAGTAGAATCCGGTTTACAAAACATCAAGGTATTTGCAGGACGTTACGGTTTAGGTAGTAAGGAATTCACACCCAGTATGGTTAACGCAGTATATGAGAATATGGGTGGCGAACAAGTCAACCATTTCTGCGTAGGTGTAGTTGATGACCGTACGGGTAAGTACATCAAGGTTAATAAGAGCATCAACCCCGCACCTCTTGGAACAAAGAGCTGTTTATTCTGGGGACTTGGCTCGGACGGTACTGTTGGTGCTAATAAGAATAGCATCAAAATCATCGGCGACCATACCGATAAATATGCACAAGGTTATTTCTCATACGACTCCAAGAAGTCTGGCGGTTTGACCGTAAGTCACCTGCGTTTCGGTGATACCCCCATTCAAAGTGCATATCTTATCGATCACGCCGACTTCGTAGCTTGCCACAATCAATCTTACGTTTTACGTTATGATATGTTGTCCGCAATCAAAGAGGGCGGTATATTCCTACTCAACACTATTTGGACACCCGAACAACTTGAGCACGAATTACCTGCATCCATGAAGAATGCAATTGCTAAAAAGCACGTTAAATTCTACACACTTGACGGATTAAAGGTATTATCTCAAATCGGAGCTAAGCGTGGTGTAAACACAGTTATGCAGGCTGCTTTCTTCAAACTTGCAGACATCATTCCTTATGACGATGCAGAGCGTTTCATGAAAGAAGCTATCAAGAAGACTTATGGTAAGAAAGGTGATGCAGTAGTTAATATGAACTATGCATGTGTTGATAACGCTATTGCTAATCTTGTAGAGGTTAACTATCCCGAAAGTTGGGCAACCACCACAGAGGGTGCAGCGCCTCTATCATTACCCGAAGACGAGTATTACAGAGAGTTCATCCATCCTTGTCTTGCACAAGAAGGCGACAAACTCCCTGTTTCCAAGGTGTCTGTAGACGGCGTTGTTCCTACCGGTACGACCAAGTTCGAGAAGAGAGGCGTTGCAGCATTTGTTCCTCAATGGAACCCCGAGAAATGTACACAATGTAACAGCTGTTCGTTTGTATGTCCTCACGCAGCGATTCGTCCCGTTTTACAAAGAGCTGAAGTTTTGAGCGATGCTCCCGAATCATTCGTAACCATTGACAGTAAGCATGCAAGAGTTGGCGGATATAAGTATAGAATGCAAATCAGTCCTATGGATTGTTTAGGATGTAAGGTTTGTGTTAATGCATGTCCTTCACAGGCTCTCGAAATGAAGCCGTTCGCAGAAGTTAGAGATTCCGACGAAGCTAACTGGGATTACTCCGTATCACTTCCCGAAACAGATGCACCTATTAAACGTAATAATACCATTTTCAGCCAATACAACAAGCCTTTATTCGAGTTCTCCGGTGCATGTGCAGGTTGTGGCGAAACTCCTTATATCAAGGTTATCACCCAAATGTTTGGCGACAGAATGATCATTGCTAACGCTACAGGTTGTTCTTCTATCTACGGTGGCTCCGCTCCTACATGTCCTTACACCAAGAATGACAAAGGTCACGGACCTGCTTGGGCAAACAGCTTGTTCGAAGATAACGCCGAATACGGTTATGGTATGAATTTAGCAGTTACCCAACGTCGTAACAGATTGAAGGGCCTTATCGAGGAATTCGCATCCTTAGCAAATGACGAGGGTGTTAAAGTTGCTTGTCAAGCTTGGATCGACAATATGGAAGATGCCGAAGGCAGTAAGAAAGCAAGTGCCGAACTTCTCAAGATTTTGGAAGGTTGTCAAGGTTGCGGTTGTGCTTGTGACGATGTTGTAGAAAAGATTCTTGCCGAGAAGGATTGCTTAGTTAAGAAGTCTATTTGGATCATCGGCGGTGACGGCTGGGCATACGATATTGGTTACGGTGGCTTGGATCACGTATTAGCTATGAATGAAGATGTCAACATCTTAGTAGTAGATACCGAGCTTTACAGTAATACAGGTGGTCAATCTTCTAAGTCTACTCCTACCGGATCCATTGCTAAGTTTGCTGCAAGCGGTAAGAGAACCAAGAAGAAGGACCTCGGTATGATGGCAATGAGCTATGGTTATGTATATGTTGCTCAAGTTTCGATGGGTGCAAGTCAAAAGCAATTCTTAGACGCAATCATGGAAGCAGAAGCATATCACGGACCTTCTCTAATCATTGCATACGCACCTTGTATCAACCAAGGTTTGAAGGATATGGGCGGTAGCCAATTAGAAGAAAAGAAAGCAGTTGACTGCGGATATTGGCAATTATATCGTTACAATCCTACCCTTGAAGAGCAAGGAAAGAACCCGTTCATCTTAGATAGTAAAGAACCTAAGAGAGAAGATTATAGAAACTTCTTAGAGGGCGAGAATAGATATGCACAATTGAAGAAAGTAAACGTAAGAGCCGAAGAACTCTTCCAAATGAACGAAGAAGAATCCATGGCAAGATACGCTAAGTATAAGAAACTTTCAGACAAATAATTGTTAATCGAAAGTCGATAAGAATTAGGACTGAAAAAGTCTCTAAATAAAAATGTATGGGCGATCCACGATCGCCCATATTTTTAATAAAATAGCAAGGTACACAATCAATTTTGTTATACTGAACATTAGAAAATCGTCCGCCGTCATACATCTTGTTCGCTGTCATACTGAACTGAGAAATATATATATGTCATACTGGGCGGAAGAATGTGGTAGAATATGGTAACTATTTTTGGAAGAAATTCAAATGACAAATAGGCGGACGATACTCTTAAGTATGTTTACTTTATGCTTTGCCTACGCCTTCGGTCAGTCGCTAAAAACGACACACCGTGTCCTTTTCTTAACGCTCTCGTTCTCGTCCCTTAGTTAGCCTTAGTTATAAAAACGGACCGCTTTGGCAGTCCGTGGTGCGTAATAAGGGCCCCGCTCTTGACTACGGCAAAGCAGTAGTGCTAATAATTGTGAATGCTTTGCCTACGCCTTCGGTCAGTCGCTAAAAACGACACACCGTGTCCTTTTCTTAACGCTCTCGTTCTCGTCCCTTAGTTAGCCTTAGTTATAAAAACGGACCGCTTTGGCAGTCCGTGGTGCGTAATAAGGGCCCCGCTCTTGACTACGGCAAAGCAGTAGTGCTAATAATTGTGAATGCTTTGCCTACGCCTTCGGTCAGTCGCTAAAAACGACACACCGTGTCCTTTTCTTAACGCTCTCGTTCTCGTCCCTTAGTTAGCCTTAGTTATAAAAACGGACCGCTTTGGCAGTCCGTGGTGCGTAATAAGGGACTCGAACCCCTGACTTCTTCCATGTGACGGAAGCACTCTACCAACTGAGTCAATTACGCATATATGTATAGTTTATAACTTTTTGAATGAGTTGTAAAGCGTGTTTGATAATTTTCTAGTGTTTTTTTGTTTTTTTATTCGTGTTTTATGCATTAACAATAACAAATGTTATGGTATGTTTAATAATTTGATTATTTTATTTGTATATAAATAAAAAATTATTGACATTTTATTCTATTTTGTTTAAAATGTTATGGTGTTAATTGCGATTGCAATCATTCATAATAAAGTTTAGGAGAATTATATGTATCATATTTTATTGAACCCCACCAGCGGTAAGGGCAGAAGTCTCGATGCTTTTGAACAGTTGGAAAAAATTCTTATTAAAAGGAACGTCGAGTACGTTGTGCATAGAACCGAGTATCATGGACATGCCATAGAGTTAGCGAGAGAGTTAAGTCTTCAACCTGATATTAAATTGATTGCAATGGGCGGTGACGGTACGTTTAACGAAGTTCTTAACGGTATTGAGTGTTTTGAAAATATCACTCTCGGATTAATTCCTTGCGGTACCGGTAACGATTTTTCCGCTTCGAGCGGTCATCCTTCCGACATTGAGAAGGCAGTAGACATTATTCTCAGCGGTAATACTACATATGTCGATTATATTCAAATGGCAGATAATCGTTGTATCAACGTAGTCGGTGCAGGTGTTGACGTTGACGTATTGCTTAATTTAGCAAAGATTAAGCATTTCAAAGGTAAAATTAGATACTACGCGTCACTGTTGTATACGTTATTCCATCTTCGTTTTCATAAACTTCGCTTGACTATCGATGACGGCGAAAGCGTGGATAAAGACGTATTCATTATCGGTAACGGTAACGGTAAATTTATCGGTGGCGGTATGCCCATTTGCCCCAATGCCGCAATCGATGACGGAAAATTAAGCGTTGTAGTGATTAACAGAGTTAAGAAAAGCAAGGTTATTGGCGTATTGCTTTCATTCTTGAAGGGTAAACATATTTACAAAAAGTATACCGAGGTGTTTGAGGCAAAAAAGGTTAAGCTTGAAGTATTGGACGATACTCAATTCGAAGCTGACGGCGAAATCTTTGGAGCACCGAGCATCGAATGTGAAGTTGTTTCCAATAGATTGAAAGTTTTCAGATAAATAGAATAAAATTGACTAAATTTGACAAGACTCACAAAAGCCTTGTCATTTTTTTATAAAAAATGTTGACATATACCCCCATAGGGTATATACTTAATATAGTAATAAATATTTATATGGAGAATAATATGTCTGACTGTTGTAAGAAAAAATATAGAGATTCACAAACCGTCAAATTGCTTGTTAACCGTTTGAATAGAATAGCAGGTCAGGTAAACGGCGTGAAAAATATGGTTGAGGAAAATGCATATTGTACCGATATACTTATTCAGGTATCGGCAATCACTTCCGCATTGAACTCTTTTAATAAGGAATTACTTTCCGAACACATACGCACCTGTGTATCAGACGATATTAAGGACGGCAAATACGAGACTGTCGACGAACTTGTCGAGGTTCTTAAAAAACTGATGAGGTAAACGATGGATAAATATAAAGTAACCGGTATGAGTTGTGCAGCGTGCAGTGCTCGTGTAGAAAAGGCAGTAAGTGCGGTAGACGGAGTTGATAAATGTGCTGTTAATCTGTTGACTAATTCGATGACTGTCGAGGGGAGTGCAACCGAAGAATCGATACGTAGTGCTGTAGAAAAAGCCGGTTACGGCTTGGTTAGCGAATCAAAAACCGATAATAAAACCAAAGAGCCATCCGATAATAAGGAAATCAAAGTGCTTATTACAAGATTGATATCCTCAGTCTTTTTCCTATTGATATTGATGTACTTTTCAATGGGAGCAATGATGTGGAACTTTCCTGTGCCGAATGCAATAAATAATTGTATATCGCTTGGAGTCATACAGTTGTGTCTTTCTGCAATAATCTTATTTATCAATCGAAAGTTTTTTATAAACGGCTTTAAAGGAATTATTAGGCGTTCGCCCAATATGGATACGTTGGTAGCGTTAGGCTCGGGCGTATCGTTTGTATATAGTTTATATTCGCTATTTGCAATGATTTATTACCATACGTCGGGCGATATATCCACCGCTATGACTTACATGGACGGCTTTTATTTTGAGTCGGCATCCATGATATTGACCTTGATAACTGTAGGTAAGACATTAGAGGCATATTCAAAAGGTAAAACGACCGATGCTATCAAAAGTTTGATGGCATTGACGCCACCGATGGCAACGGTCATTCGAAACGGAGAAGAAGTGGTTCTGCCTGTCGAAAAAGTTGTAGTTTGTGACGAATTTGTTATCAAAAGCGGTGAATTTGTACCTGTAGACGGCATTGTTATCAAAGGCAATGGTTCTATCGACGAATCCGCTTTGACAGGGGAAAGCATTCCGATCGATAAAGTCGAAGGTGGCAACGTTTTCCAAGGAACTATGGTTAAATCGGGCTATTTGCATTGTTGTACAACGAAAATTGGCGAAGATACCGGGTTATCTCAAATCATAAAAATGGTCAATGATGCAAATGCCTCAAAGGCACCCATATCTAAGATTGCCGATAAGGTTTCGGGCGTATTTGTGCCTGTAGTTTTGACAATATCCCTTATAACATTGATAATCTGGTTATCACTCGGTAAGGATATAGGATTTTCACTATCACGAGCAATAACCGTATTAGTAATAAGTTGTCCGTGTTCATTAGGCTTAGCGACGCCTGTTGCCATAATGGTTGGTAGCGGAAAGGGTGCCAAAAACGGCATTCTATTCAAAACAGCCGAAGCGGAAGAACAAATCGGTAAGGTCGACATCGTTGTAATGGATAAAACAGGAACCATCACACGGGGTGAGCCATCGGTAACCGATCTAATTCCAAAGAACGGATTTACCGAATCTGAACTTGTATCTTATGCCTATTCGCTTGAAAGTTTGAGTGAACATCCTCTATCGGGAGCGGTTGTTAAAGAAGCAGAGAATAGAGATTTAGACAAATATGAATTGACCGATTATGAAATGCTTGCCGGCAAGGGATTAAGAGCAAAATACGACCAAAAAGCACTTATAGGCGGTTCGGTTGAATTTATGTCGAAGGTAGTATTGGTTGACGATGAAACCAAATTACAAACCGAAAAGTTATCCAGGGAAGGTAAAACCCCGCTTTTATTTGCATTAGACGATATATTGTTAGGAATAATTGCAGTAGCCGATACGGTTAAGCCCGACAGTGTACAAGCAATAAAAGAACTTCAAAATATGGGCATTAAAGTCATAATGCTGACTGGTGACAACGAGAATACCGCACGAACAATAGGTCAAGAAGTCGGTGTCGATGATGTTATTGCGGGCGTCTTACCCGATGGTAAGGAACGAGAAATTCGGAATCTTATGCAAGAGGGGTTGGTTGCGATGGTTGGTGACGGTATCAACGATGCTCCGGCACTCACCGCAGCAAACGTCGGTATAGCGATAGGTGCAGGAACCGATGTTGCGATCGATTCGGCTGATGTAGTCTTAGTAAACGATAAAATGACAGCAGTATCGGGAGCGGTTCGACTTGGTAGGAGAGTGCTAACCAACATTCACGAAAACCTATTTTGGGCGTTTATATACAACATTATAGGCATACCGTTGGCTGCAGGATTATTCACATCTTGGTTCGGATGGGAATTAGAACCGATGTTCGGAGCGTTGGCAATGAGTCTATCGAGTTTTTGTGTAGTTACCAATGCTTTGAGACTGAATTTTGTCAAGGTATTCGATCCGAAACACGACCATAAAAAGAAAACTATAAACAATAAAAAGGAGAATATAAAAATGACTAAAACAATCAAAATCGAAGGTATGATGTGCAATCATTGCGTTGCAACAGTAAACAAAGCACTATCGGCATTAAGAGGCGTTGAAAGCGTAGAAGTAAGTCTTGAAAACAAATCTGCAGTTATTACATCAAAGAAAGAATTAAACGATAAAAACATTGTAAAAGCCATTGAGAACGCCGGTTTTAAAGTTACGGAAATCGCCTAATAATCAATGTCATACTGAGGAACGAATAGCACAGCACCATTAAATGTCATACTGATCAAATTATGAAAAGCACTGCACCATCAAATGTCATACTGACCGGAAGGGCATCGCCCTGTAGTCGAACTGCGAAGCAGTGCAAGGCTTGCCTTGCAGTATCTTAATCCATATAAACAAGGAATTAGATCCTTCGATTCCACGGTCGCTACACTCAGGATGACAACTGATGGGTTGAATCTTATCGTAGTTTTCTATGCTTGGCATGACATATATTGGACATTATCGTCTGCATTAACAAGGATAGGGCGATTACTAATCGTCCCCTACAGCGAAAGGGCACCGCCCTGAAGTCGAACGGCGTAGCCGCGACGCAACGCGTCGGTATCTAATTCCGCATAAAGAATAGCAACCACATAGCGAAATAATTATCAAAAAACAATAAAAGAGGAGAAACATACTATGGAAGAAAACAACAACAATAACATACCATTCGAAGACGATGATGATATTGTAACATTAACATCTGCGACCGGAGAAGAAATCGATTTTATCGAAATTGCAGGAATTGCTCTTGAGGACAATTTTTATGTACTTTTACAGCCGGTAGAACTTATTGAAGGAATGAGCGAAGATGAAGCGCTTGTTTTTAAAGTAGGTAAAGACGAAAAAGGTCAAGATCAGTTCATAATTGAACTTGATGATGATATAATAGAAAAGGTATTTGTAGAATACAATAAGCTATATGAAGAAGCCCATTCAGGCGAAAACGCAGACGAGTAAATTAACATTTTCTCATCGGCACCTTGTCCTTTTATAAATCCATATTACGACAAGCGATAGCGTTAATTATGTCATTCTGAGCGGAAGTCGATAGACTGCAGTCGAACGGCGTAGCCGCACCGAACATTGTGAGGTGGAATCTTATTCCTTGTTAAAAGGATGTCATTCAATCGAGTGATTATTATCCTTGAATACTATTCCTTTTTCCGTTTATACTATGGATAAAAGGAGGACAAAATGTCAGAAAACAATGGAAACAAACAAGAATGTTCATGCGATTGCTCGTGCTGTTGTATGAACGAAAACATGGATTGCGACAAAACACTCGTTAGAGATCTTCTCAAAACAGTAATAATGGGTTCGCAAGCCATTGATGTTACTCGAGAATATGTTGCCAGTGAAGAATTTGGAAGTTACCTTACCTCATTGCAATCTAAATATCAAGAGTTAATTCACGAAACCGAAGATATGATGAGATCCAAAGGAATATCCGAGGATATTTTGAGCAGTGTCAAGGAAGCATTTTCACGTGGTATGATCAAAATGGGATTAGCGGGTACACATTCGGACGAAAAGGTTGCCGAACAATTGATAAAGGGCACCACAATGGGTATAGAAACAATAGGTAAGAATTTAAATATCAGCTGTTCATACTCGCCCGAAATAATCGAGCATGCCAATAAAGTCGAAAACATGTTGAACGAATCATTATACTCTTTGCGCAAATGGCTCAATTAAGATAACACTGCATTCGGAATAATCATAATCCGTTAACAAATAAGAAAGAGAAAATAAAGCAATTATGCCGAGTTTTCTCTTTTTTTAATTTGATTTTACAAAACTTTAACGGTTTTTACATTGCCTTTACATTATTTTGATTTCTCGTTAAAAACGCGGTTGTATACTTTTTTTAAAGAAACAGAAGAGGAGATATTTGCGGAAAATGGGAATGTATATGCGAGAAAGGTCTAAAAATAAACCATTTATGTTGATTCTTAGTGTACTTGTAGCGTTTTTATTTGGAAGTATGATCTATTTTGCTGTAGTAAAGCAAGTGCGCAACTTGTTGATGTCATTATGCAGTGCTTTACTTGTTATACCGTTTTTTTTAATTGGTGAATACATATTAAAAATTGAAATCGTGCCGATAATAGAAGTACTATTAACGTTTTTAATAGCCGGAGGTGTTATTTTAGGTCCTTGTTTTGATTTTTATTTTAAGTATCCGTGGTGGGATGATATGTTACATGGCTTATCCGGTTCGATCTTCTTCTTTTTTGGTGTTGCATTTATGCGTAAAGTGTCAAAAATGAGTTATGAGGAAAATATTGTACCATATTTGATAGGCGGATTTTTCTTTTGTATAGGAATACTGTTTTTATGGGAAATGTTTGAATATATGGGTACGGAGTTGCTTCATCTCGATATGCAAGAAGACAAGATTATTAATAGTTTTCATTCTTTTTATCTTGCAGGTAGTCATAATTTCGTGATAGATATCGATAACATAACGCAAACGATAATATATTATGGTGACGGAAGAAGTATAACCATTGACGGATATCTTGACATAGGTTTATATGACACGCTTGATGACATGCTTATAGGGATGATAGGCTCATTGATTTCGATGTTTGCATTGATACTTAGTAAAGCATTTCATTGGAACGCGGATAAATATTTAGTACCGCATGTTATCATACCGACTTCTTGCGGAACGATGATGGTGGAACATAGTTCTGAATGAGTATAAATAAAAACTTATTTTTTTTCTTTACCTTCATATTATTTTTAAAGAATGCACGAATAGTTGATCTCGAATACAGATTGACGTTCGGGCATTTTTTATGTTACGGCATGGCGAGATAAGTAAAAAATGAGAAACGCTATATGAAAAACACACCACAAGAATAAAAAAGTTTGATAATGAA
Organism: uncultured Christensenellaceae bacterium; assembly: GCA_964391805.1. GTDB lineage: Bacteria > Bacillota > Clostridia > Christensenellales > CAG-1252 > RUG14300. The sequence goes on along the minus strand of CAYMNK010000005.1, from coordinate 164,080 downwards.
ATGAGTAGCTCCATGTTGGCATCTAAATCTATATAATATATAAATATTATAACAAAACACCTGTACAGTGATATTTAACAAAAAGTTTAGAAATACTAAGTTTACCGACGGTTTAGTAAAACTAATCTTTTTATTTGACTTTACTAATCTTCGAATATATAATTTACCATAGTAAACTTTTTGTTTAGAAGGAGTGTATTATGGATATCGGGCAAAAAATAAGGGCTTGTAGACTTCAACTTGGATTGACTCAAGAGGATCTTGCGTCGAGATGTGAGTTGACTAAAGGATATATCAGCCAGTTAGAGAACGATGTTTCGTCACCGTCAATTTCTACTTTAGAGGATATTTTAAATGTATTGGGCGTTTCCCTTCCTCAATTTTTTGCAGAGCAGAAAGAAGAAAAAGTTGTATTCGGTTCAGAAGATTATGTATCTGCACCCAATGGGGACGGCTCGATAACTTGGTTAGTTCCCAATTCGTCAAAAAACGATATGGAACCCGTTTTATTGACCTTACCTGTAAATGGTAGTTCGGATATCAGGTATCCGTTTGAAGGTCAAGAATTCGGCTATGTTATAGACGGCAGAATAATGATTATAATACACGATTTTGCATATAAAGCAAAAAAAGGAGAAACTTTTTATCTCTTAGGAGATAAGGAACATAAAATCGTCAACGTTGGTAGCAAAGAAGCGAAAATTCTTTGGGTAACCACTCCGAGCGATTTCTGATAAACTTAGGAGGATTATTTATGGCAACCAATGAAAAGAAAGTGTTAGCGAACGACACGATCATCGAACTCAAGAATGTTCATAAGAGTTTTGGCGACAAGCCCGTCGTTAAAAATCTATCTATCAGCATTCACAAGGGCGAATTTGTCACCCTTTTAGGACCGTCGGGCTGTGGTAAAACGACTACGCTTAGGATGATCTCAGGTTTTGAAATGCCCACGAGCGGACAGATTTTATTTAACGGACAAGACATAACCGAACTTCCGCCGTATAAGCGCAATGTTAACACGGTATTCCAGCGTTATGCATTGTTTCCGCATCTCAATGTTTTCAATAACATTGCTTTCGGTTTGAAACTCAAGAAAGTGCCTACCGGTGAATTCGTAGAGAAAAAAGGTGTCAAATTAGAAAAACTTCGTAAGCTCACTAAGGAAGAAATATCCGATAAAGTAAGTAATGCACTTAGAATGGTAGATATGGAAGGTTATGAGAAGCGTAGTGTTACGTCGCTTTCGGGCGGACAAATGCAAAGAGTTGCTATAGCACGTGCTCTTGTCAACGAACCCGAGGTACTTTTACTTGACGAACCTTTAGGCGCATTGGACCTTAAGTTGCGTAAGGATATGCAGATAGAACTTATGAATATGCATAAGAAACTCGGTATCACCTTCGTATACGTTACCCACGATCAAGAAGAAGCCTTGACTATGAGTGATAGGATCATTATTATGAGAGAGGGCGTAGTACAACAAATCGCTACTCCTCAAAAGATATATGACGAGCCTGCAAACGCATTCGTTGCCGACTTTGTAGGCGAATCTAACATTTTCAGCGGAGATATGACCGGCGACTATTGCATTTCGGTTATCGGTCACACTTTCCGTTGTGTAGACAAGGGATTCAAAAAGAATGAACCCGTAGACGTTATCGTTCGTCCCGAAGATATTCTTATCGTTGATAAGGAATCGAGTGACGCCATGATCGTCGGTAATATTCAGTCGTCGGTATTTAAAGGCGATCACTTCCAAACTACCGTAATTGTCAAGGACGAAGACGGTGACGATAACGAAATCATGGTTCACCATACCGATTTAAGAGTCGTCGGTAGCGATGTAGGTTTGATTATTCGTCCCGACAGTTTCCATATTATGCACAAATCGCGTATTATTAACGAAATTGAAACTGAGATGTGGGATGAAGGTATCGTAGAGATATGCGGAGGCAAGTTTGAATGTAATTCTAATCTTCCTTCGGGCACCAAAGTCAGAGTCAAGGTCGATTTTGACGATGTAGAGCTCACTGATAACGAGGATGACGGTGTCATAGGCGTAACCGTTGTCAATAGCATTTATAAGGGCAGTTATTATCAATGCATAGTTCGTTCGGACGACTATTATGATTTCTTCGTCGACACCGACTATGAGTGGATGAAGGACGATAGACTCGGCGTAAAGATTGCTCCCGAGAAGATAATAATCGAAGAAATAGAGGTTGCGGAGGACAACAATGACTAATTTCGCTAACGTTACCGCGAAGGGAAAACGCAAGAGCGGATTTAAGTTGACGCGTCGAGTGTTTTCCTATCCGTATATATTGTTTTTGATGTTATTCGTCGTAGTGCCGTTGGTACTTATTCTTATCAATGCATTTATATACGATGACGGATTTTCCTTCCAAAACTTTATTGATTTTTTCAATGTCAGCACTTCGAGCGGACTCGATGTTTTATGGAAAAGTATAATTATCGGTTTGATAACCACGGCTATTTGTTTGATACTCGGCTATCCTTTGGCATTGATACTTAGTAAACTTAAGGCAGGTAAACTTTTAATACTATTCTTTATGCTTCCCATGTGGATAAACTTTCTAATCCGCACACTTGCTACCAAGGCTATTTTCGAATCACTCGGTGTATCGTTAGGAATGGGAACGGTCATATTCGGTATGGTATATAATTATCTTCCTTTTATGATAATGCCTTTGTACAATTCGATATCGAATATCGATAAGAGTTATGCCGAAGCGGCACTTGACCTTGGTGCAGATAAACTCACCGTATTAGTTAAGACGACTTTACCGTTGTCTTTCCCCGGAATCTTGAGCGGTGTGACTATGGTGTTTATTCCTGCAATATCGACGTTTGCCATCACTGAAATCTTGAGTGATAGACAAATCTATTTATTCGGTGATTCCATTCAAAATATGTTTTCGCAAAATATGTATGGCGTAGGCAGTGTTATGAGTTTAGTGATGCTTGTGCTCGTGCTTGTCAGTAACTTCATTTTGAGTAGATTCGGTGCAAAAGACGAATCGGGGAGTGTGGTACTATGAGGAAAGGCTTGGAAGTATTTAAAAAGGCTTGTTCATACAGTTATGTAGTGCTTGTACTTGCTTTGTTATATGCACCTATACTGTTGATAATCGTATTCAGTTTCAGCGGTAATGCGAGATTTTCCTTTTCGCAAGGTTTTACCTTTAGTTCGTATAAGCAAATATTCGAGTCAGAATCCTTTGATTCATTGATGTCTGCGTTGAAAAATACGTTGCTTATCGCAGTGATTTCGTCGGTAATATCCACCGTTTTAGGCAGTATCAGTGCTATAGGTATTCATTCGTTGAAAAAGCGCACACGTGCAGTCGTGACTATGGTAAACCAAATTCCTATTGTCAATAGCGAAATCGTTATTGCGGTATCGTTAATGGTGTTTTTCTCCACTTTTGCATTCCCGCAAGGATATGTAAGACTTATTTTAGGTCATGTCAGTTTCTGTACTCCGTATGTAGTATTGTCGGTTTTGCCATTGTTGCAACGTATGGATAAAAACATATATGAAGCTGCGTTGGACCTCGGAAGTACGCCTACAAAGGCATTATTCGGCGTATTACTGCCCAATCTTGTTCCCGGAATACTTTCGGGCTTCATAATGGCGTTCACCCTTTCACTTGACGATTTTATCATCACTCAAATCAACAAGGGTGCTGGTACCGGTATCGAAACGCTTAGCACGTTTATTTACGAGGATGCGAGAGTCAAATCGATCAGTCCGTATTGGTTTGCGGTATTCTCCATCATATTTGTGGTTGTAATTACTTTATTATTGCTTGCCAACCTCAAAAAGCTCAAGGTTAAAACGGAGGATGAATAGATGAAGAAAGTTATACTTTTATTATTAGTTATTTGTTTTGCGTTTTCGGGTATTGCGGTATTTACGGGATGTTCCACGAGAAAGGACAAACTTATCGTATACAATTGGGCGGATTATATTGATCTGTCCATTTTGGATGAGTTCGAAGACTACTATTTTGCCAAAACAGGTAAAAAAATAGAAGTCGTCTACAGCACCTATGATACCAATGAAACCATGATGACCAAGGTTCTAAACGACGATGCTGACGTTGATTTGGTTTGTCCGTCGGAATATTCTATAATGAGGCTTGCGGGAGCGGGTAAACTGCTTAAAATCAATAAAGAAAACATTGGGAATCTCGATAATATCGACCCCATGATTACCGGTAAGGTAGACGAGATTTTTGAGGATATGGAATATAACCTCAACGATTATTTTGTACCATATATGTGGGGAACTTTGGGCGTAATGTACACACGTGTCGACAAAAACGGTAATGAAGTTATTTCCGATGAATTGGCAGAAGAAGCAGGCTGGGGATTGCTATGGAATTCTTGGTACAATGACGAAGGCGAATTGACCTCATACGATAAACTAAACGGTAAAATACTTATGAAAGATAGTGTAAGAGACGCATATGCTGCCGCCGTAATGTATATGTACGAAATGGGAGTTTTGCCCGAGCAATATAAGAATTTAGCTCCGCAAGATCTTATCAACTGTACCGATGACGCAATGATCGATTCTGCCGAAAAAATACTTCAGCAACAAAAAGAATCGGGCTGTCTCAAAGGGTACGAAGTAGACCTTGGTAAAGACGATATGATTATTGGAAGTGCCTATGTAAACCTTGCTTGGTCGGGCGATGCAATGTATGCAATCGAAGAAGCCGCGTTAGAAGGCGTAGAGTTGGGATTTATTAATCCTACAAGCGGTGGTAACGTATGGTTTGACGGATGGTGTATGCCTACGTCGTGTAAGAATGTAGAAGCCGCTGAGTTATTTATCGAGTGGGCTTGTCAACCCTATGTTAACGTATATAATATGTACGAAATAGGCTACTCTTCCGCAATGAACAGAGAAGCGATTATGGGTGACGCCGAAGCGATCCTTGCCATTGTAGATTCTTATCAATACATCGAAACGTCCGATAAAGCACTACAAACGTTATCGAACAATCGAATTGCTCGAGTTGAAAAAATTTGGGAAGACGAAAAAGCACTTGCCGATATTCAAGCGGTATTAGATTTAGCTCTACAAAATCCCGAAACGATGTGGGAAGAGGGGAGCCCTTTGGAACAACTTGACGAATTGATTTTTGGCACCGACGAATCTGGCGAATTGTACGGAGCATATGATGCCGTATACGAGCTGTTGTATGACGAGGAGTGGTTGTCATTGATTAGATATCCGCATCTATATTTGAGCGACGATGAGTTTGCTTTACTTGGCGTAATGAAAGATTTCGGAGATCAAAACAGCACCATTGTATCTATGTGGGATAACGTCAAAGCAAGCGCTGGTTGGGACTGGGCGATTGCCGGTATAAGCTTAGGAATATGTGCAGTTGTAGTATTAGGCTTTATCCTTGTGTATGTCCTAAAAACCAAGGTGTTCTACGGCAAATACCGTAGGATTGATTAATGATCGGTTATTACCTTAACTATTAGTCGCTCACACTGCAAATAATAAATATATGACAATAAAGTAATATATATAATTCAAAAAAAAAGGCGATTAGTAATCGCCCGCAAAAAGCAAGTCATCGCACTTGCTTTTTATTTTGCACTTACTATATTTGTCTATTGATGCCATACTGAGCGGAAGACGAAGTCTGTAGTCGAACCTATAGGGCGACGCTTTGCGTCGGTATCTGCATCCGCAAAATGATTCGCTTTAGCGCCCGTCCCGGCATACTGAGCGGAGCGTAAGCGCAGTCGAACTGCGAAGCAGTGCAAGGCTTGCCTTGCAGTATCTTGGACGGTAACGATTACCATCAATCCACTCAATCTACACATCTTCACTATTCACTATTACCTATTATTAAAAAAGCCTCACCAATCGGTGAGGACTTTTTTTTATACCGCTACCGGTAATTTACATCCTAATTTATGCCATTCGTAACCTTCGAGTGAAAAGCTATCAACGGTAAAATCATAGAAATTCGTTATTGACTTATCGATGATCAATTTAGGAGCATTAAACGGTACTCTTTCTATCATACCCTTTGCAATAGGAATATGTCTATCATATATATGAGCATCGGCAATTACATGTACAAGTTCTCCGACCTCGAGTCCGCTAACTTGTGCAAACATGTGTACAAGGACTGCATATTGTACGATATTCCAATTGTTTGCAACCACCATATCTTGAGAACGTTGATTGAGTATTGCATTGAGTTTATTGCCTGTCACGTTGAACGTCACCGAATAAGCGCAAGGATAGAGGTTCATTTCGTGCAAATCTTGATGCACATAAATGTTTGTCATAATTCTTCTCGATGCGGGATTGTTTTTGAGGTCATACAAAACTCTATCCACTTGATCGAATTCGCCTTCGGGGTATTGGTGTTTGATTCCGAGTTGATAGCCGTAAGCTTTACCGATGCTACCGCTTTCGTCCGCCCATGCGTCCCAAATATGGCTATTTAAATCGTTGACGTTGTTAGATTTTTTTTGCCAAATCCATAATATTTCATCGATTGCGGCACGGAAGTTAGTTTTTCTAAGCGTCATAATCGGGAATTCTTTAGATAGGTCGTATCTATTTACTATGCAGAATTTTTTTACGGTATGAGCGGGGGAGTGGTCATCCGCCCAATATGGACGCACCTTTAGTCCTTCATCAGAAAAGCCGTTTTCTAAAATATCGCGGATGTTTTGCTTAAAAACTTCATCTGCATAACTCATGATTAATTCCTCCTAAATTGATATTGTATGCTCGGCTTTGTAGCTACGAAGTGCTAATTTGCCGTCTTTAAATTCCCATATATCGGTAAAATCGAAATCTTTATATGTTTCCTCAAACGACGCTTGATTGTCATCGAAACCAAATACGGTAGTTTTTGAGTTTTGTTTAACCGTTTTACCGCCGATAGCGTATCTATCTACTAACGCTTCTATTGTAGGATATTCTTCGCTTAACTCCAATCCCATCTTTTGATAATTGAAATAACAGTTTGTATATTCGAGCGACGATAAACCGTCTGCCGATCTAAATTTACCACCGCCGAAAATACCTATACCGATTGTGAGCGGATCACCGCCATCGATTGCGGTTGCGACGAGATACGCATCCGCTACCGAATTATTTACTTCACTAAACGATGTTGCATATCCGATAAGCCCGCCTGCATAACTGCTTGTTTCGGGTACACCGGAGTTTCTACCGGTTGAATGCGTAGTAATTTTGACGGTGGATAAGCAGTTTTGTATTGTGTCCTTAGTTCCGATATTGGTTGTACCTGCAATACCGCCGACATAACATTTCGAAAACACCATATTGATTTCGCCCGAAGCGGAGCATCTGCGAATTGTAGAACCATAAGATTCGCCGATCAGCATTCCTGCATATCCGTAGTAAACAGCGTTTATTGGTGAATTTATGGATATATTGCCTGTCACGTGGCAGTTTTCGATGTTTGACTGCTTACTATAGCCGGCAATGGCACCCCAACCGAAACCCTTAGAAACATAACTCATATTGACTGAATAGTTTTCGATAGTCACGTTAATTATGCTTGCATTTTCTATAGAGCCAAACAAACCCATATAAATGTAACCTGAATCGGGTACTTTATTTTGAGTAAGGTTGATAATTTTATAGCCGTTACCGTCGTAGTAACCCGAGAATTTTTGCGAACCGGTACAAATAGGATCGCTATTTTTACCTGATAAATCGATATTGCATGTTTGCTTATAATAGAGTTGAATAGTTTCGGATATACCGTTTGTAGTAACTTTTTTAGTACCTGTTTGAATGGATAGTAGTTGTGTAGCCGATTCGATAAGAATTGGGTCGTCCGCCGTTCCCGAACCTCTATAGGTAACCGAACCGTCGGGACTCGAAGATATATTGATGTCCTTATCGAGTGTATAGGTGACCTCGTTAGAATATTTAGTGTACTTACCGTTAACATTTGCTCTTACCGCGAATGTATAGCACCCTTCTTTGACGAACTTAGCCTTATAGGAAGTTTCGGTCGTTGTCAATTCGTATCCGTTAACGTCATCGAACATTATCTTCAAAGAATAGCTTTCGGCACCCGAAATAGCGGACCAAGACAAAATATCGCCGTCGATAGTCAATTCGGGTGTGCTTAGTCCTACATGATTACAGCAAACCAAAGACAACGTAATAAATATACAGAGTATCAAAACGATGATTCTTTTCATAATATAAATTATAAATATCGTGGCATTTTTTGTCAATTAGGTATCCGTAAACGGAAAATTTATTAAGATATTGTAATAATTGTTGCATTTTTCAAATAAGGTACCTATTATTAGTATGTTATTATTTTTGAAATATGGTATAATAATAAAATGAATTTACACAACAACTATTTGCGCGGTCTATCTACAAAGACCGAGTGGAGGCATAGATGAACTATAAGGGATTAAGCGAACAAGAAGTAGTTCGCTCCAGAGCGGAACACGGTGATAACAAACTTACCGAAGTCAAAGGCGAATCGTTCTGGAAAAAGTTATTAAGAAACTTCAAAGATCCGATGATAGAAATATTATTGGTTGCATTGGTTATCAATATTGTGATTGCATGTTTCGGTAAGTGCGAATGGTACGAACCCGTAGGCATTTCGATAGCAGTGTTATTAGCAACCTTTGTTTCGACTTTTTCGGAGTATCGTAACGAAAATGTTTTCAAAAAACTCCAAGAAGAGGCATCTCGAATTATATGTAAGGTATTTAGAGACGGAGTTATCAAAGAGATAGTTATAGACGACCTTGTAGTCGGCGATATAGTATTATTGCAACTTGGCGATAAAGTTCCCGCAGACGGTATAATCATTGAAGGCGAGGTATCTGTCGATCAGTCTGCGTTAAACGGTGAAAGTAAGGATGTTACCAAAGTTCCCGGTGAAGAAACCGATTATAGAGATTTTCTCGATTACAGTAGCGTATACCGCGGTTCCATCGTTTGTAACGGTAACGGCGTAATGAGAGTAACTGTTGTTGGTGATAAGTCTGTATATGGTAAAATTGCAGAGGAACTACAGCAAAACGACGATAGACCGTCACCACTAAAGGTTAAACTTGAAAAACTTGCCAAAATGATAAGTGTATTTGGCTATATTGGCGGTATACTCATAGCGTTATCCTATTTATTCCTCAAATTTATTATAGAAAACAATTTTGATCCTCAATTGATTAGTGCCTATTTCTCGGGTGACTGGATGGTAGTATTCGGTGATTGTGTCGAAGCGTTAATGTTAGCCGTCACTATTATAGTAATGGCTGTTCCGGAAGGCTTACCTTTGATGATTGCATTGGTTTCCGCACTTAATATGAACAAGATGCTCAAGGAAAACGTTCTTGTTCGTAAAATAGTAGGTATCGAAACGGCAGGAAGTCTTAACATACTTTTTTCGGATAAGACCGGAACGATTACCAAAGGTAAACTCGAAGTAGTCTCGGTACATGACGGTAGCGGAAAGGCATATACCGAACCGAACGCCATTCCTAAGCCGATTATGGACGAATTGACCGATAATATTTTGACAAACACCCAGTCGATATTGACTAAAGATGAGTTGGGAAACTTGACGGTTGTCGGCGGTAACGCTACCGAGAGGGCGTTGGCTCAATATGTTATTGATAGCGAAACCAAACCCAAGGGCGTTATTAATAGCATTCCTTTCAATAGTACGAATAAATATTCCTGTGTCACCCTCGACAACGGTAAAACAATTATAAAGGGTGCTCCCGAAAGACTTTTACCTCGTTGTAAATACTATCTCGATGCGGAAGGTAGAGAACAACCGTTAACCGATCCGTCTTCTATCGATAGATCTATTATCGATTTAGCCCTTCGTGCAATGCGTGTATTGATATTTGCGTACACTAACGATGAAATTGTCGACGGCAATTTAAGCGACGCTCAACTTACTCTTGTCGCGTATATCGGCATTCGTGACGATGTTCGCCCCGAGGCGGTTGAAGCCATAGCCGAAGTACAAAGAGCGGGTATACAGGTAGTAATGATTACCGGTGACCGCAGAGAAACGGCAATTGCCATTGCCAAGGAATCAGGCATTATCGATAGTGAAGACGACCTCGTATTCACTTCCGACGAGCTTGCAAGTATGTCTGACGACGACATCAAGGATTGTTTGCCGAATATTAAGGTGATTGCAAGAGCGTTGCCCAGCGATAAGAGTAGACTTGTAGATATCAGTAAGAGTATGAACCTCGTTGTCGGTATGACCGGTGACGGTGTCAACGATTCTCCCGCACTCAAGAAAGCCGATGTAGGCTTTGGTATGGGCGGTGGTACGGAAGTTGCTAAGGAGGCGAGTGATTTAGTTATTCTTGACGATAATTTCTCCACCATAGCAAGAGCGGTTTTATACGGTAGAACCATTTTTAATAGCATTCGTAAGTTTGTCGTATTCCAACTCTCGATAAATATCGCGGCGGTACTTATCAGTTTCCTTGCATCATTCTTCAGTATAGCGGAACCGTTAAGTATTATCCAAATATTATGGGTGAATCTCGTAATAGATACCCTTGCGGCAATCGCATTCGGTGGAGAACCGCCCCTTCCGAAATATATGGATGAAAAACCGAAGAGTAGAGACGGAGACATCATCAGTAAATCGATGTGGATTAGGATAATCACATCTGCAGTCTTTGTGGTAGTTATAGGAATGCTGATTCTTAAATTGCCTGCGTTTGTATCTTTCTTCCCGTTTGACACTACATCCGAAGCGACGGTATCACATACGGCATTCTTTACATTCTTTATGTTAAGTGCGATTTTCAACGCCTTCAATACTCGTACAAGTTCTATTACGCTGTTTAACAACATTCGTGAGAATAAGGGATTCTTGCCTTGTATCGGTTTGATTTTCGTAATCCAAATCATATTGACGCAGTTTGGCGGAGCCGTATTCCAATGTACGGGACTCGATATTTATCAGTGGTTAGTAATATTCGGTTTAAGTCTCGCAATTATTCCTTACGACATTATTCGTAAATGTATATTGCGTCGCACCCGCTTCGCCGACGACCTATAATATTATTCTTTGTGTTTATCATTTTTCGCCAAAAGCAAGTCCTCGCACTTGCTTTTATTATGTACTTACTATTGCGGTTCTTGTCATACTGAGCGAAGGTTGAAAACCGCAGTCGAACTGCGAAGCAGTGCAAGGCTTGCCTTGCAGTATCTTAATCCAAATCATAAAAGCGCCAGCGTCCAATTTTGTCATACCCAAGCGTAGTAAGCGTAGTCGAACCCGATAGGGTGACGCATAGCGTCGGTATCTGCATCCTTATTAAAAAGAAGTACGCATTGCGCGTATTTTTTTACACTTATTTACATTCTTTTCGAATGCATCTTGACAACTACATTAGATAAGTGATAAAATGTAAAAAGTAGCCGAGAAGGCGCTAATATACCTAATTTGTCATATAACTGCGAATAGGTATAGTATTGGGAATGCGATTATCTTGATTATCAATAGGGGAAACTTTCGACAGTCAAGAATTATTTATGCTAAAAGCTAAAATACTGCTTATCGTAAGGAGAAATGATATGAAGTGTCCGAAGTGTGGAAATGAACTGCTCGAAGTCAACGGTTATTTTGCATGTAAATACTGTAATGCCTTTTTTAAATTGGATGACGATTATGACGGATATGACGACTACGATGATGAATTGGAAAATGTAGACGAATCGGAACCCGTTGATGCGAATGAAAAAGTGTCTTCCGATTTTTCTAAACCTATCGATGCCATTAATGATTCTTTTCATATGCCTTTTGGTGATAAGACCTATGGTAGTGAAATTACTTTTGTTGAAGAACATTCCGAGTCTATAGAGAATTTGCATAACGATAATTTGATCGATTCAAGTGCTAATTCTAATAAAGTTGATGATTCGAGGGATATACGTTTCTTTGTTGAAGATAATATTGACGAAGTAAGTTATAATCCGTCTACTTTTAATGAGCGTCCGACAGATAATCCATTTGGATGCGATGATAGAGTGGACCATATCGAGGAAGACGTTAAGGTTGATAATCCTTCAGTCGAACTTTCCGCTAAGGACGAATCCGCTTTAATTAATATGCGTAACGAGTGCGACGAACTCAAACAAAAGAACCTCGAATTACAGACTGAACTCGATTATTTAAAGAAAAAAATCAACGATATAGACAACAAAGATAAAAGAGAAGTTAAGAATAAAGAGGTAAATAAAGAAATCAAGGATAAAAAGAAAGATACCGACGAGCACGAAACGAGCGAACTTAAAAAGCGGATTAACGACTTAGAAGCAAAACACAAAATCCTTGAGAATAAAGTATATAAAATGTCTTTTGCCGGTAAGTGGGCGTCATTCAAAGCCTTTATGCAAGCCGGCGCTTTAAAATTTATTATTGTTCTTGCAATTTTAGCTACCGCCATCACGCTAATGGTTTGTTTTATAGGTGTACGCGGTGTATATGTAAATGTAGATGATCCCGACGACTTCTATAGTTTTACCCCGAGTAAATATACTGTTTATTATCAAGATTTCACAGGCGAAACTTCAACCGAAAGCGGTAAATGGAAGGTATCCGATAACAAAATCACATTTAGCACAACCGATGACTTGTTCGGAGATGTTAAATATAGTTACTACTTCAAGAAGGATGGTAACGGAACTATCTATATTGGTGAAGAAGCAGATTTAGCCGAAGAATATAAACGAGTTCAACTAACACCGTTTTCATCAAATAACAAGAAAGTTAAAGTTGTATTTGACGCTAATGGTGGGGAAGGTGGCTATGCCGTTAGGGTTAAAATCGGTTCTATTTTTAATGACGACACGCCTGAAGTAAGTAGGGAAGGCTACACTTTTATGGGCTGGTATACCGAACCCGATGGATACTTATCTACCGATTCCACTCGCTTCACCGAAGGTGAGCGTATTTGGGAAAAGATTACCTATTATGCCAACTGGAAAGAAAAAGAAACTTTAAGGATTACATTAAATGGGAGTCTTCTTTGTACCCAAAAGGAAGGCAATCCCATCTTAGAGAGTATTATTAGTTCGGATAAAAACAGAAAAGAAGGGTATTATTATGAATACTATATAGATGATGAAATAATTACTTCAGAAACGCTTATGCCTTCTCATAATGTAACAATTACTCGTAAAATGATAAAAGTATATTCAAGAGTGGGCGATACTATATTGTTTGGTGAATATCCTCAAAGCCTTGTATCGGATAGTACGTTAGAAACTTCGCTAAACGATTTAGCTGGAACACTGCCAACATCCTCATATAGTAGAAATTGGGCATCCTACGGTTATTATATTAGCGGTAATATATCTAACTACATGTGGTATATAGATGTTGAGTATGATACTGAAAAATATCGTGGCGTATATTTTACGAATTATCGTCCATATTTTACGACTTATAGTTCATCAAGCGGTAACAGTTATCAAAGTGATAACGGATATTATACTAATACAATTTATTGGTTTAAGTATGAACCTATTAAGTGGCAAATACTTGATGAAAAAAACGGTAATGCTCTTTTACTTTGCGATATAGCGATTGATAGTCAAAATTACTATACAACTGCTAACGGAAATACACGTATTAAAGATAGAGGAACCGTTTATGAGAATAACTATGAGTATAGCACTATCCGTTCATGGTTAAACGACACCTTTTATGATACTACATTTAGCGAATATCAAAAGAAAATAATTAGTATCACCAGTGTAGTTAATTCAGCTTCGAGTGCGGGAAGTGACGACGGTCTATATGTTTGCTCTAATACAAAAGATGCAGTATTTTTGTTGTCATATGCTGAAGTCGAAAAATACAATTTATCTACCGAGAGCGGACAACGAAAGAGTACCGACTACGCTAAAAGTCAAGGGTGTTTAGCAAATACATCCGATTATAATGGAAACTGCTGGTGGTGGCTACGCTCGCCGTTTACTCGTGATAGCTATTATGCTCGATATATTTATTATAATGGTGAAATATATGATGAAATGGTTAATTATACATATATGGGCGTAGTTCCCTCCTTGTGGATTAAATTATAAGAGCTTTCTCGTTTTATTTAATATCAAAATTGAAAAGTATTGCACATACTTTTTACGAAAACAACAACAAAATATTACTAATCGCACCCTTGGCGAAGTCGAACTGCGAAGCAGTGCAAGGCTTGCCTTGCAGTATCTTAATCCAAATCATAAAAGCTGATATAATGCAAAAAACTGCTTTAAAAAATGCAATCTTTTCTTTCGCGTACGCGTAATATTAAAAAATATTATATTGACACCGCTATACTTATAGTTGTAAACTAATAGTGATAAGTACTTTTGAGAGTTTACTTATTAGTCGGAGGAAATATGAAGAAAAAGTTATTGATTATATCGTTTATACTATTATTATCGGTAATGCTTGTTTTTACCGCTTGTAGGACCACTCCGCCCGATATTACCATAAACGACGACGGAACTATGGTTGTTGCCGATGCTATAGACGAGATATATACTGCGATGCTTCACTCATGCACGACCGACGGTGCAACAGAGGGCATTTATGTTGCTTTTAGTGGGGAAAACAAGAGCACAAATAGTGAATTAACCATCAATTCCCCTGCTACGCTTTACGATTTTTCCGCCAAAATATATATCGATTCCGAAAACCTTTCTTCGGACACCAAGAGTGTTGCATCTTTCATCGTTAGAGAGGAAAACGGCGGAAGTCTATTTTCATTGTACTATTCGAACGGAACCTTATATATCGATTATCCACCGATATTCAACAAGGTTGCTATCACGGGATTTAATCTTGGCAATTTAGCTAACACCTTGAATCAAAGTAACATTCATGAAGGAAAGGTCAGTGATGTAATAGAATTAATTCCCATATTGAGCAATTATATTTTCACCGACTGTAAAAAAGTTGTTTTAGATAGTTGTGATGATGATAATTGTAATTGTATCAATCACTTCCAATATACCTGCACTCTTGACTTTTCTTTAGTTTATTCTGCATTGGAAAATGTATTATTTACCGCCGATTTAGGTATCGATGCGGATATGTTTTTGGGTGCATTGAATTTGACCAAAGCTGATATTAATAAACTTAGTGAATCGGATGCAAACGTTACCTTTGAGTTGTACAATACACGCGGTGGGGCGGACTATTATTACTTTAAGAATGCTTGTTACCAATCTATTGAGGGTACTGTAACTGACTCTATTGCGCTCAATAGTTTTACCGCGACAGAGTTTACGGAGGAATTCTCAAGCGAATATAATGTTTTACTTGCCGACAACTTGTCATCATACAGACATTTTGACTTTAGAAATTATGACATCTCGGGTGCCATTGAACTTGATTTTGACCGTACCGATGTTGTTAACGAGATATTTGGTTCGAGTATAGCAACCAAGTTCACCGATAACTCATACACTTCGAATTATTCTTTAAAGTCGAATTATGCCGACGGCAAACTCAGTTTTTCTCTATCCCTCGATAATGTTCTTAATAGCGGTAAAGGCATATCCGTTTATTATAACGGAGAAAAATATTTTATCGATGCTTCTGCACTCTTAGGAGAATCGAACTATTATTCTTTTGATAAAGATTATATTGAGGATAAACTTAGTATTTTATCTATACTTTCCGAGCCTGCGGACATCGACAATGTGCGTAAAGCCTATCTCATTGCTGCGTTTTTGGACGGATTGAATATCGATAAAGACAGTACCGTTCTCGATATCGATAGCGACGCACTCGAGCTTATCAAGAGTAGGTTGGGTATTGACTTTGTCTATAACTACAGTAAGGCAACCGTCACTGCAGACACTTCAAACAACCTTTTTAAGTCGTTATCTCTTTTGTTATTCGGCGAAGGTCTAACTTTTAAAGTATCTGCATCTTCTCCTTCGGTGGGTTATGAAGTTTCTCTCTCTACCCCTGAATGGACCGATAAATGCAAATCTTGGAGTGATTCTGCCACTCTTACTCCTGTTATTAAGGGTAGAATTGAAACTAATATTTCCAATCTTACCAATGCCGAACTTGTATCGAGCTTGATTACGAGCCTCAGCGGAACCGAAGTTAGCATTGATGGTGAAATAACCGATTTTATAGCGGAATGCAATTACACTCCAGATGGTGCTCTTGATATCTTTAAGTTATCCTTCTATGATTCGGCAGAGTCATTTGTGTGCTCGATTTATTATAAGTCGGCTTCCGATATGATCTATGTGGTTTATCCCGAGCAAAACGGTATCAATAAGATTTTATCGTTAGAATTACGTGAAAGCGGTAGATATTCCGCATTTTTGGGTGATATTAACGGTAATGCATTGGTATCTACCGATTCGTCCTTAGTATTGCGCAACGATGCAAACGGCTTAGTTTTGTCGGCAGGACACGAGGGGTTCAATGAAATAATATCCTTTTTATCTAAATTAATACCCGATATGAGTATAAAGGAATTGCCAATCGATTTTGCGGTAGATACTTTTACTTTATCGGTCGGTAAGAATACGAAATTCAGCACGTTATTTGCTAAGAATAAGCGTATTGACTTGATTATTGACGATATCGCACTCGAAAACTACGATTTATCCGTCAAAACTAAGGAATTGGGTGACCATAGCGGTCGTACCGTATCCATATTTGATGTTAATGACCTATCTGATACGGTTACCGTAGAAATGAACGGCAAACAATCGTCAACTCTCGTTATCGACGTATCCGACATCGGCGGATGGCATTGTGATAATGTACCTTCGTTAGGTTCGGGAATTCGTGAAGTAAACGCATATATAGAAGTATTCGGACAACGTGTAACTGAGACCATTTCGGTTGATTTTACCGATGCTACCGATTATTCGATCAATGCTCCTGCGGAATACCTCGAATATATCGATAACGCAATTAAAACCTTCACATTTGAGGGGTATAACAGTGCTGTCGATCCAATTAAAGCGTTGATGGAACAATTCCAAAACATTGGAATGACGATAGGTGTGCATTATATCAATAAGCCCGTTATTTGGACATATGGCGGTAAACCGATCGATGAAGCTGTATTTACCTCGGGCGCCGAATTCAAAATAATTCCGAGCGTTATAGGCTTTTTCGGTGAACCCATCGAGCTTAGTTCCTGTGTGTATACTCTTAAACTTGATAATACCGATATCGATAAAATAGAAAATGCAGAGAACTTCTTAGAAATATATGCTTATGGTGGATTCGATCCGTTTAACGGTGAAACATATTCTCGCAACGAAACTTATGTGTTAACCAAGGGCGGGAAGCGTTTTAAGGCGGAATTGTCTTGGAATACCGAATCTATTCACAATAGATCAGTTAAGGTGGATGACATCCTTCTTACCGATGCACAGCTTGTATCCGCAATGAAGGACAAATTATTCAGCATTGACGGAGCGTACGAAATTACTGCATATATAACCAATTCATTAGGCGTGCAGACCGAATTAAAGGCAATAATCACTATCACTAACCGCATTATAGACGATACCGAACTTATCGGCTTGAATGACGGCATCGAGATAATCGGTGACGGTATATTGCTTTTCGACCAACTAAAGGTTTCAGCGTTGGGTTCAGATACGGTTATAGCCAATGAAGTTGAATTGATTTACGCCGATGGAGCGCATACAGAGCGTGCAGTTAAATGGGATATTCCGGTAGTGAAAAACATTCCTCTATATTCTGTGGAACCGATAAGCGGTAAAATATCTCTTATTGTAGGTGATGATATAGGCGGATACCAAACATTCAATTACACCTATATATTTAAAAACTACGATTTGACCGCAATAACACTTTATAGCGGATCGACGGTAGTAGCAACCGAGAATGAAATAGGAACAAACATCAAGTTCGAATTATTGAACAAAAACCCCTATGATTTTGCTATTCCCGACAGCGTGGTTATGGATTATGAGGCATACACGCTTACGGTGGGCGAGGCACACTTCGATTATCCCGCATCGAGTGCGGTCATTCGTAATATCGATTGGAATCTCAAGTCTTATAACGATAAAGAAATTTGGTATAGAGGAGAACAATTCGTTTATGGCGGTGTGATAGCGGTTGCTGATAAGCATATCGAATTAAACATATCCTTTGTCAAGGCGATTGTAGACGAATGGACTTTGTTAGATTCCGATGGTAATCCGTCCGAACCGACTTCACCTATATTGACCACTCCAACCTATGTTGAGGATAGTAACGGAACCTATGTTTTAGTAGACGGACATTTCGTTTTAGCAGATGAATCGCATAGGGCGCTCAAACATTATCGAATAGAGAACGGAGTAGAAGGTTTTGTTTATTATAAATTAGCGGAAGGAGACAGCGAATACAGTCTTACTATCGATCCCAACAGAACGAATTATATGTGCTATGACAGTTATCCATCTTTCGCACGCGTTTCCTTTAAGGGCATAACCGATTCTAACGGAGAGAGCATCTATTTTGACTTACCAATCAGTTGGGATATATCTGCGTTATCGACCGTCGATGTTGCGTCACTTGGTTATTATGAGAAGGTCTCGGTATATATTCCGCTCGCTCAAAAACTTAGTGATATTCGTTTGTGGATTTCGAGCAAGGACCCCGACGATTACTATTTTGTGTTCGACTCGAACGGTAATCCTGTCTTAGGCAATGTTGACGAACCCGAAACGAATTTAGTAAAGACAAAGGTAATAAGCGTAAAATTGCTCGATACCGATTCTAATGGCAATTTGATTGTCAATAATTTGACCGATTCTACATTCTTGCATAGCCTTATTTGCGGATGTGATAATGACGGTTGTTTAGGTAAGTTATATTTTGAATATGCCGATACCAATACCGTCAATAGTTGGTTCGATATCACCGAATGGATAGGCTTAGAAGATATAGCTACATTATATCGCACCGAAATGGCTAAAGGTGTAGCGGTAAACGAGGTTAGCGGTAGGATATCTCTCACCGCCAAAGTAGGTAACATTATTTGTTCGGCATTGACTCTTTCTATAGAGGGCTCGCCTTTAGAGTCGCTATCCTTCGACGGATTTTTACCTTTAGCAAATTCGTCCGTTAATAATTCGATGTCGGAAATTAATTCGATGACTGCATCGGGGACAAATATTACAATCGATCCTTATCTTGCCGATGCTACCGATTCAAAATGCTATCCTAACAAGGTATCATTCTATATTAACGGAGTCAAAACAGTAGCGCGTCTTGACGGATGGAATGTTGAGACATTTGCCGATACAACCCTTTATTTAGGTGCAAGCGGGCAAGTTCAAGCGATAATAAAAACGGTATTCGGAAATATAGAAATACCGTGCGCAGTCACAGTTAGCCGTAGAATTATCGAACTTGTATATATTGACGGCGTGTCCCTAATGCGAATAGACGTCAATGTATTTGACGATTCACCCTTTGGCGAAAATATAGTTATCGAGAATGGTAGAACTATAGCGCATAAGGCAGTTAAAGTTAAATTTATCGATGACGATTATCTATATTATATGACACTTAAATACGATATAACCGATATGTCGGCTGACTTTAACGGCGGACTGATTGCTAAGGATGTTGATATTTTAGTCGGTAACGATGCGGGTGGATATCAATTAAAGAACGGATATTCGGTGTATTCTATTCAAAACACATTGGAATCGATCACCATCGATAATGATGTGATAGGACAATACGTTGCCGGCGGAATTATTTATTCTGTAGATAAGGGATTTACATCGTTTTCCAATACGGCAAACGTATATCAAGCAAACCTTGCTTGGAAAGAACTGATTATCAACGTGGATAGTCTTAATATAACATATTCCTATTATCAAAACGGAGTTAAAGTCGTCAAGACGTTAGTTGCTCATAAAAATTTTACGACTCTTGCATTTGACTTTATTTTTAATCAAAAGATGTATTTGAAAATTTGGAACGGTAGAGAATATATAGGTAATGTCGGTAGCGTATCGATCGATTGTCAAACCGATAAGCCCGTTATGCTCTCGAGTGATGATTTTGATTTGAGCAAGGTGAATCTTTCAATTGAATTCGATGCCGAATATACCGTTATCAAGTATCTCGTTGATAATCAAGTTGCAACAAAGGTTGCGAGCTTACTCGACTCTAAAAACATATCACTTAAAATGCTCGATGAAAACGGTGCCGTTATAAGTAGCGGTAGCATCCTTGCAGTAGGTAATTATACCCTTTCTATCGGTATTAATGATTCAAAGTTTGTATTGACCAAAGACGGAATTAACGAGGCTATCACTATAGAATTGCCCTTAACTGTTTTACCGCGAAATATAGATAAACTCACCATACTTAACGGCGATAGGGCTATTTTTATATCTTCCTCGATATACGAGGTTTACGAAGGTTCATCGCTTGCATTAACAATTGTAAATGAGTACGACTTCGATGCGACAATAGAAATATTTGACACTTTAGGCAATAAAGTGACCTATCCCGAGTCTGTAGGTAATTATACCGTCAAAGTGGTGTCACTTGACAAAAACTATACCATTATCAATGATACATATACCCTGATTATCAAATCACGCGACGAGTCACAAGAATAAATAGCGGAGTAATTATTATGATTATTTTAGACGGAAAAGCGACTGCGCTCAAGGTTAGGAGCGAACTAAAAGAGGAAATCGAGAGAAGAAAACAATCAAACTTTGATTTTTCGTTGACACTTGCTGTTATTTTGGTGGGTGATGATCCCGCCAGTCAAGTTTATGTCAATAATAAGATCAAGGCTTGCCAAAAAGCAGGTATCCAATCACTGACAATAAGAATGCCTGCTACAGTAGGTGAAGACGAGATTATCTCCGAGATCGAACGCTTAAATGTAGATGACACAGTTGACGGTATTTTATTACAATTACCGCTTCCCAAGGGATTCAATGAAAATAAGATAATTAATCATATTTCGCCCCTTAAGGATGTGGACGGCTTGACCTATTCTCAACAAGGCAGGCTATATGGCGGTAAAAAGCAGTTAGTGCCTTGTACCCCATCGGGTGTAATTAGACTGCTTAAAGAATACGGAATAGAGATTTCGGGTAAAAAAGTTGTCGTTGTGGGGCGCTCTATTTTGGTCGGTAAGCCGTTGTTTGAACTTTTCTTGGACGAGAATGCAACTGTAACCGTATGCCACTCACGCACGCCGAATATCGGTGAATATACACGTTCTGCCGATATAGTAGCCGTTGCTGTCGGTAAACAAGGCTTATTAACTGCCGATATGGTCAAAGACGGCGCAGTTATCGTCGATGTCGGTATCACGAGGACGGAGAATGGCTTGAAGGGTGATGTTGATTTTGATTCGGTTGCGCCAAAAGCATCGTATATTACCCCCGTACCCGGCGGAGTCGGACCTATGACTATCGCCATGCTTCTTCAAAATACATTACTTGCACACGATTTGAGAAAAAGAGATGAATAAGGAAGAAAAACAGTTGTCTTCACACCTTCTTTACGAGGGTAAAATACTTGATTTGAGACTTGATAGCGTTTCTTTACCCGATGGAAGTGAGGCTAAACGCGAGTATGTTTGTCATAACGGCGGTTCTGCAATTTTGGCTGTAGATAATGATGAAAATATATATCTTGTCAGTCAATATAGATATGTTTATCGTGAAGAAATTCTCGAAATTCCTGCCGGGAAAATAGAGAAGGGCGAGGCCCCTTCCCGAACGGCTATTCGAGAATTATCGGAAGAAACAGGTTTGATTGTCGATGAAGTTACGCCCTACGGCATCATATATCCTACTCCCGGATACACAAACGAAAAGATTTATGTGTATAAAGCGCATGTAGAACACAAGGGCGAGCGTCATTTAGATGAAGGCGAATTTTTAGATGTAATTAAAATGCCTATACAAGAGGCATATATAAAAATTCTTGATGGGTTGATTAAAGACGGAAAAACTGTCTACGCTATCATGAGATATGTAGCCGAAAAGGCAAAGTCATAAGGAGATTATTATGAAAAAGAAACTGTGTATTGTGTTAGTTGTTGTTTTACTGTTGACCTTAGTTTTGGTAGGATGTAGTTCGGGTTCTGATTATTATCCCGGAGATTATGAATATAAAGCGGACGGATATGATCCTTCGTCCGAAAGTAAGGATTATATTAGTGATGAGTCCGAAAGCACCGATGTAGCTCCAGACCGTAAAATAATCTATACGGCAAGTACGCGATTGACCGTTGATAACATCAAAGAAGCAAGTAATACCATAAAAGGTAAAATTAATGCCGATGAATGGATTGAATCGTCCTCCGTTGAAAGCACTTATGCAACGTTTGTATTTAGAATCAAATCGTCGAGATTAGATGCATTTTTGAATGACCTCGAAGGTATAGGCGAGGTATCGTCTACATCTATTTCATCTAAAGATGTTTCGTTGACGTACTACAATAATACCGTTCGTAAGGCAACCTTAGAGTCAGAACAATCGAGACTCATTTCACTTATGACAGATGCAACCGTAAGCGAGATAATTACCATAAATACAAGGCTCAGCGAAATAGAAACTGAATTGAAGGAAATTGACGGCATTCTCAAAAAGTACGATAGTTTGGTCGATTATAGCACAGTTACCGTCAACATGTACACGAAGACTGTCGTACAAAAGGAGACGTTCGGTTCTAAACTATTAGAATCGATGGAAGGCGGACTTAAATTTGCCGAAGCATTGACGATATTCTTATTGACTGCACTTCCGTTTATCATTGTAATCGGTGGAATAACTATTTTAATCGTATATCTTGTCAAGAGACATAAGAAGATTAAGAACGGAGAAATTGTTCCAACGAGCAAGCGTAAAGCACTCGAATCCGAGTCAAAAAACGAAGCCGACGCTGAAGATTCCTCAGCCGACAATAAAGAGTAACGTTATTGCAAATGATGTTCTGCTACGCATAATGATGAATGAAGTTTGCCTATTCGGCAAATGATGTATTGCTATCGCAAAATTGCGGATAAATATATGTGTCATCTTATCGTAGTTTTCTACGCTTGGAATAACATATGGGGACGTTATCGCTTGCCTTAACAAGGATAGGGCGATTACTAATCGGCCCCTACAGCGAAGGTCGATAGACCGAAGTCGAACTCGTAGGGCGACGCATAGCGTAGGTATCTAATCCAAATTTAAAAGTCGGTTTTTATCTACTTGCTTTTTAAAAATCCTTTATAAAAACAAAAAAAAGGAGAACCCAATGACCGATAATTATAAACTCGAGTGCAGATATAACTATACTCGAATGAATCCATCCGAAAAAGAATTATATTTGTTTTTGGTCGAACGCATAATGAAGCGCGAACTAAGGTTTTATTATTTATCGGTCTATTCTTACGAATTACTTTACACTCCCGAAAACGAGGAAGTTGATAGAACTTTGCCCGTATTTACCTATAATTATGATAACTATATAGATATCGATAAGGTTTACGACGGAGTTATTTGGGATTGGCCCGAGTTGTTTTATATTGCACGTAGCGAATTATCTTTCGAGCGTGATTTTCTTCTCACCATCGGTGACGGAAAGGCTGAATATAGTGAAGATGAAATAGAGCGGATTACTACTCAACTTAACGAGATATCGCATAAGTTTGACGGAATAGATGACGAATTTGATCTTGAACTTGCGGTACGAGATTTCATCATAGGCGATTACGATTATGATTATGATTTTTTATCGTATAACGGACAAGAGCAACGAGAACTCTTTACGGTAGTCGGTTTATTGAAACGTCAAAAAGGAGTTTGCGGAGGTTTGTCGCTATTGATGCAATATATTTTGCAACAACACGGAATACTTGTAGCAAATATCTATTCCGATAAAACCGAGGAAGAAGAGGCGCATGACTGGTTGATTGTACGGATTAACGGAGCTTGTTATCACGTGGACCTAACATTTGATGAAGATTATTCCAAGAGAATCGACGAGCCTCAATATATGTACTTTAATGTAACAGACGACGAAATACTTTTTGACCATAATTATAAAAAAGATGATTATCCCGATTTGGAATGCAATTCTACTAAGGATAATTATTATTATAGAAAAGGATTATATTTTAAAAATACCGACGAAGTCTTTAAGGCATTGTTAAACTTCATAGATGCTAATCACACACAAAATGGTAAAATTCCGTTTTATTTTCGTATGCAAGACGATTTGTTTGCCGAAATAATAGAAAATGCTCTCCCGAAAATCTCACAAAATAGGGTGCAATCCTACACTTTTTCTCACACCGAGGATGGCTATTTTGCTTTCCTATTCGAATTCACCAAATACTAAACGCCCACATCTCGTCCGCCGTTATATGGATTTTTGATTGATGCGGGCGATTACTAATCGCGCCCTTGTAGTCGAAATTCGCACATCGTGCGAATCAAATTGTGCAACAATTTGGTATCTTGCGGACGATAACAACCACGATTATGTCATACTGAGCGTAAGCGAAGTCGAACCACCATAGGTGACACTATCCTATCCCATTTCAAGGCAAGCGTAAGCGTCTAATAAGGTCATTCTGAGCGAAAGACGAAGTCTGTAGTCGAACCCGGTAGGGCGACGCAATGCGTCGGAATCTAAAATCCTTGTTAAAAAAATGCATCCGAATTGGATGCATTGATATTACCATTTATTATGTACTTTTTCGGCAAATCCGAGATCACCGTCTAATTCAATAACCTTACCGTCATTGAGTATACACTTTCCGCGGAATCTACCGAACACTTGATGAGGTATCATGCACATTACTTTTAAATCAAACGGAGCATATCTGTCGATAATCGGTTCAAATATGAGGTCAAGTCTATTATCCGACGATGTAAAATGCCATTTTTGCATATAATCGGGATTGACGCCCTTCTTGTTATCGTTAGGAATACCGAAATCGACATTTTCGATTTTATGAGCCGATCCATCGTAAAATAGCATATTTTCAGAAGCGGCAGAGGTATTACCGAAGCCGTAACCGATATTGAAACCGAATGTTTTTCCGTCTTTGAGTCGTGTTTGTAGACTTCCCCAATACCAAGTATTGTCATATGTCCAAACACCGCGTCCCCAATCGAGGGTAGCAAGGGTGTCTTCTTCATCGAATACGAACTTTTGCTCATTTATCATAAACCAACCGCTTGCAACCATGCAATTGATTTTTTGGTTATAGTAGAAATATTTTTCTTTATCGAAGGGAGTCGCTATAACCATTGTTTCCTTGGGAACATTTTTAATAACGATTTCAAAAGAAAGATCGTTTTTCTTGTCATACTTTTTATAATAGCCGTGTAAAAGTCTTTCGTTACCATCGTTTTCAAATGTATATTCCGATTTTCCTGTTTTACAATAAGCATCTCCGATAGCGGAAGTTGTTGGCATATTGAGTTTTCCCATAGGGAAAAGTATAACATCGCTATTAGTAGCTTGCCAAGGCTTAGCAAAATCGATAACGGAAATAGAGTTTGCGCCTACATATCCCATATCAGCCATAGTAAGACATAGCGCATATCTTCCGTTGGAAATATAGTAATAATCCCACTCTTTTATTCTACTTTTCTTTGCTTTTATATCGTCTCTCGAATACTGCCAAACGAGTTCTTTAGAGTATCCGGGGTTTTCAATGCATCCGTTGCCATTGAGCAATGGTTGTTTTTCGGTAACATAATTTTGCATACCCATTCTCCTTTTTCGAATTCCGCATTGTTCGTTTTTGAAACGAACATATATACAAGATAGATAACCCGAAGGGAAATCCACCGACAAATTTAATGTATTAAATTATATACATTATATACATTTTTTTTGTAATAGTCAATAGATAAAAATAAAAAACTGTTTATAAAAAATACAACTGTTTATTCTAACCATTTTTTGCCCATTACTGAATCTCACTATGTCAAATTTTTGTATGTCATACTTAACTCAGAAAAGTACTTTACAATCAAGTGTCATACTGAGCGGAACTGAATAGCGCCGTACCATCAATGTCATACTGAGCGTAGGTCGATAGACCGAAGTCGAACTGCGAAGCAGTGCAAGGCTTGCCTTGCAGTATCTTAATCCAAATTATAAAAGCGGATTTTTGTCCGCCGTTATATGAATTTTTGATTGATGCGGACGATAACGCACATATTGTTAATGACATTCTAAACGTCCAATAATGTCATACTGAGCGAAAGGCGTAGCCTGTAGTCGAACCCGATAGGGCAATGCGAAGCATTGGAATCTAAAATCCTTATAAACAAGGAATTAGATTCCTCGATTTTGCTCAGGATGACATATAATCTTGCGGACGAAATTCCATTAAATAAATCACCCATTTTTATCACAGATGTTTGCGTATTATTCATAATATGTATTAAGCCTAAGGCAAATTAAATACGGAGGATGAATAGAGATTAATGTGTAATTTCATTTTTGGGAACGGCTGTCCTTGCAACAACAATAACAATAATTGCTGTGATAGAAGACCAAGACCCACTGTTGTTGGTATTCCAGGTCCGCAAGGTCCTGTAGGACCGCAAGGCCCCCAAGGTCCACAGGGAATAATGGGGCCACAAGGCCCTCAAGGTGCTACCGGAGCAACTGGCGCTACCGGAGCAACAGGTGCAACAGGCGCAACAGGTGCGACTGGCGCTCAAGGCATTGCCAATGCTCGCTATGTAGAGTCTACAGACGGTACTGTAGTGGCAGGCGCTAATATTCCGTTTACCGTTACAGTTGCTACATCGGACACCGATATAACCTATGAGGGCAATACTGTTACTGTTCCGACCGCAGGAATATATATGGTATCATATGGTGCAACAGGAACAAGCGCGGGTACTACATTCGGAGTAACTCTATATATGAACGGAACAGAGGTTGCCAACACCAAAATATCTGAGGTCACCACAGCAGGTAACTTGGCTTGTGTATCTAAAACTATATTACTCAATATTCCGTCGAACGCAACGATTCAACTCAACAATCCCACCGATTCGACACTCTCTTTGACTAATTCAAGCATAACCATCGCTTTATTGAACACTTAAGAAAAAAACCGCATACCGACGGTACACGGCAACTCGGCGAAAGCAGACAAACATTTCGCCGAGTATAATTTTTTAATTACTTTTAAATAAATCTATTCCACCTGAATTCGGTTCTATCCGATAACGTTGAATAATGTCCGACATAAACCGATGTAATGTATTGAACCTTCAAATTTAGCGGTTTATTTTCCTCAAGATACTTCGCCTTATTGGGCAACATCGCAATCATACTCAAATTATCGCTTACATCTTCGCTGTAGCTCGACTTACTATATTTACACAAAAATACCGAATTATCCTCGTCATATCCGTTGGTAGGATCATATACGCCCAACGAATTAGTTTTGTAACTATAGTTAAGATTGTATGACGGCAACGTCTTTTTGAGTGCACTATTCGTTGCATCGTCAAGATTATAAGTCAATACGTGCAGTAATTCGTGAATCATTATATTATACGGAGTGCTGTAATATATACCCCTTAATCTCGTGTCGAATGTTTCGAACCATACATTGTTTGCGTCCGACGTCAATCCGTATACTTCCGATGAATTTTTAGTGATAGATTGAACGATATATATATCGATATCTTTTTTAGAAGCCTGAGCCATTTCAATATACAGATTTTTCGGGAATGTTTGAAGCGCATAATCCAGAGCGGAAAGCATTCTGTTTATTTCGACAGCAGACGTTAGTTCAACCATTTTGAATTGACTATGCGGATTATTGAGGTCGGTACCGTAATGAACGTCTATCTTATAATACTTACTTAGCATATCGGCAAATTCGTCAAAAACGAACACTCTAACGGCTGAGTTTCCAACCACATTGCCAAGCGTTATCGTGTAGTTATCGGTAACATATTCCGCTTTAACCGTTGCCAAAAGCGGATTTCGTGCGATACCATCTGATCCGTCAATTCCGTCACTTCCCGAATATCCGTCGTTTGCGATTCCGCCTTTACCGCCCTTTCCTGCGAGCGCTCCGTTTGCACCCGAGAGGATAAGTTTGCCTTCGATGTTACAAACAAAGGTTTCGCATGTTAAAGCGTAACCTGAATTACCACCCGAACCGCCGTCACCACCGTTACCTGCAAAAGTTTTACCCGAAGCATCGGCGCCGTTTGTTCCGTCGGTCCCGTTTGAACCGCTTCCTGCCACCAATTCAAGGTTGCCGGTACCTATAATCTCAATATTTTTAGCGTTAATTGCAGTTCCGCCATCGGTTCCGTTGAAACCATTCATACCGTTTTTGCGAATATAATCGGTATTTTCACCGGCAAATGCGCCGTTCACCATAAATCCTGATGTGTTTGGTTTATACACAGAAGATGCCTTGATATAATTTTTTCCGACTATCTCAAGTGTTATTGTAGCAACGTTACCGAAGTCTATAACATAATCGCTAAAACCGCCGTTATTGTCTATTGCGAAGTTTTCGAATCTTACGTAAACGCTGTCGGTAGTCAAAAAATAAAAACTTAAATTGCTGATTATATAGTCGTTTCCGTCGTAGTTACCTATTAACTCGAGATATTCGACATCATCCGATATTATCAGAGTGGTATAATCTGCATCGGATTTTAATTCGCTAAAATTGATGCGTACCGATTCGGAATTGTCCAATAAAGTTGGCGAGTTATCTAATTCGGACCAAGAATTGGGAGTGAGGACGGTTATATTTCCAAAGATTTCGAGAGTTATGGAATTGCTTCTAATTCCGTCGCGTGATTCCGCAAATATCACGACACGTCCGCGCTCGGTAGGATCATTGACTTTGAATGTATTTCCTACAAAAAATCCAAGTTGCTCTCCCGATTCGAATCGGAATTGTATATCATTATAGGTGGCGTTTGATGGGAATATTACTGCATCGAAAGTCACGGTATCATTTGATTTTAACTCGGTAGTAGCATCTTTTGTACTAAGTTCGATTCTTTCGACAGGCACAGGAACAACATAAAACGTTACCGTGCGAGTGATCCCATCCGCGGTTGCCGATATTTCTACTTCGGTCAATGTATCGGATATGGCTTCAAACATTATCTTATTACCATCGATCCTTGCATATTCGTTGCCCCTCGATATTGACAAAGTGACGTCTCCATAGGTTGCATTTGACGGTTTGACGGTGCAGTTCAATTCACGCTCGCTACCTACCGTTACCGATACCGAGCCGTCAAAGGTTATCGATATATCTTCGACATTTACGGCAACCGTTTCAAACGATAGATATGCACCGACGCCGTCGGCATGCGCATATAGCGTAATCTTTTTACCAACTTCTGCGGTAGTTACGGTAAACGTTGTCGGATTAAAATCGATATATTCTGCGCCTAAAATCGCTTCCACCGTAATCTCGTTGTAGGTTGCATTATCGGGGAATGCTTGTGCAAAAAAGTCGACTTTATCCCCTATGCGAAGACAACCATTTTTAGATGAGGTAAATTCTATTTTTTCCACGGGCGTTTTGACGATTTGTAATTTGATACTTTTCGTCAATGCTCCTAATTTAGCAATAATTTCGATTTCACCTTCGGGAGCGGTATCCTTTACGGTAAGAATACCGAGCGGATTATATGAATAATATTCGCTTTCGGGTACTATCAATTCGGCTGTGCCTAACGTGCAATTGCTTGGAGTAACTATACAACTTATTTTAGCTTGTTCTCCCCGTTTTAACGTGTATTTATCGGAAACTAATTCGAGAGTTTCGGGTTGTACGGTAGAGATTTTAACAAAAATGGTTTCGCTTGTCTTGTCCCCTGATTGTGCGACAATTCGTATATCGTCTGTGTAGTTAGCGTCGTTTGCGATATATAGAATGTCGTCGCGAACTGTTGCAACGTTTTCTCCCGAAACCAATTTGTAAGTAATTTCGGCATCGTCGGCATAAAACGGATCGGTAATTATGGTCAGCTTATAACTTTCACCGGCGGATAAAACGGGTATTTTTTCTATTTCTAAGCCGTTTATAGGGGTGTGTCCGACGGTAACTGTTTTTTGTCCCTCGTAACCGTCGATAGTGGCTTTAACAGTTACGGTCGCTCCCACTGTAGCATTTTTTGTGAAAAGTAATTCGTTTCCGTTTATAGATACCCAGTTGTAATCTTCGAGAATTTCAAACTGCACGTCGATATATTCGTCGGTACCTTTGATTGTAGCGTAAATAGGACAAACTGCTCCCCTATATGCTTCGCCCTCTATTGTAACGGTGACTGTAACTTTAGAAATACAACCGAAAAGGCCTACCGACAAGGTAAGCATCAAAAGTATACAGCATATCAATAATAAAGCGGAAAACTTTTTCATAATTACATTATACAACTTTTTATCGCTTTATTATATTAATTTATCTAAAATATCTATAAAATGATCAAATTCTATTAAATATTTTGATGCATAACACGGTTTTATCGTCGGCGTGCCCCACAAATTCCGAATCTTCGATAATCGATTCGGCAAGGCGTTCGGGATTATTGGTTTTGGATTGCTCTCCTATTCTTATCACGCCGTCCGAGCCTATCGAATCGGTTATGCCGTCACTAAACATAACAATCATATCACCGTTTGTTACACTCTTTCTCGCTACCTTAGGTTTGACAGTTTCGAGAATTCCCAAAGGTAGTGCCCCGCCTTCGATAATATCGGAAGTGCCTGAACCTAATATAACGCTTTCAACTCCACCGAGTTTAATAAAATCGGCTGTTCCCCTTCTTAGATTGACAACACATATATCGAGAGCGGAAAAATTCTCGCCACCTCTTGCTGACAGCAGTTTATTGATAAGTGACAGTACGCCGTTTTCGTCGATTCCTGCTTTATAGAACGCTTCAACCAACGCTATCGCCCTACCGCTCGTTTCGCTTGCATCTTTTCCGCTCCCCATTCCGTCACAAATGGCAAACATCACTTTATCGGTGGAAAGTTTTACAACCGAAAACGCATCACCGTTAGAGGTTGCATCTTTGCTTTTTGCACTGACGCCGTAGGTAAGGTCATATCTCGGTGCATCAACAAAGGTTAAATTGACAACACCTTTCCCCTGTGTTCTATCGCTTTTGACCATTTTACCCAGCACTTTTTCGATATTGGACATGAGTGCAGGTTTAACTTCGTCTTGTTCTCTAACACTTATTACAAGACTTCTGCAATCGCTACCCCGATAAATGATTGCTTCGGACGCTATGATGTTAACTGCCGACAAAGCTTCTGTCAACTCACGTTCTTTTTCGGGGTCGAAAGCAACTGCCTGTTTGATTTCGGAGGCAAAGCCGTCTATCATTCCCGATAATCCGTTTATTTGTTCGGATAATAAAGTTCTACATGTACCGACACTTTCGGTTAATTCTTTTCTTACTGCATAATTCTCGAGCATTTCCTTGCAAGAAACCAACATTTTAGAACTTTTTGCACAATACTCCACCAAAAAAGGAGGCATTTCAAGTATGCTTACCCTTCCGTTTTTTATAGCATTCGATATCAAATCACGAGTGGCAGAAGCGGTTGAGGCGGTCAACATTCTTTCACACTCCATTCGCCTATCGCAATCGAAACAAAGCGAATCGGCAAGCTTTTTTGATAAAAAGGATATATCTTCCATTTTTTCGTTATTAATAACATCATCAAAAGCGACCGCTCGTGACATTTCCTTGAGTACATTGGATACTTTACTTAGTCTTTTATACATATCGAATCTATTTCGATTTACCAATGTACGCATGGCATATCCGCGCTCTACTCCAATACTTGATAAAAATCTATTGATAATACTATCGGACAACATTGCAAATATTCCACCGCCTACAAAAAGTAATATTGTGTTTATGTAGGAGTAATTTTCGAAAAAACTGAATGCTAAACCCATTATCAAATGGAAAAAAGGTATAACCAAAAAAGAGATTCGTCTATAGCGACTAATAAAAAGACAAAGGACCGTACTGATACAAATAAATACGGTAGCTGAGGTGTTTCCGTCCGATAAAACAGGCGAGAAAGAACATATAATGGTTAATAATACCCCCTTTTCGGCAAAAAGATATACGGCTGATACAATAAAAAATGCAAGTATTGGCGCACTTAAATACACATTTGATATCTTGATTCTATATAATCCTAACGAGAGTGCCAATAGTAAACACGAAAGTGATAGTGTTTCGACCGGAATAAGTTTATATCTGATTCCCTTTATGAATATAAGGTAACACACGGTAATACTGCAATACGCCAAAAAAGATGTAATCACAATGCTTAAAAATGCCCAAAGGGCAGTTTCGGCACTTAAACCGTATATGAAGAATAAAGGAGTAAGCGATAACGCGGTCAACTCAACGGCATGATGTGGTTTGATTCGTTTTTTTAGTTTTCGCGTAATTAGATAGGCGAAAATGAAAAGCACACAAGGTGATAGAGATATTACAACGGTTTGCCATACCGATGCGAACAAAACATTTGATAAAAGCAGAATGGGTGTTAGAACAAGTATATTCTTTCGATTATATGCCAACCCCACAAATAACGCTATAGCAAGAGTGCTTACATTTCCGAAAATACGCGCATATGATAGAATCAACATAAGCGCGGTTATTATCACCCATTCTATTATCGTTTTTATTTCGATTTTTTGTCGTTTCATCAATAAGTCCTTATTGCCTTTGCTTTGACAGTTATAAGGTAGCCGTCTCCCTCGGGCTCGACTTTGACCAATATTTTATCGCCGTCGAGTTCGAAAAAATCGGACAGCATATCGTATGCTTGACTTTTAATAAGATCGGTAACTCCGCTACGCACCTGTAACCTATCCGTTGTAAGCATATTCTTTATTCTATCGTTTAGTTTTTTATTCATTAAACCTTCCTCAACAACCTCTTTATTCCGCCCCATATACCTCGATAAGGTTCGGTTGCATCGTATATTTCACCGTTGCCTATCGTCAAATACTTGGCTATCATTTTTATTGCACGTGTATGTTCTACGGCACTCGTTCCCGAATAATCGAGTGCGGAATCGTCTTCGGGTACACATCCCATAAGCCTTATTTTTAATAGCCTTGCTATTTCGTCGGGTGAAAGCATGCTACCCTCAAGAATCAAGTCACCTCTTGCACGATTGACAATGAGTGAAGAGCGTCTCATTTTTAATCGGTTGAGTACCGATATAACCTTATCGGCATCTCTTATAGCAGAGGGTGTAGGCGTGGTGACGATCAAGGCTTCTTCGGCAACAGATACCGCTCGCTTAAATCCGTCATCCACACCTGCAGGGCAGTCGATCAGCAAATAGTCACTTATCCCCCTTATCTCGTTCATTACTGTTCGGAAATCACGTTCGGGTATATCGTCCCCTCTAACCGACGGCAGTAACTTTAAATCGGCATCGGGATAACTCACGAGGGCTTGTTTGAGGCGACATTTTCCGTTTATTACATCGAAAATGTCATAGGAAACACTATTTTCGAGTCCTAATACAAGATCCAAATTATTGAGCGTAACGTCGGCGTCAACCACTACTACGCTGTTTCCTTTCCTCGCCAAAGCAATGCCCAAACTCGCTGTTATCGTTGTCTTGCCTACACCGCCTTTGCCCGAGGTGATTACTATACTTCTGCCCATGCAAAAAGTATACCTTATGGCAAATGAAGGATTATGGTATAATTAGTCTAATGGTGCAAAATAATGCATTTTTTATATCGCGATATCGATTGATGTTTGATGATGTTTGATTATATGATATTGACTTTGACTACTATTAATGATAAAATATATTAAGGAGATGAACGTATGGAACATAATGAAAATGATTTTGTAAGAAGCAGATGGTACAAAAATTCTGTTGTATATCAAATTTACCCGCGTAGTTTTATGGACGGTAACGGTGACGGTATCGGTGATTTGAGAGGTATTATTCAAAAGGCGGATTATCTCAAAGATCTCGGCATCGATGCTGTTTGGCTATCACCTTGCTATAAGTCCCCAAATGCCGACAACGGATACGACATCAGCGATTATCGTGCAATTATGGAAGAATTCGGTACTTTCGAGGACTGGAAAGAAATGCTCTTCGAATTGCATTGTAGAAATATCAAGCTCATTATGGATCTTGTGGTAAACCATACATCCGACGAGCATTATTGGTTTCAAGAAAGTAGAAAGAGTATTGATAATCCTTATAGAGATTACTATATTTGGCGCAAAGGCCGTGGCAAAAACGGTAAGAAACCGCCCAATAATTGGACGAGCCGTTTCGGTGGCTCTGCTTGGAAATATGACGAGACGACCAAAGAGTGGTATCTTCATTTATGGGCAGAGAAACAGCCTGATCTAAACTGGGATAATCCAAAGGTTAGACAGGAGGTTCAAGATATAGTCAAGTTTTGGCTCGATCTCGGCGTAGACGGATTTAGATGTGACGTAATTACATATATCAGTAAGACGATTAACGAAGACGGAAGCATTCCTAACGGTAAATTCAACCCTATCGCAAGAGGAGATGAACTTTTTTGTCATGGTCCGCATATCCACGAATACCTAAGAGAATTAAACGAAAACGTGTTGTCACACTATGACTGTATGACTGTCGGAGAAGCCGCTAACGTAGACGTGGAAATGGGATTAAAATATACTGCAGAGGATAGAAACGAACTCGATACAATTTTCTTCTTCGATCACGTGGAAACCGATATGTATATGCAAGTTATTCCCAAACGCTTCAGCCTTGTAAAATTCAAAAAATCGATGGTCACTTGGCAAAAAGCCATGTACCGTAAGGGTTGGATAGCACTATATCTCGAAAATCACGATCAACCGAGATCGTTAGGTAGGTTTACCGGGAAATTCGGTAACCATAGAATTGAATCTGCTAAAATGCTCGCAATCTCTTTGCATATGCAACAAGGTACCCCGTATGTATATCAAGGCGAAGAAATCGGAATGGTCAATACAAAGTTTAAATCGGTCAAAGAAATGGACGATAAACTTGCTCTTAATGTTTGGAAAAAACTGAAATACATTCCGTTTTTCAAGTACATTTTTATCGCAATAATGAATAGACGTTCGCGAGATCTTGGTAGAAGACCTATGCCATGGTCTAGTGAAGAAAACGGCGGATTTAGTAAAACTAAGCCGTGGTTTGCATTGAATCCCGATTATAAAGAGATAAATGTAGAACAAAGCGTTGCAGATGAAAACGGTATATATCAATTTTATAAAAAACTCATTGCGTTGAGAAAAAGAGAAGATACCGCAACAATCCTTAGGGAGGGAACATTTGACGAATACTATCCGAAAAACAAAAATCTATTTGTCTTCAAACGTTCCTATAAAGGTCAAACATTGTTTGTTGTATGTAATTTTAAGAACAAGGAAGTCCCTTTAAAACTGCCAAACGACATATCGTTTAACAATCCCGAACTAATAATAGCAAACTACGATGATTGTGAACCTATCTCATCAAGATTATTAAGACCTTACGAAGCATTTGTATTTATGTATAAAGAATAACACTATTGCGAATGATGTTATGCTATGCATAATGAAGAATGATGTTTGCCTTACGGCAAATGAAGTATTGCTTCGCAATATTATGGATAAACAAATGTCATACTAAATCGGTTTCGTCCGCCGTCATACTGAGCGTAGTCGAAATTCGAACGAAGTGAGAATCAAATTGTGCAACAATTTGGTATCTTGCGGACGATAACGCACCTACCATCAAATGTCATACTGAGCCGGAGGTCGACAGACCGTAGTCGAACTGCGAAGCAGCGACGCATAGCGTCGGTATCTAAATTCCTTGTAAAAAAGCATATAAAAGGACATATAAATTGCATAAAGAACAACAAAATATTACAAAAGTAGGGGCGATTAGTAATCGCCCGCCCAAAGCAAGTCATCGCACTTGCTTTTTATTTGCACAATTTATATTACTCATCAAATGTCATACTATCGTAAGCGTAGTCGAACTGCGAAGCACCGACGCATAGCGTCGGTATCCAAATCCGCTTACTTTAGTTTACAAAGTAGACTGACATTTGGAAGTTGTTAAACTGCCAATCGTCCGAAAATGCACCATGAGCGCTGAACCTTAAATTTAGAATGTCAAGATTTTTGTAATCTTCTATATTAAGATATATAGTTTTCGAATAAGTCATAGCTGAAGTGTTTTTGCCCGAACCGCGGTTTATTGTATCTTCCCAAATAACAGTAGTTCCGCTATATAAATATATGTCTTGATATCCGTCGTCAACCTCCCACATATCAAAGGAAAATTCTATTTTTATTCGACTAAGTGTTGTATTTTTAACGTCATTATAATAAAGAGATTTTAAATTAATATTTATAGGAAAATAAATTTGTTTAAAAACTCCATCATCTGTTATTGTATTTGTTCCGCTTGAATATGTGCTACCAACATGATAATCATATTTAGCGTACAGATAAACATTTCCTGACTGTGTTTTTGATATGGAAACTACCTTTGTGGTAAAACTACTACTTGTATACCAACCATAAAAACAATCCAATGCGGAAACAGATAATCCTGTAGAAATATATATCGTTGGCATTTTCGATAAACCTTCACCATAAGTATAGGTTGTGGGGTAAACTTCCATTCCCGATAATAAGTTTCGATAAATAATATTATAGGTATATGGTTCCCATACTGCATATAGTGTTAATGTGCTATTATTATCTGCAGTTAGATTTTTAACTGTTTGTTTATCGTTATATTCAACTGATCCATTGCTCTTGGTTGACCATCCCAAAAATGAATAATATAACCTATTAAATGTATTAGCGTTCAACTCTTTTTCTTCACCATATAAATGAGTACTGTTATTCATTGTACCCGTTCCGCCATTTGCATTATATTGTATATAGTATTCAATAGGTGACCAAATAGCGTATAATTGAGTAGATCCGTTAGACTGTGTGTTAGGAGTTAAATCAGGCATTTTAACCCAATTAACATTAGCGTCGGTGCCGGATGAAGAGTCTGTCCAGCCATCGAATATATATCCTTCACGGATAGGTGTCGGCAATGATATAATATCATCAAAACATCTTGTAATAGATTCCAAAACAATATCACTTAAAGTGTTAAAATATATTGTATGATATTCCCAAATCCATATCGGTGTAATAGTAATAATTGTCCCGTCCGCTCCTAAATCAGGAACGCTACTCCAGTTAAAAGTGGTACCGCTGTATTCAAAATGATCAAAGATTTTGCCTTCTTTGAAACCGTGAGACGAAGCTTTAAAGGTTGCAATAAGATTAATCGAATCTAATACAGTTCCATACGGAATACTACAACTTGTATCAGACAAACCGCTCGCGCCAAGCCATACAATGGAACCGTTATCATTTATGCGAATTTCATAGTTTTTTATACTCCAATGAGCATAAAGTACAGTATTAACTGTTTTATCCCATAAACGAACGCCCTCTCCGTTACTGTCTAAATACCTTGTATTATTAATATCATACCAGCCTTCAAAAGTATATCCATCTCGGTAAACAGATGCATCAGTATTAAGTAGTTGATCAAAAGTCGCCTCTATTTGACTATTTCCGCTTATTGTTCCACCGTTAGGATCAAGGGTAACTGTTGATATAATAGGAGATGTCTTAGCATATAATACAATATTATCTTCGTGCAACCACGTTATACCGTTACGATATGTAGAGCCGTTAAAGTTAACATTATCATACCAATCTATAAATGTATAACCGAGTATATTTGGACTCGGTAATGAACTGATTGTTTCTCCATAATGTAATGTTATTGATGGTACGTATGTATCGTTACATACTAAGCTTACAGTTGAAGTCTTAGAAGTTATGAGATAGTTATATTCGCTAAAAGCAGTATTATATTGAGATATGGAATCATAAGGCACATATATCACAATATTATTATTGGAAAAAGAATTTTCACCTAAAACCGGTACTGTATTTGAATAAAAATATACATAACCTAAACTGCTACAGTTTTTAAAAGCATTATCACCTATCGTCGGTGAGCTGTTAATCTTAATAGTATATAAATTACTGTTATTCTCAAAAGCACTATCCTTTATCTCTGTTACAGAGGATGGTAGAATAACATTTTCGGAAATCTTCCCTGTCGCAATAACTGCGGTTTTGTTCGCATTATATATTATATTATCTTGAGCACAATAGTTGGGATTTGAAGAATATAATTGTATTACTGCATTGTTACACCCCGAAAATACCCCGATTCCTATGTTTGAGATATTCGTGGAAATACGCACATCTGATAATGAAGTACAACCTTTAAAAGCATAATCACCGATTTCTTTGACGTACAAGAAATCTTGAGCAGATTCTAAATTGACGCATCCATCAAAGGCATGGCTTCCAATAGTAATATCATCTCCCCTAAACACTACCTCTGTGATTTCGGTATTGTTAGCAAAAGCATACTCTGCGATTCCTGTAATGGTTTCTGTAGAAAAAGTTGCGTTTTGTTTATTATAAAAAGTTATAGTCTTAGGATTTTTAAATGTGCCGTTTATAGGATAATTAGCCCCAGTGATTTTTGAATCACTGGCTTTAAACAATGGTTCAATCGTTTTGTAGCCACATATTTCACAATACAATTCCCTATAAGCATCAAAATGATTGGTCAATGTATCTTTTAACACATGATTATGATCTAATGACATTCTTATCTGATAAGCAAACCAACTTTCAGGAACCCATACTTCCGTAGCAGCATCACCCCAGCCATAATGAACTAAATAACCAAAAACTCCATCTATATATGCATAACCATATGCGACTACGACATGAAACGACTTAGTCGGTGCATTAAATGGAGACATCCCCAGTATAATAGGTAAACCATTATCTATATCGTTTATAGCATCACTTTTCGAATAGTAGTCTGAAGAAATATGTACCGAATCAGCTATAGATGTAGCCCGTTCATTAATATAATTTTTTGTTCCATCTGTTACATTGTCAATTGTTTGCCCCAAAACAGCATTATCTGAGTTTGATGTTAAACTCAATAATAAACTGCAAAAACTATCTTTTGTGCCTAAATCTTCTCGACCTTGCTTACCACCGCCATTATGATCAATCAATAAAGACGTTGATAAGTCACCATAATTATCTTCCAGATAACTTTCACTAATCAACCTTCTGTCCGAATAATAATTATGATATCCTAACAATAACTGAACGGCTATTGTTGTACAGATGCCATTCGCATTATAATTTCCATTATTTTCATTATGTTTAGGGTTTGCAATGAAATAGTATGCATTGTCAATATACTTTAATCCCACTACTTTATCTTGATTTAGCTCATCAAATATATACTTTGCTTTATTAGTGCCATGTAATAAATACGCCCCTTCAACTGATGTATTTTCGCTACTTCTATTAAATGTATTTGAATCACTGTTATCTGCATAAACAACTCGTGTGCTGTAACAGAAAACACATATGCAAATAACCATTGTGCAAAGACCAGTTATAATAATGTTTTTATGATTTTTCATAAGAATCCTCCAGTTAATATAAGTATGACGACCATATATGTCTTAGTTCTATAGTTGTGTGTCCCTTAAGTTTTTTTCTTCCATTTTCAAATTCTATTTTCTCTCCCGTGATTTGATTTATTAGATAACCGTCGATATTTGTACAAAAGACATAGTCTATTCCTGAATATTTAAAGATATAGTTCTTTTGTGATTGCGTTTGCTTTAAATAAAAAGGGCTATGATTATAAACTATTCGATCTCCGTATTCGTTACCAAAATAAATTATTTCATTTTTATTATTTGAGTCGTAATAGTATGGAGACCATTCTAAAACAACATCAGAATGATAATACATTGAGCGAGGAATAATACTGTCATATTCTCCTTTTTCATCTAATAGTTCTACGACTAAAAAACCAATCGGTTCAAATTCCACTACAAAATACGATAGTTTATTGTTTTCACCATAAACAGGTAAAAGTTCATAGCTTTCAACCTGGAAATCGAATATATCTTCAAGTTCGGGTATTTTTTCATCTAACCGTTTTCTCAATCTCTCGGTATGTTCCTCGACAGAATAATCCGATACTTTTTTAGAAGCTAATGTACTTATTCCTTTATTAATCATCATATGTAAAAATACATTTAACACTAAAAAAATTGGTATCATTATTATACATATGATAACTTGTATGAATTTCCTAATAAACGTTTTCATACGTCCTCCCCAAAAGTTGAATTGCTTTTCTTTATTATACTATAATCTAAATTGAGATGCAATATTGATTAAAATAATTAATGTGTTGTCTGAATTATTAAGTACGTTCATTATAATTCAACGCAAAAGCTTGATCAAACGTCGTAAATGACAAAGCAATTGTTAGTACCATGAGTATAACACATATTGTTAGTAATTTTTTCATATTAATCCCTCCATTTCTTATATTGAAAATCAACAAATACCGTATTTATATCTATTTTATCTAAACAAATTGTGCTAACCACAAGGCGAGGCATAGTTTGCCATTTTGAGCGTATATCTAAAGTTACTAATAAATCATCGACTATTATTTCCACATTACTTAATGAAATACTATAGCCTTCAGATTGAGAATATATAATGACAATTATCATTCTATTTTCAAAATCAAATATTCCTAAGTCTTCGAATATTTCATCCGCGTGTGATCGATCTTTAATAAGGATTGCACGATAAATCGGATAGCTATCATCTGCTATCATTGGATGATGATAAGAATCTTCTTCAAATAAATCCGGAAATTCAACATTATATACTATATCACGTACACGATTTTCGTCTTGAATTAAAAACTCATCTTTTACATTTACCCACAAACCTCTCGCATTAAATGGGATAGGCTCTTTGGATTCCTTGCATCCCACGAAACAGCTTAATATACAACAAAACAACAATACTATTAATACTACAATACACAATTTTTTCATACATTCTCCACAAAAAATGAATAGCTTTTTTTATATTATACTATAATCTAAATTGAAATGCAATACCGGTATAAAAAACTATAGTTGTGGTTTTAGACTTTATTGATACTTATCGTTATTCTGTGATAAAACTTGATTAATTGTTGCACTGCTTAGTTCAATTGAAAATGCTGCACAAAACAATGGCGTAACTGTTGTTAGATTTCAATATTATCATCTATTGTTCAAAATTATTAATAGTAACTTTATATATTATTATTTTTTTCGTTGATTTATCCAATCTATGCTTAAGTGAAAATTTTATGTCACATTTGCCGGTTTTTTTGCGACAAATGTATAAGTGTATTCACCTCCACCACAGTGGTCAGGACAACTATTGAAATAAGATTTTCTTGAAGTAAACTCAATTCGACGTTTGGGTTTAATTTTATACTCCCAAGTATATAATGTTCCACCATAAGCATCAATAGTAATCTCAATTGATTCTCCAACATTAACTGTTATTGATTCCACTTCGACATCCTCTACATCGTCGGTACATCCAACAAGTGATAAACATAAGAAAAGAATCAAACATATTAATGTAATTATTCTAAATAAAACATTCTTAGTCATATAACTTCTTACCTTTTAATTGTCTTTTAATATATTATATCATTGATGAAATGTGTTTGCAATATTTTTTGTTTACGTTTTCAATTGTTATCCTCAAAAAAAAGGACCAATCGAATTAATTCGTTTAGTCCTCTTTTAATGTTGTTACTACGCCGTCCGCAGTCATACTGATTCGTCCCGTCATTGCAAATGATGTAATGCTAAGCAATGTTATGGATAAACAAATGTCATTCTAAGTCCCCCGCACCATCAATGTCATTCTGAGCGAAGGGTGAAAAACCGTAGTCGAACCCGTAGGGCGACACCATCGGTGTCGGAATCTTATTCCTTGTTAAGCGACAGCGACCAATCTTATCATACTATCGTAAGCGAAATCGAACTGCATAGCGGAGCAACGATCATGTCATACTGAGCGTAGTCGAACTGCGAAGCAGCGACGCATAGCGTCGGTATCTAAATCCCTTGTAAAAAAGCATATAAAAGCACATATAAATCGCATAAAGAGCAACAAAATATTACAAAAGTAGGGGCGAT
Organism: uncultured Christensenellaceae bacterium; assembly: GCA_964391805.1. Classification (GTDB taxonomy): domain Bacteria; phylum Bacillota; class Clostridia; order Christensenellales; family CAG-1252; genus RUG14300. The sequence goes on along the minus strand of CAYMNK010000005.1, from coordinate 121,764 downwards.
TAGTAATCGCCCGCCAAAAGCAGGTCATCGCACTTGCTTTTTATTTGCAGAAATAATATTGCCCATCTTCTCATTCTAAAACTTTGAATAGCATTTTACTATCAAATGTCATACTGAGCGTAGGTCGATAGACCGTAGTCGAACTGCGAAGCAGCGACGCATAGCGTCGGTATCTAAATTCCTTGTAAAAAAGCATATAAAAGGACATATAAATTGCATAAAGAACAACAAAATATTACAAAAGTAGGGGCGATTAGTAATCGCCCGCCCAAAGCAAGTCATCGCACTTGCTTTTTATTTGCACAAATTATATTACTCATCAAATGTCATACTATCGTAAGCGTAGTCGAACTGCGTAGCAGTGCAAGGCATCGCCTTGCAGTATCTTAGGCGGTAACGATAAATGGAATCTTGCGAACGATAACGTTCTCCATCAATCAAAGAATCAACACATTTTCACTTATTACTCTTCATTCAAAAAAAATGCCTCTTTAGGGCACTTTTTTGTTGGTTATGATTTTTTATATACGGATATGGAAAGGAATGTAATCAACAATCCGTTACAAGTGATAATGTAGCATGGGCATCTAATGTAAGGTCGGAAAAATCGGCACCGCTCCTAATTTGAACATATGCCTCTGATGCTATCATCGATGCATTATCGGTACAAAGTCGCTTGGACGGATAATAAACATTGATGTCATATTTTGAAGCCAACTCTGTAAGAGTTTCTCTCAACGCACCGTTTGCGGCAACTCCACCTGCCATTGCTATACTCTTTATACCTTCCGACCGTGCCAACTCTACCGCATGTTCTGCGAGCATTTCCACCGCTGCTTTTTGGAAGGAACAAGCGACATCGGCCTTATTAATTTCTACACCTTTTTGTTCGGCGTTATGTACATAGTTGATTACCGCCGTTTTTAATCCGCTATAACTGAAATCGAGCGAATTTTTCATTTTAACACGTGGCATGGGTATACTCGGCGTTCCTTCCTTTGCAAGTTTTTCTATTTCGGGACCGCCTGGGTACGGCAGACCTAATACACGAGCGACTTTATCAAAAGCTTCACCGCATGCATCGTCTGCAGTAGTTCCCCTTATTTCCAAATGTGTTTTTGAATTTACCAAAGCGACGGCTGAATGTCCGCCACTTACGATAAGTCCGACGTAAGGGGTATCGAGTTCGGGATGTTCTAAATAGTTGGCTGCTATATGACCTCTTATATGATTAATTCCTATAATAGGTTTATCAAGTGCATATGCAAGCCCTTTTGCGTAAGAAACACCTACAAGTAAAGAACCCAATAAGCCTGCACCCTTTGTTACGGCTATTACATCGATTTCATTTAGTTCGATTCCTGCCTTTTCGATAGCACCTTTAACTATGGCATCTATACTCAAAACATGGTTTCTCGAAGCGATTTCGGGCACGACGCCACCGTATAGTCTGTGAATTTCAATTTGGGTGGATATACTTTCGCCCAAAATAACGCCGTCACGCATTATTGCGCACGCCGTTTCGTCGCACGAACTTTCGATAGCTAATATAGTTAAATTTTCCTTATGCTGTAAATTATTCATTTGACACCGATCTCTTAAGATATTCGTCTATAAAACAGTCTATATCTCCGTCCATTACGTCGTCGACGTTGTATGTCGTCATACCCGTTCGTTCGTCCTTGACCATCGTGTAGGGCTGGAACGTGTATGTTCTGATTTGACTGCCCCATTCTATTTTTTTCATATTGCCTCTTATTGCTTTATTGCGTTCGAGGTTTTCTTTTTCCTTCCGTTCAGCAAGCCGTGCTCTCAGCATTTTCATTGCAACTTCGCGATTTTGTATTTGAGAACGCTCGTTTTGGCACTGAGTAACTATGCCTGTCGGTATATGGGTAATTCGTACGGCACTGTCGGTACGGTTGACGTGTTGACCGCCCGCCCCGCCCGAACGATAAGTATCGATTTTGAGATCCTCGGGCTTGATTTCAATAACCGAATTGTCTTCTATAATCGGCATTACGTCAAGTGAAGCGAATGATGTGTGACGTAATCCGTCCGAATTGAACGGTGACATACGTATTAAACGATGTACACCTCTTTCCGATTTGAGATAACCGTATACCATATCACCGCTTACCTCAAAAGTTACACTCTTGATACCTGCCTCTTCGCCTGGTAATAGGTCAATTAATTGACATGTAAATCCTTTTTTCTCTGCATATCTTGTATACATACGGTATAACATTTCAGCCCAATCCTGCGAATCGGTACCGCCGGCGCCCGGGTGAATGGCAAGAATTGCGTTACAAGCGTCGTATTCGCCCGATAGATAGGTTTCTAAACGCATTTTTTCGGCAGTCGATTTCAGATCTTTATACGACGTTTGCACGGATTCCAATTCGTCATATTCGCCCAATGATTCGATCATCGCAATTAATTCCAAGTTTTCATCGATACCTGAAGATAGTTTCTTATATGAATTTATCCTATTGGATAATCTTTTGGCTTGTTGCATGACAGCTTGAGCTTCTTTGACATTGGACCAAATATCGGGATTTTCCTGTTTTTTCTCGAGTTCTACCAACTCGCTTTCGAGTTTGGATATATTAATAGATACGCCCAACTCTTTGACAAGCGTTTTAAGGTCGTTTAGATTATTTCGTAAAGCATCTATATCTATCAATGTATTCAGTCTCCTTAATTATTATTGAATTATTCGTTATTTTTTAGTCAATGGTTGTGTTCTTGGTTTATTACCCGATCTCGGATATGCCTTAGGTGTAGCGGATATTTTATCAATAATTACCAAACTGCGTTCCATTCCGCACAACTCATAACGCACAACTTTTTCTATTTTACCGCCGAGTTTTGTTATGGCGAACTCGCTGTTTTTCAGTTCTTCGTCAACATCTCCGCTCTTATATAGCACCGCTTTACCGCCTACTTTAACCAATGGTAACAAGTATTCAACCAATGTTTGAGTGTTTGCAACCGCTCTTGCTGTAACGGTATCGAAACTCTCTCTGTACGCACCTCTACCCATATCTTCCGCTCTAATATGAACCGCAGTGCAATTCAAATCGAGTTTATCTATAACCTCGTTAAGGAAGTTTATACGTTTAGCCAAGCTATCCGCTAAAACCATTCCGTCTACGCCCATTACCGATAAAGGAATGGACGGAAATCCTGCACCTGCACCGACATCACACGTTTTACCATTCATATAGGGCAACCCGATAATGCTATCGGCGAAGTGCTTTATAAGAACCTCGTCATAATCGGTTATCGCTGTAAGATTCATTTTTTCATTCCATTCGACGAGCAGTGAATAGAACGTGTCGAGCTTTTCTTTTTGTAAATTGCTTACAGTTATATCGAAGGATGAAAGTATTTCTTGAATAGTCATATCAGTTACCTCTCTTCAATAATTCTATAATCAATACGTTGATATCGGCAGGGCTGACACCGCTGATACGGGCAGCTTGACCTAAAGTGCGTGGTCTTACATCGGTAAGTTTTTGTCTTGCTTCGAGTCTAAGGTTGGTAATGGATTTATAATCGATATCGTCAGGGATAATTCTATCTTCCATTTTTTGCGCTTCTTTTATTGCTACACGCTCTTTTTTGAGATATCCCTGATATTTGATTTCAACGGCAACTTCCATTAATATGGATTCGCTAACCGACTGCAATTCGGGAAGCATCATGAGGTCCTTATAGCTGACTCCGTTATGTTTCAATAGATCACTTGCTTTTATCGACTGAGTTAATGGATGTTCACCGCCTCTTTCGACTATTGGAGATGCTACTTCGGCTTTGATGAGCAAATTTTCGAGAAGGCTTGCAACACGTTGCCACTCTTTTTGTTTATTGAGGTACGCTTGATATCTATAATCGTCTACAAGCCCGTATTCTCTACCGATTTCGGTCAAACGCCTATCGGCATTATCTTGTCTAAGTGTCAATCTATATTCGCATCTTGCGGTCATCATTCTATAAGGCTCATTTGTTCCTAATGTGACCAAATCGTCTATTAAAACACCTATATAAGCATCCGATCTCGATAAAATCAAAGGTTTTTCGTTATCGAGATAACGCTTAGCATTGATACCGGCAATTAAGCCTTGTGCACCCGCTTCTTCGTATCCGCTACTACCATTAACCTGTCCTGCGAAGAATAATCCGCATATTGCCTTACTCTCCAATGTTGTTTTTAATTGAAGCGGATCGATGCAGTCGTACTCGATAGCATATGCATATTTAGCGAATCTACAATGTTCCAATCCCTTAACCGAATGGTACATTAATTCCTGTACATCGCGTGGCATAGATGAACTCATACCCTGTATATACATCAAATCACTATCGGCACTTTCGGGTTCGACGAATATTTGATGACGAGGTTTATCGTAAAAACGCATTACCTTATCTTCGATGGACGGGCAATATCTCGGTCCCGTACCCTTGATTGCGCCGTTATACATGGGTGCTCTATGGATGTTTTCTCTAATTATTCTATGTGTTTCTTCGTTGGTATAGGTTAAGTAGCAAGGAAATTGTTCTACAAGTTTAGTATCCGATAGACACGAAAAACTATATACGCTATCCTCTCCGTCTTCTTTTTCCATCAAGGAAAAATCGATACTGTCTCTATAAATTCTGGCAGGAGTGCCTGTTTTAAATCTACGGAATCGAATACCGATTTCTTGTAATTGCTTACTTAATTCTAATGAAGGACGGAATCCGGACGGACCTTCGAAATATTCTTCGTCGCCTCTTATTATCCTTGCGTTCATGTAAACGCCTGCGCAAACGATTACGGCATTGGTTTTAATCTCTTCGCCGTTAAAGGTGATCGAATTAACAGCGCCGTCTATTTCGTGTACGGCGGTAACTTCTCCGAAATCGAGGGTAAGATTTTCTTGATTGCGAAGTGTTTGGAGCATGCTTTTGTGATATGCACTCTTATCGGCTTGTCCTCTTAAACTTTGTACGGCAGGACCTTTAGTGGTGTTGAGCATTTTGATTTGTAAAAGCGTTTTATCGGCATTAATGCCCATTTCACCGCCCAAGGCGTCTATTTCGCGAACTAAATGGCCCTTACCCGTGCCACCGATATGCGGATTACAAGGCATATATGCTACCGTTTCTTCTTCGGTCGCAGTCAAAAGGACGGTCTTACCCATCCTTGCTATTGCCAACGCCGCCTCGCACCCTGCGTGACCTGCGCCTATTACTACTGCATCAAAAAACTTATCCATATACTATTTACCTACGCAAAAACGCGAGAATATATCGTCAATTATCTTTTCGGAGGCCGCTCCTCCGTCAATTTCCAATAAAGCGGTTAAACATTCTTTAAGGTCGACTAACAAGCAATCAAAAGATGCAAAGCGATTATTTAAGGCATTATTCAAACTGTCCAATGCCGACGATACAGCGGATATGTGACGATCGACTGTAAGCATTTCTCCGTACATTCTTTTATCGCCTACTGCACTAACTATTTCATCGAGCAATTCGTCTATACCTATACGTTTAAGGGCAGAAACATTGCGGTATTCACCATTTCCCTCTGCTAAATCTACCTTGTTATTGACGTAGATTATTTTACCATGCGCACCCTCGATCATTGTTTCATCGGGTATTTCGGATATCGACGCGTCCAATACGTAAATTACGATATCAGCCTTAGCAACTGCATCTAAAGAACGCTCTATTCCCTTGCACTCCACTATATCGGTGCTTTCGCGAATGCCTGCCGTATCTAATAAATTGATACGCACTCCCTTATAAACTATACTTTCGGCAATGGTATCTCTTGTAGTACCTGGAATATCGGTAACTATCGCGCGCTCTTCTCTCAAAAATGCGTTGAGTAATGACGATTTACCGACGTTAGGTCTACCCACAAGGGCAACAGATATGCCGTTATGAACCATTCTGCCTTGCTTAGCTGTGGATAATAATGCTTCTATATCCACCTTAATTGACTCTAATTCGGGAAAAACGTCGGAATTAACTTCGTCTTCCATTTCCTCAGGATAATCGAACCACGCTTCAAGCATACTTACCACGCTCAAAAGTCTATCGGCAATTGGTTTAACCCTTTTAGAGACCGTACCTTGCATAACGCTGTATGCCGCGCTTATTTCTGTTTCGCTTTCGGCATTAATGATACCTAAAATACCTTCGGCTTCGTCTAAGCCGATCTTGCCGTTAAGAAATGCACGCTTGGTAAATTCGCCGTTCTCTGCCATTACCGCCCCATTTTGCAATAAGGTGTGTAAAACTTTTTGTGTAACGGTTACTCCGCCGTGAAGATGAAATTCAACCAAATCTTCTCCGGTATAAGTTCGAGGGGCTTTGAAATATACAAAAAGGCAGCGATCCTTGAAATTATCACCGTGAAAACTTCCAAGATACATATAATTAGGTATCAATTCACCTTCTCTAATTCGTTTACACGAAAAAAAACGGAGCGCAATTTCAAGCGCGCCCTCTCCGGACATACGCACGATACTAATCGCTCCGTTTCCAATAGGCGTAGATATACCTGCAATAATACTCATCGACAGCCTCTTATATTAATAATTAAAATCTTTTTTTCTTTTGTCCGAACGAACGGGTTTTAAATCCCGACTTTTTGAAACTGTTACTCGTTCCGTAGGAAATTTCCTTTTCTTTGGGGACGATACTTACATAACGATTAGGTTCGTCTCCCTTTGATTCTGTGGTAACTCTATCGTCTTCTGCCAATGCCTCGTGAATAGAACGTCTATCAATTGTATTCATCGGCTCGAGATCAACCGCCGAACCCGACGCAATTGCCTTATCTGCCAATCTCTTAGCAAGAAGGATAAGGGTTTGACGTCTACGGTCGCGATAACCTTCGACATCGACGATAAGTTTTAGATTACTCTTATTGTTTCTATTCAAATAAATGGTAGCCAAATACTGAATTGCCGATAAAACTTCACCGCGATATCCTATAGCAATTGGGCTATCTTTACCGCTTATATCACAGTATAATGTACCTTCCTTTTCAACTACGACACAGGAGCAATCCAAACCCATGTATCTCAATAAACCTTCGACATATTCGCAAAGTTCGTCAGCAGGAGTTGCCTTAACGGTCAATCTTACCTTAGCCTTGGAAAACAGTCCGCCTTCCTTGATTACTTCGATTATTACTTCTTCTCTCTCAACACCGAGTTGTTCCAATCCGTTGGATATGGCAACTTCAACATTCCTTCCTTCTTTTTCTATAGATACCATAGTTACCTCTTAATGATTCCTTCTTCCATTTCAGCGTCCTTCTTCTTGGAAACGGCATTATATACTAAATTGAATATAACCGTTATCAACGAACTGAAGAACATGTATATCGTAAACGCAGCCGTGTAGAACAAACTGAATACACCGATCATAATAGGCATAAACCAATTCATCATTCTCATTTGCTTATCCGTATCGATGGCGTTACCGTTAGCATCATAAGACTGTGTCTTAGGCGTACCGGCACGCAAAAGCTTTGTGGAAAGAATTGATAAAGCGATAGAAAGAAGAGGAAGAATCAAATAGCCGTTCCAATTCTTGATATCGAAAGTTTTGGTTTTATTATATTTCGCTTGAGCAGGTGCTAACAGTGCGTTATATATATTCGAATTATATTTTGCGCGAACTCTAAAGTTACAATCGGGCAAGGATGAATTTAACTTACCCAAACCGGTACCTACGTATGTTTCAAGTGTAGGTACTGTGTCGTGCCATGAATCACCCATAAATACGTTATCTACCCACAGCCACTCCCATTTTTTAACACCTTTATCGGTGACAGAATTGGCATCGTATGCGGCTAACATGATGGAATCGATAAACTCGTCGACTTCTTCATCGGTGAATTCGGTACGATCCCTATATTGCTCAACGTCTACGCCGTAGCGAACAAGTGTATCGTATGCATCCTTGTTTTCTTCTAAAAACAGATCTTGTATTTTACCGTCAATAAGCCCAGTATTGACCACGAGTGATTCGTAAGATTGTGCAAGATCGTAAACCATCATTTGGTTTTCGTATTTACAGGTTGCGTTGAAGCCTTGAAAAATAACGAAGAATATAATCATCGTCACCAAACTGGGTAGGCATGCTCCAAAGGTGGAATAGCCGTACTGCTTATAAAGTTCCATTTGTTTGGTTTGCAACATACGAGGATCGTCCTGATATGCGTCACGGAGTTGAGCCATGGGCTTTTCCATCCTCTTCATTGCAATATTATTTTTCCTCGTAACCTTCTTTTGCCAAATATCGAGGGGAGAAACAATCACCTTCAAACATAAGGTGAAGATTACGACCGTCCAACCGAAATTACCGATTGCCTCGTAAAGCATATAAATAAGTTTACCGATCCAATTGGTGATTTGGGGAGCTTGGGAAAATAAAAATTCTAAATTAACCATTTTGCTTTTCCTCTATAATTCTCTCTAACGGGATCAAAACCGCCTTTAGCAAACGGATTACATCTCAAAATTCTCAGTCCGCCCTTAAAGCAACCGATGAAAAATCCGTACTTTTCTATCGCTTGATAGGTATATGACGAGCATGTCGGAGTATAAATACACGACGCAGAGATTGCGTTAGAAATATACTTTTTATAAAATTTTAACAAAAACCTGGCAAGTGCTTTCATTGAACTAACTTCCCGGCTTTTGATAATAAAATACCGACAGATTCCTTCACCTCATCGAATGTCGCTTCGCTCGCACGAGAATGAGCCACAAGTATATAGGAATTATATCCTTCAACCTTGAAACAACGGAATGCTTCCCTCATTCTACGGCGAACCTTATTGCGAATAACGCTTTTACCGACCTTTTTACCCGTAACAAAACCTACTCTGAATGATGGATATTTACCTTCCAAACAAACGAGAGTAAACAAATTATCATTATAACACTTACCGTGTTTGTAGATATAGTCGAAGCTGCGTCGATTGGTTAAACGGTACTGTCGTTGCATCGACTTACTATGCGGAAAGTTTCTTTCTGCCCTTAGCGCGTCTTCTTGCTAAAACGTTTCTGCCACCTTTGGTGGACATTCTTTGACGGAAACCGTGTACCATTGAACGGTGTCTCTTCTTGGGTTGATATGTTCTAAACATTGCCATAATATATCCTCGCTTATATAGATTTTTACGTTAAAAAAATTCTCGTGTTAAACACAAGCCCTTAGATTATATAATATATATTTGTTTTAGTCAACATTTTTTTGGTCATCTTTTTGATTTTTAATCATTTTTGCCTCATTTGGAGGCTAAAAAAAATAATAAAAGAATGGTTTTTTGCAAAAACGATAGTATAAATATGGAATTATTTATAATAAAAGAGAATAGTATGTTAGTATGAAATATTTCGGAACAGACGGCATTAGAAGATTATATTCTGAAGAATTGACACAAATTGCATATAAAACAGGCTTTGCGTTATCTAAGATTGCAAGCGACATACTAATAGCGGAAGATACAAGGAGTACAAGTCCTATTCTTCGTAAATCATTGGCATCGGGAGTGATACACGGCGGAGCTACGGTGACGATTGCAGGCATTATGCCTACTCCCGCTTTATCTCAAGCGGTAAAAAACGGTCACTATGATGCAGGCGTAATGATCACGGCTTCGCATAACCCTAAGGAGTATAACGGAATAAAAGTATTCGATAAAAACGGATATAAAATCGGAGACGAAACTATATACAGAATAGAAGAGCTAATTGAAAGCGCTCCCGCGATGAGAAACGAAATGATGCCACCTCGATCCGATATTGAAAGGAAGCTATATATTGAGGAATTATCCAAACATCTCAGCCCGCAAAAACCTCTATCTGTGCTATTCGATTGTGCTAACGGCGCAACGACGACAACCGCGCCGTTCGTGTTTAACAATCCCAAGATAACAACACAGATTATAGGAGCAAAAGGAGATATTAATGACGGATGCGGTGTATTTTTCCTTAATGAAGCAAAAGCGAAGAAAATAGAAAAAAAGGCAGATTTGGCATTTATTTTCGACGGCGACGGCGATAGGATAATGTGTATCGATGAAGAAAATGAAATACTTGACGGCGATATGATACTCTACATTTTAGCCAAGGAGTATTTGGAAAACGGAAAACTCATCAATACAACGATAGCAGGAACTGTGTTCTCGTCTATGGCACTTGAAAAGAGCCTTGCAAAACACAGAATCAAACTGATAAGAAGTCAAGTCGGCGATAGATTTTTGGTAGATGAGATGATTAAGCATAATTGTTCATTAGGTGCAGAACCGTCGGGACATGTAATAATAGATTCTAATACCGGTGATGGAGTGAAGACTGCAGTTATATTGATCAATCTTGCCTCAACAATACCGCTATCGAAACGTAAAGAGGAATATTTACATACCCATATATCCGAAATATCGGTTCCGTTTAGCGAAAGCAACTGGAAAATAGCAACAGAAGAATCTGAATGCTTCGAAAGAAATGTCGATGCTACCCGCAGAATGCTCGTTAGACGCTCGGGAACGGAACCTGTAATTCGTATATTGATTGAAAGCGAATCAAAGACGTTAAACGATACCATAGTTGAAAAATTATTAAAACAAACGTTCGATATTCTGTAGTTTTTTAAGGTATTATTAACTAACAATAAATTTTCGATTTTTTACGTGCTAATGCATACAAAAGTATGTAAAAATTGTTGACTTTTCTTTTTAAAAAATATATCATTTATATGCTGTATTGAAAAAATATTTTGATACGGTGAAAATTTATAACAAACAATGGAGCGTAATTTTATGAAAATTTTAGTTAAATCTTATCGTAAAAATCTCGGCATGACCAAGGTTGCTCTTTCTGCTAAAGTTGGCATTACAAGACAATACCTTGCACAAATAGAGGAAGGACACAGCATGCCTACAGTTCCCGTTCTTTACAGAATCGCTAAGGTGTTCGGTTGCACACTTGACGAGCTCGTAGAAGAGACCGAAGAACAAGAATAGTTGAATGATGTCGACCGTTTAACGGTTGACATTTTTCTTAATTCATAGGACTTAATGAAGTACATCGTTATTACAGGAGCATCGAAAGGAATTGGCAAGGCTCTTGCTCTTTCTTTTTTAAATCACGAAAAGTGCGGACTTGCCCTCACCTATAACTCTGATCCGGCGGGAGTTAGCGAGGTTGCTAATATACTCGCTGAAGCGGGTTTCTACGTAATTACCGTCAAGTTAGATATTTCCGACTATGACGAATGCGTATCTGCTTTCGAATATATTTATAAGTGCTTCCCAAGAATCGATGCATTAATAAACAATGCCGGGATTTCGTTAGTCAAATCATTCTATGATACCACCCCTGCCGATTGGCGCAGAGTTATCGATGTTAATCTTAATGGTGCGTTTAACACAACTAAACAGGTTATTGATCGGATGAATTCGGAAGGTGGCATAATATTAAACATTACATCCATGTGGGGAGAATTGGGAGCGAGTTGTGAAGTCGCTTATTCGGCATCTAAGTCCGCATTGATCGGATTCACTAAGGCACTTGCCAAAGAGTACGATGTTGCGGTGAAGGCAATCAGTGTGGGATTTTGTAACACAGCGATGAATGCGCATATGAGCGAAGACGATGTCAAGGCTTTCTTAGAGGAAAATCGGTATGTTACGCTTAGAGAAGCCGAATACGTCGGAGAGGCTATTAGAAATATTCTTTTCAGTGAATTCGATAAGGTGTCAAAAGGCTATTATTTGACAAACGACAAAAATGAGGACGTTGTTATACGGATTTGGTAATAAAATCTATTAAGTTCTCTTTATTTTTTCAAGCTATCGGGTGAATTTGTTTTACTTTTGGTTAAATTAGTTTTAAAATTATCATATAAATAAACGATACCACCTATAGTTATGGAGGCATTTATTATGATTATGCAACAGGAATTAACCTGCTGTCCAAAGGTTATTGCGGACGCATATCAAGCCAATATCGAATTGGTTGATAAGATCGCATCCGCCGTTGCCGAAAGACAAATAAAAAATATTACTATAATAGGGAGAGGCTCGAGCGATAACGCCGGACTATGCTTTAAGTATATCACCGAGATAATCGCAGGTATCCCGGTAGGTACGGCGCACCCTTCGGTTACTACGATGTATGGTGCCGAGGTCAATTATGATAATCACCTTGTAATCGCTATCAGCCAAAGCGGAAGAAGTATCGATACCCTTGCCGTATTGGACAATGCTAAAAAGCATAATGCGTTGACCGTTGCGATTACCAACGATGCGTCTTCACCTCTTGCTAAAAAGGCGAAATATCATTTATTCCTTAATGCCGGAGTTGAATCGGCTTTAGGCGCTACTAAGACTTTTTATGCCGAACTTACCGTTTTGTATATGCTTGCAGCCGCCCTATCCGGTAAGAGCTTGTATCTTGAACAAATCCGTAATATGCCCGAGAAAGTTCAAGAAGTACTCGACCTCATTCCTTCCATTAGAAGGTTGTCTTATGCGTTAAAGGATAAGAATTCCTTTATCGTTTTAAGCCGTGGTACAATGCAAGGCGTAGGTAAAGAATTGGCGTTGAAATTTAATCAACTTTGTTACAGTTTTTCTCAATTCTATTCGATTACCGACTTTATGCATGGTCCAATTGCTATGCTCGACGAGGGCGTTAACGTGGTATTGTTGGCACCTTACGGCGAATGCGCGCAAAACTACCTCGATATTACCGTGAGGACCAATCTTGTAGGTGCAAACCTGTATGTTCTTAGCGATACCAGAGAGGTACTCAATTATGCAGAAGAATCGGTGAAAATGCCCGAAGCCGATTTTATTACGGCGACTTTCACCTACTCGGTTGCGGTACATCTATTAAGTATGTTCGTTTCATCCGAGAAAGGGCTCGATCCCGATAACCCTCGTAACTTGGAAAAAGTAATTATAACAAAATAAATTGTGCATTCTTGCACCTTGGAGGATATATGGCAAAACAAATCATTACCAGAGAAGGTTGGCAAAAAATCAACGATGAACTCGATCACCTCATTAAAGTTGAGCGTCCTAACATCGTACAAGCTATCGCAGTTGCTCGTGAACAAGGCGACTTGAGCGAAAATGCGGAGTATTCTGCTGCTAAAGAAACTCAAGGCATCATCGAAGGCAGAATCGCTGACTTACAACGCTTAATCGATAATTGCGAAATATTGGATGACGAAAGTGTTTCCAATGATAGAGTTTCCATCGGATGTAAGGTTAAGCTTTACGACTTCGATCTTGAAGAAGAGGTATGCTATTCGCTTGTTAATACCGCAGAAGCAGACCTTGACGAAGGCAAAATCAGTTTAAAATCTAAACTTGGCGAAGCTATGAACGGCAAGCGTATCGGCGATACATTCACAGTTCACGCACCCTCAGGCAACTTCGAATACAAGATTTTAGCAATCGATAAATAATAATTGAATATAGAACTTAAAAGTCTCTATAAAAAACGGACAGTGAAAAATGTTTCATTGTCCGACTTTTTTTATACTGCACCATCAAATGTCATTCTAAGACGAAGTCCGCAGTTGAACTGTGTAGCAGTGCAAGGTTTACCTTGCAGTATCTTGGACGGTAACGAATAGCATTGATTGAATAATTATTCGTTGACGCAGAGAGAAATCCGCTTGGCTATATCTAAAATGTCTTGCATCGTTTTGGCTGTACCTACTGCAAAACGAATATCTCTTGCACCCGGATGCCCTTTGACATATCCCATAAGGTGGCATTTCATAAGTCCGACTATAGACTGTTCGGCGGTGTTTTCTTCAAGAAGTGAAATGTGTTTGAGAATGTCGGCATATATATCAACGCTCACGTTGTTACCTAATACATCTGCAAAAATGGACGGATTACCTATAGCACCGCGAGCAATCATTACACCGTCACATCCTGTTTCAGACATCATAGAATGTACGTCTTCCGCCGACTTGATATCTCCGTTCCCGAATACAGGCACGGTTACTGCTTCTTTGACTCTCTTGATGACACCTCTATCGGCAAAACCTGTATACATTTGTTCTCTTGTACGTCCGTGAATGGTAATAGCCGATGCACCTGCTTTTTCCATTAGCATTGCGAATTCGGGGGCATTTTCTTCTTCGAAACCGCTACGATGTTTGACAGTTACCGTTTTGCCTGATCCTTCGATACAAGCATGCACGATTTCTTCCGCTAACGACGGAGTTTTCATAAGAGCGCTACCCTCGCCCCTCGAAACAACCTTACGCACCGGACATCCCATATTAATATCTATAATATCAAAAGAGCGTATAGCATCGAGCTTACACGCATTATAAAAAGCTTCGGGATCGCTACCGAATAATTGAACTGCCGATGGAGTCTCATTAGGAGCCAAACGCAACAATTCAAAGGTCCTTTTGTTACCGAAACACAATGCTTTTACGCTAATCATTTCGGTGTATGTAAGTCCCGCTCCGTATTTTCGCGCTAAATACCTAAATCCGGTATCGCTAACTCCCGCCATAGGGGCTAAAAGAATATTGGAACTGAGTTCAACCGAACCTATTTTAAACATTTTTTACCTCAGCGTATAGGGCAATAACCTCTTCACGAGTCATTGATTTAAAATCGAGTCCTCTCTCGAGTGCTACCTTTTCCATTTTTTCAAAGCGACCTATCATTTTGCGAGTAGTGGTCATCAAGGATAGTTCTGGATTGAGTCCGAAACTGCGAATCAATCTAACTACGGCATATAAGATATCGCCTGCTTCCTCTTCCGTTTTATTTTCGAGGAATTCTTGAATTTCCTCATTGATATTATCAAGCCAATATTCGGTAGAATCTTGGGTGAATCCCATTTTTTCGGAAATCTTTTGTATTTTACCTGCACGAGTTAACGCAGGAAGGGTTAATGCAACTTGCTCCATTCTATCACTGTATGTTTTTTGTGATTTTTCCATAGCCTTAGCTTTCTCCCAAACAGCCAAGGCTTCTTCGGGATTGGATGCAGTTTCACCCGCAAATATATGTAAATGACGACCGACAAGTTTCTTACAAATACCTGTGATAACGTCGTTAAGGGTATATTCTCCGCTACGTTCGGCTATATTTGAATGGAAGATGGCTTGTAACAATACGTCACCCGATTCTTCAACCATTTTATCGATATCATCCATTTCTACCGCTTCGACAAGTTCGTATGCTTCTTCTAAGCAACAGTCACGAATGGTCTTATGTGTTTGAACCTTATCCCAAGGACATCCATCGGGTGCAACTAATGCATATACTATCTCATATAAGTCAGATATGGTATAACGTTTACGATCCAAGAAGCCTTGATGTGGCAATATAACGAAGGTTGAGTAATCGTATCTTTTTTCTCTATCGAGATCGACTACATCTATTTCTTTTTGTTTACCTGAAGACACCAATATACACTTAATTTCACCGTATGCATCGAGCAACTTTAGTTTAAGTTCGGATGCCAAGTATTTATCGGCGATCTCCTTGATTACAAGGGTAGAATCGGACGCAAGCATAAATTTACGACTCACAATATCGGACGCATTCTTGACCTCGACCGAACAATCGGGATAGATGCTTAGTGCGAAGGACGAAATGGAAACACCGCTTATGATTTTGATATCTTCGCTTTTGGATAGTTCCACGACGATCGGATCGTCTCCGCCTGCACCGTCTACACAAAATACGCAGTCCGAATCGGACAAAAGCTCCGCCTTGATAGATGCTTTAAGTTCGTCAAAATCGGTAGCACTTTCGTATAAATAATCGAATGCTACTATATTATCTCGCAATTCCATAAGAGCTTTTCCTGCTTTAGTCAAGGCAGTACGGACGTAAACTTTACGAGCACGCTTGATAACATCGAGTGCACCTAAGGTCAAATCGTTTTTGGCATATCCTAATCCAACGACTGTAATCATAATTCCTCCGATCGATCGGCTTTTTGGGGTAAACTATTGCCGATCTTGTTTAATATTAGTAGTATTATAACATAAATTGCTCCGCCAATCAACAACGAAAGTGCAAGCGACAGAAGATTATTTGATATTTTTTTATTAATTAGAAGCATAATTCCACCCATGATGAGAGACGCGAACAATATCGGTATTCCGCTTTTGAATTCGGTTTTGCCTGTAAGACGGTATCCGTATATGATATCGAGTACCGCACAAACGGAATAACAAATTGTATTTGCTAATATTATGCCTTCTATTCCTAATCGAATACAAGTAAAGTTTATTCCAAGTTTGATTACACAAGCAATTATCATGTTTTTTGCCGATACTACCCCTTTATCGAGTGCTTGCAAAAAGGAACCGAATAATTGAAGTACGCTCAATATGGGTATTTGTATGACCGATATTTGAAGAAGAAAAACCGCGCGTGATTGCTCGCTTGCGGAAAATGCAGGATAAAGGAACGCTATCACGCTCTTAGCTAATACAAATAACGCAACGGCACAGGGTAAAGCAATAATCAAAACCGCTTTTAACGCCGTCATTTCCCCTCTTCTTATACCTTTAATGTTTTGTTCCTTCTTGTGTCTTGCAACTACAGGTATCATTGTTACCGCAAACGAAATAGCAAGGCTTTGAGGAACATTGATAAGCGTGCCTACCGCACCCGAAAAAATGCCGTACTCGGTAATTGCATCCGCTTCGGATAAACCATGTAACGCCAACAGTCTTGTAACAAGTATGCTATCTGTAAATAATGCTAACGGAAATACGAGTCCGCCCACCGTCAAAGGAGCTGATGCCGATACAAACGCCGAAAACGGAACTCGTATAATACCGCGAACAAGTCGTCCGCCCTTAACTAAAAACATAATTAACGCATATGCGCAAGCAACAAATTCCGACAACGATATGCCTAAAAGTGCGATGTTAACCGCTTTTATCCCTTCTAATCCAAAAATATAGCAAGTAGCAATTCCCGACAGTTTGAATAGTTGTTCGAAAAGTCCGCTGATTGCCGTATGAATGGTATTTAAACACGAGTTAAACCAGCCTCGAAATGCCGACAGCACCGATACAAAGAAAACTGCAGGTGCTATCATATAATATCCGGTTTCGACTTCAGCATTTCCTTGCAATAACCCCAACAACTTAGCGACGGCAATAAGTCCAATGCCAAATATCAAACCGGTTGATAATGAATAAAAAAATGATTCGGTGAAGAATCCCTTTTTTAATTCGGTGTCACTCAACGCATTGAGATTTTTCGATACCAAAACAGGAACAGCAGAAGATACTACCGCCACAAGTAATGCGTAGACCGGGAATATCATTTGATATACCCCCATTCCGTTTGCTCCGAGTAAATTGGTAAGCGGAATTCTATAAAACAGTCCTATAACTTTGGAGATAACACCGAAAACCGTTAGAACTATTCCGCTCTTTATAAGTGTTCGTTTACCATTTTTCATATGTAGTATAGGTGGTAGATTATTTATATTATTTGCAAAATCATCAAATATATGTCATACTAAGCTTCCCGTCTCGTCATACTGAGCGGAAGACGAAGTCTGTAGTCGAACTGCGAAGCAGTGCAAGGCTTGCCTTGTAGTATCTAATTCCGCATTAATAAAAGCGGATACGATAACAAAGACTTATCATTCCGTCCGCAAGATACCAAACGCCTACGCCGTTTGATTCTCACTTTGTTCGAATTTCGATTCCGCTTACGCTCCACTCAGTATGACGGCGGACTATAACATTCTTGTCATACTGAGCACCATCAAATGTCATTCTAAGCAAAGCCCGAAGTCGAACCCATAGGGCAAAGCGAAGCATTGGAATCTTAATCCATATCAAGGCAAGCGTCAGCGCTCCAATCTTGTCATACTGAGCGAAGGTTGAAAACCGAAGTCGAACCCGAAGGGCGACGCATAGCGTCGGTATCTAAAATCCGCATAAGCATCCTCGCTACAAATATCGACATATAAAACAACTAAAAATTGCACCTAAATATGTGATCAATAACGATAACGGAATTCCATAGGATAGGTTTTTGACTTTACATTTAGAAAAATATACTGCCGATACATAAAACACTGTCTCACTGCTTCCTAATATCACCGATGCACATCGAGATATATAACTATCCACTCCGTATTGCGTATAGATATTTTCGAGTTCGGCTAACGTTCCCGAACCGCTAAATGGCTTAATCATTATCAACTCGGCTAATTCGATGGGAACCCCGGTGAATTCAAATAATGGTTTACAAATTTCGGATAGGTATGTCGCTAATCCGCTCACCCTAAATAATGTCACGCAAACAAATACCGATGCAAGAAAAGGAAAAACACCTATAGCAAGTTCCAATCCTTCTTTGGCGCCCGATGCAAAACTATCGAAAGCTTTGTTTCGTTTAAAAAGCGATACGATAAGCAGTATCACTATCAATATCGGAATTACATATGCCGTATACTTAAGCATGTTTTCTTTTAATTTTTTTGGCAAACACCGTCTTTATTTGCTCTATTATCAACACTGACAATACGCCCACAAGGGTGGTGAATAGACTTGCGATAAACGCCGGAAGAATGATATCTGAAGGGCTTTTGCTCGACATCGATGACCGCAGTGCTATTACGGTGGTTGGCAATAATTGTACCGAACTAACATTTATTATATAAAACAGCATCATGTTTTTATCGATTTTGTTTTTATTTTGTCCCATCAATTCCATTGACCGTATTCCCATAGAGGTTCCTGCACCGCCCATACCTAAAAAGTTCGCAGTAAGGTTCATAGCAATAAAACACTGTGTTTCGTCGTTTTCGCCCTTAAAAATTCGTTTAGTTATGGGTTTAAAGAGTGTAGCAACGGCTTTATCGACACCCGAATCGGTCATTATACGCAAAAGCCCCGACCATAATGAGTATATTGCAGTCAGTTTTATCGTAAGCCTAACCGCTTCGCTTGTTCCTTCCAACATAAAAGATACCGCAGAATCCGGAGAAGAAATGCATATAGCGATAATTGAGAAAACCAACAATATCACAAAGATAAGATTCATGCAATATTTTATTCTTTTTAGTCGAAGGGTATGCAAAAAAGTGTGGTTTTATATTGCATTTGAAATCGTTTTGTTGTAGAATTAAATAGTTATGTATACATTAGAACAATTACTTAAAAGCGAATACAACAAAGTTGTCCTTTCTAAGCCGTTAAAGGACTCTTTATATAAAAAAATCGTCATCAAACGGTTGAGTAATGCTAAAACGCTCTATCAAGCAGAACAGTATACCGATACACAGGTTACACATTCTAATTTCGATGTATTGGGCGATTATCTTTACAGCGCATGCGTGCATTTTAAGGAAATGCATATTTTTGGCGACGAATCGTTTTCGGCATTTCTCAAAAACGGCGAGATATCGTTTTGTAAGAAGATAGTTGCCGAGAAACAATCACCGACGTTACACAATAAAGAGAAAAATTATCTTATTCCCGAAGGTACACCCATCCCCATTTTTGTTAAAATCGGAATTTTCACCAAAGAATACAAGGTTGTCGCCTCTATGCGTGATAAATTTAGGCAAATTAACCGCTATCTCGAGTTGCTTGACGACTGTTTGGTTGATTATCACGAAAATGATAATATTTATATTGCCGATTTCGGTTGCGGTAAAAGCTATTTAAGTTTTGCGGTATACTATTATCTAAATGTGGTTAAAAAAATGAATGTCACACTCGACGGCGTGGACCTTAAGGATAGCGTGATCAATGATTGCGCCAATCTCGCCAACGAATATGGTTATAACGGAATGCACTTCTATTGTATGAACATTATCGATTATAAACCAATACGACAGCCTGATTTGATTATTTCACTGCATGCATGCGATATTGCTACCGACTACGTACTCAAACAAGCGGTGGAATCTAAAGCGAAATATATTTTCTCGGTACCGTGCTGTCAAAAGGAAGTTAATAAGCAAATATCGTCGGGCTTTGAACCGATTTTAATGAGATATGGTATAATAAAAGAGCGAATTTCTGCATTAATTACCGATTCGATACGAGCAACTGTGCTCGAACTCTATGGATATAAAACCGATGTACTCGAATTCGTTGATTTATCGGATAGCCCTAAAAATTTACTTATTAGGGCCAAGAGAGCGAATCACGCACCGTCCTATTTGAAAGCGAAAAGACAGGAACTTAAAGACCTTTTACAAAGAGCTGAGATAACGCCTACCATACTTAAATTGTTATCGATAAATTTTGAATGATAAGATAAAAAAAGACCTGTACTTATGTACAGGCTTTTTTGGCAGGAGTAGTCGGAATCGAACCAACACCATAGGAGTCAGAGGCCTATGTGCTACCACTACACCATACTCCAATGTTCTTACATTATACGACGAAACTCTGATATTTGCAAATGTTTTTTACCATATTGTCAAAATAGTTTATGATTTTTTCGCATAAAGACGATCGGATAAATCGACGAATTGTTCGGGTGACAGAGTTTCTCCTCGAGCATTAACGTCTATACCCATATCTGTCAACGTGTCCGCCAATTCTTCCTTGGTGAATCCAAGACCGACGAGGTTATTGACCAATGTTTTACGTCTCATTAGGAAGGATGTTTTGACCACTTTATCGGTATATTTTTCATTCACACCGAGGTATATCGGATTTCTATTGATTCTAATTACTGCCGAATCTACATTTGGCATCGGATAAAACATATTTCTTAGCACTTTTCGCGTAGTAACCGCACCGCCGAGCATTTTTACTTTGACTGTTATAGCGCTATAGTCCTTTGTCGAAGGCTCTGCAGACAATCTATCGGCAACCTCTTTTTGAACCATAACGGTTATGCTTTGTCCGATACCGTCCTCGAGTAATCTCATAATCACAGGGGTGGTTATATAGTAAGGAAGATTTGCCACAACCTTAGCGTTTTTAAATTCCTCGCGGAGTTTTTTAGGATCGTCCTTCATAAAATCCATAAATCTCAACTCGACATTGGAAACATCGACAAGATTTTCGTATAGAATACCGACAAGATTTTTATCTATTTCATAGCCTACCACCTTTTTTGCTTTACAAGCCAAGCGCTTAGTTAATGTACCTGCACCGGCACCTATTTCGAGTACGGTATCCTCTTCGGTAATTTGTGCATCCTCGACTATGGCGTCGAGAAGGTTATTATCGGAAATGAAATTTTGTCCATATCTCTTATTGAAATGGAAATCATGTTTAATAATTAGATCTTTTAGCGGTAAACTCATTTATTTGTCCTCGATATGGTAAAATCTTAATAGGTTACGATATGTTATTTGTTCGATGTAATCGGGTGATTTGTTTAGGTTTTCAGCCATTTTATCCCTGACCAAACTTATGTACGCAGGAGTGTTCCTTTTACCTCTATATGGCACCGGTGTCATATAAGGGCAGTCTGTTTCAAGCATCAGTCTATCTTCGGGGATGACCTTCAGCACTTCGCTTTTATTATTCTTGTTGAATGTGATAGTGCCACCGAAAGAATAATAGAAGTCGAGTTTGTTATACATATCGCGAGCCAATTCCATCGAACCGCTGTAACAATGCAATAAAACGCCGTTATTCATTTTATTGGAATAAGCGGAAATGATTTCGTTAGCGTCGCCATAAGCATCTCTTAGGTGCAATACCAAAGGTTTGCCCAATTGGTTTGCTATATCTATTTGCTCTTTAAAAAACGCCTTTTGAATATCTTTTTTGGTTTGATCGTAATGGTAATCGAGTCCTGTTTCGCCCCACGCCACGCATTTATCGTGTTTTGTTAATTCCATAAGTTTATATAAATCCGAGTCCTTAGCATCGGGCACATTATGCGGATGTATTCCCACGGTAAAATACATACGGGGATATTTCTCCGCTAATTCCAAAGCCTTGATACTGCTATCGAGGTCCCACGCGGAATTGACGATAATACCGACGCCGATATTTAAGCAATCGGAAACGACAGCGTCTAAATCATTTATATAAGCAGAATCATTCAAATGTGCATGTGCATCGGTTAACATATAATCCGTCCTTAAAAAGATATATATAGATTATATCAAATATCCGCCTTATAATCAAATAAAAATGTAAAACAAATGTAAAAATGCGAGCAAGGTCAAATTCGTGACAAAAAAATACGGCAAAACTGCGTTTAATTATTCGAGAATTATAGACAATTTTCAAAAAAAGTGTTATGATTAGTATTATGAATTATTATGGAGATTATCATACACATACATACTGGAGTGACGGAAAGTGCACTATCGAGGAACTTATCGAATCGGCGGAAGCTAAGGGCTTAAAGGATATTGCCATTACCGAGCACGGACTAAGGAACACTTGTTATTCACAAAAGAAACTACATGTGGAGTACCAATATATACAAAAGATCAAATCGAACTACTCTATCAATGTATTATTTGGCAATGAAGCGGATTTTATCGATGAAGAAGGACATATAGATATATCCGGTAGCGACAAGTCTTTATTGGATGTTTTATCTGTTGGTTTCCACCAATTTACCGGTCCCGCTTCTATAAAAGACTGGTTTAGAATGTATTTACCGTCCATGCTCAATCCATTCTTTTGTAACAGTAGTGTATGTCGTAAGCGCAATACGCGTATACTTATCAAATGTATAACCAATAATGATATAGATTTTATTACACACCCCAATCACCGTTATTTTTTTGATGTCAAAGAGGTTGCGAAGGCGTGTGTTGACACTCAAACATATATGGAAATCAATATCAAGCATTTGGCTGTTTTGGACGATATACTTGATGAATTGCTATCAACCGATGTCAAGCTGATAGTTAACAGCGATGCGCATCGCACATGCGATGTCGGTCGATTTGACGAAGCGAACGCTCTTATCGCTAAATATGGTATTGAGGATAGAATAGTAAACTTAGGCGACAAACGCCCGATATTTAAGAAGCATTAAGGAGACTATATGATAGGATTTTACACTCAAATATACTTTGCCTCCAAGGTAACAGAGGGATTACCCATAGGTAGTAGTCAAGTCATCAGGTTATATCCCGATGCTTTTAGGCTTGGTGTATTGGGTGCCGATGTTTTCGAAGGCATAGGAACTGTAAAAGCAGAATTGGATTCCATGCAAGGATACAGTTTATTTGCGGGTTCGGCGGAGTACATACTCGGTAGTAGCAGTAAATGTCAATTGAGTTATATGCTCGGAATGATATGTCACTATCTACTTGATAGTCGTATGAAACCTTATGTATACTATATGTACGAGCACGGAGTCCATCATTATTTTGACGACGAATTGTCGGTTGAGGAACTCAAAGATATATCAGATTCCATCGATTATTATGTACGTTGCAGTCACATGCTTTCCTCTCTTGACGAAGTGCGGAGTTTCAAGGCAAGGTCTTTTGTTATAGACGATATAATCGATTTATATACCAACGCAATCGATCCCAAGTGTTTAGGTTATGTTGTAGAGCCGTCGTCATTTAGACAAGCATTTAACAATTACTCATTTACCGATCCGAAACCTAATAATATGCTCATTAACGATTATATGAACGTTAATAGAAATACATGGGAACAAATTCGTAACGAAAAAATGGAAACCAATGTTAGTTTGGAACAAATGTTTGATAAACTTATACCATTAGCACAGCGTATGATTAAGGATTACATGGCATCTGCGCGAAGCAATTATCCGCTTACAAAAAAGGCGTTTATAATAAACGCCAACGGAGTCAAAATCGACTAAAAAATCAAATGTCACACTAAATTTTGTCCACCGTCATACTGAGCAAAAATATGATGAGCAATTTAGCATCAAATGTCATACTGATGGAGTAGCACCGCACCATCAAATGTCATTCTGAGCGGAGGTCGAAAGACCGAAGTCGAACCCCCAGGGCGACACCCTATGGTGTCGGAATCTAAAATCCATAAAAAATAGCACATTTACGCTCATATACTTTACTCAAAAGATGACAATATATTACAAATGGTGTAGGGGCGTTTAGTAAACGCCCGCCAAAAGCAAGTCCTCGCACTTGCTTTTATTATGCACCAATTTGGTCATAAGTCTAACAATCATCCATATCACAGCAAGCGTCAGCATCCAATCAATGTCATTCTGAGCGGAGGTCGAAAGACCGAAGTCGAACCCGCAGGGCGACACCACATGGTGTCGGAATCTTATTCATTATCATTAAAGCTGATACAAAAACAATAGCTTATCGTTACCGTCCAAGATACTGCTCGATTGCACCTCGCACTACTACGCAGTTCGACTCCGCTTATGCTACGCTCAGTATGACGGGACGGGAAGCAATATGACGGCGGGCTAAGTCTTTAATCATTTTTCCGCTCATCTTCACTCTTCACGTACTATTCTATTATTCCTTCTTTAACCTTCACACCGAACGCATCCGCCAAAACTCTTAATTGTTCATCGGTAATGGTGTTTATTCTATCGCGGTGTGATGTAAGCATATATATTTGTGATGCTTTTTCAACCGTTTCTACTAATCCGAATGTCTCGTCAAGATTCTTGCCTGCGCCGTATATACCGTGAAGAGCCCAAACTACAACTCTTGCCAGTTTCATTTTTTCTGCAGTAGCCATACCTATATCGTTGTTACCGCACAACATCCATGGTAGAACCTCTACACCGTCGGGAAATACTACAATGCATTCTGTACTCATTTGCCACAGTGTATGTGTAAACTTAGCCGAATCGAGTTCGTGAACATAGGTCATTGCCAATAAATTGGTAGGATGTGTATGCATTACCACCCTATTTTCGGAATCGACGGTCAGCCTTGCCATATGGCTCATAAGGTGTGCGGGAAGTTCGCTTGTAAATTTACCGCCGTCCGAGTATCCCCACAATAGTTCCGCATCGCATCCGTTTTGAGCAATTCTAACGATGCCGAGGTTGACTTCGGGAGCCTTTGCTACATTTTTGAAATATTTACCTGTACCGGTTACGATAAAGTATTTACCCTTTAGCGCAGTCGCATCGAAACCCAAAGGTATGCATCTGATTACCTTATTAATATCTAAATATTCCGACAACTCGGATTCATCTATAAGCATGGATATATTACCGCCGTTTCTCTCGTCCCAACCTAAGCGGTACATATTGGATGTTGTGTCACATAATTCTGTTACAAACGGTGCATTTAGTATATTTTTCATTTTTACACTTCCTTTTTAAATATTGGTTGTTTTTATTGGTTATAATTCTATTTGGCTTTTGAGATTACCTATAGCAGTAGCCTCGATTGGAAGAGCGATAACCTTTTTATGAGTAAACTCTGCGGTGAATGCATTTACTGATTTATTATTTGCACCTCCGCCTACTATGTATATTTTGTTAAAAACTTTGCCGAGACATTGTTCTAATTCGTCTACTGCTTTTTTGTACCCCATCGCCATAGAACGATATGCACATCTATAGATATCGCCTTCATTTGACGGCGGTTCTTCTCCGCGTGTAACAAACCAATCGACTATTTTTTTACTCATATTATCTGGAAGTGAAAAGACCTTGTCGTTCACGTCGAATACTCCGTTAAAGGTACTTGTATTCGCTAAAGCAGTCATTTCGTCGAAACTTTTGCCAAATTCATTTTTAAGGCATACGTTGATCCACATTCCGGTTATGTTTTTCAAAAACCGAATATTATTTACACCCCCTTCGTTTGTGAAATTGGCGTTCATTGCACTTTTTGATGTGTTTGCCTTATCTATTTTGGCACCGACTAAAGCCCAAGTTCCGCTCGAAATAAGTACGCTATCATCTTCGTTATCCACTGCATAAAAGGCACTTGCCGTATCATGTGTAGGGCACAACTTGACTGTTACTTGTCCGCCTACTTCCTTGGCGACTTCATCTTTCAACTGTCCGACGATAGTACCCGGCATACTAAGTGGCGTGAACAACTTTTCGGGAAGGTCGAGCACGTCTATTAATTTTTTATCGAATTCCTTTGTTTGTGCGTTTACCAAACCTGTCGAGGTTGCATTGGTATACTCTTTTACGGAAGCACCTGTAAGTAAATGTGCCAAATACTCGGGAATCATAAGGAACGAATCGGCATTATCGAGTCGTTCGCTCTTTTTGTCGCACATCAATTGATATATTGTATTGAATGGTTGAAACTGAATACCTGTAGCGGAGTAAAGTCTATCAAAGGATATGATTTCGTGAACCGAATCGATAATAGTCTCTGTCCTGCCGTCTCTATAGGCGTAACAAGGCATTATTGCATTGCCGTCTTTAATCAATACGTAATCCACCGCCCAGCTATCTATAGCCATGCTTTCGATATTCTCGTATTGATTGAATGCGATTTTTAAACCTTGCTTTATTTCTTTAAAAAGCCTTTTGACATCCCACACGAGATGTCCGTTCTGTTTATCCATTCCGTTGGCAAAGCGATATATTTCCTTTGTTTTTATTTCGTTGTTTTCTTTCCAACCGACGATGTGCCTTCCGCTCGAAGCACCGATATCTATGGCGAGATAGTATTTAGTCATAAGTCGTTCCTTTGGGGTTTTTACATTACGATTATATTATAGCACTGTGTTTTTGATATATCAATTCGAATATTGGAATAAAAGAAAAAAGAGAACAATTTTGATAATTTATTCCACTTTTTGTTTGGTGTCACCTTCGTTTTCGTTGTTTTCTTTGGGAATCGGGTGATTTTTTGTAACTAAACAAATAATAATACACACCGCGATGCAAACAATGCCGATAGGAATTATTATCCAATATATGGACTGTGTTCTTTCGGCAACCACATACGTATTATCGAAATTATCTACATTTATTTCGAGCATATCGTTTTTAAATACATATGTTACTATTTGTTCGTTAACGTTTTTATCTACCGAAATCACGAGGGTATCGAGATTGGCATCTTTATAATTGATTCTAATAATGATATTATCCGCATATTCCGTTTCATCGGTAAAAACGACCTTAAAACCGAATAGATAGTTGTATTTTCCGCTGTTCTTAGAATAAAGCCCGTCGAGGTTATCTATCTTTTGAAGCGATACGTTTACATCGGGGGCAATTCCTGAAGTGCATTCTATTTCGTACCAATCGGCGGTGAATGTTTTTCTTAGTATTGTCAATGTAGCAGTCAATGCATCCAAATCATTGTAATTAGCATTGTTTATCGTGAAACTTGCTGTTACCGTATAAACAGACGGATCGGCAAATTCGCCATCATACTCCACCTCTACGAATTCGGGAAGCCCCATCACCGTCGGACGATGATTTTCGCCGTCATAAACAACGGTTAAATCATCGAATACCACATTTGACATATCAATATCGGCTTTTTGAATGTAATAGGTATGCTCGTACTCCGTAACTAAATAATTAACGGCATATTCTTCGTCAAGTATTAGTGATACGGTATGTTCGCCGGCGTTCGAAGGGATGGTTTCGGCAGTTAGTTTAAGGATTATACCTTCTGCACTTTGTGCAACGTATTCGGGCATTTGTTCTTGACCGTTGTATACAAAATTGCCTTCCGACCACACAACCGCAACCGACTGCTTTTCTATTGAGATGTTCAGCGTATTATTGGTAAGGACATAGTTCGAATTGTTTATTGAGGCAACGAGTTCGTATTGTCCTGCGGTGATAGGTTCTTTGTCGAAGGAAAGTGTCAACTCGTCTTCCGTTTCAAGAGAATAGACAGGTAGTTGTATTTGGCCGTTGTATACAAAATTAACGATATTCCAAACAGCCGTTATAGGCTTTTGGACAACCTCGAGTAGTGCGGTAGTGGTAGCTTCGAGATAATTATCGGTTTCGCTTGCCGTAATCGTCACAGTTACTAAACCTACGTCGGTTAGACTGTTATTACTCGAATATGTAATAGTTCCGTCGGTAGCGGTTGCGAATATTCTATGAGCATTTTTGTCGTAAACCGCTTGTACGTCGGGAGCTGAAATAACTTGTTTAGCTTTGCTTATGATTAATGTGATGTTTACTGATACGACGTTGTAGTTTTCGTCGAGTTTATATTCTGCTTGGTATTGTCTTATCGTACAATCGGGAATTATGTTTTCGTCTATCCAATAGTAATTATCCTCTAATTGGTAATCTGATAGTGTTTTTTCGGGATCATACACTCCTTCTAATATAGGGTGTATCGGTGCGGACGGTGTCGCTTTTTGGATATCTACCGTAATTTCCGATGACGTTAATGTTCTTTCAATACCGAGATGGTCAAATGATACGACGCATTTGTATTTACCAGAATCGCTTACATTCTTTACCGAAAGTTCGTTAAGCGAAGCATTTTCAATTAAGATATCATCTTTAAACCATTGATAACTAATATCGGCTTGTTTAGATAGAGGATGGTCGATCTCGACCGACATTGTGTGAATTATATCGGGAGCATAAACATCTTTGTAGGAGGATAAATGCTCGATTAAGGTGGGTTCTACAAAGGAATAGTTTGCATATAGGTTTATC
This sequence comes from uncultured Christensenellaceae bacterium, assembly GCA_964391805.1. Lineage (GTDB taxonomy): Bacteria > Bacillota > Clostridia > Christensenellales > CAG-1252 > RUG14300. The sequence continues at coordinate 93,185 of CAYMNK010000005.1, read as the reverse complement.
GAAGCCGTTATTTCGTCACCGTTTAACACAGTTACGTAGTCGGTATCGTCCGCATTTTCGGTTCTTGTCCAACCGAGGAAGTTGTATCCGAGTTTAGTAGGGACAGGCAAAATAATTTCGCCATCGGATACAGCAACGGAAACGACACCCGATTCGTTTGGTGTAAACCCTTCTATTTCACCACCGTAGGTATACAAGTTGATGCTCACATCCTCGGCAAAAGCCGTATAGGGGCACACCAAAAAGAACAGTACAAGGACCGCCATAAGAACTATAAAAGTTGTTTTTATTCCGATAGTGTTTCCCATTCCGCGTATAACTCCTCCAATATTTTTTGTTCGCTTTCGATATTAGCGTATATTTCGTTCATCTTCTCATATTCTTTGCCGTTGAATATTTGATTATTAAGGTCTTTGATAAGCGCCTCTTTTTGGGTGATTAACTGTTCGATTTCCCTTATACGCTCCACTCGTTTTGCCTCTCTGCGTCTATCCTCTTTAGTCTTATAAGACTTAGGAACCGATTGCGGTTGCGGTTTTTCTTCGGCAATTCTTTCTTTTTTGATTTCTTCGTTTTTGACTCGTTCGGCTTTAATTTCTTTTTCGATTGTCTGAAGATACTTATCATAAGATCCTTTGAAAGTACGTGTACCCATAGGCGACAATTCCAGCACCGATGTCGCGGTAGCATTCATAAAGTATCTATCGTGCGAAACATAAATTACGGTACCTTCATATTCGTTGATACCCTTTTCGAGAGCCTCTCTTGCCAACAAATCTAAATGGTTTGTCGGTTCGTCGAAAAAGAGAAGATTGGATTCTTCTGCCAACACTATAGCAAAGGCAAGTTTTGCTCTTTCACCGCCCGAGAGCGATGACACGCGTTTATCCATATCTTCTGCGGTAAAAAGCATTTTTGCAAGTATGGACCTTGCCGTAGTTTGGGTAAACGACGGAAATCTGTACCATAACTCTTCGAGCACGGTATTCGTCGGTGTCAAATTCACGTTTTCTTGGTCGTAATAGCTTATTCTAAGGTTTTTACCGTAAGTTATCGCACCGTTACAATGTCTCTCTCGTGGCAATCCCTTCATTTCACCGCTACTTTGTAAATTAGGAACAGGATTGTAGTGGTCGGTTTGGGCATTTTCTATACCGAGCAATGTTTTGATTAAAGTACTTTTACCTACACCGTTTGGACCGACAATAGCGAGTCTATCCTTTACAGCTACCTCGAAAGAAACGCTATTACATAGTGTAATATCCGCAACCGTAAGGTGTAAATCATTAACGCTTAATACGTTTTTATTTGCCTCGTTTTTTTGTTTAAACCCGAATATGGGTGGCTTTTCAGGTGGAGTCGGCTTATCGATTATGTCCATATTCGCTAATCTGTGAAGCCTGCTTTTTGCACTTTTCGAGGTGGTCGCTCTTACTATGTTGCGTTCTGCGTAATCGAGCATCGCTTCCACTTGTTCGTGTTGTTTTTTATATGCTCTTTCCCATGCATAGAGGTATTCTTCTTTTTGTTGTTTATACTTAGAGTAGTTCCCTCTGTATTCTTTGACACTCAGGTTTTCGAGTTCCCAAACTTTGTTAACTGTTTTGTCGAGGAAATATCTGTCGTGCGATACTATAAGTAAACAACCTTTAAACTCTTCTTGCAGATATTTTTCAAGCCAGTTCATGGTCGCCACATCGAGGTGGTTGGTAGGTTCGTCAAGTATAAGAAGATCTACGTCAGATAGTAACAATTTAGCAAGCGCAAGTCTTGTTCTTTCGCCACCGCTCATAACATTAACCGACTTATCATAAGAATCCATGAAGCTCATACCGTTCAAAACGGTTTTGATTTTATAATCTATATCGTAACCGCCTTTCGCGGTGTGATAATTGTCTAACTCTCTGTGTCTTGAAGCAAGTATAGTATATTCGATTGAATCGGGAGATGTTTTGGATAGTTTTTGTTCGATTTCTCTCATTTCGTTTTCAGCCTCAAAAACCTTACTAAACGAATCGAGCATTGTTTCATAAACCGATTTATCGCCATCGAGACCTGCGTTTTGTTTTAAATAACCTATAGAAAGATTTCGTTTTTTGATTATCTCGCCTTTATCGGCAATCAATTCACCTGCGATTAAACGCAAAAAAGTTGTTTTACCGGCACCGTTTTTGCCTATAAAACCTATTCTGTCCTTATCGTCAAATGTGATGTTGACATTATCGAGAATTACGTTATCCTCGAAACTGAATTTTATGTCTTGTGCTTGAAATAGCATATTAATCCTTTAGGCTTTTTGTGCCTTCGCTTGTTTTCTTTGTTGTCTTCTCAGTTCGAAATCGGGTGCCTCTCCCGACTTAACGAAACACATAAGTATAATGGCAATGGCAACTATTACTGCCGAGAAAACAAACAGTGCTCTCGAACCGCCTAAGTTGTCCATTACGATACCTCCGAAAACGGGACCGAGTGTTTGAGCAGACATCGTTGCAACATAGTAAATACCGGTAAATGTACCGATATCCTTGGGAGTGGATAACTCCAAAACCATAGGAAGTGCGTTCACGTTAGCAAATACCAACCCGAACCCGCTTACCATGTAGCAAACCATAAAAATGACTGTAGCGGTATCGGAACCTCTCTGAACGAAAATTGTTACGAGGATGTATGAAATAATCGCCATAGAGTATCCGAAGAGAATGGAAATTTTTCTACCCATATGTTTGGCCATGAATCCTACTGGAATAATGCCTATAGCCGCAATAAGGTAACTTGCGCCCGATACAATGGATGCGATACCTGCCGAAATGTTGAGCACTTTAACGCAATAGATAGACATATTGCTTGTAATAGCGTAGTAGCCTATAAACCACATAAATACCGAAGCGAGTATAAGACAAAAACCTACGATTTGTTTAGGCTTATATTGTTTGAAGGTATCTATTAATTTGTGTGAATGTTCCTCGGTTTTTTCTTCTTCAGTCGGAAGTCCTAATTCTTTGCAAACTTCCTTGCATTCATAGCTCCACTTGTTTTCCTTAACCAGTATGATGTAAAGCAAAAGGCAAATGGTTATTGCAACGGCAAGAATACCGAATATCAACCAATATTGAATTGTGACGTCGATATCTAATAGGAATGCAGTTGTATAAATTAAAAATCCCACGCCTCCGCCTATACCGCCTATTAGGTTGACCATCGCGTTTCCGATACTACGCAAGGGACTTGGCGTGATATCGGGCATCAGCGATACCGCAGGAGTGCGAATCACCGTTTGTGCGAGAATGATAACGATAATCGTGGCGAGGAATGCCGTGAAATACCCCCAATTTACCTTACTTTGCACGTTTTTAGCGGTAAAGTTATTGACGGCATCGCTAAGGTACGCCGAGAATTTGATATACTCATCGGTTAGATTATCGTATTCTTCCTTTGTCAATGTACAGTTGTCGAGAATATTCCGTTGCTCGTCGGTCAACTCCGATTTTTCTATAGTGGTGGTAGAACCGTCGCGCGAACCGAATATCGAAGCCGTATAAGTTTCGCCGTCAAAAATGGTATATACTCTATTTCCGTCGATTATTTGACAATGCACTTCCGTTTTATAGTATTCGGTTGCGCCTATTAGGTCAAGCAATCCGTTGTTTGATATATTAGGATTATAAAGAGAACAAAATAGAAGTTTCGGGTTTACACTTATAGATTCGTTATCGATAAGATCCATATATGTAGCCTTGCTTATCATAGAATGATCGCCGTTTTCCGCCATATCGTACCAAACGCCGAGTAGTTCGTGTCTTGTCACGGTATCGCCTTTATTTATACCGTAGTCGGATAGGTCATCGAACATATATTGAACGGTGATATCGCTGTCCGCAACGTTGAAGAAATATTCGTAATCTTTTTTGATGATTGACGAACTTTTGATCTGACCGTTTACGGAAAGAGGCACGAACATTAGAGCGAGTATGGTAATTACCGACCCGATTACGATGAACGGTGTGCGCTTACCGTATTTAGAATTGCATTTATCGCTGATTTTACCGAAGAACGGCAAAAGGATCATACATAAGGCGCTTGCGATACCTACGATAACATTTCTAACGGTATTAGAAAAACCGAAAGCATCTTCGAGGAGAAGAGGCATTACGAAATTGTATACATGCCAAAAGAGCATAACCGAAGCAAACCCCAACCCTACCTTAAGTGTTTTAGGATAATTAAGTTTAAGGGATGTGAATTTATCGGAATTATTGTCTTCTTGGACCGATTCTTCTATGTTATTTATGTTGTCGTTGTATTTTTCGTCGTTCATTCGTACTCTCCGCATTATACTACATTAATATTTTAAATCATTATACCCCATATGTCAATGATGAGCATAATTAAATATTTTAAATAAAGGCGATAAAATGAGGCATTTTGCGATTTGAAAAAATGAAAATCAAAAATCATTAACCTAAAATAAATATTTTTAACAAAAATAATGCGTCAAAAAGTTTAATTCTTTCAATATAAATGCTATAATAATAGAAGCTTATACAATAATCGTTTGTTAACCTACAAACGAGGGAAGGTCGAAATGTTGGAATTAAAAGAAATAGTAAAATGCTACGGAGAGGGAGAAAATGCCGTTCTTGCTCTTAACGGTGTATCTATCGGATTCAGAAAGAGCGAATTCGTATCTATTTTAGGTGCATCCGGATGTGGTAAAACTACTCTGCTTAACATTATAGGCGGATTGGACCGTTATACGTCGGGCGATATATGTATCGACGGAGTTTCTACGCGTCTATATAAGGATTCCGATTGGGACGTCTACCGCAATCACAGTATAGGCTTCGTATTCCAAAGTTATAATCTTATCCCGCACCTTACCGTGCTCGAAAACGTCGAGATGGCGCTCAACATCGGCGGGGAGAATTCGTCCGAGCGTAAACAAAGGGCGATGGAAGTATTGGCTAAGGTCGGATTGAACGGTCAAGAGAAGAAACTCCCTAACCAACTTTCGGGCGGTCAGATGCAAAGAGTCGCTATAGCACGTGCATTAATTACCAACCCCGAAATCATTTTAGCGGATGAGCCGACTGGTGCATTGGACAGTGTTACCAGTGTTCAGATTATGGAATTGCTCAAAGAGGTTTCTCGTGATAGACTCGTAATCATGGTCACCCATAATCCGGAGTTAGCGGATGAATACAGTACACGTATAATTACACTCAAGGACGGTAAGGTCGAGGGTGATACCGATCCGTATGTTATAGAGAAGTCTTCTGAAAGTAAGGTTATCACGGGTAAAACTTCGATGTCGTTTTGGACGGCGGTTAAATCGAGTTTTAAGAATTTGGTTTCAAAGAAGGCAAGGACGATGCTTACTTGTATTGCAGGCAGTATCGGTATTATAGGTATAGCGCTTATTTTATCGGTATCCAACGGATTGAATGCCTATATGCAGGGAATGCAAGTGGATAGCCTTAGCGAATTTCCTATAAGTGTTTCGGCGATTTCGGGTGATTTTTCCAAACTTATGAATATAGCCAATAGCGGTAGCGTCAGCGATAGTATGGAATTGTTGATAGGCGCCGACGGAATGATACACTATCCCGACGGAACGGTGGTATATCCGTACGAATCCAATTTTCAAAGTGCGCTTAATAGTTTAGTTACCAAGAGTAAGATCAACGACGAGTTTATCGCTTATGTCGAGAATATGGATAGTTCTTTAATCAATGCTGTCCAATATTTCCGAACGTATGATGCACATTTGATATTGAAATATGAAGAAGATTTTTATCAGTTGGTTAATGCCGATGATACCGGATGGCAAGAATTGTTAGATAATCCCGAATATATGCAATCGCAATATGACGTCATCAACGTCGCGGGTTATTATCCTACCGCACCCGACGAGATAGCCTTGGTTGTCGACTCGTATAATAGAATCAGTACCAAAATACTCGATGTTCTTCATGTCGATTATTCTCGTTCGGAAGACGGATTAGGATATTTATCGGTACCGTTTGAAAGTTTGTTGGGTGTCGAACTTAGTTTAGTTTATAACGATACATATTATACCGAGGGCGCTAACGGCGTATTTTCCGAAAGCACCGTTCCGTATTCCGAAATGTATGCACAAGGTAAGAAACTCAAAATCACAGCGATATTGAGAAGTAATCCCGATGCTAAAGCGATGTGGCTATCATCGGGTATAGCGTACACTCACGGATTGATGGAAGAAATTTTAGAGGTAGAACAAAATTCTAAAATAGTCCAAGCACAAGCACAAGCATATCAAAATTATCTCGCTGCCAAGTCTGCTAACGAAAAAGCGGTATTTATAGATGTAAAAACGGGTAAAGCCATTGTTAACGAATGGGTAAGTATGCTTAATCTCGTATCCAAGTTTTCGGGTATCGATGCCAATGAAATGATAGGTATTGACGATGAAACCATATATCTTGAGGCAATGCGCAAACTCGGTGGTACTACCCTTCCCGCCGTTGTATTCATATATCCGTCCAACTTTGCAAATAAAGAATTAGTTGTCGAATATCTAAACGCGTATAATGTGGATAAAGAAAAGGAAGACCGTATAACCGTCACCGATACTACGAGTGCCATGATAGGTATGGTGCAATCGATGATATCTGCAGTATCCTATGTATTGATAGCATTTGCCGCGATATCTTTGATAGTAAGTTCGGTAATGATAGGTATTATAACCTACGTATCGGTAATGGAACGGACTAAGGAAATAGGCGTATTGAGGGCAATGGGAGCAAGAAAGTTGGATATTACACGTATATTCAATGCAGAAACCCTTATGATAGGTTTAACCAGCGGTGTATTGGCGATTGCAGTCAGTTATGTATTAGATGCATTAATAAGCATTATTCTTAGAGCGCTAACGGGTATATCGGGATTGGCAGTTTTATCTCCGACCAATGCAATTATTCTTGTGGCGTTGAGTGTGTTCTTGACCATTATTTCGGGACTTATTCCTGCAATCTTTGCAAGTAAAAAGGACCCTGTAGTTGCATTAAGAACGGAATAGTTGTACAAAGGTAATAATTAAATGAAAAGAGTATTGAGTGGATTAAGGCGTGCCGTCGACGATTATAAGATGATTCAAGACGGTGACAAAATCGCAGTAGGCGTATCGGGCGGTAAGGATAGTTTGGTTCTTGCTAAGGCATTACACGATTATTCGAGGTTTTCGCCCGAGAAATTTACCGTTATCGGCATACACGTCGATATGGGGTTTAAGGATACCGATCAAAATAGATTTAACGAACTAAGGGCATTTTTCGACAAAGAAGGTATGGAGTTACATGTAATCGAAACCGATCTTGCTGAAATAATATTCGATATTCGTAAAGAGAGCAATCCGTGTTCTTTGTGTAGTAAAATGCGCAGAGGCGCCCTATGTAACGCAGCGCGAGAATTGGGATGTAATAAAGTAGCATTAGGTCATCATGCCGATGATGTATTGGAAACGATGTTGTTATCGTTAGCGTATGAAAGTCGCTTTTCCACTTTTTCGCCTACAAGTTACTTGGATAGAACGGGGATTACGGTAATAAGACCATTGGTATATTTGGAAGAAAAATATATAATTTCATCTGCTAAAAGGCTCGATTTGCCTGTTGTTATCAATCCGTGTCCTGCGGATAAACATACCGAAAGAGAGCACGCTAAGGAATTTGTAAAGGAATTAATTCAGCGTATTCCGGATATCAAAGAGCATATGTTGTCTGCACTTTTTCATCCCGAACGCAACAATCTTTGGCCGACCAAGCCCGAAGAATAACTCACATATGGGTACCAATTGTTAATTCCGTCCGCCGTTATACGCTTCCGTCACGTCATTATGAATGATGTTATGCTCCGTATAATGATGAATGATGTTTGCCTTACGGCAAATGATGCATTGCTACGTAATATTGTGGATAAATATATATGTCATACGAGCACTTCCCGTCCCCTCATACTGAGCGTAGCGTAAGCGTAGTCGAAATTCGAACGAAGTGAGAATCAAATTGCTTAACAATTTGGTATCTTGCGGACTAAAACATCACTTTTTTCTTATTTCCTCTCTTTTTCTTAAATACATCTTTCTTGTACTTTCTCCCCCTCTTATGTGTCTTTCTTTAAAATTTTCATCGAGAATGTTGCGTATTTCACTATATTTTGTCGGACTTAATCGTGGCAATCTTTTTGTTAAATCCTTGTGAATGGTTGATTTTGCTATACCGAAAACAAGAGCGGCATCTCGCACCGTTGAATGGTGTTTAATCACATAATCCGCTATTAGAAGAGTTCTTTCATTAATTGAATAATTCATAATGAAAGGTATGCGTTTTAGTGAAATATTATGCCGAATTCGGTCTAATTATAGTGATTCTTTTCTTCAATTTCCCTGTTATCTTGATAATATTGATTTGTTTTTTACATCTACTCGAATCAAATATAGCATTTTCTCACTTTTTATTTATTTTTTATTAATTTTTTAATAATTTATATTAGCAAATATTGTTTATAGTATAATTATCTGCTAAAAGACAATACCTTTATTGACTTTTCTTGCCTATATATTTAAAATAAATATATTATTATCCGTCATGGCCTCATCGGGCTTATGTCGGATGGAGGTCATTTTATGAAAAAACAACGCTTTTTGTTTACAGTTATGCTTGTGGCAATAGTATTTGTTATTGTCGCATGCTTAACTCTAACCGCCTGTCAGGAGTCGGGAACTATAGTTCCTCCCTCACCGGGCGAAATTACAGACAAGACGGAAAGTAAGGTCGACGTTCTTGATACTACCAATTTCTTCAAAGTTTTAGGTGATGCGGTAGATTTTCTTGTTGACTCGGGGTACAGTTCCGACGAGGATTATCTCGTTGTAGACCTTAGAAGTAACGAATTGAATATTACTAACGGAGATAAGTCGTTAGATTATCATTTCGAACTCAAACTTCGTTATTATTTGAAAGGTGAAACTGAAGAGGCGAAAAATTCCGCCTCCACTCTGTCATTTGAGTTTAGGAGAAAAGACGAATCCTTGCTTTTCGGCGCTTATTATGAAAACTCGGTTTTCTATTTCAACATTGCCGACGGTAAAGGCGCAACCTTCTATATCAGCGAGTTAAGTCTTGCTCAGTTGATGTCCGCTGTAGATTCGCTAAAAGATTCGTTAGGCTCTATCGGTGACTTGGGCGACAAACTCGAAGATCTCAAAGTCGATATCGGAATTCAAATCGATGTCGGTGCTATCGTCATCGAACTTCTTAAGGACCTTATCAGTGATGCACGTATAGTGACCGATATTACCAACGAAAATGGTGTATCTGTCGAATATAAGACATTCTCCGTCGACTTCGACATCAATACGTTTATCAGCGGATTGTTATCTAAAATCAAGGGCTTGTGGAGTATCGTTACGAGCGTTGTTGGCGATATCGACAGTGTATTATTAGAATTGTGCGGAATGACCTTCTCCGATATTTGTTCTTACTCCTTTGAAACTATAGGCTTTGGCTTTGATATTAAAACCAAAGACGGATTATTTCAGTCTGTCGATACCGACATTTCGTACGGCGAGGATATTTTTGCCTTTGGACTCGGCATAGGTGCCAAATATATCGGTAGCGATTTACAAGGTATCGATTTCAACCTTCCTGATTTTTCGAGTTATAGAGAATTTTCTATTACCAATCTCGATATAGATACTACGATTAAAATATCCAACGGAAGTGCCAAAAGCGTTACCGTAGGTGACTTGGCGGGTACGTTGATAGCATCACTTCTTAAAGTTGACAGTATAGGTAATCTCGGTAACACTGCGATTGAATTGGGCGTAGGCGAAGTCGGTATAGACCTTAGAGCTCAAGCGGTTCTCGATCTTGCCGATAATTCTAACAACAAAGTTGTTATGGTATTAGGCGGTGCGGGCGCAGATGCTTGGATTAAGTTGACCTACGACGGAAGAAACGAAGAAATGCTGATTGATTTATCGGCATTAGGCTTACCGAGTTTTAAGTATAACTTTGATTTGAATGAATTATTAGTACCATTACTCGGCGAATCTTTGACGGCGATGCTTTCGTCGTCCGCATCTGCAAGCGAGGTCGAATCGGCACTTATTCGTTTATACGGTGGAGAAAACCGCGAACAAGCCATTCGTAATTACTTCATGAGTAATTCCTTCAATCTTGCTTTTGCGGGTGAAACCGATGTTTTGGGCTTGATAAAAAATAATATTATTCCCCTTGTGGTCGAGGTATTGCGTGCTCTTGAACTTGACGGTGAAACTCAAAGTTTATCGTTGACTCTTGACAGAACTTCTCTTATCAATATTCTTGAAACAGTTGCAGGCTTTATGGGTGATGACGGCGCCGTAGTTAAGGCGATAGCCGATGCTATGAGCGATAAGGCATATTCGGACGATTCTATAGCTTTTCGATCAATTGACTTGGAATTAGGTCTTATCACCGAGCCCGACGTTTTCGGTATTTCGTGCGATATTGATATTTATCTTGCAGAAGATACCGTAGTTTCGCTTGAACTTCCTCTTGTAGGCTTAGGATTCGAACCTAAATTTATAGATGTTGAGATTACAGACGACCTTATCGATCTCAACGAAATGAATGAAATGTCGTTGAATTTGAGTATAGACATTGATTTTGATTCGGGCGACATCGATTATAGTGACGGTGGTGTCAGTATCGACATAAACGATGCTATCGGGTCTCTCCGCGATTACTTGGCGGAATTGGCATGCGTACTCAAGTTCGAGAATAGAATTAAAGGCGGTATTACCTTACTTCTTACAGGAAACGTAGGTTTTGAGGGCTTCTCTTTAGCAGATTTGATTAAAGGTGAAGAATTATCGGTTAGTATCAGCGAACTCGAACTTGCCTTAAAGATCGTTGCTAAAAACGACGGAAGCGAACTTTTGAGTGTTTATTATGACGATTACGCCGATAATGCTTCCGCAATCTTTATTAACCTCGATAATTTGGGTATCGAAGGACTCGATGCGCCTAAAATCAAATACGATCTCGATCTTGTATCGATGATCAATAAGTCGTTAAACAAGTCGGCAAGCGCAATGGCTTCCGATGCTCTATTGACCTTTGAGAATACTGCTGAGGCATCCGACCTCGATACAGCACAAATACTTAATTTGATAGGTAGCATCGTCAATAAAGTTGCTATTAACGAACAACTTGCAATATATCTATCAAGCGATGTATTGGATGCTATCTTGTCGGTAGTTATGGGCGCCGATATTCGTGATATGATAGAACTCGATTCCGAAAGCAATCTACATATTTCCACCGAGAACGGATTGGAAATTGGGCTTGATTTATTCTTAGCCACCACCGATTCTCATCAAGGTAACCTTAAGTTAGGTGTTAATATTTATGATATTAATATCGATGCCAAATATACCGATTTTCCGAAAATTAACTATGCGGAGTACAAGGACATTACGGCAATCGAGGATATTTCATTATCTACCGAACTGTACGTCCGTTACGATCTTAAGAGTAATACATACGATGTAAGCGATTTTTTGACCATAGCCGACCATTTCGATTTAGGCGAATATGCGACTCTACTCAATGATTTATTCTTGAATATAAGCATTGACGGCTTGAACGGCAGTAATGTTAAAGGCGATATTCTAATCAAATTATCGGCGAATATTTCGCTATCGAACGGAACCGATTTCGCCAAAATCATGAGCGGAATGGATGCTAAGATAGAGTTGATAAACGAGGGCGAAACGCTATTGACACTTTACTTTGACGGCATCTATCTTTACGTCGATGCCACACACGGTAAGGTTAACGGAAGTGAAGTATCTGGCTATGATATCGACAGTTTTAAAATTAAAGTCGGATCTTTGGTATGCGGATGCGATTGCGATGCGTGTATTTCGAGAGGAGCCTGCTTAGTAGGCGATGCTGTCGGTTGTCCCGACACATGCGAATGCAGTTGTAACGGAACTACCTCTTTAGCTACCGAAAACGGTGATGTAAGTGTGACAGATTTGATACTTCAGAACCTCGGCATTCTAAATTCCGTATCCGTTGGAAATAAAGGCTTAGCAATAACGCTTGCATCTAATACTCTAAAGCGTATTTTGAACATTGTTGGCGTAGCCGTACTCGATATTGACGATTTCTATACAGGAGTAGCGCTTGACGGCATTATTCCGAGTATCGATTTGAGTATTAAAGACGGTTTAGGATTAGGCTTGACGTTATTTATTAAAGATAACAATTCCGATCCCGACACGACGGAAGGGCTGAGTTATGTTACGTTAGGATTGCAAAATATTGCGCTTGCCTTCATCAAGAATGAGGCACTTATCCCCGAAGACGTTCTATCTTATGATATATTGGATTTTGATAATTTGCAAGAGATGTCATTTGCCTTATCGGGTACGATAGGGCTCGACATCGATAAATTCGCAAGCGGAACCCAAGGTTCTACCATCGAAAACCTTATCAAGGATGTATTACCCGAACTTACCTTTGGTATGGCGGTTACCGAGGGCGATTTACATATAGCACTTGCATATGATATATTCGCCAATTTAGATTTATCCTATCTTGATTTTTCGGATAGCGATAAAACTATGGAATTGCTCAAAGATATGCAATTATTACTGAAAGTCTACACCTTAGACGAAAATTCGGTTAGAGGCGATGTAGCACTTTCTGTATTCTATAACGGAATTAGCGATACCGTGTATGCGACCGCTCCCTTATTCGGTATAGGAGAAGTTAAGTATCGCGGTTTGGATATTTATTCGCTTATAGCCGATTCGATGACGCGTGAGGCATCGACGAGTAGTGCAAGCGAGTCGACTCCTTATGATAAACTCGTTGCGCTCAAGTTTAATCAAGACGGTATTGCGGTTACTTTAACGGGAGCAATGTTGATGTCTATTCTCGAACAATTCGGCGTAGATTTATCGGGTATCGACATCGATAAATATTTTGATGCCGTATCGTTGGGCATTACCACAGAGGGCGGAATAGCCCTTGACTTAGGTATTGCGGGAGCAAGCGTCAAGTTATCTATCGGCGGATTGCTTGCAAAGACAGCATATAGCGATATCGAGAAGATAGCCTTTGCCGAAGTTTCCGAAAGCGAATATGTAGCGATTTCCGATGAAACGGGCGCACTTTCTATGAAAGAAATATACTTTGCGTTATCGATCGGATTTGATATTAACGGAACTGTCGATTCGTCCGACGGTAACGGTGTTAATTTATCTCCTGTTGTTTCTCAAATATTGGAAAATGTCGAAGTAGAAGATACTATAAAAACGCTATTCAGTCAATTAGCGATTTACTTCGATTATGATATCGATACGAGATTTGTTCTCAATATCGAACTTTTTGCAAATATTTACGATTTATCGGAGATAGCGCTCGATATCACCCTTTCAGACGGAAATGGCATTGTACTCGATGTGTTCTACGACAGTAACACCGATCGCATCTATGTATCGTTGCCGTCAATGGCAGTTAAGGATTTCTATGTGGAAATTCCCTACATAAGAGAGCAGATACAAGGTAACATCGGTGATTCTATTATCAAAGCATTATCCTTCCTTAGCGGTGCCAAGGTATCCGAAGCAAGCGATTCAAACGATGTTTATGATATTATCAACGGAATTATCGATAGTGTCGAAATCAACGGAGCGGACGGATATCTTAAGGTAATTAGCACGTCCAACCTATTGGGAGTTTTAACCTCGTTATTGTCTATCGAGGTTCTTCAAAATGTAGTTTTGCCCGATGTAAACGCCAATGTTTCGTTAGGTATTTCGGCGGAAAGCGGAATAAATGTAGGAATAGGGGTAGGTATTTTAGACGGTAACGATAAAGTTTTTGCCTTAGACTTGGGTTTGAACGGTTTAGCTGTTGCATTCTCTCGTCCCGAAAAGTTTGTTGCCGATGAAAGTAAATATATATCTTGGGATACACTAAACGTAGGTATAAACAGCAATGTCGAGTTATCTCTTGTATTAGACAAGGAATATGCCGACATTGTCAATAAAGTTATATCGGACAACATTCCCGGATCCTCGCTCAATATCGAAGTCAATTCATCGACAGGTAAGGTGCATCTCGATATAGGTATCGAGTTGGCACTCAATATTAGATTTAATTCGCTCGAAGATATAGGTATCGAACTTTGGTTAAGTCTATATGCATCCACTAACGGAGTTATGGACTATGCCGAGAATAATAGACTGTTATCTTTGTATTATGACTCACTCGATAGATATTCTGTCGAAAATAAACCCATAGAGGCAATATACCTTGAATTGGGAAGCGGAAGCGGTAATGCGATTAGAGTAGACGATTTAGGCATTGCCGATTATATTAGCGACCTTATCGGCGATATGCTCAAGCCTTCGACCGTAATGGCAAGCGAGCCTATGGATAACATAATCCAAGCCGAAATCGATAACGGAATACTTATTGAAGTTACGGGCGGAGCTATAGGCGTTATACTCGATGCATTAGAAGTAGGCGGAGTTTGGAGCGATATCAACGCTTTGTTTGAAGGTGCGTCCGTTTATATTAATGCCGATAGAACAGGCGTGGCGATTGCCTTGGGTGGTGAAAGCGTATTATCGGTAGAACTTAACGATTACGGTATCTTCTTCCCCAATGACGGCGAAACATTGGAATCTCGTCCCGAATATGGCAGTAAAATTGCCGATCTCAAGAATAGTGCGATTCTATTGAAAGATTTAGAGCAAACCTATTTTGCTTTCTCTATGACCGTAAAAGCGGGTAAAGGCGACACCTTTGTAGACGGTGAATTGACCGCAAAAGAAATAGCAAGTTATAACGACTTGCTCAGGGTGTTACTAACATCCGATTCTAACGGAGAAATTTATTACGGAGTGGACGCCGAGATTGCAATAGCGGGCTTAGATTTATCCGAATTAAAGCTTGCTATGATAGGCGATTCCGAACTTTTGGCACAAGCGGTACAAAAGATAATTAACGGCATGACTCTCGAAGTAATGCTTGTTGTTCGCGATAAGAACAACACGGCTAACTATGCCGACGGCGAGCCGGTGATAGGCATATACTATGAAAGCAACATAAACGACGTAATATATGTCAACATACCTTCTATCAATTTGAAGATTGCGGTAAGAGATGCTTTTGATTTAAGCGAACTTTTGATGTCGATAATCAAGTCGAATGACTCGAAATCGGCAGTACAGGAAGCAACCGATTACATAAGTATAATCAAACTTTTCGACACCCTCAAGTTATCTCCTGAAGGCGCAGTACTTTCTCTCAGTTCACAAATACTATCGAGAGTATGCGTAATGGCAGGTATTGAGTTAACTTTACCCGAAATCGTCAGCATGGTCAGCATTGGCGTTTTGAACGACTTAAGTATGGAAACCGCATACGGTTCGACCACAGTCGGGACAGATATAGAAAACGGTTTAGGTGTACATATCGAGTTAGCCGATAATGCCGATTTCTTCCTTGACGTTGCGTTGGGTGATTTGTCGCTACAATTCAGACAAGACTTGGAAGTAATTTATCCGTCACAAGGAAGCGGAGATTACGACAAACTGACCTTCTTCGGTCAACTTGGCGAATACGTTTCAGCGGATGCTATGCATGGACACGCATCTTTTGATGCGATTATCGATTTTAGCATAGGCGCAACCAACGATCCTAACGATACTAACGCTTTTGATTTTAGCGCAATACTTCAAGAGTTCGTAGATACTACTTTCTCTATCGATATAGCCGATATGCTCAAAGGCAAATATGTATTGAGCGTTGATGCTGCATTCAACCTTGCAGAAGGTGCCGAAACGCTTTACGGTTTGACCTTCTTTATCGAGTTGTTTGATTACGATAACGGCGAAACGGTATTGAGCTTGTACTATACACGCTCGGGCAATAGCGGTATTTTAGGTATTGAACTTACCTTCTTAGGACTCGAACCCTTTATGGTAGATGTCGATCTCGGTACTTTGATAGGCGGAGTATTCGATATCAATAACCTAAGTTTTGCCGAGGACGGCGATACATACGGAAAAGACGATTCCATGTTGGGCTTGCTCGACACCCTTAAAGGCAGTATTTCGGTATTGCTTTTAGACGACGACTTTAAGATATCGGTTACCGGTGAAATACTTCAAGCGGTATTATCTTTCTTTGGATATGATAAGTATTTGCCCGCATTGATTAAGGGCGTAACGCTTAAAAACAACGATTACACCGACAAGTTAGCTGACGGAGATTATTTAGCAACGGTAGACGGTATTCGTTACGGCAACGACTTCTCGGTAAGTAGCGGTGTGAACTCAAAAAAATATACGTTATCACTCAAATCGGAAAAGATAGCAAAAATCGAATTAGACGGTAAAGAATTATCCGATATAGAGGATTACTTCCACATTGACGGTCAAAAACTATCTGTTAATAAAGCATCCGCATCGGTTAAAGCATTGAGTGTAGGCGTACACCGTTTTGTAGTTTACTATCAAGACGGCGGTTCTACCGAAAGCGCATTTGAAATAGTCAATACTTCGTTCTCTTTCGAAAAGCAAAACGATTATGTCGAATACGTTCTCAATATCGGTTATAAGAGCATAGATAGAATTGCGATTTATAGAAGTTCTGCATTGATTGCCGAATTGACTACAACGAGAGCAATAAACGAATACTTCGTAATAGACAGAAACAGAAATACGATAGCATTTAATGTATCGAGTAATGTAGTTAAAGCGTTATCAGTCGGTGCTTACAATATTAATGTCTTATATTCGGACGGAAATGAAACATCCTTTGTAATGACTAAATCGGTTACCAAAGTGAGCATAGACGCTATTGAATTAGACGGATTGGATATTACATCGATTACCTTGTCTGGTGCAAGCAATAAGGTCTTAGTCGAGGATAATACATCGACAGAATGGTACGGCAACTACTTTGCATTCAATACCGAGGGCGGTAAACTGTCGTTAGGCTATGTCGACGATAGAATCGAAGCATCGGTAAAGGTTAACGACACTACCGATTTGACGATAAGCATAGGTAATTTAAAACTCGATGCAAGTAAATACGAGGTAACCTCTCCTAAGACTTATAAAGAAAATGTAGAATTCCTTACCGTTAAAACGGCAATCGAGTTTAATGCTCAAGCAAAGGAAGACGTTTTCATTGCTATAACCGATCTAATCGGCGAAACTCTCGACAAGTATATTCCGTCGGGAACATTGCCCTTCGATATCTCAGAATTACCGATAGGATTATGGCTCGAAGACGATGTTGACGCACATTATTTGCTTGATTTACAAATCAACCTTCGTTTTGACCAATATTCGAATACACCTATTGACTTAGGCGGTTCGGAGATAGTTATACAAATTTACAAACTTTCAACCATTTCGGCTAACGAGGTAATGGTTGAAGATCTCAAACTCGCTTTGAGTTACATAGGTTCCGAGGGCGAAAATGGTGCATTGTACATCAACATACCGTACTTTGATTTATTGTTAAAGATAGACGAGGCACCTTGGCGTACTGTCATTAACGATGCAATAGGCGGAAGTATGACACTTTCTCCCGAAACAAGTAGAGCATCGGAAGAAGACATTACCTTCGAAAATATACTCAGTTTATTTACAGGGCTTAGAATTACCGAAGACAATGTTCAAATCGACTTTGCCGAAGATCTATTGAGTCTAATCTGTAAACTTGTCGGACTCGATATCGATTTTTCTAAACTCAACTGCGATAGAAGTTACATTAAGATCAACAACTTTATCCACGGAATCGAGGATACTACTGTATTCAAGAAAGAAAGCGAAAACGACACCGTTCGTTCCAATCTATTAGAAGCAAGACTTGAATTGCTAATGAATGACGGCAATAAGAATGCACTTGCCAAGATTATCGAGGGAGCAAATGCGTTAGAGGTCGATGAATCTTGTTCCATACTCAAAAACGAAATAATCGATAAGCTTATTGCGTTTGATCCCGACCGTAACAGTAACGATGAGTTTAAAGTGATTGCCTCGATTGTGAAGTCGGACGAATTTATTTGTATCGATAATGCACAAAAAGCACAGGTGATTGCAATGCTCGATGCCTTCGAGGTTAAGGACGAATACCTTGATTTAATCGTGTACGAGCCGGAAGTTTCATTCGACCAAGATTTGATATACGAAACGCCGTTAGGACAGTACACCACGATTACCGAAGCAAAGGCATTATATATGTCCTTGTCGGGATCTATCGGCTTGTCTTCCGACGGCAGTAAGATTAATATAGGAAACTTGCTTCAATCCAACGGCGGAAATAGTTCATTTGATAATATCTTGAATGAGATTCAGGGTGCGGATACCGAGATAGTATTTGGTGAAGGTGAACAAAAACTTGATTTCAATTTCGAAGTTAATGTTGGAATGGGTTCGGATAAACTTAGTCAACTCGTTGACGGCGGTAGCATCCAAGAAGTTATCTTTGCGTTAGTTGACGATCTATATATTTATTTCGAACTAAAACAAACCACATCGTCGGGTAGCGTAGCGGTAGCCGAACTGTATTATCAAAACAGTTATATTTATCTTGATTTATCCAATCTCGGTTTACCTCAAGTAGCAATGAAACTCGAGGTTGAAGAGTTATTAAAACTTATTTTCGGTAGTAGCGAGGTATCGTTAGCGAGCGAGAGCGGTCTTGACTATAGTAGCGCATTCGAAATACTTGTTCATTCTAAAGAATTGGTATTGAGGGGAAGCGTTGCGTTTATTGACCTTTTGCTTGAAAAACTCGGATATTCATTACTTGATGCCGACGTTGAATTAGATATGAGTTTCACGCTTGACAATGAGAGCGATGAACTAATCGATATCGGTATAACCGCAATCGATAATTCAAGCAATAAAACGGTTTTATCGGTTGAATTAGGCAAACCTATCATTAAACTTGGCGGATTTGTCAGCAAACTCGTAACCGACGCAACATCTTATGCTTTTATCGAAGATATCGAATACCTATCGGCATCGTTATCTCTCGAAATAGGATATCATCTCAATAGTACTTCCACCGATGGCGTATCTGACTATGTACTGACCGATATATTCAGTGAGGTATTGGGACTTAGCGAAGTACCGTTTGAGGTGGAAAGCAGTTTGACGAATAGAATAATACTCGATCTAAATCTCAACTTAAACATTGTCGATGTTAATGCAACCGAGTTATATTTACATATGTACTCACTTGATGACGATTATTTGACGGTTTATTATGACGGAAATGGATATTTGTATTTATCTGCCCCCGTTCTCGATTCGTCGTTAAATATCAGGGTAGATTTCGAAATCAAGAACATTTTCGATAGTTTAGGCATCACCGAAGTTATAGAAGGAATCGATATTGCGGAATTGATTTACGGTTTGTTTAAGAAAGACACCAATACTTTGTCGAGTGCAGGTGAGATAGACGATTTGACAACCTCTCAAATTATATTGCTTATGATATCTAAATTAGGTATCGATAGTGACGGAGCCTTGTCGGTATTCTTCAATAAGCATATATTGAGCGCATTAGGTTTAGAGATTCTTAACAGTGAAGCACTTATCGAAGAATTGAAAGAGGTAAGCGTTAGCGTAGATTTATTCAAGCGTAATATTTCGGCAAACGTAACCTTAAATTCTAAGACAGATGGTGCAGAAGACCCGTATCTCGATCTTGTGATGCGCGATTATAATATTAGAGGAACAAGACAAGACATATCTTTTGACGGATCTAAGTACACCACAAGCGACGATTATAAGCATTTATACATTAGTTCGACAGGTGCTTTGGATTATTCTATTCCCGACGGAACATATGATTTCGGCGGAGTAATACAGTCACTTATCAAAAATGTCAGTATTCCTTTCGAACTCGAAGGTATGCAAGGAACTCTGTATTATACACTCGATGCCAAAATCGGTATAGTCGATTATCTCGATAGCGAATTAGCCCTCGAAGTTTACTACAAGGATGCCGTATACGATATCGGTTCGCTTTTGTTATCGGTATACTTCGACATGGATAAAGGCGAGGCATACATAGACCTACCTTGGTTCGAGGTTCCCAAAATTGCTTTGACGGGTATAGATGCATCCTCTCTTGTTCAATCGCTATTTGGTGGTTTGTCGTTAGCGTCTGACGAACCTGAGTGGTACGGAATTGTTCGCCTGATTTCCAATCTTGTGGATAGAATAGTAATATCGGACGGCGAGCATACCTTGCCCGAAGGTTTAAATATCGTATTGAACGATGAACTTTTAGGCAATCTTCTCGATTACTTTATATCGAAATATAAGATTGAATTGCCATTCTCTTTAGTCGATTCGGATAAAGCGTTGAGTTATGTAGGCGTAAGTATTACAAACAAACAAATTGTTGCCGATATCGAACTCGAAAACACCTTAGACGGTGCCGTTAATAAATACGGTTACCTTAGAATCAAGGCAGGAATAGATGCAATTAAACCGAGTGATAAGAGTATACGTCCCACACGCACACAAGACGTAACCTCTTATGTCACTTTACTCGATTTCCAAGCTCCAGAAATGCTCGTATTGGAAACACTTTATTTCGAGGGAAGTATCGATATCGACATCGATATGCTTAAATCGAATATCAATCTCGAGAAGGTCGTTCAATACCTTCTTAACGATAAACTGACCTTGAATATTGTTGAAAACATCGATATGGTTATATCCATAGATATCAATGCTAATATTAATCTCAAAAATATCGGATACAGCGAAATACTATTGAGCGTTTTGGTCAAAGAGCGCATAGGCGAATACAACGACGGAACGCCTAAATATAACGAAGCACTATTGGCAAGAGCATATCTTGTAGGTATGGATAATTCGTTATATCTCGATGCACCTATGATCGGCTTATACGATATCAAACTCGATGTCGACTTAAGTTCACTAATTGACTCGATAAGTACGGTAGAAAACTACTTGGAGAGCGTTAGCGTATCAGACGGATTGGACTGCGGATGTAAAGATTCCGCATGTATTGCTAACGGCAGTTGTTACGATAGGGAAGGCAAAAAACTTTGTGCAGACGGCTGTGAATGCTTAGATTGTAAATTGCCTTGCGGATGTACGGATAGTTATTGTTTAGAATATGCACACATTTCGGGCGATTACGAAAACGCTTGCGGTGTAATGGGTATCTACTGTCACGACGGCGAGGACTGTTCTTGTAGTTGTCATAATCCGTTGGAGTGCGGATGTATCAATCCCGGATGTGTCGAAGCGGGTAGTTGTATCATAGGTTGGAAATATGTTTATCAAAATAAGCGTAACTCGGACGGAACATACGTAATTATCGACGGCATAATTCAACAAGAACTTACCAAAGTGCCCGTAACGAGATGCGGAGACGATGAAGATAATTGTATCAATAACCAAAATCCGTGTCTATGCCACAAGAGCGTGCTCGAATGCGGATGTATCAATCCCGAACATATCGATGATTACAACTGTCCTTTGGATAAGGATGAGTGTATTTTCATCAAGTGCACCGTACACGATACAGCCGAAGAATGCTTTGCCCATAGTGACGAGTGTATATTTGCATACACCACCGACACTCATTGCGACTTAAGTTGTCGTGAACATTGGACGGGACTTATTACCGACATGTTTGATGTATTCAGACTGTCCAAGACTCAATTGCAACTCGTTACCACCACACACGTGCTGTCGAGTTTGTTCGAGTTGTTGACCAATGAGAAACTTAATTATGAAGATTCACCCGCGGCGGGCTTGACCTTTACCGTCAATTACTTAGACAGAGACTATCGGACCGATGTGCAACGCAAGGCGCTTGTAGACCTTTTGAGAGCGGTTAGTGTGCTTGAAGGCGAAGAATTGGATGCGATAATTGACGAATTGGAAGCATTTGATATCGATTTAGGTAAATCGAGCGAACTCGATACTCTTATCACACGTTTTAAGGCTCTCACCGTTACCGACGGAGCGGAAGCGAACTACGATATTGCGCTTACAAACTTTGAAGCATTCAGGGATAAAGGCGGTTATTATGAGGAAGCATTCTTCGAAAACCTCGATGCATCTCTTGAAATGTGGTTCTATGGCGGTTGGTCTGCCGAAACTGGGGACTATATAGGAGATAAATCTACCGTATCGTTAAAAGTCGGTTCGTTTAAACTCGATACCGGTAAATTCGATATACCTTTCTATCGCATAGATGAATCTACGCGTAGAGAAACAACCGAACTTAAGAACATATCGGATTATCAATTATTCTCCGAGGTGTCCAAGATCAGTTTCAGCGTTGCCATAGAATTAATCGGTGAGCTCGGCGAATCCAAGGACGGCGAAGGCTTGACCGTCGATTTCAGTAGCATAATTGACGAAATCATACCGGGATTCGATTCGATATTCAAGATTTTGACCGAGCCTTACGGCGGTAAAATGGCATTCACTTTGGTGATCGACGGAAGTCTCGATCTCAATAATTTCAACGCATCGCAAATTTTGTTATCTATTTACGAAGGTAGTAAGGACGCGTTGAACAATAGAATAGCAATGATATTCTATGACGGATTAGATAGCGAAGGCTGTTCGATTTTCTTAGATATCCCGGCATTCAATATATCCAAAGTTAAATATGTAGGTATCGACCTCAGTTCGTTATTCTTCAAAGAAAAACTCGATTGCGGATGTGAAAACGTACTTTGCAATGCCAACGGAAGCTGTTATTCGGATAACGGAAGTAGAATATGCGGTGACGGTTGTTGTGATTGTAAACCTTTTGACTGCGGTTGCGAGTGCGACGAATGTGTTTCGAGTGGTGTGTGCGACGGTAAATGTCTATCTTCTTGTGAGTGTAATCATCATTCCGTTAGTAGTGCCGGCGAACATGAACTTGTATGCGGTTGCAATAATGACGAATGTGTATCCAGAGGCAGTTGCGTAATAGGTTGTACCGACTGCGGATATATTAAAGCACCTTCTTCAGATAATAACTGCCATCGTCCGTTATGGAATAAGGATAACGCACTAAAGTGTGGTTGTTACGATCCTATTTGCACGAGTAGAGGCTGTTGTTATGACCTATGTGCATACTGTACCGACTCGAGTTGTGTCAGCAAATATAACGCTACTAACAAGTTTGCATCCGATACAACATATACGGTATTGGAGGTACTTAGAGCCATTGTAAGTATAGATATATCTCAAGAAAGAGGTATCCAACTTGCCATAAGTCCGTCTATAACAGCGGAACTGCTCAACTATTTCGGCGTTGATATCGATTTAGACGCCCTTGAAAACGCAGGCGCGCTCAAGGCAGGATTTATCATAAGCACACGTAGCGGATTAGGTATTAATATCGAAGGTACTACCGATAACGATGAGTTCTTGACCGATCCCGGACTGACTATAACGCTTTCCGACATCGGACTAAAACTCAATACTAAGGATGTGAGGGAATACCTTGACAAAGATGTAAAAGAAACATTAAGTTCTTATAAGAGTTTGACTATAGACGATAACATAGTATTATCGGCATCGGCAACCATTACCAATAATTCGTACGAAGGATATTGGAACGTATCGACTTTATTCACCAATTTATTCGGTACGACTGCCGATTTAGGCATCGATTTTGACGATTCCGAGTACATCGTACAGATGAACTTCCTTGCAAATATCTCTATCGACAGCATTTTCGGAAACGGATTGGATAATATCGATATTAATAGAATATTGTCCGAAAACGAGATCTTGTTGGAGTTTGTCAACGTGACCGATTCATCGAGATCACAGTTATTGATTTCGTTATATCTAAGTGACGGGTGGGCATATATTGACTTCGGTATCTTGCGTGATACTCCTTCTATCAAACTCGACATAGTTGACTTGTTGGGCGAAAAACGTGTATCGAGTGCATCGGATAGTGAATCACAAATCAAATATGATCCAAAGACAAATAATCCCGAACTTGCTGATAAGGGTAGGATGTATTTCTACACCGAAGAAAAGGATAACGAAGCCTTCCATGTTGCCCTCAAGGGTAAGTCGATAGAAAGTATCGTCATAGAAAACCTCAATATCAACAAATCGGGTACCGTTCGCGAAAGAATAGTTTTAGATACTCCCGAAAAGATATCGAGCTACTTCGATATAGTTAATAACGGTAGCGATTTGACCTCGATTATATTACTTAATAACGCCAACGCTGTTGCTTTGAACGAAAGCGCACAAGGCTGTTACTACAATATTATTGTTACCACCGAAGGTGGAAGCGTAACCATTCCCGCTAAGGTCGGTAGCCGTAAACTTTTAGGCTTTGATAACGGCGAAAAGATTGCATCAACCGTCCTATCATTCATCAGTTTCATAGGTGCAAGCGAAGATACCTTAAGCCTCAATATCGGCGGAGACATTCTCATGATAGTAGAGGAACTTTTAGGCATCGATTACGCACTTCCCGAAATCGAGGGCGTTAGAATGGATATGTCGCTAATCAATTCGCTTACCGCCATAAACGAGAGCGAATATAATAGCGGTACAACCTATGGTGTTGATAAATTCGGTAAGAGTAATGTATGCAGTGATCTTGTATTCGATATCAAGGTATCGGGCGTAGTCAATAAGGCGGTATTTACTTCGCGTGACGGTAAGGCGGTGACGATAGGCTTAGACGAACTTTCTAAGCATGTTTTGGTTCGTTCAAATAGTGTTGTTTTGATATACAAGACTGTTTCGGAGTTGCCTAACGGATTGTGGAAGTTTGAGTTGTTTGACGGCGCAGAAAGCGTTTTGGCAACGGGCTACTTCAACGTAAGTGCATACATTAGTCCGGCATTGTCGCTTGCTATAGAAAACTTCTCTCTCGACTTAGCTTTCGATAATTACTCGGTAGTACTTCTTAAAAACGATTTTATCGATAGCGAGCATCGATTCAGCTTATTGAAGTATTCATTAAGCACTTACTATGTAAATGACGATTCATTCAGACCGAGTAAAACTTATGATTCTAACTATAATATCGATAGCGATGCATATATCGATGTTGTCAACGGTTTGGACGAATTATATTTATCCGCGGATATCGATATTAATATCGATGTATCGAATAATAATATATCTAATCTCGACGATAAGTATAATACCAACGGTTCGGTAATGAATTTAGGCGAGGATTTGTCGGGACTTCTCGGAGCGGTACTTCTCAACTTAGGAATGTCATCGAGTGAAATAAACGGCGACTATAAGTTGATACTCAGGGTACATCTCGATTCTCTCGATTTTACCACTTTCTCTTATAGAAATATCAAGGTATACCTCAAACTTCAAAAGAAGTGTTACGGATTTACGGTTGAGGGTGTATCCACCGGAATAGACGGCGATTATGTCGATATGTTAATGGCTTACTTTAACGGCGACGAATTGTTCATCAATGCAAATCCCGCGCTCGTTAAATTTGCTACCTGTACCCAAGTAAGTATCTCTATTGATGAGGTATCTAATTATTGGAACGATAATGTTAGCGGAGCAGGCGATAATATGCCGAGCACTGTTTATGACAATTACGCTTTAGCCGGCGAGGACTTCTCGGTTGCAGGGGTATTATCGTTATTTAAGGATATCACCATAGGTAGAGGAACCATAGGAATAGAGGTTGCCGATAATTTTGTCAATACATTGCTCAAGATGTTTACCGACTTCGATTATGACATTTCGTTGGGTAATTTAGGCTTGACCTTAGATTACATAAACGGCGCCATAAATATCGATTTAGAAAAAGAAACGGTATTTGCACCGAGTTTAGCATATGATGCTAACGGTACTCCCATTTATAACAATGCTGTCGACTACGCAAGTATTCGCATCGATAAGGATGCAAAAACGGTATCTTTGACTGCGAATGCTCTAAAGAATTTATCTATCGGCAATTGGACGATTTACGTTAATTATCTTGACGGTAGTGTAGACGTCTTTAATGCAGTTATTGCTAAGAATCGCACTGTTACCTACATTTATAATTCTTCAAAGGTAACCGAAAGCGAACTTTATGAGCAACTTACCGTATCGAATATTTCGTCCATAACCATGGATATCGATAAGGTAACTCTTTGCGATAGCTCAAATGAAAAATCTTACTTTGCATTTGAAGTCGATTCGTTAGGTGCCAAGGTAAGTAAGAAAGTATTGTTCTCGTTATCAAAACAAAAGTTCTTAGTGAAATTCGGTGAAGATAGCGCATATCTCGACTTGACTAACTACGAACCCATCCTTATTTATAAGGGAATAACGGAATCTATTAGATATATAGGTGACTATTTCTACATAACACCGAGCGGAGTATCTGTTGGCGAACTAACCGATATCGAGATTATTTCCGATAGCAAGGCTATTAAAATTGCCATGAACGAAGAGGGCTATAACAAGCAAGCTTTCGGAATATCTTTGAGTATATGCAATATTTGCTTGGACTTCAAGCTTCCCGAGCAATTCGGTAATAGCGGTCTATACGATGCAAGCGAGGAGTATAGATATATTTCAGAGAGCGTATTTACCATGATTAAGGGCTTACCGCTTGACGAGTACTTGCGTTGGTCCGATTTGGAATATATGCTCGGAGCATCGATGGATATCACCTTGGATTACGATACCGCAAATATCGATCCGTTTAGTTACTTCGAGCACATAGAAGGCGATTCCGTTGATTTGAGTGGACTTGCCGAGGCGATCAAGTCAGCTATATTATTGACCACTAAGGTCGATACCCAAATTACGATAGATTTTTATCTCAAACTGAATATATCATCGCCATATATGTCCGAAGGTAAGATTGAGATAAGCCTTGGCGGATATTATCGCGAAGTCGGCTCAACACTTGTGCCCATTGATCAACCCGTTGTCATCTACTTCGACGGCGCAGGTCAAAAGGATTTATCCAAACTGTACATAGATATGAGTATTTTAGGAATAGATCCATTCTATGTCGAAGCGGATATTGTTTCATTGGTCAAGAACTATATTTCGAACAATATAAACGGCGGTTCATTTGACAGCTCCGATAACGACAACAGAGTGAATATCGATAAAGATAAACTCGATTGCGGTTGTCGTTGCGAAACTTGTTTGACCAACGGTAAATGTACTTCTTACGGCGAGCACACCTGTCTTGAGGACTGTGCTTGTACTTGCTGTAAACTCTCTTGCGGATGTACCGACACCAATTGCATCGCTAACGGCAGTTGTTATGATAAGACAGGACTAAGGATATGTGACGGCACCGACTGCGGATGTAGTTGCGCTAAACTAAGTTGTGGTTGCAATGATGAAGAATGTGTCAAGGCAGGCACTTGTTTGACCTTAAGCGACGACGGTGAATATAGAGTAATCGTGCGTTGTCGTGAAAAGGGTGACTGCACATGTTCTTGCTGTATGTTGTCATGTGGTTGTCGAGACGAAAAATGTCTCGAGAACGGTTCGTGCATAGACAAAAACGGTGTATTGTTGTGTTCCGAAACATGTGGGTGTAGTGATAAAACTATCGTTCCCGATGCTAAAGAAGAGAGCACACTTGACAAGGTGCTTGGAATGACCAAGTACTTAGGCAATTTAGTCAGCGGAGTTTCTGTAGGCAATCAAGGCTTGCTCATAGCGTTCAATAAAAACGTTATGAATAATCTCTTTGCAATGCTTGCTATCAATACTGTATTCTCGGACGATGTCGATATTTATATCGAAGCGCGCGGTTATGATGACTTTGAAAACAGTTATCTTAAACTTGTAATCGATGACTGTAAAGAAGAAAATCGATATACAACCGAAGTAAAATTCTACAATCTCGAGTTGAAGGGCTATGATTCTGCATATTCGAGAGACTACCTATATAATAGCGATAAGTTATCCGACAAATGGACTATTTATCGTGATAGCGTATTCCGCGGATTGACTTTGAAGATGGATAACGGTTCTGGCTTCATAGAAATGACGGACGATAACGTTGCATACATCGGCGAGCATACCTTAATAGGCGTATTCGGCAATAATAGCGACGAACCTATAGTAACATTGAACGCAAATACTTATTTTGCTCCCGATATTCGTCCGAATAATAATCAAGAACATGAAAACTGGATAGACGTTACCGCATTGCAGATAAAATTCGAAACGACAATTTACCTACAAGCAAACGGCGGAGTAAACGATGAAGATGTCGAGATAGACTTTACCAACTTATTGGCTAATTCTCTCTATCTCAATTCGGGAATTAATAGCGAACTTAGCGATTTATTCAACGTAATATTCGATACTAAGGCATCGGATACCGACTTTTACGATATTAGATTGAGAATCGATTTAGGCATGGCTCTCGATATATCCGATTCGCACAATACCGAAGTCAAACTTGAAATATCTAAGGAATATCAAGAGGGCGGTAAGATTTACGACTATCTCTTACTCGGATTATACTATATCAATCAAACCGAAACGGTATATTTGACACTTCCTATGATGGATATTGAAGGTCTTTGCGTCAAGAACGTCGACTTGTCGGGAATTTTATCTGGACTCACAGGAATTGAATGGGGTGATAAACTTGCTACAGCTTCGGACGTCGATAAGCCCGATTTTTACGGACTAATCGTTGATTCCTTCGGACTCGATTTATCGTCGGTACAAAATGTAATCGATATGTTAGCAAATAGCGCAACCGTTTCCGAAACGGCACAACTTGCAATCTCTTTAGGCAACGGACGCATAGGTCTTGCCGTTAATATGGCGTTGATAAAACTCATCATAAACGCAGCCGATCTCGATTCAACGGTAGGAACCATATTGAATAGTATTACCGACTTGGCGACATTCGACAGAGTGGAAGTGTACGCAGATTTTGGTGATAAGGTATTGAGAGAAGGCGAAAACTTACTTAACAAGTTGTCTATAGGTGTCGGAATGTATCTCGATAAGAACGATTCGGGATTATTCGGCGAGAATATGGGAACCAACAACTTTGATTGGTTGGGCGTTGAATTAGCCGTTACCAACCTTAACGTCAAGATAGGCGATGGTAAGACGGTAGTTGACGGAAAACTAATCAATGAAATTGAAAAGACTTCGTTAAATTCGATATACGATGCACTTTCCAAACCGATATCCACCTTCCTTGAATTCCCTCATGCGACCATATCGGGTGTTGAGTACGGAAACGGAAGATTTGATAATTTAAGTGCCTTCGATAACTTGAACGGATACGTCGATTTATTGAATATGGAAGAATTCCATATCGACTTAGGCGGTGAAATAGTATTAGACCTTGCTAAGGATGCATACGGTTATACCAATCCGTTGGTAGATATGTTGACCGACTTATTGGAGTCGAGTGGATTATTTGCGGACGGTGCCGTAACATTGATTAAGAATGCTTCGTCGACTATAACCTTGGGCTTTGTGATCGTTGCCGACATCGATTTTAGCGATTGGAAACAAACCGAAATAAAGGTTGAGGTTACCTACTCGAGGGACGGAAGCGAGGCTAAGCAACTCTTAGGCTTATACTATTGGGGTGCAAACAGTAATAGTAAAGACGATACCACCAATACATCGGGTTCCTTCTATATAGACCTTAGCGGTTTAGGTCTCTTCAAGACCAAGATAGAGGGTATCAGTCTTACAATGCTTTTGAAAGAAATGTTAGGCGTAGATGTTACCGGCGGTACTCTTGACATAGGCGGAGACCTCTTATACAGTTTATTGGGAACGAGGGACGTTACAGTCTTCATCAATAAATTAATCGAAGAAATGAACGAACCTAAGGAGACCTCGGAAGCCGGTGACGATTCTAAGAGATTGAGTTGCGGTTGTACTAATTCGACTTGTCTTGCTAACGGCACATGCCGTAATGCAAACGGCGAATTGACCGATGTGGAACACAATTGTGCAGAGGTTATCAACAATGCTAAGTTGACCGTAACGCTTGCATCATATCTTAAGGATAGTGCCAAGGGCAGTGCGTTATCCGTTGACTTTAACGGCAATATGCTCAATAAGATGTTCAAGGTATTCGGCGTCGATTTCACCCTTCCCGAAGAGACGGTTATAGGTGTCGACCTTAGAATGGCTAACGGCTTCGATTTATTAAAGGTTGAGCTTACAAGCTACGATGTGGACGAAAAGGGCAACAAATTGATGAATGGAGGAGAGGCTGTAGGAAGCACGGTAAGTCTCGAATTGAATAAATTCAAGCTCGGATACGACGCTCAAAACGGATTGCTCGAAGGTATCGTATACGATTCTTCCAATAAGGAATACAGCGATTATTCGGGTATCAATATCGGCGGATTGATCGGATTCGAAAACAACTATGACGGAATTTTGATTGCCGATATCATTGCCAACATTTTGGATGCACTCAATTCGGACATTGATTTAACCATAAGATCCAATTCGGACTATGTAGATGCTTCGGGTGTATCTATTGTTAGCGGACAAGATAGAGACACATTGTTCAAGATTACAAGAATAGGCGCGTCGGATAGCGACAACGCGACATATATTCACGGATTAAAACTCGATGCTACCGATATGTTGCCCGATCTTGTCAATGATATACTCAGAGGAATTTATTGGTATCAAGATGAGTTGATTTTGGATATCAACTTCACGATACCGCTTATCAACTATAATATCGAGAGAGCGATCAACATACCTATAAGCATTCACGACCTAATCAATAAGTCGGGAATAACGGGTTCACACGATCCTCGTACAAACGTTTCCGACAATAAGGTAAGCAAGGCAAGCGATAGTTCGGACGGTATGATCAAGGGATTGAGCATAACTTTCGGTGACGGCGACGTAGGTGCATTAGGTAGACCTTCCGACGCAATAACGGGAGCAGGTATATCCAATGTAAGAATAGATTTCAACGGAGCATATATGGCGAAACTGTTTGAGGATCTTCCTGCCTTGATAGTAGACGGATTAGGTTCATTGGTGGGCATAACCGATTATGATACCGATAATTTGAAGCAAAACGAAACTTTATATGCTATCTATGACATGTTTATCAATTATTTGTACGATAGTATCAATATAACCGATAATTCAACAAGAAAGTTGATTAACGAGTTAATTGAAGGTATTGCAGGCGACCTTGTATTCGAATTGGTGGCAAGATTATTGCCTTTACCGACAATAACCGAAAGTTCGGAATGCTTCGCGGTAATAGTATTTGACGACACTCTTGTCAACGGACAGTTGAGCGCTATCAGCAAGATATTGTTTAGCATACAAACTGTGGCAACCGGCGAATACTGGGAAGTGGAAATAGCCATGAACGGCTTGAAACTTGCCGGTATCGATACCTCGGATAAATCGAATATCACCATTAACGTAGACAGTACCCATTATCTCGATAAGCGTATTGTAACTGACGTTTTCGAACTCGATTATGACAAGAACGGTATTGTCGACTATATGGAAAATCTTCCCGAAACCGCAACCATCAACAAGTTTGCGTCGGGAACGGTACCCGAGGGAACGGAAGACACACCGCTTGGCAATCTCAACGTATCTTGGGCAGACTCGATATTCAGAATCGATCCGTCTAAGGGCGACACGAGTTACTATATCGAGGGCTATGTACTTAACTATGTAGAATATGTCGAAGTATATGTACCTCAAAGCTCCGCTCGTAAAGTTAAATACGATGAGAATCTATCGGTAAATATAGACGGTGAATATTATCCGACACCTATGATTACCGCATCTGGCTTCGATTATCCTGTAGTGCTCGAGGCTTACGAAGTCGAAAACTTTATCAAGAATTTACCGTCCGTTATTTATGTAACAATGACCGACGGTAACGGCGAAAACGAGTTTATCAAGACCTTTGACGGTAGAGAAGGCATGGGTTCCGATATAGTAAAATGGAATGCCGACGAGTTGAGTAAATCCTATCTCGGCGGTACCTATAAACTATACTTGACCTTCGGTGACGGAATTGTAGGCAATTATCAAGTGATTATCCCCGTTACAGTCAACGCAAACACCTTAAACGGCATCATATTCCCCGACGAAAACGGCGGATATGCCAACGGAACAAGTTCGTTGATTTTCAATCCTTACCAAGAGATAGTATTACCGTCACAAGTATATGCGACCTTCGGCAATTCATTACCCGAACTGTATAATATCAAGTGGAGCATTTCCGCAAGTGATATTACCCCTGTATACACAGGTTACACCTATAGAGTCGATGCGGAAATCGGTAATCTCGACATAGGATATTATACATATAAGAATATTACCATAACGATTAAATCGTACGTGATGACCGATTGGAAACTTATGAATTCGGACGGAAGTTTATCCGACCTCGAACTCGAATTCGATCCATATCATTTTACCGACGGAGCAATCATGCCCGATGCATTGAATGTCAACATGTACCCGAGGTATTTATATGTCAAGTACGAAGGCAACACCGATTACATAGCTCAGAGGGTAGAGTGGAATCTATCCGGTATCGATAACAACTACAAGGGCGGTATATCTCAAGCGCAATTCCGTATCACAAGCGACGACGATGCGGAGCGTAGTAGGATTGAAAAGGCAGGTTATCAAACCACCGATGTAACCGTATCGATAATCGACGCCACCGTATCTAACTATGTTATAGACGGCTTAGCGACAACTATAGATCCTATGCGTATGCTGTATGTATTGAGAGATAAGGACGGCGAGATAGTGGATTATATCGATTATCAATTCACCAATATAATCATTTCTCATACAGGAACAATCTTCAACACGGCTATTGCAAGCGATCTTGAAAAGTTAGCGCTTTATAAACCGGAATTGGCGGTATACGACGTAATCAACGGTAAGATAGTCGATCCTACCGACGCATACGATGCCGATTGCTATCCCGACGAAGTATCTGTGGTATATAAGAATGGTACGGTTGCCACCTTTAAAGCAGAATACAATGCTTTAGGTATATTTGACGGTGAAGGTGGTGTTATTTGGAATACCGACGGAATCAGTCTCGATTATAACGGCGGTACATATACGGCATTGCTTAAGGTAGGTAACTCCTACGGCGGATATCAAACCATTGAAGTACCTATAGAGATAGTTAGTAGGAAGATTGCAAGTATCAACTTAAGTGCGGTAAGAGATTCTTATGTATTCGATCCGTACGTTTATACCGATTATGCTTTAAACGAAGCATTGTATCCGACTAACGGATTTAATCTTTACGAATTAATAACCGCGCCCGAAAACAAACTTGGCAACGTTATTTTCGAGTCACAATCGGCAGGGTATTACCCAATCGTTTGGGACCTTTCCGCTATATCCCTTAGTTATACAGGCGGTGAGTATAGCGCAAAGGCAAAGATCGGGTCTGATGTGGCGGGATATCAAAGTGTTGATTTCAAGGTTGTTATACAGCCCAAGGTAATCAAGAGTCTGTTAATAGATGAACTTGTATTCGATCCGTACGACTTAAGTGTCGATCCTCTCGACAAAGCGACTTATCCCGACAAGTTGACGGTAAGATTTACCGATGATACCAACTTCGAATTCTCTAATGTAAGTTGGGATATAACGGCATTGAACGAAATATGGAATGTCTACGGCGGTACCAAAAAAGTTACTGCCAAAATAGGTAATGCTTTAGGCGGATATCAATTGATAGAGGTTCCTGTGACCATTGAGAATAGATTTATCACAGAATTCCAACTCAATGCGGGTAACTTCCTCACATTCGATCCGTACGGAATAGATCAATCGGCATCGGCACTCGATCCGCGACTGACGGATAGTTATCCTACGCAAGTATCGGTAATATTCGGCGGATTCTTATCGGGAACCGAAGACGATATCGCAGGTACGGTCAATGTAACTTGGGATATCAACAGCATTGTCAACGATTACTCCGGATATAAGAGTAAGACAGTTCATTCCGACGGAAGTGTAGACTACTATAAAGAATATACAGTAACCGCCGCGGTAGGCAACTCTCGTATCGGTTATCAGTATTATGACGTAACGGTTAGGGTATTGAATAGAGAAATTGAGAGATTAATTCCCGCCGAAATAACGGTAGATCCGTTTAGCACCGAAGATTTGACAAGCACGGTAACTATATTGTTTAAGGACGGTCAAGAAGGCTCTATGGCTGTCGAGTGGACGGACAAGGATTATGATATCTTTGTGTTAGGTAGAGATGTAGACAATAGCGATGCATCCATACACGCAAGAATAGGTAACAATATAGGCGGATATCAGGTATTCCCCGTCAAGGTCAACGTAATGGATAAGAGTATTACCGCACTATATAACGGTAACGACATTGTTGCGGGAATGGTAGACGGGAAGTTATCCACAAGCGGATTTACCTATGAAATAGACGGTGTCGTATATACGAGAGACAGCAGTTACTTTGAAATCGATCCGTTAGAGCAAACTATAGAATTGGTTACTGTTACGAGTTACCTTTCTAATAGTGCTATCGAGCGTATATACGTTAGAGACGTTGTATCGGATACCCTTACTGCGTACTTTGCTCAAGACGGCACTACGAGAAGTTTGAGTGCTTCTTGGTTGTTCGATAGTATAATCAACGTTGACTATAACGGTAAAGATTTCTACTCGGGCAATAATAACGGCACTACAGGTGCAATTCTCGAGGTAGGTACGCCGAAAGTCGGTTACATCACATTAGAATATAGAACCATAGTGCTTAACCGTAAGGTCAGCACCAACGTAACCATAGTTAATGGCGAAGCTGTGACAACACCCGCAATTTACACGAATTACATCGACAGTGCCGACAACGAGCCTTTGAAGTATATTGTAGACGATGTCTTTGGTCAATCGAGTTATCCCAACGTTTTATACTTCGGATTTGCCGAATCGAGCGTAAGCAACGAGAGCGTACTATCCAAGGTTGTAAGTTGGACTAAGAACGGAGATACCGCAAGCATCACTCTCGGTAATTCGGCATACGGATATCAAACCTTTACGTTTAAGGTATACAAGGTAAGTAGAGACGTGGTATACGATAGTTACATTACACCCGATAACGAAGCGGAATATAATCAGCTCGTAGACAGTATTGCCAATAAGGTAAAGAATGTATCCTTTACGGCGGTTGCTCATTATGTAGGTAACAGTATTTTAGTGGAAACCGATAGAAACGCACTCGGAAACTATGTCGACGAAATTTATTCTCTTGTATTGAGTATGAGAATGGATAGAAGAACGGTAGGCGGTGAAGGTAACATCATCAAAGCGTTGGCACTACTTAGAGCATCTTCGGCACTCGGCACCGCTCTTGATAGCGTAATAAACGAAGTAGAGTCGCTTAAAGATATGTCTATAAGTATTATTTATGTAGATCCTTACGATATAGATATGCCCGAGTCGCTCAACGTTACTATAGGCAGAGCAAAGGTTAGAGCGTGGAACGCCGAAACGGGATCGTACTTATGGGATAGCTCCATAAACGATTATGTTTACATCGACGTAACACGTGACTTGTGTAGATGTGATAAGTGCGTAGGTACCGTATGTAGCGACAGTTGCGATTGTTGGTGCGTATCGAGAAGCTATACAATGAACGCCGACTGGTCAAAGAGCGATATCAACTATCTCTACTCGACTGCGGGCATTACCCAAGAGGTACGCAATGTTGTAGTAGGTAACGAAGCTATAGGCTACTATACAGTCAAAGCGTATGTCGAGGTAGAGGGCAGAAAGATTGTAGCGGTTGAAAAGGACGAATTCGAAATAGATCCGTACGATTACAATGCTTTGCCGTCTAATATTGAGGTATTATTCGAGGACGAGGCCGGTAATAGACTTGCAGGAACGCTTGATATTATGGCAAATATAGCCAATGCCCAAAAGGTAACCCAAGCAATGATCGACGACATTAATTCGGTTGTTTACGGTCACAGCGAGTACCTCAACAATAATACGGCATTCTATCAAGGCGGTTACTATGTACTTACCGCGCGTGTAGGTTCGAGGCTCGGCGGATATCAAGAGGTTCAAATGCTTCTCAAGGTTGCAGATAGAACGATAGCACGAGTTGAAGGCGAAACCGATTCGGAGGGTAATTGGATAGAAAATATCACCCCTTACGGCGGTTTAAACGGCTCGACTGATACACCTTTAGGAATAGTCTCGGTAGTTTACGTAACCGGCGAAAAGGGCACACTCAATGCACTTTGGTCTTACGCAAATATCGACTACAATTATTTAGGTTGCGATAGGCAATCCTATGTATTGATAGGTAATACTCAAGGCGGATATCAGACCATACCTGTTACCGTCAAGGTGGAGAGCAGAGTCGTTTCGTCAATCGTACCACTGAATGATTCGGGTAATGAATTCGTATACAACCCATTCGATTTCGGGGGTGTTGTACCGAGTTACGTAGACGTTTACTTTAACGGAAATACCGATAACGCACTTAGATTGAGCGTAGACAAAACTGACGGCTTTAAACTAACCGAAGAGTATGCTATAGGTTCGAAAGAATTGAAGGCACTTATCCGTATCGGCAACGATAGAAGCGGATATCAGTGGACCGAATGTGCTATCAAGGTTGACGATAGAATCTTAGGTATCGATAGTATCGTATTGGACGGAGAGGAACATAACGGCACGACCTATTCGGCTGTTTCCGCATATTCTAATCCCTTGACGATAGATAGCGAGGGCAGAATATTACTTAACGGCACTTTATTGCAAGTTAAGGCATACATAGCAGATGAAAACGGCGTTAATAACAGCGGAAAGGCAGTATGGTTATACGCAAAATTGCTTTCCGACCTCGAATACGATTATAGAGGATTAGATAATATTGTAGTGGCAAAGATTGCTATCGGTAACGATACTGCGGGATTTGTAAGCCAAGATGCTTACGGTAACCAATTCACCATGAGTATTAAGGTTGAATCGGAGATTATATCCAAGGTTGAGGGCATTAGACAATCGGGCGCATTGGTTAATACCTTCGATTTGTACGAAAAGTATTTTGCGGAGTCCTCTTATAACCCGCACGAGATGGTAGTAATGGATAATGAGGGAATAATGGCTACGTTATCGAGCGGTAAGACCTTAGACGCCAAGTACGGATTGAGTATTAAAGATTATGCTTTTGTAGACGAATTCGGAAATGTTGTCGACTATAAAGGCAATTCCAACGCAAGGATAATTCTCTATATCGGTTCCGATAAGGGCGGATATCAACCCGTATACCTTAAGGACGGCAACGAATTTAGAACGGTTTGCGTTGAGAACAGAGAAATCGATCTCGATGCAATAACAGGCGAATTTAAGTCGAAATTCGATCCTTACTCCGACAAATTACCCGATGTAATAAGCTATAACGGTTTCGATTACAGCGTCACCTATATTTGCGACGGTAAGCCCTTTGACGGTAGTGCAATCAGTTATTATGGCGGAGTGTTTGATTTAGTTGCAAAAATAGGTTCGGTTAGAGGCGGTTATCAAGAGTATAGATACACCCTTAACGTATCGCAAAAACTCATAGCGAGCGTAGACGGATTGAGCGGAGTTGTAATCGATCAATTCGGCACCAATAACTTGCCCGAAGGCTTGATTAACGTAACATTTACCGACGGTACTACGGCAGTATTCGAAGTTAAGATCATATCCGAGTATATGCAAAGAGATTATAAACTCGGAGTTGTGGCGTCTGGCAACAACCTTGTGTTTACCGATAGCATAATATCCGCTTACGGTAAGAACGGTCTATTCTCATGCGGTGGTTGGGATCTTTCAAATGTTGAACTCGATCTTGACGGCGGTATTTATTATGCAGTTTTGTATGTAGGTAATTCCTACGGCAAGTATCAACCCGTCAGCATACCCGTAGAGGTAACTAAGAAGACTCTTGATCATAAGAACACTGTTCAATATGTTGTTTCGAGAGAGGGCGACTTAGTAGAGACGGAACCGCTTGACAATATATACACGGGCTTTGGTGAATACTTCGTATTGCCTAACGATTTATGGCTGACATTTAGCGACGGAACGTCCTTTAATACAACTGTCGAGTGGAATACACTTACTTGGACAGACTCCAATGGCGAGCATACTCTCACCGATTGGTCCATAAACGACTTATATCGTAACGTTGACGGCAATAAGGTATACGGCGATTATACCCTATATGCGAACGTCTTCGGCTGTGTGCTTTCGGTTAAGATATTCGTCGTAGAAGATAGAATAGTAATGTCGGATAGTTTTAACGATTATTATAGTGTTCGTCGCGGTTCGTCATCGCCTTTGCCTAACGAAATGTATCAAACGATATTCGATGCTAAGAGCAATACCACGGTATCGTCACGAGTCTTTACTGTTGAATGGGAAAATGTTCCGTCATTATCTATCGAAGATAGTTATACCCTTACCGCTTGTATGTTCGGGCAGGGTATAACATGGACTAAGGATATAACTTTGCACGTTTACAGTTCTTCGATTGCAAGTGTTTCGGCTATTACGGACGGAAGTGTTCACGTCATCGGACAAGGTAATAAAATAACCGCTCTCGATATGCCAACGGTTGAAGTAATTGTTAAATATGGCAAATATTCGCTAAGCAAGCAAATATCGGCTAACTGGCTACCCCTCACCAAGACTGTCGGCGATGTCGTTACCGATATTAGCACAAATGAAGCGAATAGCTTTGAAATTACTGCCACCGACGTAGGCGCAAAATACACCTTTAAAGCGGTAATAATCGCTTCAAACGGTGAGGAATTGACGCTTAACGGTCAATCCATTACGGTAGATTTCGTGGTAATCGATTCGGAAGATATTTCCACTAAAATCGTCCTCGATACCAATGCAACGGACGACGAAGGTAACGAATATATATTGACTTATTACGGCGACGGCGGTATTTCACCCGTTAAACTTCTTTCCGACGATGTGAAGATAATATCGAGTATTTTCTATTCGAATGCAGATAAAACCGATATAGTATCGGAAAACGAACTTCCCAAAGAGGTTGGCAGATACTATTATGAAGTCACCGTTACCTATAAAAATATTGTAACCGAGTACATCAAAACTTTGAGTTGTACGTACATTGTTCAAAAGGCGGACATATCGTCTAAGATAGTTATATCCGATACAAGTGTTATTTATAACGGTGAGGCGCAGGGTATTAAGGCATATGTTAGCGGAAGAATTGCCGATATCGAAATACTTTATCTAATCGACGGCGAGTGGACTGTAAACACACCTAAAGCGGTAGGCGATTATCAAGCCAAAGTCAAGGTAGTATCGGCCAACTATGACGGCGAAATATCGACTCGATTCAGTATAGTTAAAGCGGTGCACTATTACCTATATGACGAAAAGGGTGAACGGTATGGTGATACATACTATTCGGGTATAGGCAGATTCTTATCATTGCCCTCGGTAGATTTATCGGTCGAGGCTAACGAATATGTGTCTTATGCGTGGTTCTATATAGATACGGACGGTGTGAAGCATCCGTTTAAAGCAAGCGACAGAATAACGGAAGATATGTGCAATACGACCGAGTACGATTATCTTGAACTAAATCTTTATTTGGCTGTGATTAGACTTAAGATAGTAAACGAAAAGACTTTGTCTATAGATAAGATTATCACGCTAAGCGGTAACGAGGGTGGCGAAATTATCGATGTATTTACCCTTATAACGATAGATATTTACAATTCCGAAACCGAAACTAAAGTCGGACAAATAACTTATAGCGACAATAAAACAATGGTAAACGGCGAATTCGAAATTGGTAAATACCTTGACGAATATCGATTAGTCGTTACCATGCAGATAGGGCATTCGTTGGGTATCATGACAAACGGTAACGAAGGCTACATCGTATTAAAGTTTTAAGTAAACTTATTCAAGCGTTGCTTAGTTTTAAGCAATCTTATTAGAGCAACGCTTGAATATAACTAATAAATAATATATAATATATCTAATTATATATTTTAAATATATAGGGCGAACGAGTCCGAGACCATTAGGAAGGCTAATGGCAAAAAGAATAGAGTAATCTATTTAGGAGAAGACTATGAAGCAAAAAATTAAAAACAACAATTTACTTATATGTGCAGTTATTATCGCATTGCTTGTATGTGCGATCTTTTCGCTGACGAGTGTATTAGATAATACTGCCTCCGCCGAAGGAACGGTGATAGAGGTAGGGCACGGCGTATTAGGCGATCCCCAAGTCATGAAAAACGTCGTTTCTGTTAACGGAAAAACGTATTATATGATAGAAAATGCCGAACATCTTGTATATGCTTTGACATATACCGGAGATGCTGTGGACTTCTTGTTGATGCACGATTTTACGATAACCGATCCCGAGTGGGTAAATCGTAACGAAAATACCGTTGTAAAAAGTAATTTTTACGGATACGTATTAGATAGTAAAAATAACATTATCAGCGGTAAAACACGTACGTTGACCTTTTCTGCCGAAAGACCTCAGTCAAACGGCGAGACTTTGTATCATCAGTCTAAGTACGGCGGACTGTTCTCCACCTTTTCGGGTACTTTATCCAATCTTACTTATTGCTTCTCCGGTAGAATTGAGATAAAGGGCGATGGATATAATGACAGTAATTTAGTAATTTCATGCGGTGGTTTAGCCGGAGTATTCACAGGAAAAATAGAGAACTGCACCATAAAAAACAGCGGTTCCATTTATGTATATGCACAGCGCAAAAACACCGAGGTATACGTAGGAGGTATCGCAGGTCAATATCTCGGAGCGCAAATAATCAACTCCAATATATCTATAGGCGGTAGCATTTCCGCATATAATAAACTTATGTTGACCGAAGATGACGAAGATATTGACGCCCGTAACGTCAAATTGTTTGCGGGCGGATTGGCGGGACACACCGAAAACAGCGGTAACACAGTCAATGATTTATCGTCGGTAACGTCTTCTTCGATAACGGTATCAGCTAACGTTTCCACTAACGATTTATGTTCAGTAGATTTAGGCGACGAGTTAGGCTCGTTGATGTTCGACTGGATAAGCGGATTTTTGGATTTTTCTTCTAAATGTAATACGTCGGAATACATATTCCCTTCGGGCGGACTTTTCGGTCGCGCCATGAACATTACCCTTCAAGGTAATACAATGACGGTGAACGGAACCATTTCTGCAAGAGGACACTATTTGTCATCTAAGGACGGTGCCATTACGGGCGGTATCATAGGAAGTGTACCCGACAGCGGAAGTTTAGAAATAAACAGAAATACCATAAGCCTTAGCGGAATGATGAAAACTACTAATTTTTCTAAGGAAACCATGAATAAGCGTAATATTCAAGGCGTAGTTTATCAGGGCGGTTTGATCGGTAAGGTTGACGGCAAGATAAACGGCTCTTTCCATAACTGTGTATTCGAAAAGGGTACCGCATTTTATACCGTTACCGCAACGTCGGGCACCGAGCAGGGTGCGGGAAGTGAAAAACACGGATATATAGCAGGCGCGGTCGGCTCGACTTTCGACAGCTTTAATTCGGGCAATAACTGGATCAAGGGCAGTAT
Source organism: uncultured Christensenellaceae bacterium (assembly GCA_964391805.1). GTDB lineage: Bacteria > Bacillota > Clostridia > Christensenellales > CAG-1252 > RUG14300. Next base: position 51,484 of record CAYMNK010000005.1, on the reverse strand, counting down.
ATCGGGACTTCAGTATGTAGGCGACGACGGTAAATACGGACTGATTCACGATATCAAAGTCTACGGTGGCGGTTGGCTCGGTCACACCATCAATTCGTCGGGAGAAATAGTATTCAAGGCTAACGAACAATATGCACCTTTCTACGGATGGTTTACGAGCGACGCTAATTTAGCAAACAATAATCCTTACACCGATAGCATAGAAACGCGTAAGGATATAGTATATAACAGCGGAAGCAATTCCGAATATATTCAATACAGTTATATTCCTTCTGTCAATAAGTCGACCAAAACTTCCATTATTTGCGTATTCCTCACGAGTGAGATATATACGTCGGGGAATATGGTTGAATTCGCTTATGAGATGAATTCGGGATTAAACTTCTCTTGGATAGACGTAAAGATGGTCAACGATATCACCTTTACGTCGGGAATGCCGGTAATAAATCAATTTAAAGGAAACTTTGACGGAGCAGGACATAGCATCACCTTCGAATCGGGTTCTTCTATTGTAGGTAGAGGTAATGTCGGCATATTCGGAGAAATTGCAAACGGAGCAAGTTTTGTTAATACCGATATAGTATTTGCGGGCACGATATATGCAGGTAACCAAGATGCATCTTCTTTAGACTCGAGTACCGTTTCGGCAGTTTTGTGCGGTGTCAATAACGGATATATCAGCAATGTTTCTCTCGATATAACTACTGCGGGAACCATTAAGTCCTTCGGTAAAGAAAATGTAGTAGGCGGTCTTATCGGTGTCAATAGGAGCAATATTGACGGAATTGCATTGGATAGGATAGATTTTAATCTTGACGGAAGAATCAATGCGGTAGGACTTAACAATACGGTAGGCGGTCTTATCGGTCGTAGCGAAAGCGAAGGTTATTACGAAATGATCAACGTAACACTTAGCGGTGACGTAGTATCGAGTATGGCTATAAGCGACGCGTCGGATGTAGGTGCTTATTTAGGCGGTTTTGCAGGTGCGATTACCAAAAATCTATATACCAAGAATACCGTTGTCAACGTAAAGGACCACAGTAATTATAATAACAGCGTATTAACCGCATCTTGTAATCATAATCAAAACACTTTCTTGAGTTTGCAGAGAGAACTTGCCGAACTTTATTCTTCCGACCTTTTAGACGGAAAAACTGCAATAGACAATATTTTACAAGTCTATTTCGAAGAGGGCGGACTAAGTGTTGCCAAACGTTCCAAGAGTGATTTTGAAAGGGCAAAAAATGAGTTAGTGCAACTAAGTAGCAATTACGATAGTAATACCGAAAGCGTTAAAAAGACTAAAATTAAGGGTGTTATAGATATAGTAGATACCTTTAATTGTTCGGCTACTTGTAGCGATTGTAGTTCGAAAGCATCTGTTTATGCCCTTGTCGGTAGTTCTTCAAGTTACGGCGTAGGATACAATAATACTTGGGTAATGGGTTCGTATGCTCAAATTCCATCGGAACAATCGGGCGACGTCAGCACCGATCCTTTACCTTATTACGAGGGCGAATTGACTCATTCGGGTGCACTCGACAAAGGATTAAACACATTATATGTACGTGGCGGTAATGCGGTATGTATTATGGATATATCCTCGAGTTCTCATGATAATATCATTTTTACGGTATCGGTTGATACCACCAAGGTGTTCACAGGTTGGTACACCGAGTTTGACCATTCTGTAATGGTAAACGACGATATGCTTATTTCGGCAGAGGGCATAACTCAAGGATTGCGTCCTGGTGCACAGTCGGGTTTTGCTGTATATAGCAGTGTAATCGATTCGTTGATAGTCGATCAAGATGCATTGAACAAACTTGCCGTTACCACCAACGCAGGACAGCGTTACACTGGTGTAAAATTTGTTTTAGGCTCCGATATTATTGTGTCGTCATATGAGGTTATCGGTAACAGCGAAGAGAATTATTTCGACGGTATTTTAGATGGAAAAGGATATACGGTTACCGTTGAAAGTTTTGCCTCCGAGCAAAAACTGTTAGGATTATTCGGATGTTTAGGCGAAAATGCCATTGTTAAGCAATTAGGTGTAGAATATATAAGCGACATTAATGAAAATGACGGTATTTTTGGAGGAATTGTCGCTATTAATAAAGGAATTGTAGGTTCTGACAGTTCCTCGAATAAGATTAACGCTACATATAAATCAACTATATTGGGCGTTAGAGTGGCAGGCGGATTGGTCGGTATCAATTCGGGTGTCGTAAAAAATGCGGAAGTGCATTTTGTAGAAACGGCAGTAGGTCAAAGAGGTAAACTTATCGTACAAGGTACAGGACGAGATATCGAAGCCGATTCTGCTATAGTAGGCGGTGCCGTAGGATATAACAAGGACGGAATAAATACCTTAGTTAAGAATCTCTACATATCTACCGAATGCTCTTTCGGGCGTAATATTGCCAATATAACAGCAATTTCTTCTGAAACGTCTTATGCAGGTGGAGTAGTAGGTTACAATGCGAGTAAGGTATACTCTGCCGTTCTTAAGGTTGCATATGAAACATCGGCTGGAACTATTGTATCCGACTGCGGAGAGGGCAATCACGCTCTATTGATTGGATATAATGAGTATGCCTTGACGGACGGATTATGGGTACTTTACGCTTTTGATTCGACGATAGACGGTTTCGTTCATCTTACTCCCGCTCAAAACGAATCGGGCGAATTTACCTTCCCGCTTGTTAACGGCGAGCAGTCCAATGATGCCAATAGATTGGTAAAATACGGTTATGGCGACGTCAAAGTTACCGTTTATGCAAATAACGAGGTTCAACCTCTTGGCGGAAGTATAGTATTTGAGGCAGTCGAAATGATTCCCGACGGTAAGACTCAAACCGTACCGTTCTACAATTACACCGAATCGATGACGAGAGGCGGTGTAGTGTCGTCCACCGACGGCGGTTCGGGACAGAGTTTTGCACCCACCATAGCGACAAACAATAAAACCTCGTTAAAGAGTGTCGATTACTATGCTATATTCGTTAAAACGGAAATAACCACAAAAGATGACCTCTATGATATGATAGAGAGTGTCAATAGCGATTTTAAGGCATATGCCAACTATATCGTCAATCTTTCGGGGCAAAACGAATTAGTGCTATCCACATCCGATTCGAGGTATTCATTGCTTCAATCGGCTAAAGAATTTGTCGGAAGTTTTAACGGAAACGGATATACTATACGAGTTCGCACCGATTCGGGTTCTTCTTCGGGTAGTAAAATCGGCAACGCGTTATTCGGCACAATAAGCGAATATTCTTCGGTTAGTAACTTTACCTATTCCGTTGAATCGGGTGTAGTCTTCGGTAGTTCTCAAGAATGGAACGGTCTCCAAGCAGTCGGAACTTTAGCCAATGTAAATAAGGGTATAATAGAAAACATCACTTTTAAATCAACTGCAAGCGTTATCGGTAGCGATTCAAGTTACGTCGGCGGATTAGTAGGATACAATTCGGGTGAAATATCGGGAATAATTGCTTCTTTCGATTACGATAATACTCAAGGCTTAGAGTACACAGGAAAGGTGTCGGGATATATTTCTGGCGGTATCGTAGGATATAATGACGGACTTGTCGGTTCCGATCGATTGGACAGTGTTAAACTTGTCATTAATTCGGGAAATCTATCGTCTTCGGTAATTGGAGCATATTCTTCGGGCGGTGTAATCGGTGTAAATAACGGTAGAGTTCAAAATGTCAATGTTAGAATATACGGTAAAGTATCCGCTCCCGCGATAAGCGGAAACTCATATATTGACGAAAGCGTTACCTTCGAACTATCGGATACGGCTGTCGGCGGTGTGGTAGGTGAAAACCTATCGACAATTGTTTCTGCCGTATGTTATGTCTATAAAGGAGCTGACCTATATACCGAGAATCAAGGTTCGTTAGGTATTATCGCAGGTGTAAATAAGGGAATCATCGGTAGTGACGACGATTCTGTAAAGGCATATAACTATGCTGATATTACCTCTAAGGGCTCCGCTTTCGGCGGAATAGCAGGGCAGTCAACTTCGGGTAGTATAGTTAAAAGCGAAGTTGCCCTATACGGCTCGGTTTCGGGCATAAAGTATTCGGGCGGAGCAGTTGGCAATAACCAAGCAACGATTAGTGATGTATCGGTATATATTGATTCTAATGTTGTTATCGATGCACTTACCGCAGTAGGCGGATTAGTCGCAAAAAACGAAGGTGAAGTTTCGCTTTGTGATGTAACCGTTCAAGGCATTTTAGGTTCTGCATCGACCGTGTACACGGGCGGTTTGCTTGGACAAAACAACTCTACCCAAATCAGCGACAGTTACGTAATAATTCGTAATAAACTGTATTCCAAACAAAGCGGATTCAAGGGATTAGTATCGGGCTATTCGATAGATTTATCTGAGGAAGCTCATATAAATGTTTGGGCTGTGGCGAGTAACTCCGATACGCTCATTCAAAACGGCAATGGAAACGTAGGTTTCAATACATTGAAAATAGTCGGTAAAACCAATGTCGATGCCGAATTCGTATCGGGTAACAAAATTAAGTTTACCGCCGCGTACATTGCGGATTCTCCTACGACTTGGTATTCGGATATTTCGACTCACGAAAGTTTTAACGGCGACGGCAACGTTTATATTGCCGAAGACGGCTTGAAAAATGCGTCGTATCACGTTTGCTACTACGACTTGGTAATAAACGACAGCGAAGAATTCCTCGAATTGTATCGAAACATCAACGATAACGATCTTTTCCACGGCGTTATGATAAAACTTTCGGTTACCGAGGACATTGTCATTAGAAATACAGTCAATCCCATAGGAACACTTGAACATCCATTCTCCGGAATTTTTGAGGGTGATTATACCAAGATTATTCTTCAAAGGGGCGCTATATCGGGAAGCGATTATAGCGGTATCTTCGGATATTTATCTTCCGATTCAATTGTCAGGAATCTAATTATCGAGGTAGGCGAAGACTTCTTAGTTGGTTCGGGAATGAGCAACTATACCGGAGTGCTTGCAGGTCGTATAGACGGTACCGTTTCTAATGTGACCGTTAACGCGTTTTCCGTCCCCTATAGTTTAAGATCGGATTCCTATGGCGGTGTGCTTGCAGGTTTTGTTTCGGAGTCGGCAAATCTAGTCGACGTATGGACTGTAATCTATAACGGTGCAAGCGATTCGATAGGAATAAAAGAAGGTTCAACTGCGGAAAATAAAGACGATTCTGTTAATAAACTTTCGGTAATCGGCTTAGGTAAACTTGGAGTTTCCTTTACCGAGTACGGTAAGAATAATATAACATTTAGCGTTTTGTCGAGCGAGAGCGATAACGTTTTTGCTTATTATGACGATTGGTATTATGATATTTCGTCAAAAACCACTTTAGATAGTTTAAATCGTTCCGATGTATACGGAGCAATAGATTCACGCCCCGACGAAGGTGTAATAGTGTATAACGCACTCGGCGGGATAAGAGAAAGTGCCAAAATCGATAAAATTGATTTTACATTGAGTTTTATCGACCTTGTTATTCGTTCGGCAGAGGACTTCTATGAATTTGCCGAAAACGTCAACACCTTTGGTGACAACGGCGCTATGTTTACCCTCGATCTCGGTAAGGATGCAGGTAATAATTATATCACCGAACTTGTGATAGATATGGGTAAATTGACGCCTATAGGCACCGTCGAACATCCATTTACGGGTGTATTTGACGGACTTATCGACACTGATGCAAATGCTTCTAACGCATGTTATACAATTAGACTTATAGGAGACCTAACTTCCGATTATAACGCATACAGCGGTTTGTTCGGTAACATAGGTAAGGGCGGTACAGTCAAGAACATAATTATTCGTGCCGATAACGTCACCGAAAACAGTTCGTATCGAGGACAAACATTTGGAGATAAAAAGAGTATATATACAGGTTATCTTGCGGGATTCCTTAGCGGAACTATAGAGAATGTGGCAGTAGTATTAGGCGAAAAAACCGAACTTTATAATATCAATACCGATTCTATAGGCGGTTTAGTCGGCGTATTCGACGGTAGCGCATCGTTCAATAATGTTTGGTTGGTATTGCCCGAAAACAGCGATTACCGCATTGTAGGCGGATATAAGGATATAGCGGGTAATATATCCACCGATATAGTTTCGAGCGGTATAAATATGCCTGACACCCTCTATATTTGCGGAGAGGGATTGTTGAATATTACATTCGCTCGTACCGACACGACCAAGCCCATAGATGATTTGAATACGTCCATCGTATTCTCGTTGACGGCGATAGCGGATGGTGAACCGGTATTCGGCTTTATTAGCGAGGACGGCTCGACAACGGATAGGAAAACCACTCTTATAAGTTCAGCATCTTCACCCATGGTCGGTGAAAGTTTCCTTGCCGTATTCCTCAATCCCGTTATCAGAACTTATGAAGATCTCGTTAAATTGGCAACCTTGACCAATTCGGGTAGATCGTATAGAGGTATAGAGTTTTCACAAGTAGCGGATATAACAATTCCGGCCGACGCCGATTATACGCCCATAGGCGGAGAGGTCAGTTTGGCTTCATCGACGTTAGGCGAATATAAACTGATAGAGTTTATCGGTAAATACAACGGAAACGGATATAAGATAATAATTTCCGAGGATGCAAAAATCGATAAGGCTTATTCGGGTATTTTCGGCATACTCGGTAAAGGCGCAAGCGTAACTAATTTGTATATTGAATTGTCAGGCACGATTGGTGGCGCGGAAACCAAGTATTCGGGTTCTCTTTCTGCTGTAGATAACGGCGCTGTACTCAAAAACATAATTGTCGAAATTAAGAAAACGGCAAGCATTGTCGCTACATTGTCGGCTTCGAGGGTAGCGGTCAATCAATCCATTACGACCGACGCCTACGGAAACGTTACGAATTGGAGCGAAATCGATTATGCTCAAAACGTATGGGTATTATCCTACAACAACAGATTCAATAACGAAAGTAACAATAACGAGCAAGCATTTTACGATGCAGTCGACTCGAACGGAACTTTCAAACAAAGCGGTGTCTATAACGGTGGTATCAATGTAATCACCGTTGTGGGCGCAGGTGAGTTAAAGATAGCCTTCAGCACCCAAAACGATACTATAAACGGCGTCAATGTTCAAAGAACGGGCGGTCACGCATGGAAAGAATGGTATAGTTACGTAGACGGTAACAAGCAAGCGTTTAACGAAGTAGGAAATGACATAAGCAATATAACCTTTGACACTTCTCGCGCGGGACTTATTCTCTACGCTTCTTTCTTGAAGTCGGAAATATCTACAGATGAAGATTTGATAACCTTGGCTGAAAACACCAATAGCGGTTATGACTTTTACGGATTGACCTTTACCCTTGTGAACGATGTCGTCATAAATAACCCCGATTATGTCGGAATAGGCGCGGTAGTACCCTTCAATGCGACCTTTGACGGACAGGGCAATAGAATCACTCTTGCCGATGGAATCATCGTCAAGGGTAAATATGCGGGTATATTCGGTCATATAGGCGAATACGGTGCATTGAAGAATGTCATTATAGAAATCAACGGTGAATTCGGCTGGACCAAGTACACCGAAGAGCAAGTTGCTTTAGGTTCGGTAAACACTCAATATGCAGGTGCTATAGCATATCTCGAGGGTACAGTCGAAAATGTAATAATTATTGGAACGGAAGCGCAAATAGATTGTTCCGTGAGTGAAGACGGCAACCGTTACGGTGCAATTGCTTTTGGCTACGATACAAGAAATCTATTGACCAATACTTGGGTAATAACCAAGGCAAATAATCTCAATAGCGATATTGGTTACGTTGCAAATATAGGTAACTCGAGTATCAATAGAATGAAGGTAATCGGCATGGGCGCATTGTCGTTATCCTTCGAGATAACCAACGGAGAATACATCGTAAAGATGGAAAACAGCGCGTTAGATCGCTATTCTGTCAAGGGTTGGTACAGCAACTATTCGCTTGATAACCAATTATCTAAAGCATTAGGCGTTACCGCTAATGATACAGACGTAACGGCAGGCGATCACGGCGTCTATTATCCGAAGACAAGTCTTATCAATAGAAGATACGAAGTTGTAATAATTGACACCGTCATAACCGAAGCGGAGCAGTTATTATCCATCTCTTTAGACGTCAACAAGGGTGGATATACATATGCCAATACCGACTTTACGTTAGGAGCGAATATAGTGCTTACAGACTCCGAATTCGAGTCTATAGGTACTGCGTCCACTCCGTTTAGGGGCAGTTTATCGGGCTATTATAACGGTAATTACTACAAAATCACAATAAATATGACCAAGCGTCATATCGACGGAAGTAATATTTCGGCCAACGTGCCATTATTCGGATATAATGAAGGCGTAATTGAGAATTTATCGGTTGTACTAATGAACGACATAAGGCTTTCTGCCGGAGACATCGGCGTGATTGCCGTATATAATTCGGGTACAATCAGCGGAGTATCGGTAAGCTTTAACGAGAATGCTTCGGTTACCATAAAAGGTAATGTGGTAGGCGGTATTTCTGCCTACAATTACGAGAACGGCAGAATAGAAAACAGCCTCGTAATTATCAATGCTAATACTCAATTGGTAGGTTTGACCGTAGGCGGTATCGTTGGTGTGAATAACGGCTATGTGTTAGGTTCATCGGGTGGCGATAACAGTCAATTCACGGTATGGAGCGAATTGCGCGGTGAAGCGTTATGCGGACTTAGCGAACTTGCAAGTGTCAGTCTTTTAGGTACCATCGAGGTCTTGGACGGTGGCGAAGGTTCGTCGGGTTACGGTGGCGGTGCGATAGGTATATCTCAAGATAGAGCATACGTAGCATCCTTGACCGTTAGAACCTATCAAGGTTCAAGCATCGTTGCCAATTCTAAAAACCAATCGATAGGAGGCGTTGTCGGTAGAAGCAATGCGACGCTTATCGACAGCGTATGTATAGCCAAAGGCACGATTTCGGGCGTAGAAGGTGCCGATATAGGTTACTTTGTAGGTAGCATTCAAGGTAGTGCCAACAACAGTTGGTTAGTTGTCGACGTACCCACGACTGCAACCGCTATCGGTAACGGTTATCAGGCGGTAAACGTGCTCGAGGTCAGCGGTAACGGTATTATTGACTCATATATTGACGGAGACGGTAACGTGATTTTCATCAACATAACCGAAAAGAGCGGTTCGGAAGGTGGCAAAGTAGCCGAAATCGACGGTTGGTACGAAGGAAACGGAATAGCTGTTACCGACTCTATAGGTAACGTTGACGATAACACCTTTAAGCCTTTAAATAATATTACCGGTAGAACGGTAAGCGTAGTCTTTATTAATTTAATCATTTCGAGTGTCGACGAACTTAACGTTATGGCTAACACAGTTAATAACGGTCTTTTCGCCAAATCACTCGTATTTACTTTGACCAATGATTTGACAATAAGCGAAAACGATCCCTTGATTTCCTCTATCGGTAAGTATACCGATAACGGATTGTACGGATTTAAACACGTCTTCGACGGGCTCGGACATACCATTACGATTATCGGTAACGATGCAATCAAGGCGCAATCTTACATGGGATTATTCGGATATGCGTCATCGTCTGCGGTAATAAAGAATCTTAACATCGAATACTCAAATGGTTCTTTCGGTAACGGTGAAACATCCTCTTTTGGCGGTATAGTCGCACTCAATAGTGGAAGCATATATAATTGTACCGTAAAAATAGTGTCTACCGCGACACTAAATGCCTCGAGAGTAGGCGGAGTGGTCGGTGAAAATACTCGTTCGGGCGAGATAGCCGACTGTGAAATTCTTTTATCGGGTACACTCAGCGCTTCTCGGGAAGGTGAATACGATCCTTCTGTTAATGCTTATGCCGGCGGAGTAGTTGGAAGTAACCTTGGAACCATTAAGAGGATTAAGGCAAATATTGACGGAAGGATAGAGGCAGGACGTGAAAATAGTTTGGGTGCTTCGTATGCGGGTGGTATTGTCGGAACCAATAGTTACTATATCTCTAATATCGAGTTATACATATCGGGAGCTGTAATATCCTCGACAAGTAGCGTTACCGCATATTCGGGCGGATTCACGGGGTCCAATATGGGTACCATTGCATCCAACTATGTTAAAATCAATAATTCATCTATTAGTGCCGCAAGCGGTATCGAACAAATATCTGGCGGACTTGTAGGAACCAACGGAACGACGATAACCGACACTCTCCTTGATATTTCACCGGACACCGTTGTTTCGGACAGTGCTATAGGTAGGAATAAATCGGGAACGTCGTATATATCTAATGTTTGGGTATATAACGGGGATAATAAATACAATTCACGCATCGATGCTGTAAACTGTATGACCTATGTGAATATAGGAGAGAGCGTAAGCGTTACGTATCGTGACATAGGCGACATCGTTAACAACGGACACATCGTATTCGATGCAATATTCGATACCGAGCGTGGCATCACGTTATTTGCCGATGCCGATACCGATTATAAGAGTGTATTACTGTTTGATAGCGGATACCTCTTGTATTCGGAAAACTCCCTTGTTTTATCTCCATCGGGTATAGTTAGCGGAATGCATCTTATTGCAACTATTAGAAGGGAATTTGCCGACGGAAGTGAACTTAAGGCATTATCTTCCGCTTTATCATACGGAATTCAACCCATTGACGGAGAATTCACCTTAGCGAACGATATCTCTATTACGGGCGAATTTACCGCAATCGGTACATCTTCGCACGAATTCGGTGCACAGTTTAACGGCAACTATTATAATATCACATTTACAAAAGGCACGACCTACGGTAGCGAATTACAATCATTATTCGGTTACAGTTCGGGCACTATTAAGAACTTAGCTGTAACCTATCAATACTCGTTAAGCGGAGATAATTCTGCAGGTATTTGTGTACATAATAGCGGATATATCAGCGATTCTGCGGTATATACCGAACAAGGCATGACGTTATCGAATGTTATTGCTTCGGGTTCGTCCTATAATGAAAACGCATGGCTGATTTCGAGAGCGTCGATCGACGAAAACACCGTTAGCGGATCGAATAATAGTAATAAGTACTCGTCAATAGTGATCAACGGTAACGGTAGTCTTGTAATCGACCACAATTCGAGCGTCTTGACATTTGTGCCCGAACCGATTGACGAAAATACCATATTCGTAGGCTTTACCGGTGAAAACGACGACGGAAATATTGCAATATTGAGTGATAGTCCTTTCTCAACGGCAGATCCTCTATATTCGGGCAAAAACAGCTTTACCGCAGAATTTATAAGCGATCATATAGCCTCGCGCGGTGATTTACTTGCTTTGACAGGCGTTTTGGACATAGGCTACAGCACATTCTCTGTCGGAAAAACTTATATAATGACCAATGATTTGACAGTTTTTGCAGACGAACTCTTATCGTTAAACAAATTCCGCGGAACCTTCTTAGGTAACGGAAACACCTTAACTATTACAGGTACAACATCGGCTGTAGATAACAAGGGATATGTGCTTAGAGGTGAAAACTCGAGTGCCGATGCGTTATTTGGAGATTTAGTCATAGACGTTACCGCTTGGGCTGATTCGGATGTCGAAATGTATCTATTAGAGAATAGTTACTTAGGTTCGTTAACGAACGTAAGCGTACTATTTGCGACCTCTAATATGAAATTATCGCCGAACGACTCTGTAAGTTGGAAGGCTCAAGGCGTTTATGCCGTAACCGATAAAGAATTGTCGATTGTAACGCCCGAATTAAATGACGGCATCGGTTTGATTATAGCCGACTGCGCTATATTCCCCGAAATCAAGGAAATCGAAGGCGTTTATACCGCAACCGCAATTATTGACAACGACGAAGTCTTTAGCGGATGGTATATTGGATCGATTGACGACTTGAACCTCGATTACATAGGCAACACATCATTGACGGTTGAGCTTAGCGGAGCAAAAGTATATTCGATAAGCGTAATAAGCAATTCTATTGCAAATACAGACGACCTTGAAAAATTGGCGAACGCAGTCAATAGAGGTTTCGAAATGTCGGAACAAACCTTTAAACTAATTGACGACATCGTAAATATTCCGTCGAAAATTGTTATTGGTAATGATTTATATTCCTTCAAGGGTACAATTGACGGACAAGGCTTTACAATGACTGCAACTAACGCTTTATTTAAGCGTTTTGGCGGTGAATTACGCAACGTCGTAATCGATATCGGCAGTTCTGCATATCTTTTCGTCGGAGTTATCAAAAGCGCTGTTGTTGCAAATATGACCGTTACCACTCACGCCGATAACGCAAAACTTTCGGTAAGCGGAGATTTATCGGCACAAAACGTTTGGATCATAGCACCGTCGGTTTCGAGCGAAAATGTAAATGCCTTATCTGTTTTCTCTAACATTTCGGTAAGTACATATCTTGACCGTATGAGCGGTGAAATAAGGTTGACAGTAGGAATCAATAATAGCGACAACTTCTTGTTGTGGCGTGACGAATCGGGTGCAGTTGTTTTGAATGATAACTACAATATGGTTTCATCGAACGGAAGCGAAATCAAGCGTTATTCGATAACCGCCATTAATGAGATATCCACCCTTAAACAACTTAAAGCATATTCGATTGCCGTATCCGTAGGGCAGTTCTCGGGGAATGTATATCTAACCGACGACATCACCGTTGACGGCGCGTTTGACGGCGTGGACGGATTAAAGGGAACATTCTATGGTAACGGAAAAACGATCAATATACAATCTGATGCAGACATAACTTTATTTACCTCTCTTGTAGGTACGGTCAGCGATTTGAAGGTCGTTTATTATGGAAGCGGAAGTGTAAGCATCAACGAAAACGGTAATTTGACCAATAGCGTAATCGAACTTGTCGGTGCGGGAAAAGCCTTAATGAGCGGAACGCTCAATAATGCATGGATAGTTAAGTCAACCGAAATTGCCGATTACAATTCCTTCGTTTTGAGTGAGCAGGGGGCTTTGTCCAATGTATTCGGCTACACCTTAGGCGAAGTAGTGACACGTATCGATGCTACCGAACATACGATAACCTTTGGATTTGCGGAAAGCGACGAAATCGCATTATTAGGATATGTCTACGATAAAGGTGTAAGTAACGAAGCCACCTTCGTTCACGGAATAACAAAAGATGGCGAAACAGCAGAAAAACTCACCGTACTTGCTTTCAATGTCAATAGAATGATTGATAGTGAAGATGCTTGGAATGCCTTAGTTAACTCGAGTGTAGAGGTCGGTTCCGATCTTTCGGGTATCGAAATAGTAATTGTGAATGATTTACACCTTACGCATGCCGATTCTCTCAAGGGTTTGCATGGTTTTAAAGGAACAATCAATGGTAACTTTAACAGTTTGCTAATCGATGTTTCCGTTACGGGTTCCGAATATGACGGAGTGGTTTCCACCGATGGCGACGGTAAGGTAATCAATCTTGCTGTAGAAGTCTACACATCGGTATTGTCGGTGTTAAACTGCAATGTCGAAAACTGCTGGGTAATAAGCTATGTAGGCGATATATCCACCAATGCCGGCTTAATCAAGGTTGTCAATAAAGACGGATTAAACGGTCACATCACCGTCAATTCATTTAATGATCATTTTGTATTTAACACTAACGACCAAGAAGAATATAAACTCTATCATTGGTTCGCTTCCGACGGTTTTGTCGAAGGCGATATAGAAAATAATAAGAATTACATCCTAACGCTTTCGGACGGCTTGTTTACCCTTAACGGAAATGCCGTTACCGACGTTGTTGCCGAGTATCAATACAGTTATACGGTATATGTCGACGTATATGATCCTTTAAGCGGACAATTGTTAGAAGGTATTAGACCCGACATAATCGAGGGCGGAGCATACTTCCCTGTCGAGACATCCGAACTTGTAATAACGGCAGGCTTGACCGACGGATATATGTTCTTGGGATTCTCGTACGAAGACGGTGACGGCGTTATCGTATACGATATGGCTTCCAACTTGAGAACTTTGACAATTCCGGATATGAGTAAATTGAAAGGTTCTATAAGGATCAAAGCATACTATTCGTTGATAACGGCAGGATTTACAAACATTATCTACGGCGACAAGAGCGCAACCGAACTTAACGAGTATCTCTCTGTATCGGCAGAACAACTCAATTTACTCGACAAGTTGAACTCACATCTATCTACCGAAATTAAGGTATTTAGAACGATTAAATCGGATGCGTCTACCTTACCGCTTGTGACCGATGTGTCGTTAGGTATAGCGTTACCCAAGCATGCCGGTTCATATGAAGTGACCTTCTCGATCGGTAATGAAGAATCTTCATTGATGATAGGCGAGGCGAATTTCACATTTACCATAAGTCCTAAACAATTGGTATTTACTTCTCTTACAATGGTAGACAAGAGTTACGATACCACGCCCGATGCGCAAATCGATTCTAAGACCTTATTCGGATTTATTGACGAAGATAATAGCGAATACAAAATATCGACACTTGATTTCAGCAATATCAAGTTGATCTACATAGATCCCGCCACAGGTCAAGCGGTATCGAATGCGGGTAACGGCTATTATGTGATGATAACCGAGGATTCCTATCTCGACACCAATTCATACGGATACTTCTTCAATGTGGATTACGTTTTACCTCAAGGCGAGATCCTTTACAGATACACCGTAGAGAACGGCGAAGCGATCAAGCACAGTCCTTACACTTTCGGTATCGAAAAGGCGAAATTGACCATAGATATACCTACCATAACCATTGACTATCTCGATCAATTTAGTTATTCGGGCGGATACTTTGATATCAATGCTTTATTTGCCAAGTATTATAAGGTTGAAGGCTTGAAAGACGGCGACGACGATGTGCTGACCAAAGCAAAACTATTGTTAGTCGACGGCGACGAAATAGTTGAAGAAAACGGTGAACTCAGATATGTTTATCATATCAAGCATAGCGGTAGTTACGCCATCACCCCCGTAAGAGGCGCTTTGACCAACTATAATATCGACTCTGTAACCTCCACGGCGAGATTGCGTATATTGCCCTCCAAGGTGAAAGCCGAAATAGAGGACACGAGGATTGAATACGGTAATACCGTCGAGAGCCTCGGATATACTATAATAAATTCAAACGGCGAACTATTTACCATAACGGAAAGCGAATATAGTGCCTTTGCCGAATGGTTCGACCTCGATATGAGTTATGCCGAATTTGTCGGAGAGTATTTAACACTCGACATCCGTTACGAATATGCCTATACCGATAATTATCTTCAATCGGCACAGTTATATCCCGACGGCACTGTATACGGTATAAGATATCGTTTTGAGTCGAATTTAGATTTTGAATATCTGACTACAGGCGAAGAAGAGCCCGACTACAACGAGAACAACGAAAAGGTGTACTTGTTGAATGCGGACGGCAAATTGACTGTCGAGAAACGGCACATTGTTTTAGAATACACAGGCACAACGTCCAAGATATTTGCTTCGGCAGATAAGGATATTTCGAGCGCAGTGCGCACGGTAGGTAGCAAACTTGTCTCGGGTGACGGTATTACGGTATCGAGAGCCGATGGCGAATTAGTCGGTTCATATTCGATTATTTTTGCTGTTCACGACCGTGACGGCAAAGATATCACTTCATATTACGAAATCGGTTACGCTAACGAATCGGGTTACTCTTACGAAATAACCAAGAGGGTAATAACCATATCTCATATCGGTAGCGACTATTATTACGGAGATACATCTTCATTAGGCAATATGAAGTATTCTACCAATGTGGCATCATCGGTAATATCGACAATGGCAAGCATTTTCGGCAAGAAAGACGTAACCACGTTAGAAGGGTTAGGCATCAAACTGAAAGTCGGATACTTCGGTAAAGAAACCTTGAACGTCGGTAAATACACCTGCGAGTATTCGGTAACGGCATCCGACGAGTTGAAAAACAGCATTGAGTTTGTACTCGATACCAAGCGTTCATCCTTCTATGTCGTTCCTTGTAAGCTTACAATCACAACGACAGATGTGACGAGATCGTACGACACCGATGACGATATTAAATTCGGCTCATCGGGTAATCACTTCAAGGTGAGCGGATTTGTCGGCAATGACTCCAAGTATTTAGAGGTGACCTGCACCGGTTACAGCGGTGACGTTAAGGCACAAGCCGGAACCTATTTATTTAGACCGTACGGATGCGTATTATCGGTAAAGAAGGGTAATTCGGATAAGGAATATCTTCTCGATAACTATACGATAGGAAATATTATCGATGGTAAATATGTAATAAGCCCCGTCAATGTTTCGTTGAGCACCGATTTAGGTTACTATAAAGAAGACGGTACCTTCGTTTCGTATAACGGAGTATTGTATTACGGTGATATATCGGCAACGCTTCACTTCACATTAAACGGAGAATTACCCGAATATTTAAGAGCGAAATATGACGAAGAGATAACGGAAAACTCGACCGATAAGGAAAGAAGTGAATGGTTGATATCCAATCTCGCTATTACCTATAAGTCGCTTTCGTCGTACGCGAATGGCGATTCCATACAATCGGGTAACAGCGACAACCTGTATTTACGCAGTACCAACCAGAATATACAAGTATCGTCGACGGCATTCTTTAGCGTATACAGCGTGGCATATACCATCAAGAATATACATATAGAATACGTGTACGCAACCGGCAAACTAAAACTGAATGCTATCGTAGAGGTTACCGACGATTATGGCGATGCTCTCGAACATTATGTATTCAATAATGTTATAGAAGGATTAGAAATTGGCGCAAAACATTACATGTCCGAAAATTCCGCATTCGAATATGAATTAGAAGGCGATTATTCGATTAATGAGGAATTGACTTACAGATTAATCTTGAAGTATAATACTGTAGGTTCGTGGGTGGAGCCGGCATTTGTGACGATATATGTCGAACAAGATGGTACAAAAGTTGAAATCGATTCGAGTAGCACCTTGACTGACGATGTCGAAGTGATATATACCAAAGCGGATAAGTTCATGATATATCTCAAAGAAAAGCCCTATGTATTCGTACTTGGTGCATTAGCGATAATTGCAATCATCGTACTGATAAGCGTAGGAGCGAATAAGCTTTATCGTAGTAGGCGTATCACCAATTCGGCATGGCGTGAGATAATCTTCGCCAATATGCTCGAAGAGGAAAGAGCGGAAGAAACCGCCGATAACGACGACGAAACCGAGCTTCTTCCTATCGATGACGATACCGACAACCCCGACACTGCGCTTTAGCGTCCCATCATGTCATACTGAGCGAACGAAAAGCACATACAATTTTATTAAAACACCAACAAAGTATTACAAATGTAGGGGCGTTTAGTAAACGCCCTATCCACATTACGGCAAACGATAGCGCCCAATCATGAGCTAAAGCGAATGATGTTATGCTACGCATAATGCTGAATAATGCTTGCCTACGGCAAAAGACATATTGCTACGCAATATTATGGATAATTATATCTATGTCATTCTGAGCTTAGAATTCGTCCGCCGTCATACTGAGCGTAGTCGAAATTCGAACGAAGTGAGAATCAAATTGTGCAACAATTTGGTATCTTGCGGACGATATCTATACATACCATTCTGTAACTAAAATCCAAATAAAAAAGGAAAAACAATGTGAAAAAAGTATTAGTACTTCTATTATTAATAACCATATTGACGATGGTCGGTTGTTCTACCTCTAACGATATCGATAATGATTTCATTAGCGGTAACAACAGCGGATTAGAGGGCGATATAACGGATTGGGCAATTGTGCCCGATGATGAAGATTCTACCGCAATGATTGATTTAGCCGTTCGTCTCTACGAGCATGCCAACGATGCTGATAAAAACTTGCCATACCGTAAAGCACAAACATATGGGTTGATATCTCAATTTAACATACAATTTGAGCGTTACATTTTCAATGTAAAGAATGACAACGAATGGTATTATAGCGAAGCGCAATATTCAGAAGGTCTATATGCATTGTTTTCACCTCCTTTTGTGACCTTAAAATACGGTGAACTGTCTAAAGGCAAAACGGTCGTTCTTTCCGCGCATGAAGATATATCGGTTGACTCTACAACAGGTGTCCCCAAAACAAATCTCGATGATACGGAAATAACTGAAGAAGCGCTTCCCATATTCAATTTCTCTCAAGAGGGCATATTCACTCCGACCGACTTTTGCATTGACCGCGAAACCGTTAAGAGTGCATCGGTAAAAGCTAACGACGAGGGCGGTTATTACGAGGTCACCATCGAACTCGATGTTGAAAATCCTCGTGCAATTGCTAATCCCTTGGCCGATCTTCAGTCCAATGTAAACAATGCGAAATACACCTCATGCACCGAGTACATAGAGATATGGTATTCCGGACATTACAAGTACTTCAATGCGATTGATAAATGGGAAGGTAGAATGTCTATTATAGATATCAATTCGACCATAGATTATAAGACATATTACACCTACGACTTAGAGGACTGCAATATCGATTCATACTACGGAATAGAAAAATTAAAGGCAGAAATAAATAAAAATGAGAAATAAACAAAGCGAAAAAACTAAAAAAATAGCGGTAGCAGGCGTTTTGCTTGCACTAATTTTGATTTTTTTATTAGTACCGATTAATCTTAGCGGAGCGGTTGATATAGCGGTAGTTGCGTTAATTGCCGTCTTGATAGCGTGTCAGTTTGACGGACTATGGATGGGCTTATTTTGTGGTGTTGCATTCGGAGTAGCGAGTTTGATAGCGTCATACACTACAGGAGCAGGAGCGTTTTTGGCTCCGGCATTTCAAAACCCCCTCATATCGATTTTCCCAAGAATCGTAATACCGGTCACCACATACTTTAGTTATATAGGAATGCGAAAGCTTTTTTTATTGATATATGGAGCTAAGAAAAAGGAATTTGACGAAAATAAGGCGAATCATTTATCGGTATATGTATCGTCATTAGTATCTTCTATTGTAGGCGTGTTGACAAATACCGCACTTGTAATGGGGATGCTGTTTGCATTTCACGCAGGAGATATGTTTGGCGAAACGGAAATTGGACTTCCTTTATTGATAGCGATATTGTCGATTAATTTTCCCATTGAGCTTGCAATATGTGCAGTAGTGACTCCGTCCATTCTCATCGGCATTCGCTTTGCACTCCAAATCACCACCGATCCTTATCGCATTAAGAAGCCCACACTCCAAACAAACGAATAATCGTCCTGAAAAGATTATATCGAGCACCATCAAATGTCATACTGAGCGAAGGTTTAAAACCGCAGTCGAACCCGAATGGCGATGCCTTAGGCATCGGAATCTTATTCCATATTGTAAAAAGCGTACTTAACCTCAACCATCTCTCTATCGTTCACTATTTATTATTTTTGAGCAAATATGACCGAATATTCGCTGAATATTCACTTTGAAAAGTGAACGTTTTGCTTTTACTTTTGTCCTCAATGAATGGCATTGTTTCTATTTATTTTTTTTGATTGGCTAATATTTTAATTATAAAAAAATACGACGGCATTTTGCCGTCGCATTTTTTAACTCTCTGTTTTTATTCTTCAAGATGTGTAATGAATGTAATTGAACCGTTTTTAACGGCAGCTATACCGAGTTTATCGTTCCCTTTTACAACCTTTTCAGAATTAACGTCTGCAGTACCGACTTGACCGAGGTTGTTGAGCACGTTAACAAATGCGTTAACCGTCTTAGTAGCGACTGTAGAAACTCCGCCTTCTAAAGCCTTATTAAGTTGATGTTCGATAACTGCGGTAATGATAATGTTGCCGTCATTAATAGTTGTTTGAGGCACAAATTCTTCTTCCGCACTACTGCTAAGGGTAGCGATTTCGCCCGAATTAGTAATAACGAAGTCAAATTCGACCGAAAATAAAACATGATCGATTTCAAATACATTCAATTCGGATTCAGCTATGAAAGGAATGCTTAAAACTATCTTAGCGTGACCTCTGTCACCATTGTTACTGATACTGACCTCTTTAACTTTTGCATCGTTAACACCGAAGTTAATCGAAGGCAGTGACGTGTTTATAGCGGTATCGAGTATATACGCAAGAGTGGTATCGTTATATTCATACAAATATCTTTGGATATAAGTAGCCTTACCGACTGCGAGTGCATAGTAGTGTACTTCATCGTTTTCATAAATCGAACTTTTTTCGAGATTAGTTTTAGCCTTATTATCTTCATTTGACAAGTAAGGATTGGTAATAACCTGAGAATCCTCGAAATCATTCAATGAAACGAGACCTTTTACCAAGTCGATCAATTTTTTATTTTCGAGTCCGAGGTCTGACAATGAGACATCACCAACGATATCGGTTTCGGAAATACCGAGTTTAAGCGGAGTCGAATTAAGAATAACGGCGCAACAAACACCGCAAGCGATAACGATAACGAGGATTGCGATAAAGCAACCTAAACAACATTTTTTCATAAAAATCTCCTAAAAATTCCTTAAGAAGCGATATTTGAATCGCAAATCTAATTTACGAATCACATAATCACCTAATTCTATTATAGAGTATAATCTTTCAAAAATCAACACATTTTTAAAAATATTCAATTATGGATACCAAATAATCTATTGCACTTAGCTATATCTTCACGAAGCATTAACATCACTACCTAATCTCAATATTTTTCAACACATCGTTAAGTTTTTCGTGAAACACGAGTGTCGCACGCTCATCTTCGCGAGTAGAGTCCATATTGATTACAATAAGGTATTTACCATTGAAATAATCTACAAGGCCTGCGGCAGGGTATACTGCCAATGACGTACCTGCGATAATTATGCAATCGGCATTAGAAATATCATTAACTGCATTAGTGACGGTATCGTCGTCGAGCGATTCGCCATACAAAACCACGTCGGGCTTAATGATGCCACCGCATGAGCAATATGGAATTTCTTTACCCTTGACGTCTTCGACTCCATAGAATTTTCCGCATCTAATACAATGATTTTTGATCACGGTACCATGTAATTCTCTAACATTTTTAGTACCTGCTTTTTGGTGTAAATCGTCAATATTCTGAGTGATAACCGACACTAATTTTCCTTTCTTTTCAAGCTCAGTAACCCATATATGGGTATAATTAGGCTGTGCATCTAAACATCCCAATATCTTATCATTATAGAACTTAAAGAATTCCTTAGGCAAAGCATAGAAACAGTCGCTTGAAAGCATGTATTCAGGTGGGTATTTATAATGAATATGATATAATCCGTCCGGACTTCTAAAATCGGGAATACCCGAAGCAGTACTGACACCTGCACCACCGAAAAAAACAATTTTTTGTGATTGATCGATTATATTTTGCAATTTCTGAATTTTCTTATTTATTTCCATTTCCATAACAGTCTCCATGTATAAATTATACCTCAATTACAATACCGATTTCAAGAGGATGATTAAAAAAACTTGTAAAAGCACTTACTTATTATCAAAAACGCCAATAACGTGCACCATCAAATATCATACTGAGCGGAGGGTGTTAACCCGAAGTCGAACCCGTAGGGCGACGCAACGCGTCGGTATCTGATTCATTGTTAAAAAAGAGCAAATAAACGTACAAAACTTTTGTAAAATGGCAACAATATATTACAAAATTGTAGGGGCGATTAGTAATCGCCCGCCCATCGTGTCATACTGAGCGAAAGGACACCGTCCTGTAGTCGAACTGCGTAGCAGTGCTCGGCACGGCCGAGCAGTATCTAATTCCGCATTAATAAAAGCGGATACAATGTCAAAACTTTTGATAGCACAACACCATCAAATGTCATTTTCGTCCGCTGTCATACTGAGCGTAGTCGAAATTCGCACTTTGTGCGAATCAAATTGTGCAACAATTTGGTATCTTGCGGACGATATCGAGCACCATCAATGTCATTCCCAAGCGTTGCGGCGACAGACCGTAGTCGAACTCGTAGGGTGACACTTAGTGTCAGAATCTTATTCCTTGTTAAAATGGATGTCATTCAATATTACCGTCTGCAAACTTTTTACCCAAACTATTGTCAAATTCTACGTCTTTTTCACCTCTCGTATTGTCAAATTCCACGCATTTTTCACAAAACTATTGTCAAATTCTGCAAGTTTTCTATTGACTTTATCCTCGATTAATGTTACAATATCAATACCAAATTTTAAGGAGTTCGTATGTTAAAACGTAAAGTTTACAATCAGCTATTAGAGTGGAAGAACGATCACAAGAACGAGTGCTTACTTGTCAAGGGTGCAAGACAAGTCGGTAAGTCTTTTATTATTCAACAATTCGGTAAAGACAACTATAAATCCTTTATCGAGCTTAACTTTTTCCTTCATCCTGAATACTGTGAGATTTTCGACGGAGACCTAACGCCTGATGAAATTTACAAAAGAATATCTGTTCGAATTCCGACCGTAAAATATGTTGAGGGTAGCACGCTCATTTTCTTGGACGAAATTCAGCATTGCCCTAATGCGCGCACCGCTATCAAATTTTTAGCCATTGATGGAAGATACGACGTAATTTCGAGCGGATCCTTATTAGGACTACATTATAAGGAAACTATATCGATTCCGGTGGGTTACGAAGCGCAAATTGACATGTACGGCTTAGATTTTGAGGAATTCCTATGGGCATATGGTTATAACAAAGAAGCGGTTGCCAACCTCAAGAGTTACTACACAGACATGAAGACCATTCCCGAGGCGATTCACTCCAAATTCAGTAGGATTATCCGCGAATATATGGCTGTCGGTGGCATGCCTGAGGTCGTGAAGCGGTATTTTGAGACCAACAATTTCCAAGTAGCGAGCAAGATACAAAACAAGATTCTTCGCGAATACGAAGAGGACATCAAGAAATACGCCAAAATCACCGAGAGGCAAAAGATACGCGAATGCTACTATTCGATACCGCGCCAATTAGCGAAAGAATACACCAAATTCCAATATTCGGTAGTAGCACCACGAGGAACTCATAGTAAGTATGAAAATTCGCTTGATTGGTTAATTGATGCGGGAATGATTGGGATAGTGCCGAATGTATCGACACCTCAACTTCCGCTCGTAGCGTACGAAAAGCCTCACGAATTCAAGGTATACTGCACCGACATCGGTTTAACGACGGCACTATACGGATTTGACACCCAAGTAGCGATATTGACGGATGCCATACAAGGACTGGCGAAAGGTGGCATATATGAGAATTTGATATTTGATATGCTCAAGAAGCGTGGATACAGATTACATTATGTTAAAAAGGAGAACAACACCCAAGAAATCGAATTTTTGATAGAGCAGAACTGCACGGTAATTCCGATAGAGGTCAAGAGCAAAAGAGGGGAAACTGTATCCCTTAACGAGTTTATCAAGGAATGGAATCCGCCATACGCATATAAATTGACAGCGACGAACTTAGGCACAAACGGCACCAAGATCACGCTCCCTCACTACTTCGCGATGTTCATCTAATCCTTTCGCTGGGCTCCAATCATGTCATACTAAGCGAAATTTCGTCCGCCGTCATACTGAGCGAAGCGTAAGCGAAGTCGAAATTCGAACGAAGAGAAAATCAAATTGTGTAACAATTTGGTATCTTGCGGACGATAACGATCACCATCAACTGTCATACTGAACAAACTATGAAATGCACATACAATTTTGTCGAAACGTCAACAATATATCACAAAACTGTAGGGGCGTTTAGTAAACGCCCGCCAAAAGCAAGTCATCGCACTTGCTTTTTATTTTGCACCAACTTTTTTGCCCATCAAATGTCATACTGAGCGGAAGGACACCGTCCTGTAGTCGAACTGCGAAGCAGTGCAAGGCATAGTCTTGCAGTATCTAATTCCGCATTAATAAAAGCTGATACAATAATTCAAACTGCTCATTACCGTCCGCAAGATACCAAACGCCTACGCCTTATTAAATGCCAATTCCCCTAAAACTTAAATTTGTATTAAAAATTTTTGAAAAATTTGAAAATTTCTATTGAAAAATAATATATAGTGTGTTAAAATTTAGGTAATAAAATAAAATATTGTGGGATAATTTGTTTATATGTAAAATATTTACGTCTTATCCCGCAAGACGATAATATTCAAATAGGAGATTTTGGTATGAGTAGAAGTAGATCTTTATATCTGATTCTTACGTTAGTGATGATTGCCGTATTGTCGGTAGTCTTTGTTGCTTGTAATATAAGTACCGATAATTCGTGCGAACACGAATATAGTTACGTCATCAAGCAACTCCCGACGATGGACGCGGACGGCTCCATGACAGTCACCTGTTCCAAGTGCGACCTTAACGAGGAAATTGTAATTCCGTCGTTATCGGACATGAGCACCTGGAGTTGGAAAGTTGAATCCAAGCAATCCTCGAGCTGTGAGCAAGGTGGAATCGTGGTATACACGAGTGTAAGGCCCTACGGCGGCATCGTCGTAGAGATAAACACCGAAGCCCGCGGACACGTACTTAGCGAATTGATTGCAGAAGTACCGTCGACTTGTACGGTACACGGCGTAGCGGCTCACAAAGAGTGTAGCGAATGCGGTAAGTATTTCGATGCTGACGGTAACGAAATCGAATCGCTCGAATTGCCCTTAGCTGAGCACAAAATCGGTGAACTCATTCCCGAGGTACCGTCGACCTGTATCAGTCACGGTGTCGCAGCGCACAAGGAATGTAGCGAATGCGGTAAGCTCTTCGACAAGGACGGTAAAGCGGTTGAGTCGCTCGAATTGCCCTTAGCTGAGCACAAGCTTGGCTCACTCATTGCTAAGGTTGAACCCACCTGTAGCTCGGTAGGAACAAAAGCGCACTACGTATGCTCTGTATGCGGTGTATGCTTTGGCGAGGATAAGAACAAGCTTGACGATCTAACCATCCCCGTAATCGACCACGAATACGATGACGGTAAGGTAATTGTTGAAGCCACCTGTTACTCGGTAGGAACCAAGCAATTTAGTTGTAAGAATTGCGATCACGTCTACTATGAAGATATTGCGAAGGTAGACCACAAGGCGGAAGTCTTAAAGGGCTTTGCAGCAACCTGTTATTCCAAAGGCTTAACCGACGGTAAGATTTGTTCAGTATGCGGTGAAATTCTCGAAGCACAACAAGAAATTGCAGCATTAGAGCACAAACACGAACTCACCCAAACTATTGAGCCGAGCTGTATTTGCGAAGGATATAAGTATTATACTTGTTCCGAATGCGGTGATATAAAGATTGAAACTATTGAGAAGACCGCTCACATCCCAGCCGTTCTCGAAGGCTATGAGGCAAGTTGTGAATCGAACGGTTTAACTGATGGCGAATACTGCTCCTACTGTGGACACGTAATTAAGGCGCAAGAAGTTATCCAAGCAAAGGGACACTCATGGGATGACGGTGTAATCGATGAAGAACCCACTTGTACCGAAGTTGGATCCAAGTTATACACTTGCGAACACTGCGGTGAAACAAAATATGAAGAAATCAAGGCAAACGGACACACCCACGAGAAAGTAGAAGGAATTCTTCCTACCTGTACCGTTCCCGGTCTTAGCGACGGCGAGAAGTGTTCAGTATGCGGTGAGATACTTATAGAACAAAAAGTTGTATCCGCACTCGGACACGACTGGAGCGACGGCGAAACTCTTGTTGAGGCTGACTGCATCCACAAAGGTGAAATTCTTCACGAATGTTCACGTTGTGAAGCTTCCTATATTGAATATGTAGTAGCCCTTGGACACAAGTTTAGCGAAACTTGGTCTTATGATGGCGCCAACCACTTCCACAAGTGTGATAACTGCGACGTCGTAAGTGACAAGGCTTCACACGTAGATAATAATAAAGACCACAAGTGTGACGTTTGCGGATACGTAATGTCATCTTGTGTAGATAGAGATAAAAACCACTCCTGCGACTACTGTGGTACTCAAATGGGCGAACACAAGCAAGCATCGGGTAAACACACCTGTGATTACTGTGGCGAAGTAATGAGTTCTCACAAAGGCGGTACCGCAACATGTAAAGAAGCGGCAACCTGTGAAATTTGCGGACAAAAATACGGTAGTAAGGATCCTGCTAATCACGTAGGACATATTGTTTGGGTAACCGATGATACATACCATCAAGAAAAATGGGAATGCTGTAACCTCCACATTGGCGTGAAGGAATCGCACGACCTCAACGACAATAACGTATGTACCATCTGCGGACACGGATGTAAACATAGCCATACCGTACATACAGACGGCTTGGAAGCAACCTGTACCGAACCCGGACATATCGAGTATTGGACTTGTAGCGATTGTAGCACCAAGTTCAGCGACTCTGCATGCACCCAACCTGTAGCAGACGTTACAATCCCCGCTAAGGGACACAGCCTCGGCTCATTAGTATCCGCTAAGGAAGCTAACTGTACCGAAGCAGGTTACCACGCATACTATCAATGCTCCGTATGTAGTGTATACTTTGATGTTAACCGTAAAGAAACAACTTGGGCAAACCTCGAAATCGAGGCTCTCGGACACAACTCCGACGGTAACATCGCACATAAGGACGCTAATTGTACCGAAAGCGGTGTAGTAGGCGGAACCTACTGTACTCGTTGTAACGAAGGTAAGGCAGAAGCCGAAACCGTAATCGAAGCATTAGGTCATAAATACGGCAATTGGATTGACGAAATCTCTGCAACCTGTGAAAAAGAAGGAACTTTAGGTCACTACCATTGCTCCGAATGTAATATTGATTTTGATATTAATAAAGATATTTTAACTAACTTAGTTATTAATAAAGCAGACCATACACCTGCCGATGCAGTAAGAGAAAACGAACAAGATGCAACTTGTACCGATCCGGGACACTACGATTCAGTAGTCTACTGTTCCGTTTGTCATCACGAAATTTCAAGAGTTGAAGACGAAATCCCCGCTAAGGGACACTCATATGGCGATTGGATTGTTAAGGTAGATGCAACCTGTGCTAAAGAAGGAACACTTGGTCACTATCATTGCTCAGTATGTGAAAAAGATTTTGATGCAGATAAGAACGAACTATCAAGTTTAGTAATCCCTGTTGATTCAAATGCACACACATGGAGCAATGCTTGGTCCGTAGATGAAGCATATCATTGGCACGAATGTGTAAACTGTGGTGAAAAGAAAGATAGTGCGGAGCACTCCTTCGGCAAAGATGGACAATGTACCGTTTGTCATGCCGAAAAGATTTACTTAGTTAATGGATCTAACTATATTACATCTACCGAATATACTTATACCAATAGCAAGACCGGTGTATCTAAGATCGAACTTACGATATCCTCTAATAAGGATGATGCTGTTAAGTTAGTTAAGCGTGAAAACGCCGATGGTTCTGTAACCTTTATTACTTTCGACGGTAAATACTTATATACCGACGGAACCGATGTTAAGTTTGTAGATTCCGAAGGTGAATATACATTATTCGAGTTAGAATCCACTGATGGCGGATATCTAATCAAATCCTTAAACGCTAAGTACAATAACAAGTACTCTCAATACTTAGAGGTCTATGGTAGTTATTTAACTGTATATAGCTTATATAGTAATTCCGATAAAACTCTTTATACCTTTAAATTTGAAAATGTAGATCATATCTGTTCTTCACCGGTTAAGACCGAAGCTAAAGACGCAACTTGTACCGAGCCCGGTAACAAGGAATATTGGAAATGTTCTTGCGGTAAGATCTACTCAGAAGAAGCATGTGAAAATGAATTATCCGCTTCCGAAATAGTTATCCCCGCAATCGGACACAAAGATGAAGATGGTGACGGCAAGTGTGATAATTGTGGTGAAGAAGTAGCTTCAGAAACCACTGTTTCCGTAATAATTAAAGATTATGCTACTGCGAATAGTTGGGATAATGGTACTCTTTATGATACTATTGCAATGGATTCTAACATTAGCGTAACTGCAAAAGGCGGTTCGAACACTGGTAAATATTATACAAGTGGTAATCAGTGGCGTATATATCAAGGCGAAACTCCTTCTGTAACATTATCTGCTAATGAGGGATATACCATTGTATCTGTTAAGATAACATATGTGTCAGAAAAGACTGGTGTATTGACATTAAATGGAGTAAATGTTGCTTCAGCCACCGTAGTTGAAGTTAACAATAATTCTGTAACATTCAGTGTTGGTAATACTGGTACTGCAACTAATGGTCAAGCAAGAATCACAGCTATCGAAGTTACTTACAAAGCTTCTTCAACCGCTGGTTGTAACCACAACTATGGTGAATGGATTAAAAAAGTAGATGCTACATGTAGTGAGGCTGGAACACTTGGTCACTATCAATGTTCTGTATGTAAAAAGTATTTTGATGCTGACTATAAAGAATTATCAAGTATAGTGATCGAAGCAACCGGAAACCATATCGATTCCGACAAAGACGGCAAGTGCGACAACTGTGGCGCTCCCGTTATCGATCCTGCAAATCCTGAAGAGGGTAGTGTATACTACATAGCATTCACTCGTGATTCTAAGATTTATTATATTGATGGTAACATGGCGAATACTTACTATTTCGCTACAGTCGAAGATATCGATAAAGTCATTAAAGTATATGTAGAATCAACTGATGGCGGATATTACCTATATGTATCTGCTGATTCAGGAGAAACCAAGCAATACATTAACATTGTTAAGAGTGATTCTTATACTAATGCTAAATATGAAGATGTTGCATCATCCGTATGGGTATGGGATGATACCTTAAAGACACTAAAGACAGTATGTGATTCTAAAGAATATGTACTCGGTGCTTATACCAATAAGACGTTTACTACACTTCAACCTGTACTTACAACTGCTGACGCAGACATTGCTCAATTTGTATTTGTCGAGAAAATTGATACAACTCCCCAACTTCCCGAAGGCATTTGGCACAGTGAGAATGGCGAAATCGTCATAAAAATTGAAATTTATGAGGGTGAAACTGAACTATACTATTATGTCGAAGGTAACTACTTTGAAGATCCCGACTGGGGTAGTGAACAGATTTATTCATTGACTTATAGTAATGATGCATGGACTATTATTTATCGTCGTGGAAAACAAACAGCAATTTTCAAAGTTGGTGATGATAACGAAACCATTACATTAATATCGGATACTCTTTCAAATGTTACTAACCTTGCACTCATAAAAGGTGAACCCACTCAAAGTAGTGGTGGCGACGAAACCAACTACGGTAACGAAGCAACCTTTACTGAATCTCAACAAGGTACATATAACGGAACATATCTTGCTTATGGTGATTTTAGCTTAGTTATCTCAGAAAGTGGTGTTCATTATACTCATTCAAGTATGGGATATGATGCCGATTACACTGCATATGTTTCTAACGATACATATACATTGGTGTTAACCGATGAAATTCTACAATTCGCCTTTGCTGAAAATTCTATTGAAGTAGTATATGTGGATTATTGGAATACCGAATACACCGCCACCGCGACCAAGGAAGGTTCATCGAGCCACACTTGTGTCTATGACCAAGAAGTAGTAGACGTTAAGTACCTCAAATCCGCAGCAACCTGTACAGAAGCAGCGGTATACTACAAGTCTTGTTCTTGCGGCGAGTTTGATGCAAATGTTAGTGAGACATTCACCAACGGTTCCGCACTTGGTCACAACTTTGGATCCGATGGTAAGTGCCAAAACGAAGGTTGTTCCGCAACCGCCAATATCGTTTATCTCGATACCAATATTTGGAACGTAGATAACGCTTGGTTCGCTGTATACTATTGGAACGATAATGGCAGTGCATGGAGCGAAATGACCATATTTGGCGAGGGTAGTACTGTTTACTATGCAATGCTTCCCGATAACATCTCTAACATTATCTTTGTTAGAATGAATGTAAATAAACATGACTTCGATTGGGCTAGTAAAGATAATCAAAGCCAAGATATTACACTCAGCGATGGTAATTCTTACTATGTAGTTAAGGATTGGAATGGAAGCAATGGAAATTCAACGGTTATACTTGTTGAAAGCTACACTTTAGTCGGTACCGGTATTTTCGGTGGTGATTGGAATGTAGCAAACTCAGATAATGACCTTGTATATGATGCTAAATCGGGCTTGTACACCAAGACTTATGATGTTAATTTATCGGGCACAGTTGAGTATAAGATAGCAATAAATCACAATTGGTACGTATCATATGGATGGAACGATTCCTATTCTCTTGACCTTAAGGCTGACGGAGATGATAATAACTTTAAAGTCACATTAGAGGGCGTTAGCAAGGTAACATTTACCTTTAATATCTTCACATTAGAGGTTAAGTGTGAAGTCGTTACCCACACCCACACTTGGGAACTTGACACCTCTAAGGGTGAACAAGGATATGAATGGAACGCAAATCACAGCGAATGTATCGCCTACGGTAAGTGCAGCGGTTGTGACGAAACGATTCAAATTAAAGCAACGATTACGTCTGAAGAAACCAAGGAAGCAACCTGTAAAGAATACGGTGTAACAACTTACACCGCAACCTTTGCGAAATCTTGGGCAACCACTCAAACCGAGGTTGTTGTAGGCACCGTTTATGCTGACCATAATGTAACAGGCACAGTTGCTAAGGATGCTACATGTACCGAAGACGGAAATATTGCTTATTGGTATTGCTCCGTTTGTGAAAAATACTTCACCGATGAAGCTTGCTCTAAGGAACTCACCGATCTTAATGAAGATGGTAAAGTTGATCTTGACGACACCGTAATCAAATCTGCAGGTCATAAAGATGAGAATCCTGCGGATGGTAAGTGCGATATTTGTGGCGAAATCAACGAAAACTACTATTATCCTAAGACAATCTCTGAGCTTGCCGATCTTGAAGACGGTACCAAAGTCGAATTCACCGGTACGGTAACCAAGATTAACTATAATTGGTCTGCTTCTGCTTCCAATATGAGCGTTACTGTTTCAGATGGAAACGGAAAGAGCATTTATATCTTTAAGCTTGCTACCAAAGTCGAATTATGCGACGAAATCACCGTTAAAGGTGTAATCGCTGCATTTAACAATAATAAGCAAATTGGTGAAGGTGCTACAGCAACAATAGGTGATAAGAACCATGTTTGGAAAGATGCTACCTGTACCGATCCTAAAACCTGTACTATTTGTGGCAAAACCGATGGTGAAGCACTCGGTCATAAGGACGAGAATGGTGATGGTATATGTGATACTTGTAAAGAAGACTTATCATTAAAATCTGTCACTATTGCATATACAGGTAGTACAACAACAAACATGTCTGGCAACAATGATGCTAAATCAGTATTTGGTTTAGATGACTCTATTTTTAATATTTTCTCAACCAAGACCGGCAGCAATCATGTTGGTCTAAATAGGGCAGGTAATATAAGATTATATTACAATGGAAGCTGTGCTCTAAACATTTCTGTTTCCGATGGATATGAAATCGTAAGCATTATAGTTAATTATAATTCAAGTACACCAAGTGAAAGTCTTGAAGTAAAATCTGGTGACTCAATAAAATCTGATGAAGATAATGTTTACTCCATAAATGCAAATTCTGTTGTGTTATACAATACAAGTACAGTGAATAAGCAAATATATATTGATTCAATTATAGTAAAATATAAAGAGACTCAATCCTCCGGCGGAGATGAGCACGTTTGTTCTGAAAATGCGGTTGAGTATGCTGCTGTTCCTGCAACCTGTCTAAAAGACGGTACTGTTGCATACTGGTCTTGTTCAATTTGTAACAATAAATACTCTGACAAGGATTGTACAAAAGAGATAACCGACATAGTTGATCCTAAGAAATCTCACAGCTACACCGAATCCGATTGGGTTAACGAGGTGCCTGCTAAGTGTAACGAAGATGGCGTTAAAGGACACTATTACTGTTCAACTTGTGAAAAGAACTATGACAAAGATGGTAATGAGTTATCAAGTTTAGTAATATCTAAAACAGGCGAACACAACTATGTTGGTGGTGTATGTACCGTTTGTGGTAAATCTCAAAATGAATCCACCACTGTAAAAGTAGTCATCGCAGATTACGCTTCAGTTAATAGTTGGTCTAATGGTACTCTTTATGAAACTATTGGTATGGATTCCATTATTAGTGTAACTGCTAAGGGTACATCTAATACAGGTAAGTTTTATGATGGTTCTCAGTGGCGTATATACCAAACTGAATCTCCTTCTGTAACAGTATCCGCAATAGAAGGATATACTATTAGTTCAGTCAAGATAACGTATACTGAATATAAGACCGGTGTGTTGACATTAAATGGAGCAAATGTTGATTCTGACACCACAGTTGAAGTTAATAATAGTTCTGTAACATTTAGTGTTGGTAATACTGGTACTGCAAATAATGGTCAAGCAAGAATCACTGCCATCGAGGTAGTATATAAATCTTCTTCCACCAGCGGTGGAGAAACCCACACTCACAATGCAAGAAATGTTGACAAAGTAAATGCAACCTGTGAAGCTGCAGGTAACATTGAATATTGGTATTGTTCAGGATGTGATAAATACTTCACCGATGAAGCTTGCACAACCGAAATCTCTAAAGATTCAACTGTTATCTCAGCACTCGGACACGATTATGGCACATTGATTTCTGCTAAGAATGCTACTTGTACCGACGCAGGAAACGTTGCCTACTATCAATGCTCAGTTTGTAAACTTTACTTCAACGAGAATAAAGAGGTTAAGACGTGGGCTGAACTCGAAATCGATAAGAAAGAACACACCTATAATATTACTAAACATGACGACAATCAACACTGGAATGAGTGTTCTTGTGGTAAAAAGGACGATGAAAGTGTAAAAGATCACGCTTGGGACGAAGGTACTGTAACAAAACAACCCACCGAGAGTGAAGAGGGCGAAAGAACCTACACTTGTTCTTGTGGTGCAACTAAGACCGAACCAATCGAAAAATTACCCCATACCCATGTTTATGACAAACAAGTAGCTGAAGAAAAATTCTTATGTTCTGCCGCTACCTGTCAATCCGTAGCTACATATTACTACTCCTGTTCCTGTGGTGAAAAGGGTACAAAAACTTTTGAATATGGTGAATTAGGAACTCACAACTACACTAACCAAGTTAATAGTATTTATCGCAAAACTGAAGCAACTTGTGAAAGTCCTGAAGTTTATTATACGAGCTGTGTGTATTGTAAGAATTCAAGCAAAGGTACCGACAGTGAATCTACTTTCGATTATGGTGTAGCAAAAGGTCATGATTTTAATTTCGATAAAACACAAAGTGAAGATACGTGGTATACTTGGTCATCTGATTATTCAACCTGTACTGCACACACCATATGTCAACGCATTGGTTGTACTGAGACCAAAGATATACCAGTTGACTCAACTATTCAAGACACTAAAGAAGCAGATTGTACAAATCCCAAGGTAATTACATATACTGCCGTATTTTCTTATTTGAATAAAACCGCAACTAAAGAAGTATCAGTCGGTGATGCTCTCGGACATATCGACGAAAACAAAGACCATAAGTGTGACCGTGAAGGTTGCGAAGAGACGCTTGGTGTACACGAAGCTCAATCTAATAGCCACAATTGTGCATACTGTGGTC
This sequence comes from uncultured Christensenellaceae bacterium, assembly GCA_964391805.1. Lineage (GTDB taxonomy): Bacteria > Bacillota > Clostridia > Christensenellales > CAG-1252 > RUG14300. The sequence continues at coordinate 17,697 of CAYMNK010000005.1, read as the reverse complement.
AAATAGCAAGTGAGCACACTTATGATAATGATCACAAGTGTACAGTATGTGGTGAAGAACAAGCGAAAATTTATCTTGCAACAAGCGCTAACTGGAGAGATGCTAATGCATGGTTTGCAGCTTATTTCTGGAATTCAAATAATGAGAACGAATATGGTACTTTTACTGCAATTGCTAATTCGTATGGTGATTATGAGTGCTATGTTCCTGATAATAAGGATAATGTAATCATTATAAGAATGAGTCCGAATGATGCTACTCCAAGTGTTAATGATAATGAAAACTGGGGTAAAACCGGAGATTTATCAATACCGACTGATGGCAATAATTGCTATAAAGTAGTAAATTGGAATGAAGATGGTAGTGGTTGGATTTCTTATGAAACAAGATCATATTGGGCTGTTGGAACTATTACCGACAGTGGCTGGACTACCTCGGAATCCAATAAATTATCATATGATGCTGAAAGCGGAGTATGGTACAGGACATTCAACGGCATTAATAGTGGCGATTATGAATTTAAAGTTCTTGACAATTACGGTACTTGGTTCGGCGCTGTAAATGGTGCTAACATTACTTTTAATGTCGCGGTTGATGATGCGACTGTGACGATCAAGTTTAATTCAGTTAATGCTGAAATTAAAGTTGATCAACCTGATATTGTATACACTCTAAACGATTCAGTAGTTTTTGCTGAACACGAAGATAATCAATTAAAAGCAGTTGTCTCTCTCAATAGAGGAGCTTATTTGAATGTAAAGGACCAATATGGAAACTCCTACAGTGACTGGGAGAACGATGGTTTCTTATCCGATGATAACACTGTTATCCATAGTGGTGAATACACTCTCTATCTAAAGCTTGATACCAAGAAGATTTATGTAGCCGCTCCGGGACATAACTTAGGCACTTTGCATTCAGGTCAAGAAGGTAACTGCTTGCAAAACGGTTGGGATGCTTACTATTTGTGCGAATGCGGTACCTATTTCGATGAGAATAAAAATGAAACCACTTGGGATGATCTTTATATCGCGCCCGTCCACCAATATAGTGAAATAAGTTATGAGTTTTTAAGAGTAAATGATGATCCCAATGATCATGAAAACTCTAATTGGCATTGGGAATGTACCGCTACTCGTGAATGTACAGTTAGTAGTTGTTCCAAAGGAAACACGGGACATACCCAAACCGCCATATCTACAAGTGTTACTCAAGTTATAACGCAAAGAGCAAATTGTCAACAGGTAGAGTTATCTACCCTTACTGCCACATTTGACGTAGATTGGATAGATAATCCCTATGTATTGAAGGATATAGAAACTGCAGGTAAAACTGCTCACTCGATGACAACCGAACAACCAATGTCTGCTGTAGCTGCTACTTGTACTTCTACAGGCTTAAAACAAGCTTGCTATTACTGTTCCGTTTGTGAAAAGTATTATGACAGTCACGACGGTTCTCACGAACTTACCGATGTAGTTATAGCTATTGATGAAAATGCTCATGATTATGGTGAGTGGGTATCTAACGGAGATGGTACGCATACCAGAACCTGTATCTATAACTCAAAGCACACAGTTACGGAAGATTGTACTGGCGGGACTGCAACATGTACCGAACAAGCCGAATGTATCGATTGTCATGCGAAATATGGTGAGGTAAATTCCAATAACCACAGTTTCACTAATTATGTATCCGATAACAATGCAACCTGTGAAGCAGACGGCACCAAATCAGCATCCTGCGACCATGGTTGTGGTAAGACTGATACAATAGCTGACGATGGTTCCAAGCTTGAGCATACCTATGATCAAGAAATAATAGATGTAAAATATCTATTAGATGCAGGAACCTGTACCACAGATGCTATTTACTTTAAATCATGTAAGTGTGGTAAATCAAGTGAAGGTACTGAACAACAAGAAACTTTCAACGGTAACAAAGATCTCACCAATCATACAAAAGATGGCGTCAATGGTGTTGGATATATGCAAACAGCAGATAATCACAAACAGGTCTGTAAGTATTGTCAAGAAACCATTGAGGAGTCAACTGAACACACCTGGGTTGATGGAAAATGTTCAGTTTGTGAATATCAATGTAGTCACCAATATTCAAAATTAACCACTATCAATGATGCTCAACACCAAAACAAGTGTGATGATTGTGGGCTTTTAATTGGCGAACCATCCGATCACGTTCTTGACAACGATGGTCATTGTTCATGTGGTTATGGTTGTGAGCATACTAATTATGGTGAAGTTACTTACACTTGGAATACCGACTATACTACTTGCTATGCTACTCATAAATGTTCCAATTGTGAACATACTGAGTCTGCTGAAACCAAGGACATCAACGTTTCTAACGTAGTATATCCAACTTGTATAACTGACGGAAGTGCTGATTATTCGCCGGAATTTACCGAAGAATGGGCACAACTAAAGAGTGGTGAAACCATACATATAGAGTTTACTCAACTTGGTCATGAAATGCAAGACGTTTCTGCTCAAGCTTCGACTTGCACCGAACCCGGTTGGAATGCATACCAAAAATGTTCTCGTTGTACCTACAACACAAAGGTTGAAATTCCTGCTCTCGGTCATGATACCGAGAGTGTAGAATGGTCCTCTGACGAAAGTAACCACTGGAAAGAATGTCAGACTTGTGGCGAAAAAGTTGAAGTGTCTGCGCACGATTATAATCAAGAAAAAGTAGATAGTAATTATCTCAAATTACCTGCAACTTGTACAGCTGCAGCGGTATACTATAAGTCCTGTACTTGTGGCGCAACAGGCTCCCAAACTTTTGAGGATGGTGACGCTTTGGGACACGATTGGACTTCTTACATTGCGGATGGTGATGGAACACATACATTGGTATGTTCACATGATTCGTCCCATACGAAGTTAGAAGATTGTTATGGTGGCACAGCTACTTGTAAGGCACAAGCTAAGTGCGAATTATGTAAGCAGTATTACGGTAGCTATGGTGAACACACCTATGGTGATTGGATTGACGAAACACCTGCAACTTGTACTGAAACCGGTACCAAAGGACATAAGGAATGCACAGTGTGCCACAAGAACTTCGACAACGAAGGTACTGAAATTGATGATTTAACTATCGCTATCGATCTCGACGCACATTATTATGAAGCAGTAAATGGTGTAGATAATCTCTATAAATGTAGTGACTGCAGTAAACAATTCAAGCGGTCCTCAACTTCTACTTGGGAACTTCTCACCGATGATTCCAAACTTAGTGAAGGCAGCAGAATAATCATTGTTGGTAAGAAGGATGAGACTTATTATGCTCTAAGTACTAACCAGAAGACGAATAATCGTGGTGCTATTACTGTTACAAAGAATGCTAATGAAAGTTTACAATTTACAATAGACGAAAGTGCAAATGAAAATGTACAAATAATTATCATAGTTAATGGTAATAAAGATGGGACCTATGCATTTAATGTGGGTTCTAAATATCTATATGCAGCAGGCAATGCTGATAAAAATAATTACCTAAGATCTGAAGAGACTTTATCAGATAACAGCAGTTGGACTATTGCTATATATGATAGTGTTGCTACCATAACAGCTCAAGGAACTAATAGCAGAAACCTATTACAGTACAATTCAGCTAATGAATTATTCTCATGCTACGCATCAAACCAACAAGACGTCTACATCTACATCGAAAATGTAACTTACACCTACACTGAGATTTGCGAAAATAGTGAAAATCATACATGTAGTACAGTCAATGTTACCGGAGCAACTTGTACTGAAGATGGTGTTTGCTCTATTTGTGGTCGTACTGTAGAGAATAGCGCTCTTGGTCATGAATATACCAACTACACCTACAATAACGATGCAACTTGCATGGTAGCTGGTACTAAGACAGCTTATTGTGACCATGGTTGTGGTGAGTCTAATACTTTACCTGATTCTGAACATCCTGCTACAGGTCATAGTTATGACTCTAATGGTAAGTGTACAAACGCAGGTTGTACCGCTCAAACCAATGTAGTATATCTTGAGACTAATGGGTGGAATAATGACAATGCTCACATTATAGCTCACTTCTTTGGCGAAGGCGATGATGTGGATTTAGAGTTGAGTCCAATATCGAATAATAGCTCAATTTACTATGTGTTAGCTCCTAATAAACCGAAAGTTGTTTTCGTTAGAACTAGTACATCTACTATAATTTGGGATTCAATATGGAATCAAAGTCAAGATATCACATTAAGTTATGTTGACCAAAAAGCCCATTATACAATGACAAACTGGAAGTCTAACGGAAGCGATAATTCAACAATTTCGAATTCTTACAAATTAGTTGGAACTCTTCCAGGTATTGATTGGGATACTACTAATACCAATAATGAATTTAGTTATAATAAAGTAACGGGATTATACACAAGATTAATTGAAATAACCGAATCAAAACAATATGAATATAAGATTCTTATTGGTGATTCATGGGATTATGGCTATCAATATTCAAATAATGGAACCAATTTTACTGTAAGTGCTAATGCAGGTGAACAATTAATATTCACTTATGATTTCTTTACAAAGGATATTAAAGTTGAAACTCACACACACAATTGGACATTAACCGACAATAAGGATGGCACTCACACCAAGTCTTGCACATGCGGTTCAACCGAAACAGTTGCTTGTTCTTACAATGAAACCACAGGTCTTTGTGAATGTGGAGCGTTAAATCCTGCTGAGGACTTTGTATTTCCTGTCAGCATTTCCGACATCCAAGACGGCAACAGTAAATATCTCAATCACTACGTAACCTTTACCGGCACCGTAACTGAGATCAACTATGCTTGGAGTAGTAATAGTATGTCCGTTATGGTTTCTGATGGTGACATGAGTATCTATGTCTATAAGCTCGCAACCCAAGTAGAACGTTGTGACGAAATTGCGGTTACCGGTATATTTATTTACTACGAAAACGAAAATGATACTTCGAAGAATATGTACGAAATCTCTTCTGGTTCAACCGCAACTATAGGTGAAAAGAAGCATGTAGAAAGCACCGAATGGTCTAAGGATAGCACCACCCACTATCATATATGTACTGTATGTAACACAAAACTTGACAGCACCGCTGAAGAGCACACATATGGTGACAACGACATCTGCACCGTTTGCAACTATGAAAAACCAGTAGCTGGCTCTTCTGTTACAACCACTGTGGATTTATCCCAAAATTTTGAAGATTATGCAAATAGTTGGAATAATTCATATACCACTAGAACTGTAGATTCATCTCACTTAGGAGTTAATGCTGTATCGTTTAGTGTTGAGTTTGAAAAAACAGCGAAACAAACTCAAACTATAAAAGATGTTCCCGTAATGAATCCAAGTAGTGGTAATTACATTACTATTACGCCTCTAAATGCGACAATCACAAAGGTCTCTTTCTCCTTTAAAGAATGGACAACAAAAAAAACATTTAGTAAGATTTGGATACAGTATACGACGGATGGTTCAACGTGGATAGATTCAGACTGCAATGGTTATAGTGGTACCGCAGCTTCATTGACAACAATATTTGGAGAATCTGATTTTACTATAACCACAAACACCGATAGTTTGCCTGAAGGAGTAACAGCTGTTCGTCTATTTGTAAAAGGATCTAATATTGGTATTTCACATTTCTCGATTACAACTATTGCTACGTCTACGGTAGCGTAAAGATTTATCTATATTAGAGTGTTAATCTACAACAAAAAACAAAAAATCCGCACCTCGTGTGCGGTTTTTTGTTTTCCTTCTATGTCATACACAGCGAAAAATCATATATATGTCATCCTAACGCAATTCTTCAACCACCGTCCTCCTGAGCAAATGAATGTGGTATAGTAAATTCAAATAGAATCCAAACGAGCGCAAGCGACAGATCTAGTCATCCTGAGCATCGTCGAAGGATCTAAATCCTTGAAAAAGTATTAAACTATTGTGATGCTTTGAATGAGACATTTATAGATGTTTCTGTTCGTCCAAGAAGAGAGTATCGCCTATTTAGTGGCGAGGCATTTAAAGAAGCATGGATTAATGCTTGTGTTCATAATAAATGGTCTGAGGAATTAGCTCCTTCTGTTTATTGGTTTGATGATAGATTAGAGATTGTGTCTTACGGTGGTCTTCCCAAAAATCTCACAAAAGAAGAGTTTTTATCAGGAAAAACCGAGCCAGTCAATAAAGACCTTATGAAAATTTTTCTGCAATGTGGAATTGTAGAACACTCCGGGCATGGTGTACCTATTGTTGTGCGTGAATACGGCGAAGAGGCATATTCTTTTTCGAAGAATATGATTACTGTGACTATCCCATTCAATAAGCAAGCATTAGTAAAAAATGAATCCATAGATAATTTAGATATCGATGATTTCAAAATACAGTCTTCCGTTAAAGCAATAAATGGCGTTAAAAATGCTATTTGTGACATGGAAAATGATTCATTTGGCGTTGATTCTGTACAAGAAGATGCTTATGGTGTAGAAAGTGGCGTAGAAAATGACGTTGATAATGATGAAAATGACGTAGAACGTGCAGGAAATGTCATAATAAACGAAGCTATTAGACAACAAAGTGACGAATCAACCTCAAATGTCATAATAAATGGCACAATAACTGATTCTAAAACAGACAGTAGCAAAGGATTTGTCAGTATAAATGACATGATAAATGATTTTAAAATAGGCAAAAGAACTGAGGATGTCATAATAAATGGTGTTGATAATGACGTCAATGTCATAGATGATGATGTTTATGGCGTAGAGTGTGATGTTAAAAGTGACAAGATTGGCGTAGAAAGTGTCATAATAAATGTACCTAAAAAGAAAGAAGCATCGATTTTTGATATCAATATCGGGATAAAATTAAATTCGACAGAAAGAGAAGTATTAGAATCTATTAAAAAATGTGGAAAGAGTTCAGTAAAAACAATTTCAAGTCAAATTGGAGTTTCAGAACGAACGGTATTTCGGGCACTAAAGAAATTAAAGGAATATAATATTGTACAACATTTAGGTTCAAATAAAACCGGTTATTGGATAATAATCAAATAAAAAAATATCGCCGTTGGAAAATTCTAACGGCGATATTTTGTGATCATACTGTTTTTTGTCCGTCGTCATACGACCGTTTGATCTTCTCACATATACATATCATCCCGAGCATCGTGAATGTGGTATAGAAAGCATTATATACGTGTCATCCTGAGCATCGTCGAAGGATCTAAATCCTTGAAAAAAGAATATTTTATAGCACACACTTTTTTATACAAAATACGGCAATATATCATAAAATTGTAGGGGCGATTAGCAATCGCCCGCCAAAAGCTAGTCCTCGCACTTGCCTTTCACTTGAGAACCAAAACCATATCACAAACAAGTAGGGGGCGATTAATAATTGCCCGCCAAAAGCCGGTCTTCGCACTTGCTTTGCATAAAAAGTACAGTAATATATTACAAGGATAGGGCGTTTTCTAAATGCCCCTACAGCGTAGGTCGACAGACCGCAGTCGAACCCGCAGGGCGACGCGAAGCGTCGGTATCTTAAATCCTTATTAACAAGGAATAAGATCCTTCGATTCCGCCGTCGCTACACTCAGGATGACCAATTGATGTTTTGAATCTTATCTTAGTTTTGTAGGCTTGGAATGACCTGTATGGGAGTTATCACTTGCCTTAACAAGGATAGGGCGATTACTAATCGGCCCCTACAGCGGAAGGACACCGTCCTGTAGTCGAACTGCGTAGCAGTGCAAGGTTTACCTTGCAGTATCTTGGACGGAAACAAAAAAAATAATTTGGTATCTTGCGGACGATAACGAGTATCATTATCATCATATAATTATCGTTAAAAATAGGGAACTTTTTTATCAATTAAAACTATAAAATGTTCCCTATAATCTTGACCTATCTGATGATTTATGATATAATTACTTTGAAAATGTTCTTGAGGAGATAATATGGCTACACAATTTAGTGTTATACAGGAATTGTTGAGAAAAAAGGCGGATTTAAATTCCAGATTGAAGCTTATGCCGTACGACGGTACACCTGAGATTAAGCAAATCGGTGACAATAAATATCTATACATTAGAAAAAGAGTCGCCGGTAAACTAACCTCAACATATGTTAGTGCTTACACGGACGAGCTCTATAATCTTCTATTACGAAATTCAAAAGAGGCTCGTGAAATTCGTAAGGAGTTGCGAGGAATCGAAAGACAACTCGCATCTTTAGGGTATTCCGAGGATGAGTTGTCTTCCGACGTAATTAATAATATTGCGTTTGCACGAGCCAATATGAAGATAAATATTTATGACCAAGCCGTTTTAGAGGGGGTTGCTACATCATTTCCACAAACCGAAGAGATAATTGAGAATGGAAAAGTAAATGGAATGTTGGCAACCGATGTTCAAAAGATCTTGAACTTAAAGCATGCATGGGAATTTATACTGGATAAAGATGTTATTGCGAGTAATTCCGATTACTATATGCTGAGTCATATTGCAAGGCTTGTTAATGAAGGCTTTTTCGCCGAAGGTGGCCGTATTCGTGGTGTGCCTGTTACAATAGGAGGTTCATCCTATATTCCGCCAATTCCAAATGAAATCGATGTAAAAGTAGAAATAAGCAACATAACTAAAGAGGACATCGAGGCAATAGATATAGCGATTAAGTTATGTCTTTACTGTATGAAGACACAAATATTTCTTGATGGCAATAAAAGAGCTTCTATTATATTCGCCAATCACTATTTGATAGCACATGGAGGTGGTTTTTTAGTTATTCCCGAAAACAGCGTGCCTGAGTTTAAGGCTTTGCTTGTTAAGTACTACGAAGGTGAGGATATCTCGATTATCTCATCCTTTATGAAAAAGAACTGCTGGAAGACCATCCCATAATCCAAATATTTAAATGTCATACTGTTCTCTCGTCCGCCGTCATACATATTTCCGTCCCGTCATACTGAGCGAAAGACGAAGTCTGTAGTCGAACTGCGTAGCAGTGCAAGGTTTACCTTGCAGTATCTTGGACGGAAATGAAAGGTCAATTTGGTATCTTGCGGACGATAACGACGGCATTTTTAACGGCATCCTTATCATAGCAAGCGTCAGCGTCTCATCTTGTCATTCTGAGCGTAAGGACACCGTCCTGCAGTCGAACGGCGTAGCCGCGATGCTATTGGCATCGGAATCTTATTCCATATTATTAAAAAGCTGATAGAATAACAGAAACTTATCTTTACCGTCAGCAAGATACCAAACGTCTACGTCGTTTGATTCTCGTTACACTCGAATTTCGACTTCGCTAAAGCTCCGCTCAGTATGACGGCGGACGTATACACTTCATATCATCAAATGTCATACTGAGCGTAAGCGAAGTCGAACCCGATAGGGCGACGCGAAGCGTCGGTATCTTAAATCCTTATTAACAAGGAATAAGATCCTTCGATTCCGCCGTCGCTACACTCAGGATGACCAATTGATGTTTTGAATCTTATCTTAGTTTTGTAGGCTTGGAATGACCTGTATGGGAGTTATCACTTGCCTTAACAAGGATAGGGCGATTACTAATCGGCCCCTACAGCGGAAGGACACCGTCCTGTAGTCGAACTGCGTAGCAGTGCGAGGCACAGCCTCGCAGTATCTAATTTCGCATTAACAAAAACGGATACAATAATCAAAACTTATCTTTTTCGCTTTCCGATGAATAATCGCTTACTTAATAAAGAAAATCGCTTACTTTTTGCTATAAAATAAGAGATTAATCCCTTACTTTGTTGACAAATCGCTTACTTTTTGCTATAATGTAAGCGATAAATAAAAGGAGTAAGTGATAATGCGAGATTTTAACTATAATTTCTTAAAAGATAAACAATGGGATAAAGATATACTTGGATATATAGGACTTATTCATGAATATAAAGGAAGACAACAGCTTTATCTACAGCAAAAACCTATGGAACTTGAAAAACTGGTTGAACTTGCTAAAATTCAAAGTACCGAATCTTCTAATGCTATAGAAGGAATTTTAACAACTAATCAAAGGTTGAACCAATTAATGAAAGAAAAAACATCTCCACGTAACAGAGATGAACAGGAGATTCTTGGATATAGAGCGGTTCTTGACATGGTGCACGAAAGTTATGAGTATATGCCTATAACTGCAAATGTTATACTTCAACTTCATAAGAAGTTGTATTCGTTTCTTCCAACATCGTTTGGAGGGCATTTTAAAACAACTGCAAATGAGATTGACGAAATTCGAGCCGATGGTTCTGTTGTTGTACGTTTCAAACCCCTCGAGCCGTTTGAAACGCCGGATGCTGTGGATAGGCTATGCCGAGAATATAACAAAGTTGTTGCTTCGGGCGAGGTTGATCCGTTGGTTATAATTCCTACTTTTATTCATGATTTCTTGTGTATTCATCCGTTTAATGATGGGAATGGTCGTATGAGTAGAATCCTCACAACATTGCTCTTATATAAGAACGGCTATGTTGTAGGAAAATATATATCTCTTGAAAAGAAAATACATGATAATAAGGATGAATATTACGATGCATTGCAAAGTGCTTCTCAAAATTGGCATGAAAGAAATAATGATGATACAGTATTTACAAAATACATTCTCGGTATTATTCTTTCCGCTTATAGAGATTTTGAAGAACGTTTACAAATAATATCAAGTAATAAAACAGCAAGAGAAATGGTAAGGGATGTATTCTTTGTTAAGCTTGGCAGAATAACAAAGAGTGATATTATGGAAATGTGTCCAAATCTCAGCCGTTCCGCGGTTGAAAAAGCGTTAAGAGAGCTTATTGCAGAAAATCAAATTACAAAACACGGTAACGGACCTTCAACATACTATATCGTCAAGTAATAAATAAGTCAACAAAGCAAAATGCTGTTAATAAACGCCAACAATATACTACAAATGTAGGGGCGTTTAGTAAACGCCCGCCAAAAGCCAGTCTTCGCACTTGCTTTGCATAAAAAGTACAGTAATATATTACAAGGATAGGGCGTTTTCTAAACGCCCCTACAGCGTAGGTCGACAGACCGCAGTCGAACCCGATAGGGCGACGCATAGCGTCGGTATCTCCTTCCTTAATAAATAACCCATACCTCGTACATACCATTCACCAATAACGCCAACAATACATTGCAAATGTAGGGGCGTTTAGTAAACGCCCTATCCATATCATAGCAAGCGCAAGTGCCCAATCATGTCATTCTGAGCGTAGGTCGACAGACCGCAGTCGAACTGCGTAGCAGTGCGAGGCACAGCCTCGCAGTATCTTAATCCAAATCAAAAAAACGGATATAATAACAAATACTTATCTTTATCGTCCGCAAGATACCAAACGCCTACGCTGTTTGATTCTCGTTACACTCGAATTTCGACTTCGCTAACACTACGCGTAGGGCGCGATTACTAATCGCCCCTACAGCGTAGTCGAAATTGTGGGCACTTGGTATCTTGCGGACGATAACGAGCACCATACATCAATTAATCTATGATTCTTCGAAATAAAAATTTACCCGAACTTACTGTGCTTGTACTTCTTTTATCAACTCTTTCAATTCTTTATGTCCGAATATCTTCGGAACAGGGTAGAGCGGATTAGCTTCTTTATAAGCGTGTTTCACCATTCCGTCTATGTCTTCGTCCTTTATCATCCATTTACCGCTTATTTCTGTCGGTATATTCATTTTGGCATTTAATTCTTCGATTGCCTTGATAAAGTTATTAGCCTTTTCTTCTCTTGTATTTCCCTCTAATTCAACCGCATCCGCCAATTCGGAAAGTTTTTTATATGCAGATTTGCCGTATTTTTTGAGAACCTTAGGTAGTAATACCGAGTTAGCCAATCCGTGTGGCACGCCGTAATATCCACCCAATGCATGAGCGATTGCATGCACGTATCCTACATAAGCGCGTGTGAATGCTCTTCCTGCTAAATATGCACCATGTTGCATTTTTGCTCGTGCTTCTATATCGGTTCCGTCGTTATATGCTCTTAGCAGATAGTTGAATATCAATTTAACCGCTTCGATTGCATCATTCTTTGTTTGTTTGGTATTCGATTTACCGATATATGCTTCGATGGCATGCGTTAAGGCATCCATGCCTGTAGTTGCAGTCGTTTCTTTGGGTAAATTTACGGTAAGTTCGGGGTCGAAAATAACATATTTAGGTATCAAATTCGGATCATTTATAGGATATTTTTCTTGATTTTTAGGGTCTGAAATCACTGCAGCCAAAGTAACTTCGCTTCCTGTTCCCGATGTTGTCGGAATTGCGTATAAAGGCGGTATTTTTTTGAAAACTTTCAAATTACCTTTCATTTGAGATATCGTCTTATCAGGGCGAGCGATTCTTGCACCGAGCACCTTGGCACAATCCATAGGAGAACCGCCACCGAGTGCAACTATACAGTCACAATCGTTTTCTTTATATAGCCTAACTCCTTCTTCTGTACATTCAATAGTCGGGTTTGGTACAACGCCGTCAAAAATCGTGCATTTGATACCACATTCTTCGAATTTCTTAGCAAGTCTTGGGGTCAATCCTAATTTTTTAGAAAGGAAACTTCCGCTGACCAAAAGCACGCTTTTTCTGTTATGAGATTTAAGCCATTCGGGTATTTTATCAAAAGAGCCATCGCCCTCGAGTATATCAGCCTTGTACCATTTGATACCGAACATCAATAAATAATAAATCTTTTGGTATATTCTGCACCCGATTTTAGTGATAGCATTCATCTTTAGAGCCTCCGTTTCCGTTTTATAGTTTGAACTTGATATTATTATTCACTAAACTACACTAAAGTTATATCACAATTTCAAACATTTCTCAACTATAACAATTAATTGTATCAAAAAAAAGAGATTTTACATTATCAAATCATTGGTATTTTTTTCTATCCGTTTATGCTTTTAATTTTTTTTGCTACGTAAAAACGACATTTATACACGTTCATATATTTATATCCTAAGATTTATACTGAATTTAATTTCAGTGAAACTGTATTCAGCGCTTGGGCATGACGGGACTGGGATCGGAATGACGTCGGAGAATGATAAGCACTATTAATGCCATTCTTCCTTTTTATTAATAACCGTAATCGTTATTCCTATTAAAGCGTTGATTGATGCGAATACTAAGTAGTAAATTTTAAAAGGTACAATCAATGACAATAATGCCGTCGAAATACTCGATATAGCGAAGTATTTAATTGGAATATATCTTAGGTTTGATATTATCTCTTTTACACCTCGTTTTTTAAGTTTTACGCTTGCGGTTTCGGGAAGTAAATTCTTTTCTTTTAGTAGGGAATATAATTTGCGAAAATTATAAATTGTTACCGATAAAGGCAATTTGAAACTTAGATTCAATGCTTTTTTATCTGCGTAATTTGCGAAGATGATTGCTTTATCGCAGTTGTTGCTCATCGTTTGGCGATAACAATCGGCAATATCTTCTTCGCCAAGAGGTGAATATCTTATTTTATTTATTATCAATGTTTTATCTTGAATCATCGGTTCGCCGTTTACACATTTTGGAAATAACATTCGAATGTATTCGTTACTTTTTTCTTTACCTTTTAATAAAAGTTCCTGTAAAAACACTTCTTTTGATATCCTATTTGATTTTTTCTTCATTGAAAAAAGAAGGAATGCAATTATCAAGAATATTATTGCCGAAAGAACTCCCACCCAAAGGCTATTGGTTATGTACGCAATTATTCCGCCCGTTACCAAGCATATCGCTATTGATAGAATAACAATGTCGCTTTTCTTCATATATCGATTATTGCCTAACGGTTGTCGGATTATCTATTATTTATGGTCGAATTATGATAAAAAATCAAGAATTATGAGTTTATAGTTGATTAAAGTCATCAAAAACTATTGAAATGCTTGAAAAAAAAGGATATAATAGATTATAACATAGAATTTAAGGAGTAATAATGAGGTACGGGATTTTCGGCGGATCGTTCGATCCACCTCATAAAGAGCATAAAGCCATTTGTGAACAAGTTAAGTCGGAGTTGGGACTTGATAACATAGTACTTGTACCATGCGGTAATGCGCCCCATAAAAAGGATCTAACGCCTTTTAATGATAGGGTGAAGATGCTTGAAATACTGTTTAATGACAGCGGATATATAATCGATAATATCGAGTCCGAATTAGATGGTTTAACCAATACGGCAAGGATTTTACCACTATTGAAGGAGAAATACGGAGATATTGTATTTATTATCGGTGGTGACAGTATGATAGCAATGGATAGTTGGATAGATCCGATTACCGTGATGACCACGTGCCCTGTCGCCGTTGTTTCGCGCGAAAGTATATCGGCTGAACTTATGAACATGGTGACCAAATATAGGCAACTCGGAGCCGATATACAATTGGTTAATTATGTCGGTAAGCAGTGCTCGTCCACCTCTGCACGCACCTTGGTTAGACTCGGTTGTCCGAATCCTTATATCACCGACGAGGTCTATGCATATATCAAGGAAGCGCGACTGTATTCGGAATACGATTACTTCGTTGGCGAAGTTCGTAAATTGTTAGATGATAAACGCTTCAAACACACTCAAGGCGTTGTGTTAATGGCTTTGAAACTGAATGAACAACTTAAATTACCGTATGAAAACGTATTTCTTGCATCGTTGCTTCATGATGTTTGTAAAAACTCGTTTGACTTCAGAAAAAAAGAACGGAGAGAGAAGCCATGGGAACACGCTTTTACGGGAGCCGACTATGCCAAAACGAAGTTGGGCATTACGAATGAAGATATAATCAATGCTATTAGATTTCATACTACCGGGCGAGCTAATATGTCCGACCTTGAAAAATTGGTATATTTGGCGGATATTATTGAAAAATCACGAGATTTTCCCGGTGTCGAGAGACTCAGGCAGATATCGTTTGAATCATTTGAAAAAGGATTTAAAGAGACTCTAAGGCGTCAAATGCAATATTTGGAAGCGCGAGAACGAGAAATATATTATTTGACTTTAGAGTGCTACAACTATTATATAAATAATAACAATAAGGAGAACTTAATGGATAAACAAATTGTTAAAGAAAAAGCAAAAGGCTTAGCCGAGAAAATCGCACAGTTGTTAGCCGATAAACAAAACACAAACATTGTAATGCTCGATGTTTCCGAAAAATCACATGTAACCGATTATTATGTTATTGCGACTGCAAAATCGGTGACCAACGCAAAAAATGCGTGTGAATATATACAATCAACCTTAGAAGGCGAGGGCATTTTCGTGACCAGAACGGACGGACTCAAAGAGGGGAAGTGGATTGTAATGGATTATACCACCGTATTAGTTCATATTTTCCATGATGATTTGAGAGAGTTTTATAAGTTAGAAAGACTTTGGACGGAGCCGGACGAGTCTAACGTAACTCGCTTTATGGGAGTATAAAAAGTTTTTAGAAAGCAGGTATATTTTTACGCTTGTCGTTAATAATATAAGTATGCTTGTAAACATTGCTTATATCGAAAATATGTCAATGCAATTCGAAGGCATTTACGATTATAGAGTTATCGACGGCGAGAGCGGGTTATTGTGTGCGGTAATATGTGAACCCGTTGCCATGCGTTCGGAAAGGAATGAAATCCTTAGAAAGGTGGCCGAACAACTTAATAAAATAAGCGGTAAAAATGTATACGTAACAGCCGATCTCGATGTGTATTGCGATTTAGGTAGAAGCGACTGTGATTGCGATACGCTTATTCGAAAGGTGCTGTCGCGCAATAATGCGATAACCGTTTGCGGATATTGTAATTAAAAATACGGATACTGCAATTAGTCAATTTTAACTATTATAATTAGATAACTTAGGATTCGTTTGGATAACTAAGGATTAATAGTTAGAAAAGAGTAAATATTCTTTGGATAGTTGCGAATGTTGTAGTTAATTATCGAGTATCGAACAAGCACGAGTGTTTTTCATTAGAAAGGCACTCTTTTTTTGTTCACAACATATCGAATATTATATAGTGAAAATGGCAATTTTACACACTATTCTTACTGCGAAATGAACTTTATATCCATCAATGTCATACTTCGTCCGCCGTTAAACGTACATACTCTCCAGTATTAATGATAAAAAAATCTTACAAATCGTGGGGCGATTAGTAATCGCTCGCCCATTTATGTCATACTGAGCGTAGGTCGACAGACACCGTAGTCGAACTGCGTAGCAGCGATACCATAGGTATCGGTATCTAAAATCCTTGTTAATAAAAGTGGATGAAAAGAATAAATATTTTCCAAAAAAAAACAATAATATGCGACGGGTACGTAGGGGCGATTAGTAATCGCCCGCCCAAAAAGCAAGTTCTCGCACTTACTTTGCATAAAAAGTACAGTAATATATTACAAGGATAGGGCGATTACTAATCGCCCCTACAGCGTAGGTCGACAGACCGCAGTCGAACTGCGTAGCAGTGTGAGGCAAAGCCTCGCAGTATCTTATTCCTTGTTAATATGGATGGTGTTCAATCGACTGCTCATTTCTTCCGCAATATACCAAATGCCTACGCTGTTTGATTTTCATTATACTCGAACCCGCAGGGCAAAGCATTAGTATCCAAATCCTTAACAACCATCTATCTAATAATCCACAACTTTTCACTCTTCACTCAAAAAAAATGCCCTTACAGGGCACTTTTTATGTTTATTTGTTTATTTATAAGCGAATTTCAATTAATCTTCTTCGTATATTCTGTTGTATTCTTCTATTACAGCGTCGATGATATCTTCGTCGGATTCGATCTCGAATTGTTCGTTGTCGTTTTCATCGAGGTAGTATCTAAAAACTAAAACTTCATCCTCGTCCATATCATCGGGTAATTCGTCGGGTTGAAGTATTGAATACTCATGACCTTTGTAATCGATAACGCCTAATTCGATAAAGTCGACTTCTTCGCCATCGTCTGTGCAAAGTGTAATGACATCATATTCTTCATATTCGTCTTCTAATTCGGGATTCTCAACATTATTTAAGTCTTTCTCGGACATATTCATTCTCCTCTAAATAAATTGCACTTTTTGTGCTTTAGTATATTATAAGGCATAATCTAATATTTGTCAATATTCACATTATTTAAAATAGGAATTCAAGAGATTTTTCGCAAAAAATTGATATATTATAATTATAATTACAAAGGGCTATTACATTTCTACGGTTAGAGATGTCGTAATAGTATTGTAAAAGGTTAATCTTATTTGATTAAGCTCAAAAAAAGTAGTAAATTTATACCCATATATTAGCTAATCGCATACTAATGTGATAATAAAAGAAATAGAATCTTACGGTTTGAATTGATTTGTAAAGTCATTTTTGATTTTAATATAATACAATTTTGAACATTTTCAAAATAAAGTTTCCAGTTCTGAGCATTCAATTTTTCATTGGAATAAATTTTTTTTTGATGAAACAGTTGCCAAATTAAAACGATTATGATAAAATAGCACATATGGAAAGATGGCAGAGAGGTCGAATGCACACGATTCGAAATCGTGCGTGGCCCAAACAACCACCTAGGGTTCAAATCCCTATCTTTCCGCCATAGTTAAAAAGGGAACGAAATGTTCCCTTTTTGTTTTA
>CAYMNK010000004.1:0-189372 GCA_964391805.1 uncultured Christensenellaceae bacterium | reverse complement strand
TGAATCAATTTTCACTGTCCTCTTTCAGTTTTTTAGGGACTTTTTTTACAGCCCCGTAGTTTGACATTTGATTGGGATATTGCGTATGTTCCAGCCTTTACGGAGAATTCTACTGCCAATATGTACAGTGGAAGCGTTGGATATGCTGTTAACTCTAAATGCGGAGATAAAAAAGAAGCGGCATGGAAACTTGTCGAATATATCGCATCGAGAGAAGGACAAGAAATATTAACCGCAACCGGATTCCAAATTCCCGTATATGAAGATTTAGCAATGGATGAATCTCTTGTTGAAACTGAGCGTAAAAAAGGTCCGTACAACTATGAGATATTTGTTCAATCTGCAAAAATGCAAGGTTATGGATTGTGGCAATACTGTAAGAGTAATACCTGGAAAGTGAACGGATACGATGTTCCCTCAGAATACTTATACAGCACCAATCCATCTACAGAAATCACTGTCGACGAGTTTTTAGCAAGAGCTAAGAATCTTGTTAATAGTAATCTTGGATAAATTTAAGTTTTTCTCCTTTGGTTACGCCGATGATGGTTTATTCGGCGTAACCGAATAATAATAAAGGATTAATTATGCAAAAGAATTGTATCAAGGTGAAAAGAAAATGTAATAAGCGCAAACTAAAGGATAATTTGGCGGGATGGATATTCATAGCCCCACTTACTATTGGTTTGGTTCTTTTTCTGTTGTTCCCTTTGTTATTTGCCGTGCTTGTTTCGTTTACGGATTACAGCATGTATAGTCCATACGGTTTTTTTGAATTTAAATTTAACTTTATAGGATTCGATAACTATATTAAAGCATTCACGAATAAAGACTTTTTAAGATCGCTTTTGAACGCATGTATTAATACCATAGGGGTACCTATAGGCATTATTTTATCGTTATTCTTGACTAATCTTTTAATAAGACACCGTAAGGGAAGCTTGTTTTTCCGTACGTTGTATTATTTGCCTACCATATGTGGATCTATAGTCATAACATTTATTTGGCAATGGATATTTACGCTAATTCCTCAGTGGCTTCGTAACGACTTCAATATCACAGGGCTGAACCTATTGTCGGGCAATAACTTTATGATATCGATGATCATAATGGGTGTTTGGTCGGGTATAGGCACATCGGTTTTATTGCTTTATTCCTCAATGAAAGGTGTAGATAAATCTTTATATGAAGCCGCGGCGGTTGACGGTGCAAACAGTCGTCAGCAATTAATTCATATTACGGTACCTCAGGTTTCGCCTGTAGTTTTTTACATACTATTCACCGGTATAATCGGGTCTTTTCAGGACTTTGCGCGCTTCCAGATAATGAACGGCGGAAGCCCGGCCGAATACAGCATAATGCCTGTATGGGAGATATATAAACAAGTGACCGATGCGGGAGATCTTGCCTATGCAAGTGCACTCGGTATAGTTCTCGGCTTGATAATTATACTTATTTCGGCAATTCAATTTGCCGTATCCAAGCTTTGGGTTAATTACGATTGAGGTGGCTGTGATGAATTACGGAATAAAACTTACCAATTCAAGAAAACACAAGGTGAATTACACTATAGGCAAGATATTAACCTACTTTGTATTGATATTGTTTTCGTTAATAATAGTGGCGCCGTTTTTGATAGCAATAATCACCTCGATTACTCCGGAATTGACACTTGTTGAAAACGGATTTCAATGGTTCACCGGAGTTATAGATATAGGCTACTATAAGACGCTGTTGACAACAGAGGATTACGGAAATATATTCAAATGTCTACTTAATACCGTGTTATACATAGTACCGCAGTTGTTCGTTGGAACTTTTTGCAGTGCTTTATGTGCATATGCATTCGCAAGAATTAACTTTCGTGGTAAAAACATAATGTTTTATCTTATGCTTACAACAATGGTAATTCCGGGAATTATTATTACATTCCCGTCCTATTTGTTGTTTGTTCAAGTATACAAGGTTACAGAGTGGTTCCCCCAATTTGCCATAGTCGTTCCGGGAATGTTTGGTAGTGTAGGAAGTATGTTTTTCCTCAAACAATATTTTTCCACATTACCTAAGGAACTTGAGGAGGCTGCTCAAATCGACGGTATGGGAAGATTTGGAATGTTTATAAAAATAATATTGCCTCTTTCCACACCGGCAATAATTACTCAGCTTTTATTAGGTTTTAACGGTGCTTACAATGATTATTTGGTGCCGTTGCTATATGTAGGCGGAAATCCTCAAATGTACACCATTCAGTTGTTTGTACAGGGGTTATCCACCAATCTTAACAAATCTTATCCGTTACTTATGGCGGGTGGATTACTTGCCTTGATACCGTCATTGATTGTGTATCTTGCCGGACAAAAGTATTTTGTCGAAGGCATTGTGATGACCGGTATCAAATAGCGATATGGAGGTAAAAATGAATCGAATTATCAAGATTTTTTCGATAATATTGGTTGTTATTATGTTATGCAGTGTTTTATTTGCATGTAAACCGAGCGAGATTCCCGACAACGGCGATACCAATACGCCGGCTAACGGTGATCTTCCGACTGCTCCCGATGGGGCGCTATCCGAAGAAAATGGAGTTAAAGTAATAAAAAGCGGAAACTATATTCTTACGGTAAGCGTTGATAAAGGCGTAAGCATATCCGGAACCGACGGGAAGGAAATGTTTTATTCTTTAGAGCCCGCTATCGTCAAAGTTCGTGGCGAAGGTATGGGTATAGGTGTTGAAACCTACACAGAAAAAACGTTTTCTGCGCCGTATACTACAATAGAATCGGATTCATATGGATACAAATGTGTATCAAATGTTACCACGACAAATGGAAGTGTGTTTGAAGTAACCGACCGCTATTATATTGTATCAACCGGCGAATTCGGTATTGATAGAGCTGTTAAGGTCATAGAAGTCAACGAAGAAGATACGGGTTTTGCTTCGATTGTTAGTTTTTCCAACGGAAGCAGATCGGATTATTACGATGATTTTGACTATTTTATTCCGTCTATTTTGTATAAGGATGCTGCAAACGTCGTATCGGGTGCAATTGCCTCCAATCTTGATCTTGATAAAATGTATGTCAAGGAAACGCGTACAGGTCTCCCCATGGTAATGGCATTTCACAGTGTGGATAAATACGGTTTGGCTTTGGCACATATCTCTCCTGAAATCACTGTAGGTAATATCGTAGGTGGCGGTTCTAAAGGCGAAATTAATGACGAATTACAATACGGAGCTATAGGTTTGACGATCAAGCCGAGTGTATCGGTTGATTTTATTTATCCTTGTACCGAGGGCCCGACAACGTATGATTCGGGAAGCGGAATGATAGCACGTTATCACACAGTTAAAAAGAATAACAGTCACACATATAAAATTGGATTAGTTCCTTGTAACGAAGAGAGCTATACTGATGCGATGGTGGAAACGTATAAAACGGTTTATTCTGCCGAAAACCACTATCTTGCAGACATCGATATGAATGATGTCTACGAGCAAAACATAGAGGTCTTCAGCGATACTTATAAAGAATACACCTACAACGGAACGGTTGTTGCAGCAGGCTTGCCGTGGTCTCTGTCATTGCCCGACGGCGAAGCTAAACAAGGTTACAACTTTCAAATGGGATTTGTCGGACAGCAGTTGCCTGCAGGATATCAAATGTATCGCTACGGATTAGATAACAGTAATGCCGACATTATGAGTAAAGGCGAAACAATAGTTTCGTTCTGGGCAAGTAAGATTAATTCAACCAGTTATTTCCCTGTAGTATGGTGGGATCCAAGTAATAATGCAAATGGCGGAAGTAATCGTAATTATCCGTCTTTCCTAAGATGTATGGTAGACGGATTAGAGGGAATGCTTGATGCCGTCAGAATTGCCAATGCATATGGTCAGAGTAAGCCCGAATGGGAAAAGGCGCTTTTAAAATTCGCTAATAACTTGGTTGCAAAGCAAAACGATGACGGTAGTTTTTATCGTTGTTACAATACGGACGGAACGGTATGTACCGATACTTCTAATGCAACATATCAAGGTACATCGAAATTGAATACGCCGATTGCTGTAAGATTCTTATCTAAGATGTATGAATATACAGGTGAATCAAAATTCAAGAATGCAGCGATTAAGGCTGCTGAATATGCGTACAACGAGTTGTATGTTAAACTCGGTAAGTATGTAGGCGGTACCCCCGACAATCCGAATACTGTAGATAAAGAAGCAGCCGTATATGCGCTATATTGTTTTGACTGTGCGTATATGCTCACAGGCGAAGAAAAGTATTTGAACGCTGCGGAGCATGCGGCGGTTTCCACTATGAGCTGGACATATACCTATGATTTTGCTGTGCCCAACCAAAATGTAACCGATGTTAAGCAAAACCCGTTTTCCGAGGGCGGAGTTATAGGTTTTTCTGTCATTGCGACCGGTCACTCAGGAGCCGACAATTATAGTGCATATGCGTTCTACGAAATGTATAAAATTTATTTACTCACCGGTAACGAGTTTTATAAGCAATCCGCATTGCTTTTACAAATCGATTCTAAACTGTCTACCGATTATTCAGGAAAGATAGGGTATAAATATAAGGCAATGATGCCCGAAGCAACCAATGTAGCAGATTTTGCATTTAAATCTGTAGGAACATGGTTACCTTGGTCCGGAATTGCCAATATAGAGCCAATCGTTAACCTTTATGAAACTTTCGGAGAGATGAATATTCAAGATATCGAAGCATCCTTCTCCGAACAAAAAACAATTTTAGAAGAATATGGATGTGGAGGAAATCCCATCCAAGGGAGGTAATACTTTATGAAAAAGAAACTTTTGTTAGTGACTTTTGTGCTTTCAATCGTGCTTTGCTTAGTATTTGCTGTAACCTCTGTGGCTGTAGCCGAAGATTCAGTTAATTGGGTTGTTCGCGACAGCAACAAAGACGGATATACATTAAATGCGGACGGCTCGATTGTAACCAAAGGTAAGGACAACAACGGCTGGAATTTCTATCTTGCCCAAGATTACAGGGCAACGACAGAATATTCTGTATCGGTTGAAATGTCAGGTAACGTAGCCAAGCCCGCGGACGGCAATCCTCAATTGGGTATTGTGCCTTGGTATATCGACGGTGATAATTATGTGGTTATTTATGCAGAATGGTGGGCAGGCGATAGAGCTGGTCAAATGAAATGTGTGCAGATCACCGGTAGAGCCAATGGTTCCGATCTTGGTTGGCATGATAAGTGGACTGACGGTGTTACGACATCTCCTGCCGACGGTGTAAAGCTTACTGTTACAAGAGATGGTGGCACTTTCTCCTTTGTATTGACCGATAAGAGTGGCAATCAATTGAAGGCAGACCAAGAAACATTCTCCGGTATTTCGGATAACGGTGGTTTGATCGGTATCTACGGTAATGGTGACATTGCGACATTTGCTAATTACAGCACCACACTTTCTAAGCATGTTCATGATTTTGAAAACAGCACAGTCTATGCTTCTGACGGTACTTACCACTGGAAGGTTTGCGAATGCGGTGTAGGTGATGTCGATAATAAGATTGCATGTTCGGGTGGTGAAGCTACTTGTAACGCTAAGGCTGTTTGTGAAGTATGCAATAAGGAATATGGCGAAAAGAATGCCGATAATCATAAAAATGTCGCATCTGATTGGTCAAGTGACATCACAGGTCACTGGCATGCTTGCGCTGACTGTGAAGGAAAAGCAGATTTCTCTGCACATATTTCCGCAGGTCCCGCTACCGAGACTGATCCCGAGATATGTAAGGACTGCTCTTATCAATTAGCACCTGCAGTATCTCATACTCACGTATATGCATTAGTGGATGCTAAGGATTCCACATGCCAAGAGCAAGGAAATATCGCTTATTATACATGTTCCGGTTGTGATAAACTTTTTGTTGAGGTTGACGGCGAAAAGGTAGAGACGACTTTGAGTGAAGTTATGCGTGATTTAGCCGATCACGATTATGTTAATAGTGATAAATATGCATCCGATTGGTCAAATCACTGGAAAATATGTGCTAACTGTGATTCCGAGGATGTAGATAATAAGGTTGCACACTCTGGCGGTGAAGCATCTTTGAACGAGTATGCTAAGTGTGAGCATTGTAATCACAAATATGGTAACACAACATCTTCATGGCAAGTAACCGATAGAAATACCGATGGCTACATCGATAATAACGATGGTTCCGTTTCAACCGCAGGCAAAAATAATATAGATGCAAACGGCGGTAATAACGAAAAAGAATCTATGTTTATCAATACGTCCATCAATGCAAGTGGCGAATACACTGTATCTGCAGTTATTAGCGGTAAGAGTGTTCAAGCTGACGGCGGTCTTGTTAAAATCGGTTTAGTTCCTTGGTATATCGATAACGACAACTATGTTATTGTTTATATTCAATGGTGGGAAAATCGTGGCGGTAAGAACGAAATGCGTGATGTTGAAATTACAGGTTTCGTTAACGGTGAATGGTTAGGTTGGTACGATGTATGGACCGACGGTATTGTTGTTTCTCCTGCTGATACAGTTAAATTGGCAATCACCAAGAAAGACGGAGTATTTGCATTTGAATTACTAAATGCAGATGGCAGTCTTATCAAAAACGGTTCTAAAACTGTAAACGGAATTTCCGATGCAACCGCACACGTTGGCGTCTACGGACATGGTGACGATATCGTATTTAGCAATTTTACTTTTGATGACGGTTCGTCAGACACTCCCGATGTTCCCGTTGTAAAAGAATTATGGGAAAAAGACGGAGAAAATGTAATATCTAACAACAATACATCGGAGCGTGATAATTTCTACTTCCTCGATACTACTGTTTTGGGTAATAATACTATAAGTGTGGATATCGAGGGTACTATGGGTTCTCCTAACTCGAAAAAAGTTCATGCGGGATTTGTACCTTGGTATATCGACGGAGATAATTTTGTAGTAGTATACATAGAATGGTCAAATGAAGATAGACCTACCGATATTCGTTGTGTTCAAGTAACCGGTAAGGTTAACGGTAAATCATTCTTTGTAGGAGAAGGCTCCTCCTTCAATCAAAAGGAATGGAATGATATTTGGTGCGATGGCATTAAGTATCCCATCAAAAACGGCGTTAGATTGTCAGTAACTACCAAACTTTCCGAAAACGGTAATGCTGTTGAATTTATTGCGACACTTAAGGATACCGCCGGCAACGACCTCAAATCGAGCACAGTAACAGTTAGAGACGTTGTTCAATATGCAAGTGTACCTGCTAAGGTCGGCTTATATGCTTACAATGATACCGTAACTTTCTCTAATATATCTGTGGTAGACTCTAAAGAAGATAACCGCAACTATGTTAAATACGGTGATTACGTAGCAAACGGAGCCGAATGGTCGTTGAGTGACAGCATTTATAGCGTAGACGGTTCTTCTATTACCGATTTATTGAATAACAATGCACTTATCGAGAATACTTTGAGCGAAAAATCTTATAAAGTTTCTGTAAATGTTGCATTGTCTGAATTGCAGAGTGCTAACGGCGTAGGCTTGATTGCATGGTACAAGGATAGCTATAATTATTTGATTGCCTATGTAGAAAACACCGCTGAAGGTTCGATTATCGGCTTCAAAGGCATAATCACCAAGGGCATCGATAAAGAGCTTTCTCAAACCGTTATCGATGTTAAAGAGTCATATAAAGGCGGAGATATTACTAAACTCGAACTTGTTAAGCGTTCATCCTTATTTACATTGGTAGCAGGAGATCAATCGGCATCTGTTAAAGTTGATGAAATGCTCGAAGCTGCTAATTATGGTTTGGCTGTGTACGGATCAAGTGCATCTTTCTCAGCACTTAGTGCCGAGGCAGTAGAATTTAATGAATTCGATGTTTATTCCGATTCGTTTGGAACAAAGACCGATTATGAGATTTCCGCTAAAGATAATTACTCTATTACTCTCGAAGACGGTGTATTTACCGTACCCGAGTCGGCAATAGATGTAAATGGTGAAAAGAATACATATGTTTTATGGTCAACCAAATACTTTGATATTGCTTCGATATCTGCTAAATTTACTGCTATAGAAGGTGGTAAGTGGGGCGTTTATCCTTGGTATAACAACTCCGATAATTACGTTCTCGTTACGGTATCGGCAGACGGTATTGTTATTGACGGTAAGTTTGATAAGTGGTCTGAGTCTAAGACCGTATCACTACCTGAGGGCTTTGATTTTGAACAAGAGCATGAACTTTATGCGGAGATCAATCTCGGTAAATTAACCATTAAATTGGATGAGGAAGCTTTAGATGTTGACTATACTGTTGACGGACTTGATAATACCCTTTCCCCAAAAGTTGGCTTTATAGCAACGTCTAAGGCCCTTATTGTAAAGGATATAGAGGTTGACGGATTTAAATCGAGAAGCACAGTTGTTAACGGCGATTGGGAGTTCAGAGGCGGTGCGCATGCTGATACTTGGACAATTGGAGCTAACGGCGAGATAATCGGTAAACTCCTCGGTGGAACCGAGTGGCAACACACCCTTGCGTTGACTAAAGGCATCGACGCTAAGGACTTCTATATGTCGGCGAGCATTTTCGTAAACGAAACCGATGCAAGCGAATATAAAACCGGTTTACTTCCTTATTACAAGGACGAAAACAACTATGTATTCGTATGGCTCTCTATGTGGGCAGACGGTAGTCCTTGTATCGTTATCACTGCTAAGGTGAATGGATCTGTTATCGGTAGCGAGTGGCGCGAACAACAGGTTGCTTATAATTATGTAGGCGAATTAAATGAGGTCGAAATAAGAATCAACGGTGACGTTGTAGAGGTATATCTCAATAGATCGTTTAATCCGTCATATCAAGCGACCTTCGAAGGGTTATCTAATCGTGATATAGAGGATAGCTATGTCGGATTTAATATCAGTAATACCGGTGCAACGTTTGCAAGCTTCAATATCGACACAGAAGATCGTTCCTTTGTAAACGAAGAAAAGCCTGTTATCGACGCTGTTACCAAACCTACCACAAGCGGTAGCGTAGATAAGAGTATCAAACTTCCTATTATTTCGGCAACCAGCGCTTCGGGTGAAACTGTTACAGCTATCGGTAAGGTAATCGATCCCAACGGTAATGAAGTAGAAATCAAGAATGGCTCGTTCACTCCTACTGTTGAAGGAACATATAAAGTTATTTACACTTGTAAGGACCTTTGGGGCAATGAAGCCGAGCCTTATGAATTTGAAATCGTTGTAGGTGAAAAGAGCGCCGAACACGAATGCGAACATAAGTGCGAAACTTGCGGTAAATGTACTGATAGCGAATGCAACGATCCGGCTTGTCAAGATAAGTGTACTTGCGAAAGCGGAAAAGACAAAGGTAATACCGGATTAATTGTTGGATTATCGGTAGGAATCCCAGTAGCGCTTATTGTAATTGGAGTAGTTGTATTTATAATTATTAAGCGCAAAAAGAATGTAGCTTAACGATTTTCGATTGTTATCGTTATGGTTGAATAGTTTAATAGTCAATAATAAATCGATCGTATGTGATTTCTAAACACTTTATAGACTAATTGATTATAACGTAATACTAAAAAAGCTGTCAAGGTTTTGGCAGCTTTTTCTATAAGCGATCGACAACCGATCGAAATATTGTTATTAATTATCCGTTTTTAATTTATCTAAAATATCGCTAAAGGACGGGCTTATTCTTTTATTTTCACCTAATGTACAAACGCCGTTTTCCATCCATAATGCATTGGGCGTTAATATCGAGTCGTCATGTCCTACATACAATATACATTTTGTTTTAGCCTTTTCCATTATAATGGGTAGCAATTCGTTTTTAAAGGATTCATCGAGGTTTGCAAATGGTTCATCGAGTATCCAAATGTCTGAATCCGATGCAAACATTTTTGCCAATGCGACCTTTTGACGCATTCCTTGAGATAAATGATGAGGTAAGAAATTTACATATTTATCGATCTCCGTTTTTTTAAGCCAATATCTAACTTTTTCATCATTTTTCGATGAGATGTATACATTGTTATATACTGTCATATGAGGATATAGACAGCTTTCTTGAAAGATAAATGCTATTTTTCTCTTCTTTACTTTAATCTTTTGAAGATCAACGCCATTGATAAGGATGGAACCTTCGTCGGGAATCAATATTCCCGAAATTAACTTGAGTAGAGTAGTTTTACCGCAACCCGACGGACCTTTTATGCACAAAATTCCATTATCCCATTCGAAACTGACATGAGATACGGCTTCATATTCTCCGTCATATGTATATGTAATATCTTTAATCTGTAATTTCGGCGTCATTTTTATCATAAAGTCCCTTGCGGTATATTTCGGGGAAGTTTTTCTTGTTTACTAATTCATCGAGTGCACTATGGCAAAACAATGTGGTAATTAGTGTGGCATTACCGAATCCTATCGTCATATAAATCGCTATAATGACTAATACAAGTGTGTTGTTGGATAAAAACAACATTACGAACATCGGTAAATAACTCAATACTATTGCAATAAAAGCTTTCGGAAGTGCTGAGAAAGCGAGTAAAAAAGAATTTTTAAATATTCTCAAGGCTCCGTCTGTGTATATCGGTAATTGACTTAGACAGAAAGCATATGCACCGGCTAAGAAAATTGTCAAAGCCCATTTGACTATATATGTTGCGGTAAACCAGATTTGACCGAACATAGAGATATAGCAATGAGCGAAAGCAATCAAAAAATAGATTATCGAGAAAAGAATTCCGTTAATAATTGCTCTTTTGAAATCGTTTTTAATTCCCGACCAAAATGTTCGCCATAGTGAATATCCGTCACCAAAAGCATATGCTTTAATTACATAATGAGCTCCGGTTAGTCCGATAGACAATATGATGAGAGCAGGAATATAAGTGATATTCCAAAAAATCTCACGTGATAGATATGTTTGGTATAATTCAACGTTTGTAGATAGATCTTTTAATAGATGAGATTGATCGGTATTTCTACATAAAACAAGAATAACAAGCGGTAGGGCAAAAAGCGATATCAATAAAGATAACTTTACGATGGTAAAGAATGCAGTCTTATATGCCTGTTTGTACAACTGTTTTCTGTTTATAGGTAGAGATAGTG
The DNA here is from genome assembly GCA_964391805.1 of uncultured Christensenellaceae bacterium. Lineage (GTDB taxonomy): Bacteria > Bacillota > Clostridia > Christensenellales > CAG-1252 > RUG14300. The sequence continues at coordinate 178,217 of CAYMNK010000004.1, read as the reverse complement.
TCTTACTCATTATTTAGTTATAGCCTTACGCAATGTTTCAAAATCGGCTTTTTCCGATCTATCGAAATCGAGCAGACCGTTTATTTCTTGATAAACGTCGGTGATTTGAGTGATACAAAAACCAGCAATATCCTGTTTAGCCGTGATTGTTTCAATAAGTGACGATAATCTGTTTACGAATTGTTCTTTTGCGGTTACTTTATCGCCGTATCCCCAGCCCTCATCGTTTGCGGTACGGAATCCGATACCGGCGAATTCGTCAATCATAATAGGTTGACCGTCATATTTGAAGTCTGGTGCTAATGGAAGCCTTAGATTTGAATAATCTACTCTGTTTTTGCCGTTTACAACGTCATCTAAGGCTTGGTAGAATACTGCAAGCTTATCGGCATCCTGACAATAGTTATGGAATGTAAGAATATCGCTGTAAGTATGTTCCCAACCGTCATTAGATATTACGGGACGCATAGGATCGAGAGATTTAGTAAGGTGATACAATGTTTGAGAGAGGTGAGATTCTTGTTTATTGAAAGTGATCCTATTTACTCCCCAACTTTCATTTATCGGTACCCAGCAGATAACAGAAGGATGATTATAGTGTTGCTTAACCTCATCGATCCATTCGTTTATAATTCTGCCAACCGAAACTTCTTCGGTAAACTCGTAGAACGAAGGCATTTCTGCGAAGGTAAGTAAACCCATAATATCGGCATAGTAAAAGAATCTTTCGTCTTCGACCTTCTGGTGTATTCTCGCACCGTTGAATCCAAGTTTTTTGATATATTCTATCTCATTAATTATAGTCTCTTCATCTTTTGGAGTCAAACCCGATTCTCTCCAATAACCTTGTTCAAGAACCATTCTAAGATATATGGGATTGAGATTAAGCATCAACTTATTGCCTTCTGTTCTGAAAATACGAAAAGCTGTATAAGATCCGACTTTATCGAGTAGGGTACTACCTTGGTATAACTCGAATTCGACATCATATATTTGAGGATTGTCGGGTGTCCACCAGTGAATTTTAAAGCTGTCGAGATCATTGCTAAGATCTATATCGTAGGTATTTGTTTCACGAACGATTTTATTGATTTGTTCCGCAATAACATTACCTTTATAACTGACGACTGTTTTTAAATAGCAAATGTCGATTACTTTATTTGTTTCGTATCTAAATGTGATATGATAATTTGTGGGGTTTGGTGTCATTTTCACGTATTCTAAACGTGTATCCGATACAATTTCGCTCCACACCGATTTCCATAATCCGGTAGTAGGCGTGTACCAACAACCAAAAGGACCTTCTAACCAGCTTTGCTTTCCTCGCGGTTTGTCCGCACGCTTGTCGTCTTCGATTTTTAATACAAGATAAGCAGAACCGTCTGTATCGAGTGCTTCTGTTATATCGAAGGAAAAACGACAATAACCGCCTGTATGACAACCAATGTATTTGCCGTTACACCATATCTTTGTATAGTAATCCGAACCTTCAAAATTTAAAATAACTCTTTGATTGTTGTGTATTTTTTCAAAAAGGTGCTTTTTTGCATACCATACTGTTTTATGATATGATTGATCGTTTATATCAGATAGAGGGGTTTGATAGGCAAACGGAACCGTGATATCACGGTGTTGCGGTAATTCATTGTACCATTCGTTTGTTTCTCCGATATCATCATCGTCGAAGCAAAATTGCCACAAACCGTTAAGACTTGTCCAGTTTGATCTAACGAACTGTGGTCTCGGGTATCCGTTTTGATAACATAAGGCGTGATTCATATGATCCTCCTATTCATAAAGTCAAGAAATACTCTTGATTATAAAGTGATTTTATTATATAATTATACAGTAAATATAAAGTCATTTCAATACAAGATAAATAAAAATATGTGCAAAAATGCAACATGTTTTATAGTCAACATAGGAGGATTGATATGCAATCTATAATATCGAAATTTACAGATGATTTTCTTGACGATTCCGTTACCGTGTACAATTACTTTCCACAGAGTAATTGTAATTATTTATTTTACTGCCAAATAGCAGGTATCCAAAATATAGGAAAAAACTACTATAACGAGTTAGGATTGGCTAAAGAATACCAACTTCAATATACAATCGAGGGTAGCGGATCTATGACGATTAACGGAGAAGAATATATATTAAATAAAGGTGATTTAGTCGTTTTGAGTAATTATCAGCACCATATTTTTAAGCCGATAGAGGGCAAGAACTGGAAGATTGCTTTTGTTCATATTTTTGCCAATGAATTGGTTACTGAAATATTTAAGCATCTATTCAATCTTTCAAATTATGTTATACACGGTGTCGATGAGGAAATGCCTTTATCGCACATTAACAAAATTATCAAACTTATGCAGGACGATATGTATCTTAACGAGTTTGCTATATCGAGTGAGATATATTCTTATCTAATGGATGTATGTGGATTTGTGAATCAAAATGTGTCAGAGAGGGGGGGGGTAGACAGCGGTTTGGTAAATGTAATTCATTACATTAAAAACAACTACAATACGCCAATAACGATGCTTGATATTATGGAGCATAGCACATATTCTAAAAATCACCTTGAACGGTTATTTAAGAAGCATATGCACATGACTATACAGGAATATATATCCTATTTGAGATTAAAAAAATCGCAAGAATTGATACTTACCACAAATATGTATTTCAGTGAGATCGCGACCGCAGTAGGATTGAGCGATTATCGTTCATTGATATACTTATTCCGTAAGATTATGGGAATTACTCCTACCGAATACAAAAAACGATTTAAATAAAAAAATTCCCCTTGCTTTCGCAAAAGGAATTTTTACAACAAGGAGTGATAAAAACACAAAGGATGTATTTATCTTGAATTTTACAATAATATTTTACAACATATATTTGCACTTGTCAATACCGAATTTTCGAAAAAACACTTGTTTTATTAAATTTTTATTCAAAAAATTATATTTATACACCGAATATATGGTATAATGGATGCAGATCACTATCGAGAGGATATAAATCGGCCAGATGAAAAAAGCTATTGCTTTATTATTATCGATACTTTTGCTTATGTTTTGCGCATGTTCGGCGCGTACTCTTGCTACGCCCGATGGACTAACTCTCGATTATAATATTCTTTCGTGGAATAGGGTAGAGGATGCGGACGGCTATGTTGTATGGGTTAATGGAGAGGAATACACCTCTCAAACCAATTTTTTAGAGCTTTCCTTATCCGACGGCGAGTATGAAATTAAAGTCAAAGCCATATCGAGCGGTAAATACAGTGATTCCGAATATAGCGAATCGATTTTCTATACCGCTACTGCCGATAAAAACGTTGATAGACTATCTACGCCTTCCATACTCGGCATTGACGGACGCGGACAAATTACCTGGTCAATGGTAGGCAATTCATTAGGCTATCGAATATTCAGCAACAACTCGTTAATACATACCGTGGCGGGGCAAAACACAACTTCATTTGTTCTCGATATTTTGGAGCCGGGTACATATAGCATTCAAATCCAAGCAATAGGCGACAATGTGACATATTCGGACAGTGCGAGATCTAATTCGTATAAATACGTTATTGATCCCGACGGAACGCCTGCACTTCCGCTTTTGTCGGCACCTGTGATTACATATGACGCATCGACTAAAAGTATTTGCTGGACTAAGATTCGTTATGCAATCGGTTATCTTGTTTATCTTAACGATAATGTTGTCGAGCGAATCGACGGTAACGAAGTATTTTCATATAAGATTGATCCAAAATTGACCGAAAACATATATACGGTCAAGGCATTAGGCGAAGAATCTATCTACGGAACATCGGCTAAGAGTAATGCTATCACTTTTCCTTTGGAGCCTGCCGAACCGCCCACAGGGCTCACGGTAAAGGTTATTGAGGGTGAGGCGGTTATTTATTGGGATAATGTGGATTATTCGGTCGGTTACAAAGTCGAAATAGGCAACAAAACCGAAACCGTATTGAGTAATACTCTCAAACTAAACGGCTATCCCGACGACGAGTATACAATTCGCGTTTCCGCATTGGGCGACGGACTAATGTATTCTACCACCGCCTATTCCGCTCAAATATCTGTAAGCGTCCGTGACGGCGCAATTACATTACCTACATTGGATGCGACCGATTACGTAGTATATATTAGTGGTGTTTTATATTGGAACGCCGTCGAAAATGCCGAAAACTATACAATAAGCGTCGAAACTCCTTATGACGACACAATTGATACGCTATCGTTTACCACAGACAAACTCTCTCTTGAAATGGAAGAAGTTTTCGATGAAACCGTTATGATTTTTTATGTCAAAGCGAACGCAAACGGCTATCTTCCGTCACCGTTATCATACGGAGTCGGTTATGTCCCGTCAGCCACAAAAACTTATGTAGACGATAAAGGTTTTATAGTCACCGAGGAAGGCGATCAATGCTACTTTTTAGAATATCCGACAAATATTGCCTATGATGGTGAAAAAATTATATGGAACAAAGTTCAAGACGCTTATGGTTATTCAGTAGTTGTTGACGGAACCGAATATGTAGTCACCGATAACAAAATCGAATACAATATCGTTGATAAAGTAACAGTTACAGTATCGGCTTTAACAGATAAAGAATTCTATTACAATTCACCGAAATCCGCCGAAACTGTTATTGAATATCCTGTCGGCTTGGGAAGTCCTATACCCGAGCTTGAAAAAAACACCCTTCGTTGGAATTCGATAGAAGGTGCGAGCGAATACCTATTGTATATAAACGGTACCCCATTATCGATTTCATCCACAGTAATCGATTTGAAATCGATAATAACCATAGACGGCGTATATACGCTATCCGTTCAAGCGGTTGCTCCCGAAAATTCAGGTTATGCCAATTCTTTATTGAGCAAGGAACTGTTTTTCACCGTCGATTATGGCGAATATGGCACCGAATTTAAGCCATATACCATATCGAGTTATGACGACTTTTTGATAATGAAAGAGCATCCGAATGCCTACTATAAGGTAATTGTCGATAGTATAGATCTCGATAACGCCCTTCTCGAACCGATTTTTATCGATTCGTCCTTTATGGGACACTTAGATGGAAACGGTTGTGTTATCAAAAATTTCAAAATATCCACCAAAAACGGAGTAGGCGGTTTCTTCGGATTATTGGCGGAATGTGAGATAACAGATTTGACTTTTACTAATGTTGTCGCAATCGATAATTCACCCATTATTTCGAGTTACGCCACCGAAACCGTTATCGACGGAATAAACATACAAGGCGTTGTATTATTGAATTCGAATGTCACCGTTTCGGGCGGTGCGTTCTCCACTTTTGGCGGTTCTGCTAAGAACGTTACCATAAACATACAGATTGCCGAACAAGACGGCTCGAGCGTGGATGGAGCAACGATTGGCGGTTTTAGCGGAATAGCGAGCGGGAATATCGATAACATAAAAATAAGCGGTAAAATAACTGTTAAAAGTACCACCAATTGCACGATAGGCGCATTTTCGGGCGAAAATAAAGCCGATATAAACGGACTAACTATTGAATCGGTAACAGTTGATGTCGGTAGTGGTAATATAGGTTTAATCTCGGGTATTTCGAGCAGTGAATTGACAAATATTGTATCAAGCGGAAAGGTGTTTGCCTCGGCAGGCAATATTGGCACATTTGGCTCGTTTAACGGCTCGTTTAGCGGTACGACAAATGTTGAATTGACCGTGAATAGTGATAAAACTGCATATGTAGGCGGATTTGCGGGATATCTCGGTAATGCAACTGTGGAAGCAACCGTTGTTAGTGTACTTGAGGTCAATGCATCTATCATCTACGTAGGCGCATTTGCGGGTTATTCGCACGGTGATGACTGTAGTTTTACTATATCTCCAATCGAACTCAACCTAACTGTTACTGCTCTTAAAGGATATATAGGCGGTATGATAGGTTATTCTTCGGGGAATGTCGAAGGAGATATATCGGGAGTGGTTACCGTTAACGCCACCGATATCGCTAAGTCGGATTTACGCATCGGGTATATCGGTAGTGACAACGACTTGTTCGAAGGCTGTCACGATGTAACGCTTAGTGGAAATATTGTTGAATAATTAAATGAAAATAGAGGAAAGCAAAAGATTTTTTCTATTGCAGTCAATGAAATGCCGAAAGCAAAAGTGCTTAATCCAAACGGCATTAAATAGGTTTATATGAAGAAAATATCGATTATCACAATTGTTTTAGTAATGCTAATGGTCGTATGTTGTTCTTGTTCAACATCTACCAAAAGCGATCTTCTTAAATATACAGCAGGCGAATTCGGTGTCAAGAATGCCGACAATCCGCTTGTGGAAATAAAGTTTAGTACCGGTGATAAAGTTAGATTAGAACTTTATCCGAGTGTTGCACCTATAACTGTCGAGAATTTTATTACACTTGCAAAGGCAGGGTATTATAACGGGTTGACAATGCACCGCATTATTGACACTTTTATGATTCAAGGTGGCGGATATGTTCGTAATGAACAAGGCTATTTAGTCGAAAGCGATGAAGTCGATACGATAGTGGGTGAGTTTTCTTCGAACGGTTGGAATAATAACGTGAATCACGTCAAGGGCGTAATTTCAATGGCAAGAAGCGACGATTACAACTCCGCATCATCGCAGTTCTTTATATGTTTGGACGAATATCCGCACTTGGACGGTTATTATAGTGCCTTTGGTAGGGTAATTGACGAGGAAAGTATGAGAGCTGTTGAAAAAATCGGTAAGGTTTCGACTTCTATGGGATATGTTCTACGAGATGAACAAGCCTATACTCTGAATGATGTTCCCGTTGACACTGTTGACATCACCTCTATAACCGTCTACGAATAATAAATTTTAGACATATTATCCATATAAAAATATAGAAAACACATAAAACTTACAAAAACGACAATAATATACTGCAAAAGTAGGGGCGTTTAGTAAACGCCCGCCAAAAGCAAGTCATCGCACTTGCTTTTTATTTTGCACTTATTTTTATTGACAGCATCAATCAATTATCACTATCAAGTTAAGCGATAGCGTCTAATTATGTCATTCTGAGCGAAGGGTGACAGACCGCAGTCGAACCCGATAGGGCGACGCATTGCGTCGGAATCTTAATCCATTTAATAGAAGTGGATGAAAAGTGAAAATGATTTTTAAAAAAAAAAGAAAATAATATATGACAGATGCGTAGGGGCGTTTAGTAAACGCCCGCCAAAAGCAAGTCATCGCACTTGCTTTTTATTTTGCACTTATTTTTATTGACAGCATCAATCAATTATCACTATCAAGTTAAGCGATAGCGTCTAATTATGTCATACTGAGCGAAAGGGCAACGCCCTGCAGTCGAACTGCGAAGCAGTGCGAGGTGCAACCGAGCAGTATCTTGGACGGTACCACAAAGCAATTTGGTATCTTGCGGACGATTAAACAATCCACAACGTTGCAACGCAAAAACCTCACTGCACTTTAGTACTCTCGATTTATAAATCTTCTTCCCCATTCGTCGATCGTTCCCGCACCCGCCAATATTATTATATCGGCATCGATATTCTTTAACAAATTTCCGGCATCGTTATATCCGTTTGCCAAATGCTTGTTATCGTGTTCGATAACGCTAAAAAGTGTATTGCTATCTCCACCTTCATCATATTTTTCTCTTGCAGGGTAAACCGGCAATATAATCACGCTATCCGCATCGGCAAATGCTTGTTTGAACTCGTTAATCAATTGTTTTGTTCTCGAATATGTATGCGGTTCAAATACCATACAAACCTTTTGATCGCCTTTAAACGAAGACAATAATGCGTTTATTTGGGTAGGGTGGTGTGCATAATCGCTGTAGCATCTTTTACCCCACAAATCCCCTAAATACTCCCTTCTTCTTTTAACTCCTTTAAACTCACTCAAACCCTTTTCGATTAATGTCGAATTAACGCCCAACACTAATAAAGCATCGGTTGCGATAATTGCATTCGTCAGGTTATATTCGCCCGCGGTTTTTAGTGATAAGTTCACTTTTTCTTTTTTCGACAAATATGTACATTTATCATATCCGTTTGAATCAACAATGGTAAAATCGCTATTAAATGCACGTATGTGCACGTGTGCATCTATGCACTCGAGTGTTTTCGACACGTTTTTCCCTAAGATGGCACACTTCTTTGTACTGTTGCAAAATTTGCCGAAACTTGATACCAAATCTTCCTTATTTGTAAAAAAATCGGGATGATCGTATTCGATAGAATTAATTATCGCAATATCGGACGAAATCGACAAAAAACTGTTGCGATACTCACAAGCTTCGGTAATAAGGATTTTTTTGCCGAAAAAACCATAATTCGAGTTGCTTTCGACATCGATTCCGCCAAATATATATGTAAACGGAAAATTCGCCGTTTTTAGCACGTGCGCAATCATAGCACAAATAGTAGTTTTACCGTGAGTACCCGAGACAGCGACCACTTTGTCGAAGTGTTTAGACAATTCTCCTAAAAACGCACCACGCTCAATACATGCTTTTCCGTTCAATTCAGGGTGATTTTCTCTTACCGCTCCTGAATATACGACTAAATCGCAACCTTCGCTAACAGACGGTTTTATCCCGACATAGACATCGAATCCGTCTTTTTTGAGTGCATCGATATATTCCCCACTATAATTATCGCTTCCGCTGACAGTTGCACCTAAGTCACGCGCAAGCCTTATTAGAGCCGAAACGCCTGTGCCGTTAACTCCGATAAAATGAATCCTTTTACCCGACAAATTTTGCATATGGTTATATATGCGTTTTTTCGGGATATTGTCACAACTATTTCTTTATTAGATGTGCGTTAATACCCTTTGCGATTAGTTTTGAGCACAATTTAACGATAATATCGATTTCTTTAGGAGTAATGCAGTAATTTGGATCGAGGTTACCTTGTGAATAACTTATGAGTGGAATACCTATAGATATAACAGGGATTCCCAATGTTTTTTGAGTAATTGCAGGTCTTGGATTACCTAATCCGCCACCCGGGATGATGCCTGCATCGGATATTTGGATAGAGGAATAGAGGTTTTTATCGTTAAAACAGCATAACGTGTCGATTGCAATTATAGAAGACGGTTTAACCACATTTACAATTCCGTTAATGACGTCTGCGCTTTCTATTCGAGTTAGCCCGAAAACGGACGGTTTAAAAAGCATAAATTTTCCGTATTGATTGTTTTCGCCGAGAACGTTTACGGTAAGCGAACCCAATGCGTCTGCCGTGATCGATTCGTTTCCGAGGCCTACAACCAAAGGTTTGTCTGTATCGGAATTTAGTGTATCGAGCACCGACGAAATAGAGGAAGATATTCGGCAAAACAGTTTTTCATTACCGAAAAGACTTTTATTAAAAGATAGCGTATAATAGTTCCCGGATAATCTGTTAGAGCCCTTTTTGTCGAAATGATAAGAAGTAATAGACAAGTCTTTGTATTGTTTCACCGTTTTCCCGCTAATTCCTTGTGCGACAAAGGCTTCCTCTGCAAGTCCGATAAAGTGATCCATGATAGGAGTTTGGGATAAAAAACGCGAAAACAATCAAAAAAAATTAAAAAAATTAAAAAAAGAGACGGAAAAATGTGTTTAATCAATTGCTAAAACAATAAAGTTGTGGTAAAATAATCAAGCATTTATAAAGACAAGGAGAATTAAAAGATGGCAAACATCAAATCTCAAAAGAAACGTATATTAGTAACAGCTAAAGAAAACGCACAAAACAATTCTATTCGTTCGACAGTTAGAAACGCTGTCAAGAAGTTCAATTCGGCTATCGCAGCTAAAGATTTAGAAACTGCCGAGAAGTTATATCCCGAGACAGTAGCTATCATCAATAAGGCTAAGAGTGCAGGTGTTTTACACATCAATGCTGCAAGCCGTAGAATTGCTACCATTTCGAGATCTCTTGACGCATTAAGAGCAGAGAAATAGTTTAATTCGTTATAATAGCGTTTAATAAACAAATTGACTTTGTACCGATTAGAGGTGCAAGGTTTTTTTGTGTTTAAAACCTTCTAATTATCTATAAATGTCATTCTGAGCGAGGGTTGAAAACCGTAGTCGAACCCGTAGGGCGATGCCAATGGCATCGGAATCCAAAATCCTTGTAAAAAAGTCAATCAAAGCAGAAACCCACTAAAAACGACAACAATATATGACAAATGTGTAGGGGCGATTAGTAATCGCCCGCCAAAAGCAAATTACGCACTTGCTTTTAATTTGCATTTATTATATTTACTCGTCCCGTCATAGTGAATTTGCACAGCACCATCAAATGTCATACTGAGCTTAGAATTCGTCCGCCGTCATACTGAGCGGAAGACGAAGTCTGTAGTCGAACCCGTAGGGCGACACGAAGTGTCGGTATCTGCATCCACAATTTTGCGAAGCAAAACTTTTTTTGCCAAAAGGCAAACATCATTATGAAGTAACATCATCATGCAAAGCATTACATCATTCGTGTCAGCGTCCCTGCCATTCTTTTGCTTGAAAACTATCAATTGAATGATAATATTTTCTTACATTATGGACAATTATACCTTTATTATATGTCTTGGAAGATAATGATAGCCACCGCATAAAAGAGTTATAAAAACACTTCTTCTTTAATTTTATTACATATTTTACATTATTTGCGCAATTTACCCTTGACGTCGGTCAAAACTTATGATAAAATAGGATTAATCGTAGATTTTCATAAAAAAATCCAAAAACGGAGGCGAAATATGACATATATTGCACGGGAATTAGAGCGTAAGTTTTTAAAAGCGAATAACTTTTTCAAAGTTGTTCTTGTTACCGGAGCGCGTCAAGTCGGTAAGACAACAATGTTGAAACACTTAGCGGTTGATCGCACATATGTAAGTATGGATAATTATATGGCAAGATCTCTTGCTCAGTCAGATCCTGTTTTATTTTTTCAAACATATAAGCCCCCAATACTTATCGACGAAGTTCAAAAAGCCCCACAACTTTTCGAGCAAATAAAGGTAATTTGCGATGCAACCGATGAACCCGGATTGATTTGGCTTACCGGTTCACAGCAGTTCAGTATGATGAAGCAAATTCGAGAATCGTTAGCAGGTAGAATTTGCATATTACAACTGTACAGCTTATCGGCACGAGAAAAGGCAGGAGTTGTTTTTGATTCTGAATTGGACTTTTCACTTGAAACACTACAAGCAAGACAGCGTAAAGTTCCCAAAAATAATGTAATTCAAGTTTTTAATCATATTTGGGAAGGCGGTATGCCTCAAATACAAGGCGTTGACGATGAAATAAGACAAGAATACTGGAATTCATATGTAGACACCTATTTGATGAGGGATATTGCAGAAGTTGGGGGAATTACCGATACCGTTTCCTTCCGTAATTTTCTTGTAGGATGTTCGGCGTTAGTCGGTGAACAGGTCAACTATGCAACGCTTGCTCAGTCGGCAGGTATTTCACAGAGTACCGCCAAAATATGGCTTAATGTTTTAGTTGGATTAAATATAGTGTATTTACTCTATCCTTATTCTAATAACGAATTAAAGCGATTGACTAAGACACCTAAACTGTATTTTTGTGATACCGGGTTATGCGCATTTCTTTCCATGTGGTTGACTCCCTATACCCTTCGCGTAGGCGCTGCAAGTGGTCATTATTACGAAAACTATGTTGTAATGGAACTTGTAAAAAATTATGCATACTCTAAATCTAAAGTAAATATTACATATCTCCGTGATAGTAATTCTAAGGAAATCGATCTATTGATTGAAGAGAATAATACTATTCATCCTTTGGAAATAAAGAAAAGTGCTTTACCCGATAAGCGTGAAATTAAAAAGTATGATATAATAGATAAGACATCTTTGCATAGAGGACACGGTGGAATTATTTGTATGTGTGAAGAGCCTATGCCTATTGACGAGAATAATTGCTTTATTCCAAGCAATCTTATTTAGTTCGTATATTTTAGTTGATAATTATTTCACATTCCTCGGTTGATTATTTGACCGAGGTATTTTTCTATTGAAGCAAAGCATGTTTTTTTTTAATACATTTTTTATATTAATATCCTATTATATCTAAGTTGATTGCATTTTTAGAAAATTTTGTAATTTATGTTGACAATTAGTCTAAAATTAGAATATAATAATATTAGACAATCTAATTTTGCTTAAATTGTCAATTTTTTACGGGAGATTATTATGGAAAAAGAGAACAATAGAGGAATGCAAGGCTTATTTGATTTTGCCAATAAATTTATCGAGGCATATCATATTGCACTATTGCCTTTGTGTAAGGAGTTCGGATTACCGCCCATGGCGTTAGATATTTTACTTTTCATGGCTAATAATAACGAGCATGCAACTGCCAAGGATGTGTGTACTGTCAGGGGTTTCAAAACCGGCATTGTATCGGTTCATATAGAGCGTTTAGTTCAAGGCGGATTGCTTGAGAGGGTAACCGTAGTAGGAGACCGTAGAAAAATTAAGTTGATTGCAACCGAAAAAGCAATGGCTATCATAGAAAAAGGACGAGAAAAACAACGGCAATTCGGCGCTACCTTAGTTCAAGGGGTTCAAGAGGAAGATTTTGCTGTGTGGAAAAGAGTTCTCGAGACTATAGATAGCAATGTGGAAGCCATCCGCAAAAACGGTATGTAATCTAAGGAGTAAATAAATGTTTAAATTGTTAAAAAACCTTCGCCCGCGTGAAATAATCATGGCGGTCATATGTGCGGTTCTTGTTGTCGGACAAGTCTATTTAGATCTCGAATTGCCCGATTATATGACCGAATTGACCACATTAATCAATACGTCGGGTACAACCGAAGCGATAATCGAAGTCGGACTTAAGATGTTGGCATGTACCGTACTTAGTGCAATGCTTGCCATTGTATGCGGATTTTTATCATCGAGAACGGCATCGGGTTTTAGCTACACCGTTCGAGAAAAACTGTTTTACCATGTAGTGGATATGGGTAAAGCGGAAATGCAAGCATTTTCCGTACCGAGCTTGATAACCAGAACCACCAACGATATCACGCAGATTCAGATGATTATATCGATGGGTTTGCAAATGCTTATCAAAGCGCCCATAATGGCGATATGGGGTATCATTAAGATACTCGGCAAGAGTTGGGAATTGTCGATAGTTACCGCAGGATTTGTGGTAGCGTTATGTTGTGTCGTTATATTGGTTGTATCCACATGTTTACCTCGTTTCCGTAAGGTTCAAAAAATGACCGACCGAATCAATAAGGTTGCTCGTGAAAATTTGACAGGTATCAACGTAGTGCATGCATTCAATGCCGAAGACTATCAGAACGAGAAGTTTAATAAGGCAAGTAAGGATATGTACGATCTTCAACTCAAGAATCAGCGTTTATTTGCACTTATCAGTCCCGCGATGACGTTGGGAATGAGCGGATTAACGTTAGCCATATATTGGGTAGGAGCCGTTCTTGTTAACAATATAGCCCTAAGCGATACGATTGGTAGAATTACCATGTTCAGCGAAATACTTGCGTTCGGAACGTATGCGACATACATTGTGATGTCCTTTATGATGTTGATAATCATCTTTATGATGGTTCCTCAAGCACAGGTTTCGGCGGAGCGTATCAACGAAGTGTTAGAAAAAGAATTTTCGATAGCGGAAGGGGAAGTTACCGATGGAATAGAGACGGGAAGTGTAGAATTTAGAAACGTATCGTTTTCCTATCCCGATTCACCCGAAAACGAACTTGAAAACGTGACCTTTAAGGTCAATAAGGGCGAAACTTTGGCGATAATCGGCGCAACCGGTAGCGGTAAAAGTACCCTTATCAATTTAATTCCTCGTTTGTATGACGCGACCGAAGGAGAGGTATTGGTTGACGGTGTGAACGTGCGCGATTATAAACTGAGTGCTTTATATGATAAACTCGGATTTATGACACAGCGTGCAACACTCTTTTCGGGATCAATAGAGGATAACGTTTTCTTTGGAGAGAGTTCTTTCGAAAAGAATGAACAGTCGCTACAAAAAGCACTCGATGTATCTCAATCGGCTGAATTCGTAAACAAACTCGATGACGGCGTAGATTATCGTATAGCACAGCTCGGACGTAATGTATCGGGCGGACAAAAACAGCGTTTATCTATAGCGAGAGGCCTTGCAAGAAATCCCGAAATACTGATATTTGACGATAGTTTTTCCGCTCTCGACTACCGCACCGATGCGATGCTGAGAGAAAAATTGGCAACGGAATATAAGGATACCACCAAGATAATAGTTGCACAGCGTATAGGAACCATTAGGAATGCCGATACCATAATAGTGCTTGATAAAGGTGCGGTTGTCGGTATGGGCACACATAGCGAACTTATGCAAAATTGCAATGTCTATCGTGAAATTGCAGTTTCACAGTTGAGTGTAGAAGAATTGGAGTAGAGGAGGGTTGTATATGAAAAAAATAAAATCGAATGAAATAAAACCTTCCGCTTTGACGAGAAGTGCGAATTATCTAAAAAACAGTATGGTTTTTGTCGTTATAGCGTTATGCTTAGCGGCAGCGAGTTCGTTGATAACTATATTCGGTCCGGACAAACTCGGCGAGATTGCCGATATAATGACCAATGGATTATATACGGGTATAGACCTTTCGGCAATAGCAAAGATAGGCATTTTGCTTATCGTACTATATGTGCTTAGTTGTGCGTTTGACTATATACAACAATATATCATGGCAACGGTAACTTTGAAGATGTCGTATAGGTTACGTGGAGAACTTTCGGACAAGATCAATAAAGTACCTCAAAAATACTTTAACACGACCTCTCAAGGCGATATTCTAAGCCGAATCACAAATGACGTATCCACCATGCAACAGGGGTTAACAAACAGTTTACCCACTGTAATCAGTGCAGTTGCGCAATTCTTGGGATGTTTGGTGATGATGTTTGTAACCGAATGGCGCTTAGCGTTAATTACGCTTGGAATAACGCTATTGGGACTGGTTTTAATTGTCGTGATAATGGGTAGTTCGCAAAAGTATTTTACCGCCAGACAAAAGTCATTAGGCGAACTAAACGGTTTTATCGAAGAAAACTATTCGGGACACGAAGTTATCAAAATGAGTCGTGCAGACAAAATGGTAAAATCGGTATTCGATAAACTCAATCTCGACGTGTATAACGCCAATTGGAAATCGCAATTTTTGTCGGGTATCATGCAACCTTTGATGAATATTATCGCTAACCTATCATATGTAGCGGTTTGTGTAGTTGGATCCATCCTTGCCATTAACGGACATATCGGGTTTGGTGTAATCGTATCATTTATCTTCTACGTAAGGATGTTTTCATCGCCCTTGACTCAAATAGCACAAGGTCTTACCAACTTACAGACTGTATCGGCATCGGCTCACAGGGTTTTCGATTTTCTCGAAAGTGAAGAGCTTAGTGACGAAAGCGAAAAGAGTGCGGTTATAGATAACGTAAGCGGTAAGGTAGTATTCGACCACGTAAGTTTTGCATATCCAGATGCACCCGATAAGATTATCATTAAAGATTTTTCTGCAGAGGTTCATCCCGGTCAAAAGGTTGCAATAGTAGGACCAACCGGTGCAGGTAAGACGACAATGGTAAACTTATTGATGAGATTTTTCGAAATAAACGGCGGTGATATCTATATTGACGGAATATCTATCAACGACCTTAAACGCGAGAATGTTCACGAACTGTTTGCTATGGTTTTACAGGATACTTGGTTGTTTGAGGGTACCGTTAGAGAAAACTTGGTCTACAATATGGAAGGAATAACCGATGAAGAGATTGAAAAAGTATGCTTGGTATGCGGACTTGATAAGTTTATACATGCGCTACCGCACGGATTGGACACCGTTTTGTCCGAAAGCGTGACCATTTCGGCAGGTCAAAAGCAGTTGCTCACCATCGCTCGTGCAATGCTACAAAACTCACCTATGCTTATTTTGGACGAAGCAACCTCGTCGGTCGATACTCGTACAGAGGCAATTATACAGAAAGCGATGGATGAATTGACTAAAGACCGCACGAGTTTTGTTATTGCACACAGACTTTCAACAATCAAAAACGCCGACTTGATTTTAGTAATGAAAGACGGCGACGTAATAGAAAAGGGCGATCACGAATCGCTTATGGCTTACGGTGGTTTCTATAAAGAGTTGTACAACAGTCAATTCGAAAAGGTTACCGCATAAGAAAAAAGGAGGATTATTATGTATTTGTACGACTACTTATGGTTCTTAGGAGCATTGTTAGTATGCTCTATAATCTCGATATGGGCAAGCGTCAAGGTTCGTAGGACCTTTGCTAAATATAACGCAATCCCCAACCGTGCAAGAATGACGGGTTATGACACGGCAGTTAGATTGATGCATTCTAACGGAATATGGGGCATTTCAGTCGGACGGATAGGCGGGACGTTGAGTGACCACTACGATCCGACTAAGCAAGTTGTAAACCTATCCGAATCCACCTATGGGAACTATTCCATAGGTGCTGTAGCGGTCTCGGCTCACGAAATGGGACACGTTATGCAAAAGGAAAAGAACTACATACCGTTTAAGATAAGAACATGGCTTGTTCCTGTAGTAAATATCGGTTCAAGAATGGCACTTCCTCTTGTTTTAATCGGTTTTATTATTGATTTGTTCACGCATGCGACAGACGCAAGCGTAGGCTTTTATATCGCGTTAGCCGGTGTAATTCTTTATGGTTCGTCCTTCTTATTCACTTTGGTAACTTTACCGGTTGAGCTTAACGCTTCGAGAAGAGCAAGCGAAATGCTTGTAGCTGAGGGCATATTGGATAGTAGCGAAATAAAAGGCGCCAAAAAGGTTCTTTCCGCGGCGGCATTGACCTATGTAGCATCTGCATTGACCTCTTTGATATACTTCTTACGCTTTTTCGTAAGAGTACTAACCCTTTTCGGCAGACGCAACAATTCCAGATAATAGTGCTAAAGGGAATGATGTTTGCCTTACGTTAATAATGTTTTGCCTATCATGTCATACTGATGTGAAGTGAAGTCTTTGCTACCGCAAAGGAGAAGTCGCTTCGCGGTGAAGTTTGCCATTTGGCAAGTGAAGTTTTGCTATTGCAAAATTATGGATAAAAAATGTGTCATACTGATCGTTTCGTCCGCCGTCATACTGAGCGGAGCGTAAGCGAAGTCGAACTGCGAAGCAGTGCAAGGCACAGCCTTGCAGTATCTTGCGGACGAACGCCTATTCTCGCCTATTCTTTATACTAAAAACATTTTTCCACCTATTGCTTTTTCCTTTCTTTTTTGCTACAATAATAAAAGAATCTTATTTACGGAGAAATGTTCATGAAAAACTCTAAAATATTGTTTTTTACCGATATTCACGGTTCGTTGTACGCAATGAAGCGTATTTGTAGCGTAATAGAAGAGGAGCAACCCGATAAAGTCGTTTTCTTAGGTGATCATCTTTATCACGGACCACGCAACCCGCTACCTCGAGAATACAATCCTTTAGGAATTGTTGAACTTATTAATTCAATCAACGTTCCGACTATACTCATTAAAGGTAACTGTGATGCCGAAATCGACGAAATGGTGCTTGGTAGACATCTTTTTTCTCGTTATACACTTAATATTGACGGTAAGCAAATCATTTGCACACATGGTCATAAGTTAGATAAACTTGACATCAATGGAGTATTTGCCGTTCTTTACGGTCACTATCATGTCAATCGAATTTCCGACAAGGACAGAGTGCATTTTATCAATGTTTCTTCGGCATCGTTACCAAAAGACGGTTGTCCCGAATCATATGGAATGTATAACGACGGCAAAATAGTAATCAAGGATTTATTCCGCGGAAATATTTTAATGGGTACCGACTAATACAAATATCGTCAAATTATAAGATTATTTTTGAAATTGTTTTCAGTTTTCTCTTTATTTTTCGGTAAGTGTATAGTATAATTAAGGTATGAAAAAAGTTTTAATCGTTTTATTTATATTAATGGTAGCGGTTATGCCGTTATGCTCTGTAGTAGTTTCAGCAGACGAAGCGACCTATTATGTTGTAGGGGAGCAAGAAGTTGATTTTTATATGTCTAACGGTTTTAGCGTCAGTAAAAAGTTTTCAATTCCCGAGGGATACGCGTTTAGTTTAGTTACTCATAACGATCAAGGTAGCGAGTATGCTAAGATCAATTATGCAGGTATAGTTGGGCATGTAAAAGAGAGTGAATTGGCGACCTGTACAGTTTCGTCCGTCCCGTCTAAATTATATCCCGACCTCGTATTAGAATTAAATATGCCAAAGACTGTATATAATTCTCCTCTTGAAAATGCGATTCCATCCACATTTGAGGGTACGGCAATGTTTTTGGGAGAATATAAGGTAGACGGAGTTGTAACGTGCTATGCGTTAAAAAACGAGGGCGACAGCGATATTTATTATGCATATCCGTCCAATATTAAGAATCTTGATGCTATCGATAACTTGCTCAATCCCCCTGTAATCAAGCCGAGCGAGGGCGAAAACAATAGTGTTAATACGGGGAATGATATCGATAGGGAAATACCTAAAAATAAAACTGTTTTACGTATCATTCTTGTATTGGGTATCGTTATACCCGCGTTTATTATAATAATGATTATCTTTAAATCGGGTAAGAAAACTCAAAAAATCGAGCGCGAAGTTCCAGACGATAGCGATAGATTTGACGATTATTGATGCTTTTTAATGCTATTTTAAGTTCCACATTCTATAATATCTAAAAAAGGAGTTATGTTATGCGTATATTGCTTGTTGAAGATTCGTTAAGCTTATCCGAAGCCCTTAAAAGTGTACTTCAAAACGAAAAGTACGACGTGGATACCGCGCTTGACGGCGAATTGGGCTTAGCGATGGCTCTTGAGAATATTTATGATATTGTTATTTTGGATGTGCTCATGCCTAAAAAGAACGGATTTGAAGTTCTCGAAGGAATTAGAAAGAAAGGTCTATCCGTACCTGTTTTGATGCTTACCGCACTTACTCAAGAAAAGGATAAGATCAAAGGTTTGGATATGGGTGCCGACGATTATTTGGCTAAGCCGTTTTCTATCCCTGAACTATTGGCAAGGATTAGAGCATTGACTCGTAGAAAAGGCGAACTTATCGAAAATAACGAATTGGAATTTATGGAAACCAAACTTCATCTTATCAACCATTCATTGAGTTATAGAGATAAAACCATTAATTTGTCCGTCAAAGAGTTTAATATAATGAAGTATTTCTTTAGCAATCCTCGCATTGTTGCCGAAAGAGAGAAGATTATAGCCAGCGTATGGGGATTAGAACCCGACTTCGAATCCAACAACTTAGAAGTTTATATGTCGTTTTTACGCCGTAAATTGAACTTCTTAAATACGCCGTTTTTGATTAATTCCATAAGAGGTGTAGGTTATCAATTACTTCCGAGAGAAATATACTAGATTACCGATGTTGACGAAGTTGAAACTTCGTTTTACTGTCGCTGCCATATTGATATCAGCATTGATTTTATCGATTGTCATGGCAGCGATAATTTTTGTATCGGGTTTAGAGGTATGGTTAGAAATCAATCGTACTGTAGAGTATTCGTTAGACCAAGTTCGCATTACCAATAACGAGATATTCGGTATAGAAGATTCCGAGTGCATGATTATATGGTACGCAAACGATCAATATAATACCGTACGTTCCGAACTATATACAGAGGAAGAGCAGATTGGGCTTATTAATGAAATGCTTCGTCCGAATCAAGAAAAGCATTTTATATATGGCGGACACGATTACATATTTGGAGTCCGGGAACAAGATAATATTCTTATATATGCCGTATACGATGCGACAGGTGAACTTGTAGCTATCGATCACATTTGGAAAATCGTATTAATAGCATATTTAGTTGTTTTGCTTGTAGTTGCGGTTGTGGCGTCGCGTTTATCCAATATGGTGTTTAAACCTGTCAACGATGCACTTCAGAAGCAAAAAGATCTTATAGCAAACGCCTCGCACGAATTAAAAACGCCGATTACCATTATTGAAACCGATTTAACATTGGCACGAAACGGAATAGAAGAAAATTCGGAAAGTCATAAATGGTTGAACGGAATAGAAAATCAAACCAAGCGAATGAATTCCCTTGTAAAAGAAATGCTCGAGTTGTCAAAATTGGAGAGCAATTTGACGATGAATGTGGATAAGGTTGAATTCAGCGATTTAATCGAGAGTATGACACTTGAATTAGAGGCGGGTTGTTTCGAGAAGTCCATAGCCTTGAATTCGGATATAGCTTCGGGTGTTGTTGTATACTCCGATGAAGAAAAACTTAGACGACTGATAAGTGTATTGCTAAATAATGCATATAAGTACACGCCCGACGGTGGAGCGATTACCGTAAAAATGGAGAACAGAAAAAGTCAGGTTGTTGTGTCTATTACAAACACAGGAGAGGGCATTCCGCCCGAAAAATTACAGCACATATTCGAAAGATTTTATAAGGTGGACGAGTCTCATACAGGAGAGAGTAATTCTTTCGGATTGGGATTAGCTATTGCGAAATCGCTCATCGATTCTCTTGGCGGTTGGATCAAGTGTGATAGCGTTGTGAATGAATACACCACTTTCAAATTTATGGTTCCCGCTAATCTTCGCCGACCGGATAAACCAGATAAGGCTGTCGAATAAAACTTATGTATCGTTGGTAACTACCGACGGTACTTTTTTATATACGAAAACCTATTTTTACAGCCGTTTGTTTTATTGCATCGCGGACTTTTTCGGATGCTACGCTAAGAGGCAGTCTTAGTTCATTTTGACATTTGCCCAAAAGAGACAATAGATACTTGATACCAACAGGATTTACATCGGAGAATAACGCATTTATTAAATCGTTTATTTCCACTTGTAATTGTCCTGCTTCCTTAATAGGTAGTGTGAATAGCGAATAAATAAGTTCGGGAGACGCTAATGCCAATACGCTAATTGTGCCGACCGCACCTATTGATCTGAGCGGTACAGTCAAGCCGTCTTCACCGCAGTACAAATCTATTCCTGCTTTTTTATATTCAATTGCTTGTTCTATAGATTTACTTGCGTGTTTAACGCCATGAATTACTTTCTCGTCGAAAAGGACTGATAATAATGACGACTTTATGGAATACCCTGTTCGAGCGGGTACGTTATAAGCAATAATCGGTAACCCCGATTCTTTTTTAATAAGTCGGAAGTGGTCTAACAACCCCTCATCGGTGCATTTCGAACAGTAGGGCGGAATTACCAATAAACCGTCCGCATTTAAAGTTGAATAAATAGATGCTTGCATAATCGCACTTTTTGTATTCGTTGCAGTTACACCAACGATTATAGGAACACGTTCTTTGGCTACATGAATTGCTTCTTTTACCAATCGTGCTTTTTCGGAGGGTGTTAAAGAATGCGGTTCGGCGGTCGAGCCTAAAACAATAAGTGCATTGACGCCTCTATGTATTAATTCGTCGCATAGGTTATTGAAAAACGGATAATCTACCGCGCTGTTTTTGAAAGGAGTTATAAGGGCTACTCCTACGCCTTTAAAAATATTCACGCTTCATTTTATGAATAATGAAATGTAAATAGAACGAAAACGGGTATTTCTTGTCGAATTAACCATTATTTTTCGCATATTATTGCATTGTTAAAATAAAAATGTTATAATAAATAAAAAATGAAGTAAGGAGTTATCCATGGACAAGTGGGATAAAAGATTTATGGAAATGACCGAACTCGTTGCGACTTGGAGTTCGTGTTACAAGGCAGATAGACAAGTCGGCGCTATAATTACCAAAGATAAGCGTATTTTGACTACCGGTTACAACGGAGCGGGCGCAGGCATTAGAAGTTGTAAGGAGCGTAACGAATGTATGCGTCAGCGCTTAGGTATCGAATCGGGTACCAGGCACGAACTTTGTTATGCCGTACATGCAGAGCAAAACGCTATTATCCAATCCGCAAAACTCGGTATATCGGTTGATGGTGCAACGCTTTATTGTACCCATCAACCATGCTCTATATGTGCTAAAATGATTATCAATTCGGGTATCAAGCGAGTTATCTTTAGATCGGGTTATCCGGATGACTTTTCTATGGAAATGTTCAACGAGGCCGGTCTTACCGTCGAAAAGTACGAAGATTAATTCCACGAAAAACATCATAAAGTCGCATACTATTTACAAAAGTACTAATAATATATTACAAGAAATAGGGACGATTAGTAATCCCCTTATCCAAATTAGGGTAAGCGATAGCGCCCCATCTTGTCATAATGAGCGAAAGGGTATTGCCCTGGAGTCGAACTGCGAAGCAGTGCAAGGCTTGCCTTGCAGTATCTAAAATCCTTGTAAAAAAGTGTAAAAAAGCACATACCATTTACTAAAAACCTACCAATAACTCCAAAATTTGTACTGCATTTGTTGCCGCACCTTTCCTAAGGTTATCACCCACGATCCACAAATTACACCCGTACTTGACAGAATTATCTTTTCGAATTCTTCCTACATATACCGTATCTTTATTTTTCGCATAAATCGGCATAGGGTAAACGCCATTTTTTGTGTCGTCTACAATGGTTACTCCCTTAGAATTACTCAGCACTTGTCTGATTAATGATGTATCGCATCTTCGTTTAAATTCTACGTTAATGCTTATACCGTGAGATATGTATACCGGAACTCTTACCGCTGTCGCAGTAATCGGTAACTTTGGTTTATTTAGTATTTTCCTTGTCTCATTTATCATTTTGTACTCTTCTTTAGTATAACCGTCGTTCATTACTGTGTCTATTAGAGGAATAAGGTTCGAAAAAATCGGAAATGCAAATTTTACAGGCATTTCTCCGTTAATTCCTCTTTCGAGATCGGCTATCCCTTGCATTCCTGCACCCGATACCGATTGATAGGTAGAGTAGACTATTCTTTTGATTTTGAATATATCGTGTAACGGCTTTAAAACAACCGAAGTAATGGTAGTTGTGCAATTAGGATTTGCGATTATTCCTTTATGATTATATAAACATTCCGGATTTACTTCGGGGACGACGAGCGGACAATTTTTATCTAATCGCCAATAACTACTGTTGTCCACCACAATTATGCCGTTTTCCCTAAGTATTGGTGCGAACTCCTTACTGATATTGCAGTTTACCGCTAATATAGCATGAGTGATTCCCTTGTCGAGTACATTTTCAATCGTCAGGGCATGTACGGTATATTCTTTTCCTAAAAAAGCGAGTAAAGCCCCTTCGCTTTTAGCCGATGCGAATAGTAAATAATCGTCAAAAGGAAGTTTTCTTTCTTCGAGAACCTTCAATACCGTACGTCCGACCAGCCCCGTGGCCCCGATAATTGCTAAAATTTTGTTTTTCTTTTTTTTCAATGTTTTGCCTCGATTTTTGCAAGTTAAATATTGCATTATAAACAAAAAAATACTTATTATTGCTTTTGCATGATTTTTAGGACTTAAATGTTTACATAAATAACTTGCAAAGTTATAAAAAATGTTGTATTATTTATAAGTATTATTATAGTTATAGTGGGTAATTTGAGATTTCCCGCCAAGACTCAAGGAGTTTTTATGTCAAGAGCAGATCTAATCTTAAATCTTACCGTAGGTAAGGACAAGCGTACCGTTGAACCCGTTGAAACGGGCGGTAGAATTTCGTATTTCTTCAAACGATTTAATGCTAACATTAAGAATATCTTTTGGACAAACCTTATCTACATGTGTATTTTTGCTTTACCTTTGATATTCAGTTTATTCATTTTGCCGAATTTGGTTCATAATTACGTTTATTCCGATAGACATTTTATCGGTAATTTCGGTTTTGGATTCCCCGGTGTAGCGGACAGTTATTCCGAAGCTGTTTTATATCAGCAATATGTCAATAGAATTTTCCTGTTCCCCTGCATTATCGGTTCGGTATTTATCGCTTTCGTTGGTTTATCGGGAGTATTCCATTGTTCGAGAGGATATATGTGGGGAGAGAAGGTTAATATCAAATCCTTCTTCCGCGGTATCAAGAAAATGTGGAAACCCTTCATGCTCATCGGTGCTATATCTTGTGTAGTGTTAGCAGGTTGCTTATACGGATTCGAATGGCATCATACTCTTTTGGAGTTATCCGAGGCTTATTGGGCAAGTTATTTAGTTGCAGCCGTGGTCGGTATTGTAGGCGCATTGGCGATAATATTCGTCTTAGTTTTACTTCCTTCCATTGCATGCTACGATTTTAAACTTCGCGATCATCTTAAGAATGCATTGTTCTTAAATATCATTATGTTTGTTCCGTCTATATTTATGTTGGGTATTACGGTAGGATTATGCATGTTGAGTAAGGTCAGTCTATTCTCCTTCTTAATTCCCGTATTGTTGGCATTGCTTGGATTC
Source organism: uncultured Christensenellaceae bacterium (assembly GCA_964391805.1). Classification (GTDB taxonomy): domain Bacteria; phylum Bacillota; class Clostridia; order Christensenellales; family CAG-1252; genus RUG14300. Next base: position 153,687 of record CAYMNK010000004.1, on the reverse strand, counting down.
TTCTTCCTTGCTATGATGTGGACAGGATACGCTCAATACTTATTCGACAACTTTATATGTACTCAAGTAGACGTTAACGGTAATAGAATCGAAGTTGCTATCAAAAAGAGAACTGCTAAGGAAGTTAAAGAATACGTTGGCGCGAAGAAAAAGAATGCAGAGCCCGAGGAAGAAAAGACGAGAGCCGAGAAGAGAAAGGAAAAACAGCAACAAAATAAAAACAGCTATAATTCTTCCTATAAACATAAAGGCGGAAATAAGAGATAAAAATGGATAACGCCTATCAAGTATTAGGTAGATATTATGACAGAATGATCGAGTATCCGTATGAAAGGGTGCTCGATTTAGCGTTAGAAAAGCACTTAAGCGGTAAAGCCTTAGATTTATTTTGCGGAACAGGTCGGTTTACTATAATGCTTGCGCAAAAGGGTTTTAAGGTAGAGGGTAGCGACCTTTCGACCGAGATGTTGGGGGAAGCGCTATCGAACGCGTCGAAAGCCGGCGTTAAAATAATTTTCAAGCAAGAGAACGCTTTGGAATTTAAGTATAATTCGCCGTATGATATCATAACTGCGACGTCTGACGGCATTAATTATTTGCGCGATGCCGAGATTGAACCTTTTTTTAAGCGTGTTTACGATGCTTTAAAATCGGGCGGACGCTTTATCTTCGATATGTCATCTGAATATAAACTTATCAATATATTAGGTAACGAACTTTATTACGAAGATTATGACGATATAGTGCTTTTTTGGCAAAACAGTTTGAGAAAAAAAGACAAAAGCGTCAAAATGGACCTAACTTTTTTTGAAAGAACATCGGACGGCCTATATGTTAGACGAGACGAATCTCAGCGTCAATTTGCTCATTCAAAAGAATTTATTGAGCACTCGGCAACCGATGTTGGTTTCAAAATAGTTAAGGTGTTAGACGAGCGTTTCTTGAAACCTCGCGAAAAAAGCGAACGCATCATCTTCGTACTTGAAAAGGAGTAAAGGAGTTAATAATGGATAGTGTATGTAAATCATTAGTTTTTAACGGATTGGTAGAGGTTACAGCCTTTGATACCACCGATTTAGTTCGTGAAGCAAGTAAAATACATAATACCTCTCCCGTGGCAACGGTTGCCCTCGGTAAGGTGTTGAGTATAGCCTCTTTTATGAGTAATTCACTCAAAAATAAGGGTGATAAACTTTCTATTACCGTCGATTCGGAAGGCGAAATCGGTCGAATAGTAGTTGCATCCAACGGTGCAATGAATGTTAGAGGATATGTTGAAAATCCTAATATTTCTATCGAGCCTTTGGGCAACGGTAAGCAAAACGTTAAGGGCGCTATTAAAGGCGGTTATCTCAAGGTTATAAAGGACCTTGGATTAAAAGATCCGTATTCGGGCACCAGCGAACTTGTCAACGGTAATGTAGACGAGGATTTCGCTTGGTATTTCACCAAGAGCGAAGGTGTACCGACAGCATTGGCATTGTCTGTTAATCTCGACGAATCGGGCGAATGCACCTCTGCCGGCGGTATTGTTATACAACCCATGCCCGGTTGCACCGAGGAAATATTGGTTATTCTCGAAGATATCTCCATGAACTTCGTTAATATCGATAAATATGTCGCAAGGCGCGATCCTCATCAACTTATTGACGACCATTTCGGACATTTTGAAATAGAATATTTCGAGCCTCAAAAGCCCGAATATAAATGTACTTGTAACGAAGAGTATATCAAAGGTGTCGTTAGAAGTTTAGGTAGGAACGAATGTGTCAATATACTTATGGAGAGAGGAAGTATAGAGGTTGTTTGTCAATTCTGTAATAAGAAATACAATTTCGACAAACAAGCGGTTATAGACCTTTGGCAGGAATACGATAGGATTCACAAGAAAAAGTAATGTTATTTAGGGGGCAAAATGTCTAAAAATATCGATAAGAATACAGGAACTATAAGTTTTTCGATCAGTAAAAACGATTACATCGAAATGGCGAACGATTGTCTTGAAAACGAAGAGTTTGACGAGGCAATTATGCATGCCAATAATGCGTATGACTTAGGAAAGGACCGAGAACTCTTTTTCATTTTGCCTCAAGCTTACTATTCTCTCGATAATCAAGAAATGGCTTTAGCTTGTGTTGCCGAACTTATGGCGTCCTATAGACCCACGAGAGTGGACTTAGAATACTTATCGGGTTGTATAGCAGGATGTTTAGATGATAGAGGTAGACATTTAGCCGCGTTCCATTTTCTCAATACGTACGGAACCGACGAAGACTTCGAGATTACGGAAACCATGATCGAAGACACCTATAAAGATTTTGTCGAGCGTGCCAACGAAATGAGAAAATCGAAATTGCAGTTTGCCGATGCCGAGCGCATTCGTTATAATGGTGAAACTCTACTTCGCGCACATAAATTGATGGTGCATGACGACTACGAGGGCGCATTGCAATTGATAAAGAGTTTATACGATACCGAATCCGATCGTTACGAAAGGATTAGAGCGGAGGCTCTTGTTCAAGACGCACTCGGTAATCGCGAAAGGGTACTCGAAATAGCGCATATAGCCATTAAACTTAAACCTACTCAAGGCATATTACCGGACTTTTTGCATTATAAGAATAGTTATCCCGAAGTGGTAGATTTGTTCAAATTATTTAGATTTTCCGATGACGATTGGGCAATGAAAGAAGTTGCATCTTTAGCCAATAGATACGGTGAATTCGAGTATGCTCAATCAGTTGTAGATAGTCTTATTGCATCGCATCCTAATGCTATCTGTTATAGGATAATGCAGACGCTCATTAGATGGAATCGTGGCGAAAAAGAGCAAAGTAAGAAAAAGTATTTTGCCTTGCTTTATACCATGAGGGTAAAATATCCTGTGGACTATATCGAAAGACTTCGTTTCCCCGATTATTTAGAAATCGGAAAGATCGTCCCCGATGTATTCGATAAGAGAATTTTCCGTATGGTGTCCAAGGATTTGAAAGAAGTCAAAGGTAAAAAAATGAGCGAATCGCTCAAAAGGGCTATAGTATACCTTTTCACCGACTATAATTATGAGTACGGTGCCGATTTGATCAAATATTTTGATAACTTACATCCGGATGATGAACATTACTTATTGAAGCGTTTAAATTCCGACATCAATACGCCCAAACCGATGAAGAGGTTTTTCATCAAAGCGATGGTCTATAAAGGATATAAAGGTAAATTCTTCTATAATGCCGACGGATACTATATGAATATTAATATAAAGCGTCCGCCTTCCTATTCATCCTATGACGAATTACTTCGTGAAGCATATGCCGAGTCCTTTTCATTGCTTGCCGATAGTGAAAACTCTTGTCATAAGTATTTGTTTTCCATATATGAGAAGATAAATCAAGACGAAGAGCATTACAAATTGGATATGTCAAAAATAGCGAGAGCAGCCATTTGTGTCGCACTCGAAGAACATGGTACGCAAAAAATATTTTTAGAAGATTATTGTACCTTTAACGGGATCAATATCGACAATATAGATTTCGAATTGGATTACATTAGAGCACTAATGGGTCGCGAATAATCTATTCCGCATAAAAAAAGCATGTCATAATGCATAACCTTTCACAAGCGACGATAACAATATATAACAAATGTGTAGGGGAGATTAGTAATCTCCCGCCAAAACAAGTCCTCGCACTTGCTTTTTATTTTGCATTAAACTTGTCATCAGTCTATCAATCATCCATATCAATGTAAGCATTAGCGTCTAATCATGTCATACTGAGCGTAAGCGAAGTCGAACCCGATAGGGCGACGCAATGCGTCGGTATCTTAATCCTTAATCAAAGTAAGCGTCAGCGTCTTATCAGCATCATACTAAACTTTCTTTCTTTTATACATAATTGAGCATCGTAAATAATCTCATTTTATTATTAAAATGTAATATTAAACTTTATTTAAGATTTTAGAAATGTATAAAACGTGTAGTGAGAATTCTTTTATTATGTGGTATAATATTAACGAGAGTAGTAAAAACGATTTTTATTTAAGGGAAACTATAAGGATAGGATTAATTTACTGAATGGAAAGAAATATAAGATTGCTGTGAGGTTTTATAAGAGCACGGTGGAGGGAAATATTAAAATAACCATTGAGTAGTAAATAGTTTATTGATGGAGGATAATTATGGCTAAAAAAAGCGAATTATTCGATTAATTGCGACAAGCGTAATAAGTATCTGTATTTTAATATGCATAATAAGTAGCACTATGCATATCGTTCTTAATCCGTTTAAGGATGATACATATAAAAATACTGTTGAAACTTGCTTTACATATTTAATTGAGCTGTTTGGTCGCGGTTCTCAAGTATATTTTCGTAAATCGAAATATATTGGATTTGGGCGTTACGATTATGAATACTATTTAGTTAAGAACGAATTAGTTGAGATTGATAAACTATCAGATAAAACAACAATAGTAGGAAATGTAACTCAATTTGTGAATATTGAATATGTGTCCAAGAGTATTAAAGTTTTTCAAAGAAAAAAAAGTATTATAGATAATAATAGGCGATTTGTTCAAAACGGTTTAGATGGTTTATATACTACTAACAAAACTTTTGTCTGTAACCAAACATCTGCTGAATCGTTAGAAGAGGCCACCAATTTATATGGTGAAGGTGAGTTCGATAATGGAAATCTATTATTTTCATTAAAACATAACTTAGTGTTGAGCGAGATAAATGACTATATATCAAAGTGGAACGAAATATTGCTTACTTATTCTTTTGCTATTAAGACAGGACTATCAGAAGATTCGCCATGTATTTTCATAAATGTAGCAAGTGAATATACGGAGATGCTTGATACAGAAGCCGGGTATCAAAATAAAATCACAGAAAAACTTAGTTATTTACAAAAGCATAAACTCGTAGTTGAAAAACTTTTAGATACTGAATTGTTTGCCGATTATCACATAGAGATTGACTCGATAATTAATTATCTTGAACAAAACGGTATTTCAATAATTGGATATATGTCAGTAGTGAGATCATCGAAAAGTGGTTCATTGCCAGTATTAGTACAATTAATAGAATGTGACTCGATTAGTTCTTTAGTTGAAATTAATAATGGCCATCAGGTCTATATTTAGTATTTTGTTGCGTACAAAATAATTTGTAGAAGATATGTCAAAACTACATTCTATATATGATTACATTTGGTTATCCCATAAAAAGGCACAGTAATTTAAAGTTGTCTTGATTATACTGACTAATTCTATGTCATTAATTTTTATATTCTCTATAGTTTAATAAAAAAAGTATGTCACAGTTGAAGTGCATACTTTTTTCTACTCAAAAAGAGCAATTGTTTGTTATGTTATACATACTTCCGTTTATTGTCATGCTGATCCCGTCATATTGAGAAATCGCTCGTCGTCGTGCGATTAAACATAATTCCACATAGTAAATAATCCCACTTTTTTAAATGCGGAAAATCGTCGCATTTACTCTAATTAAGTCGGTACATTCATTATTGAGATGTACAAGCATACAATAAGAATATGAATAGACTGCTTGAGCTTTTATCCCCCGATATTCCTTTATCCGCCAATGAAATAGTGCTTATTCTCGGTAGGCACATTATGTATAAGTTGGCCAATCGGTCGATTGTAATCGATAAAATTGTGACCGATGATTTGTTGAAAGATGTTCTAAGGCTTGTAACCGATGATTCGGTGTATGCGGTTGGAGAATATGCTCAAGAGGGGTATCTAACATATAAAGGCGGTGTTAGGATAGGTCTTGCGGGTGATTATGTTGTTAACGGTAGCGGTCATAAGGTAATAAAGCATTTGCAGGGACTCGTGATTAGAATCCCGCATGAGATAATCGGATGTTCCTCTGTTATTCCCGACAAGTATTTGAATCGCAATATTTTGGTTGTGAGTAAGCCTTATGCTGGAAAAACCACCTTTTTGAGGGATCTTGCGAGGCGCATTTCGCATATTCGCCAGACAGTAGTTGTAGATGAAAGACATGAATTGTGCGGTATGGGAGTGCTTGATTTGGGCAATAGTTTAGTTCTTTCCGGCATATCTAAGGATTCATTATACGAAGGAATTATTAGAAGTCTATCCCCCGAAACAGTGGTGACCGATGAATTATTCGGAGAAGACGAATATAAAGTCAGCGAGCGCATATATCGGAGCGGTATAAATATAGTATCGTCTGTTCACGGTAGCGACTTAGACAACTTGCCCGCGCAATGTTCGAACTTTGAAATCAAGGTATTGTTGAGTAGGTATCCATCCTTAGGAAGTATTCAAGAGGTGCGATATGGTTAAAGCAATTACATCTGCAATAGCCTTTTGCTCGGTGTGTTTTATAGGCATCTTTATCAATAAACGTAAGAAGCAACGGCTCGCTTTTTATAAGGATTATCAAAAATATTTACTGCTTGCTTTTGAAACAGTACGAAGTGTTAAGGGGAGCAAGAATGATATAAATCAAAGAATTTCTTCATCATTAGGTGCGGACTTTAATAAATATCTTAACGATTCCGTTTTACCTCGCTATATTGGTAACAACGAGGGGAACGATATCAAAGATTTTTTCGACAAGTTCGGAGCATCTGATTATCAAGCGACCATAGATACAATTTCACGTGAAAGATTACGGATTGATGAAGTGGTTATGGGCTGTGAAACGGACGTCAAAAACAAGGGCGGAATGATAATGAAACTCTGCATATTGGGCGGAATAGCTATAGTAATATTGATTATATAGTATGGACATAAGTGTATTATTCAAATTAGCAGGATTGGGGATATTGACCGCAATGGTCAACCTCATTTTAAAAAAGAGCGATAAGGACGAAATAGCAACCATAGTAACGTTGGCATCTTTGGTTATAGCGCTTGCTATTGTATTAGATATGATAGCAGGATTGTTCGACAATATTCGATCCATATTCGAACTGTACTGATATGGAAATAGTCAAGATAGTCGGTATAGGCATAGTCGGTGTGATCATATCGAGCTTACTCAAAAGGAACAATCCCGAGTTTTCGCTGATAATTACGTTAGCAACGGGGATGATTTTATTGGTATTGGTTTTGTCCTCTATGACCGAAGCGATAACCGCCTTCGATACGCTTATTGCGGGAAGCGGATTGGATACAAGTCTATTCGGTGGCGTGTTGAAGATAATAGGCATCGGGTACCTCACCGAATACGGAGCAAGCATATGCGAGGATTACGGAGCGTCATCAGTGGGCAATAAGATACAGTTAGGCGGTAAGCTGACCATATTTTTGATGTCATTGCCGATAATACGAGGGCTTATCGAGGCGATAGGGGAATTAGTATGAAAAAGAGCATGATAGTTTTGGTTATTGTTTTTGCTTGCATACTTGTTTGTCCGACGACCATATGTTTTGCCGAAGAAACCGACGGACAAGCCCAACTTAACGAGGAAGTCGATAAAACTATAGAAGACCTTGATTTAGAAGAGTTTGAAAAGTATGTAAAAGACTTGGAACTGTTCTATAACAGCGGTGGAATTAAGGAGTTTATTAAGGACCTTACCGAAGGAGAGATTTCGTTAACGCCACGTACTATTATCGATGCACTATTATCATATCTTGCAGGAGGCATAACCGAGGTGATACCGACGCTGATTGGAATAATAGTTATAGCGGTGCTATTCAGTATCATTTTTGGTTTAACTCAAAACTTTTTAAGGAAGCAAACGGTAGACATAGTTTATTTTGTGTGTTATTCAGCCATAATCACGACGGTAGTTGCGATGGTTGCAGGATTGGTTAAGGACATCAAGCGGACGATAGAAATCCTTAGCGGAGTAGTCAATGCAGTCTATCCCCCTTTAATAACCCTTCTTACCGCAGTAGGCGGAGGGGTAAGCACGGGACTATTCAATCCGGGACTTGCGGTGGTAGCGTCGGTAGTGGGTAACATTATGACGATAGTAGTATTGCCATTATTTATCGCAACTGTTGTATTTTCTATAGTCGGCAGTATTTCGGACAATGTCAAACTTGACAAACTTCAGTCGGCATCGCGGTACATAGGAAGCGGAGTAATGAGTTTGACCTTTGGCGGACTTATAGCATATTTGTCCTTATCCGGGCTTATAGGAGGTACTGTGGATTCGGCATCTATTAAGGCAACAAAGTATCTCGTATCGTCCTATGTACCCGTAATAGGTGGATATCTTTCTCAGGGTGTGGATTTAGTGAGGGTAGGTATGGTTATAGTAAAAAATGCCGTAGGAGTATCGGGTATAATCGCCGTAGTTTTGATAGTATTGTCGCCTGCTATCAAATTGTTTGCCCTTACAGTCGGGCTTAAACTTACAGCAGGCATTATAGAACCGATAACTGATAAAAAACTTTCGAGTTTTATCAACAATGTTTCAGAAAGCGTTAGGCAGTTGTTAGGTGCGGTATTGGGGGTAGGATTCGTATTCGTACTGTCGATATCCATGTTGTTATTTACATTGAATTCGGTATGAATTGGTTATTAGGATTGGTTGGAGTCGTACTTTTGTCGGTGTTAGCAGATGTTTTGTTGCCGTCGGGGCAAACGAATAAATATATCAAAGGTATTTTCTCGTTGCTTGTAATTCTTACACTTGTTACACCGATAATCAAATTAAAAAATGCAGATTTTAATATATCGGACATAATTGGGGGCGATGAGATAGCGATAGATACCGATTTTATTTCCGAGGTTAGCGATAGAGAAGTAACCGCTCTCGAGTCGAGAATAGCAAAAGAACTCGACAATCGAGGAATAAAGACGGAAAAAGTGGTTCTAACGATTTCGGACGGAAATATAAATAGTATTACAAGCGTTTCTGTCCGAATAAGCGAGATAGATAATGCGGATACGGTCAAGAGGGTTGTATCCGAAATGCTATCCGTAAGCGAGGATATAGTGGAAGTCTATGAGTGAAATAGGTAATAGTTTCAAAGAAAAGCTAAAAAATAACAAGTTTCTCGGTAAATTGGCGGGAATTAAAAACATAGAAATAATAATAGCAGTAACGGTATGTGTATTGGCAATCGGAATTTATTTTCTATCGGGTTTAGGCAAGGAAACGGATAGCGATACATATTCGCAATCATCTCTGGAGTGTGTGTTATCCGAAATAAAAGGAGTGGGCAAAACCCGCGTATACATAACCTATTCGGATAGTAAGAGCTATTCGTCGTATACCGATGACGGTAAAATGCCTAAGGAAATCATAGGAATAATCGTAGTAAGCGAGGGCGCAGGCGATCCCGAGTGCGAAGTTCGTATACTAAGAGCAATTCAAACAGCTACCGGCGTGTCCGTGGATAAGATAAGAATATTTGAAATGGATAACGGGTAGAAAAACAATAAAGCGAAATAAAAGGGGGTAAAAAATGTCAAATAAAAAGAAGATTGTTATCATTTGTACCATGGTTGTCATGCTTGTCGCGGCGGCGTATTTGAATGTACTGTTAGCCAACAAAACAGACTCGGGCACAGGAGACTCAAACAATGTTGCCAATCAAGGCACGGTATCGGTGTTTAGCGCCATGAAAACGGACAGAGATGGAGTAAGAGCTCAAAGTTTTACATATCTCGATTCCATTTTACAATCGGAAACATCGTCCGAAGAAGCAAAGGCAGAAGCGGAACAGCAAAAGCTAAATCTTATCAAATATTCGGATAGCGAACTTGTTCTCGAAAACTTGATTAAGGCAAGGGGATTCGAAGATGCTTGTGTGACTATGTCGACCGAAAATGTTAACGTGGTGGTTAAGGATGCCGATTTATCGTCGACCGACGTAGCACAGATTTTGGGAATTGTGACCGAAGAAACTGGGTGTAAGGCGACAAACGTGATAATAGTACCGTACTCAACCGTCAGTTAACGAGATAAAAAAACGAATAAACTATAAAAAATTCAATTATTCTGTCAAACAGTAATTGAATTTTTTTTATATAAGTGTTATAATATATAATAAATATAAGTAAAAAATACATTTTACGGAGTAGATTATGTCATTAGAGCAACAAAAATACGAAAACATTATTTCATCGTTGAGTGCTTCTACCGTATCTCAGATTGATGGAGTTGCCGATTTATCGCTCGATAGCGGAGCGACTTTTTCGGGTAAACTTTTTAGATCCACCGCCAACTGTGTGCAGGTGACCATTGTGGAAAAAAGTGCTATAATCGATATATCCATCAAGGCATATTACGGATATAGAGTACCCGAGCTTGCTTATACAATACAGAGAGCGGTTAAACAAAAGGTGGAGACCGCTACGCCGTATAGAGTTAAATCGGTCAATGTAAATGTAGTAGGAGTAGTTTTTAAATGAGAAAAGATGCGAGAGATGCGGTATACAAGTTAGTATTCGAATACACGTTTTCCAAGGTCGTTAACGAGCATACTAAGCTGTTATTGTTGGCAGGTATCAATCTTACCGAGGAAGATAAACAATATGTAGAGAGTACCCTTAACGGTATTATCGAGCATTTTGACATTCTTACCGATAAGGTAATGGAATATGCTAAGGGATACAGTTCTCCCGAAAGATTGAATAGAGCGGATTATACGGCATTATTATACGGTGCTTATGAATTATTGTACGCTCCCGAAATTCCTGTGGGCGTAGTAATCAGCGAAGCAATCAATCTATCTCAGCAGTTCGGCGGTGAAAAGAGCGTAGGCTTTGTAAACGGTATCTTATCGGGCATCAATAAGGATAAATAATGGAACCGCTAACCGTTGCCCAACTGAACGAATATATAAAATTAGCTATTGTTAAGCAGGACTTCCTCCAAAAAATTACAGTCTTTGGGGAAGTTTCTTCTTTTAAATATTCGGGTGTGCATGCATATTTTACGTTAAAGGATAAGGATGGCGCAATACCGTGCTCTTGTTTTTATGCTAAGAAGACCTATAATCCGTCTAAGGACGGCGAATCTGTCATTTGTACGGGTAAGGTTGACTATTATACCAAATCGGGTAAATTATCGCTTATAGTCGATACCATTCAGCCGGTAGGTAAGGGCAACTTGCATATTATGCTCGAAAAACTCAAAGCGAAACTTTTACAAGAAGGTTTATTTGCAGAGAGTCATAAGAAGGCAATTCCTCGTTTTTGTCGCTCGGTAGGCGTTGTTACCAGTAAAACCGGAGCGGTTATCAGAGATATCGTCCGTACAGTTAGAAATAAAAACAGAATATTGAATATTAGCGTATTTGACGTCAGAGTTCAAGGAGACACCGCCGCGGAAGATATCAGTCGCGGACTTAAGATTATGGACACCTTAGGTTTCGACTGTATTATATTGGCAAGAGGGGGAGGCTCATTCGAGGACTTGATGCCCTTTAACGACGAGAATTTGGCTCGCACCATATATGCAATGAATACACCTATCATTTCGGCTGTAGGACACGAAACCGACTTTTCTATATCCGACTTTGTAGCAGACGCACGTGCCGCAACACCTACGGCTGCGGGTGAACTTGTCGCATTTGACGAAGATGCGCTTAAAGAGCAAATAGTTGCATCTGTAGGCGACATGTGTAGTCAACTTGAACGAATAGCATTGCGTAAAGAGGACATGCTTCGTAATCATATCAGAGCATTGGAGGATAAGGCCCTTCGTAAGATCGAGAAGGCAGAAAGCGAAACATCGATGCTAATGCATAATATGATTAATAAAGCCGACAATATGGTGCTTCGTAAGGAACAAGCAGTTATGAATTATTTAGCGATGTTAGATTCAAAAAATCCGCTTAAACTTCTTCAAAACGGTTACTTTAGAGTGTGGAAGGATAATAAGATCATTTCTTTTGACGAACTCGAAAAGGGCGACAATATCGAGGTGATAATGCTCGAAGGTACCGTAAACGCCACCGTAAACTCAAAAAAAGCAAAATAATCGGGAGATATATATGGAATTTGAACAATTATTGAAACAGCTTGAACAAACTATAAGTAAACTTGACGATCCTCAAACCACCCTTGACGATGGAATCCGTCTTTTTGACGAGGGTATAAGGATTAGTAAAGAATGCCTTACAGCATTGAGCGAGGCTAAGGGAAAAATTGTTCTTCTCAAAAAAGAGATGGACAAGGTCACAGCCGAAGATTTACCTATAGATAACGAATAATGTCCGATTACTTAGATAAAATCAAATTACCCGAAGGTATCAAAGAACTCGATAATCGCGCTTTAGCCGATTTATGTAAGGAAGTTCGTGATTATATCACCATTACGGTGTTGCGTTCGGGAGGACACTTAGCGTCATCATTGGGCGCCGTCGAATTGACGGTGGCTCTTTTATATTCGTTTGACGCAACTAACGATAGAATTTTATTCGATGTAGGACATCAATGTTATGCTTATAAGATATTGACCGACCGTAAAGACAGTTTTTCTAAACTTCGTCGTCATGGCGGTATAAGCGGATTTCCCGATCCCAATGAGAGTAAATACGATAAACTCGTAGCAGGACATGCAGGAACGGCTCTTGCCGAAGGAATAGGATACGCTATAGCCGATAAACTTAAAGGCGAATCGCACTATAATGTTTCGGTTTTAGGTGACGGCGTTTTTGCCAACGGATTGACGCTCGAATCGCTTAATAACGTCAATGAATTCGGTAAACAAATTATTGTATTGAACGATAATCGCTATTCTATCGAAAAAACGGTAGGCGGTTACGGTAAATTTTTTGAGAGACTTAGAAATAAAGCATACGACGGAACGGTAGACGGAGAAACTTTTGCGCATCTCGATTGTGATTATATAGGTGTTGTAGACGGGCACGATATTTCGTCTCTAATAGATGCGTTCGAATTAGCGAAACAAACCGATAGAAGTGTAATTGTTCATATAACCACCACCAAGGGTAAAGGTTATGCACCTGCCGAGATGGATCCTATTCGTAATCATTCGGTAGGTTCGGATACAGGTTTTTCGTCCTATGAGGGAGAAGCCATTCTCAAATTAGCTCGTGAAGACGATAGAATAGTTGTGATAGTTTCCGCAATGGGCGAGGGTAACGGACTCGGTGAGTTTGCCAAGGAATTTCCCGATAGATATATCGACGTAGGTATTGCAGAGGGATTGGCGGTTAGCGTTGCTTCGGGCTTAGCAAGAGCGGGAATGCGACCTATCGTTTGTATTTATTCGACTTTTATGCAACGCGCTTACGATCAAATTCTTATAGAAGCCAAAGGCTTGCCGATAATCTACATATTAGGAAGAAGCGGTATAATTAGCGGAGACGGATGTACCCATCAAGGAATATTTGCGTATCAAACGTTTGCATCGAGCGACGTTAGCGTAATGTACCCGTCGGGCGTAGAAGAATTAGAAACCATGCTCAGGTGGAGTGTAAATCAAAACGCACCTTATGCTTTGGCAATTCCCAAAGAAGAATATTCCGAAAATGCGTTTGATACCGATTATCCACGTTGGCAGTTAGTTTCGGGTAGCGGAAAAGCCGACACCGTCATATTTGCAGTAGGCGCTCAAAGTTTAAAAAATGCAAAATATGTTTCCGAAATGCTGTCATACAGCGATATATCGGTTGATATAGTTAATGCTCGTGTGCCGAGTATTATAGACGGTAGATTTATAGGTAAATACTCTAAAAACTATCTTGTGGACGAGAGTTACACCGAAGGCGGTTTCTTCGACAAGCTATCTAAATATATACACATAGATAAAGCATTCGTATTGACAAGTGTTCCTACATCGGCAACGACTGAGGAGATACTTTTTGAACAAGGTATGTCCAAGGGTAAAATTTACGCTTATTTGAAACAAGAGCTCTCGGGAGACGACGAAGATGAGGATAGATAGTTATCTTTTTGAAAAAGGCTTTGTCGAATCTCGTACAAGGGGACTTAATCTTATCAAATTAGGCGGTGTCAAAGTCAACGGTAAACAGATAAATAAACCCTCATTTGACGTAAACGATAGCGATTTAGTAGAGGTTGACGACCTCATTAGATATGCGTCTTTGGGCGGACTTAAACTTATAAAAGCGATTAGATATTTTGATATTGCCGTCAATGGTACTTGTATCGATCTCGGTTCGTCAAACGGCGGTTTTACCGATGTTTTATTGGAATGCGGTGCCGAAAAGGTGGTCGCAGTCGATGTAGGCGAATGTGCACTCCCCGATAGACTTGTTAACGATAGTCGGGTTGTTGTTATGGATAAAACTAATGCTAAGGCTGTTCCTATGGATGACGGTTGTGCCGATATAATCACGGCAGATTTGAGTTTCATTTCCATAACTAAGGTGTTGCCCGAAATATCGAGACTTTTGGTTAAAGGCGGTAGAGCGATAATTCTAATTAAACCTCAATTCGAAGTCGGTAAATCGAATCTAACCAAGACTGGTATAGTTAAGTCCGATAAAATCGCGTTAAAGGCAGTCGATAATGTGCTAACATATGCAGAAAGTGTAGGCTTGCATTCGTTGGGTTACACCGAAACGCCCGATTTGTTTGACAATAAAAACGTTGAATATTTAGCATATTTATTAAAGGCGTAACGCATTTTTTAATTGCATAAAAATGTTTAATATGACTAAACATTAAAAAATATATAAATAATTACCTCTAAATTATGCATAATGCTTGATTTTTTGCATAAAAAATCATAAAATTGAAATATGAAAATTGCAATTATCGTCAACCACACTAAAAAGGGGAGTGAAGAAACTGCCCGAATAATAGTCAATAGACTTTCTACATATTCGGATGTAACTTTTTATGTGGCTACCGAATTGATTAACGTAGAAAACTTGGATTTCATATTTGTTATCGGCGGTGACGGAACCATGCTTATGACGGTAGACGGAGCGGTAAAAGCGGATATTCCGGTTATTTGTTTTAATACCGGTAGAGTAGGTTTTTTGTCCGAAGTTAGCGATTTATCCAAGATAGACGATGCAGTAGATAGAATTATTTCGGGTGACTACGAAATCGAGGAGAGAGCACTTCTCGAGACCACATATCGAGGCGTAATCTATTATGCATTGAATGATATATCGATTACCAAGTCAAGCGATGTCAATGTTATTAGAGCATATGTAGGTAAAGACGATAAAATCATTACGAGTTTTTCATCAGATGGAATAATGCTCGCTACTCCTACGGGTTCAACGGCATATTCCTTATCATGCGGTGGACCGATTTTAGAACCGACTTTGCGTGCTATGGTTATGACTCCCGTATGCGCTCACGTACTGTTTTCGCGTCCCATGGTATTCGGGGAAGACCGACTGATTATAGGCGCGGAAAATAATGCAATTATCAACATAGACGGTAGACCGATTGAAGGGGTTGACGGAAAATGTGAAATAGAAGTTCGTTTATCTCAAAAAGTTTTTAAACTTATCAAGATATCGGATTCGAGTTTTTATAAAAAGTTACAAGAAAAATTATTACAATGGACTGTTGAAAGTAACAGTTAAGAGGAACATATGACGAGATCTGAAAGACAATTAAGTATTATCGAAATCATTAAGAATAAGGCAATCGAGACGCAAGAACAACTTGTTGACGAACTTATTGCATTGGGCTATAAGGTTACACAAGCAACCGTTTCGCGCGACATCAAGGAACTTAATCTTATCAAGAAGAATATCAACGGAAGATATAGATATACCGTACTTAAACAAGCAGAGAAAAACGATCATGCGGACGATAGGATGATCAATCTATATAGAGAAGTGGTTATCAGCGTCAATCAAGTCAATAATATGGTAGTTTTACGCTCGAAACCGGGTACGGCAGGTAGTGTTGCCGCCATATTGGACGAATTTCATTATAACGCAAAATTAGGAACCATTGCGGGCGACGATACCGTTTTAATCATATTATCATCGGATGACGCGGCAATGGTCTTTGCCGATAAACTCAAGGGGATGTTCTAATGTTAGTATCGCTTCGTATTAAAAATATAGCGTTGATCGAGGAATGCTCGGTTGAATTCAATAAAGGAGTGAACGTTTTATCGGGTGAAACAGGTGCGGGTAAGTCTATCGTTATAGACTCGCTCAGTTTTGTTTTAGGCGGTAGAGCGGATAAATCACTCATAAGGTACGGAGCGACACAGGCGTCTGTCGAGGGAGTTTTCGAAGTTGGCGAGGAACTGTTCCCGATCATGGAGGAATTAGGTTTAGAGCAGGACAATATGCTTATTATCAAGCGTACAATGACCGAAACTCGTAACGAGATAAGAGTTAACGGTAATCCGTTTAATTTGTCTATGCTCAAGCGTCTTACCTCGGTTTTAGTAGACATTTTAGGACAGCACGAACATCAATCGTTGTTGAAGGTCAGTTCGCACCTTGCTATAATCGATAAGTATTCGGGTAAAGCAGGTAGCCTTCTTGATAAATACACCAAGATTTATAACGAATACAAAGAAACTCAATCGGCATTACAATCTTTTGGTGACAGTAGACAAAGGGAGCGCAGAAAGGAATCTTTAGAGTATCAAATCGACGAGATTAGAAAAGCAGAATTAAAAGAGGGAGAAGAAGAGGAACTTATTAAATTGCGCGATAAATATCGTAACGCCGAGAAACTTATGGAAGGTGTCAGCGGTGCGTATAATTCGCTTGACGGCGAAGATTTTTCGGTTAGCGGAATGCTCACCCAAGCGATTAGATACTTAAAATTAGTATCCAATTATGACGAATCGTTAGCCGAACTCGAATCACGTTTAGAAGATGCTCGTATAGAAATAGTAGATATAGCCGATACCTTGGAAGGCTATTCGGATAACTTCGATTTCGACCAACGCAGTTTTGACAGAGTGGAGCGCAGAGTAGATACCATTAAGCTTTTGAAGCGTAAATACGGATCATCGGTCGAAGAAATACTCGAAGAATTAAATAAACTCGAAGAAGAGTATGACGAACTCGCTAATTCGGATGAAAACATTGCTAAATTACAAGATAAACTGGCGAAGTTGGAAGAGTCGCTATATAAATCAGGGTTCGAACTTAGTCAAGAAAGACGCCGTACTGCTTTGAAGTTTGAAAAAGCCATTCTCAAAGAATTGAACGATTTGGCAATGAAAGGCACCGAATTTAAGGTATCATTCGGCGAAGAAGTTAACGAAACTAACTTCTTAGAGCATATGTCATCTAACGGCTTCGATACCGTGGAGTTTTTAATTTCTCCCAATGTAGGCGAACCGCTTAAAAATTTGAGTAAGATAGCGTCGGGCGGTGAAATGAGCAGATTTATGCTTGCCATTAAAAATATAATAGCAGGTTTAGACGGCATCGAAACCATGGTATTTGACGAAATCGATACAGGTATATCGGGTAGAGTTGCTCAAACCGTTGCCGAAAAACTATTCAATATCAGCGTCGGTAAGCAAGTTATAGCGGTTACCCATTTACCACAACTTGCATCTTTTGCTGATACTCACTTCCTTATCAGTAAGAGCGTAGTCGGCGGTAAAACACTCACATCGTTAGTTGCTCTCAATGAGGAAGAAAGGGTTGAAGAAGTCTCTCGTTTAGCCGGGGCCATCACCGAGGCAGGTAAATTGCACGCTAAACAAATGATAGATAATGCGCACGCTATTAAAAAGGCAAAATTAGTAAATGGGTAGTTATTAAAGTTGTTATTTACATAGAACGCTATTATATTCGTAAAACCGATGTATCGTGTTTTATTTGGTATAATAAACTAACTATTTCACACAATAAGCCTTAGGAGTATTATGAAGAAATTCTCAAAGGCATTATTGATTTTTATATTGATTATATTTGTTACCGCAAGCGGGCAGGCTTTTGCCGAAGAATACCCTTGCGGTTTTTTGTTGCCCGAAAAGGTCTTTTTAGGCGGTTTCCCTGTCGGTATATCCACATTGGGTGAGGGGTTATATGTAGAGGATTTGGCAACGGTTACAACCGAAAAAGGGGCGTTTAAACCATTGGACGGCAAGGGAATATCTAAGGGGGATATACTTTTGTCCGTCAACGGATTTACCGTAAATAGCCGTGAAGATGTCGCAAAGGCGATTGTAACGGATAGCCAAAACGTCCTCGTGTTCACCGACGGAGTGAAGAAATACACAGTAAAAACACCTTGTTATAGGGATATTAAACTAAATAATTCGGTACTTGGTTTGTTTTTATCGGACGGAATTGACGGAATAGGAACTGTCACTTTTATAACCGAAAACGGATATTTTTCGGCTTTAGGACATCCCATTCAAAACGAAGGTGGCAGTAATGTAGTGATAAACAAGGGTTATTTGTATAGTTGTACTATTGAGGGTGTCACTCCGTCTGCGCCCAATGCACCCGGTAAACTGAATGGCGATTTTAGTAAAGACGGTCCGATAGGAATAATCGATAAGAATACAGAATACGGAGTATACGGTAAGATGCTAACCAAAGATTATAGTGTAACCGCTATAAGTACACAATCGAGAATATTAGCTTCATTGGGTAAGGCTCAAATATACACTACAATTCACGGCACCAAACCCGATTATTACGATGTTGAAATATTGTCGCTAAGCCTTCAGCCGAAAATCAAAGAAAAGGGGATACTACTTAAGGCAACCGACGAGCGTTTAATTGCTATAGGCGGTATTACAAGGGGAATGTCGGGAAGCCCCATAATACAAAACGGCAAATTAATAGGTGCAGTCACCCATGTTATGGTCGGCGATACTCTCAAAGGTTACGGAATATATTCTGATTTCTTATTTGAAACTGCTCAAAGCGCATAACATCATTTACGTGTCAGCGTCCGTCCGCCGTCATACTTGTTCCCGTCCCGTCATACTGAGCGGAAGACGAAGTCTGTAGTCGAACTGCCTAAGCAGTGCGAGG
Organism: uncultured Christensenellaceae bacterium; assembly: GCA_964391805.1. Lineage (GTDB taxonomy): Bacteria > Bacillota > Clostridia > Christensenellales > CAG-1252 > RUG14300. The sequence goes on along the minus strand of CAYMNK010000004.1, from coordinate 134,791 downwards.
CAGAGCCGAGCAGTATCTTGGACGGTAACTAAAAGTCAGTTTTATATTTTGCGGACGATAACGTGCACCATCAAATGTCATTCTGAGCGAAAGACGAAGTCTGTAGTCGAACCCGTAGGGCGACACAAAGTGTCGGAATCTAAAATCCTTATCCGCAACTTTTGCGAAGCAACATATCGCGTGCCCAAAGGCACATATCGTAGCGAAGCTATATCGTGTGTCGTTAGACACATATTGCGTAAGCACAGCTTGCATTCTTGTCATATTATCTAATTGTAAAACCATATCATATTTATATGAAAAGGTTTTCTTCTTTTTATTACATTCCCCACGACATCAAGAACTTTCTAACTCGCTATTCAAAACAATTATTTGCAGTAATTGGTTTATTCTCGTTAGGGCTAATTGTCGGAATTGTGGTGGCAAACAATGCCGAAAGCGATTATTCAGGTGCATTTACTTTGATACTCTCAAACGAATTTGAACCTTTCAAAAGTTTGTGGATGTATTCGGCGATTCTTATCTTTTCTGTTTTGTTGTGCCTCTTTACTGCTTGGAAAAAAGGTTTTATCGTCGCTTTGATTTTGGATATTGTATTTATTGGATATATATTCGGTAGAATCTGTGTTTTTTCGATAGGCGAAAGTGTTTTTTGGGGGATCTTATCAATTATTCTATTCGTGATACCCAATGCATTTATACTCATTTTATCCGTTTATTACGCTTATTGTAAAGCATTGGAATCGCCCATATGCGGAACTTTAAAAAACAATATGCCTTTACTTATAAAAAGCGGTAAGGTGATAGGAATTGCCTTTTTATGTCTTTTTGTTGTAAACATCATAATAGGCGGAGTAATTAACCTTTTTGTTAACGTGGTCTAAGCATTAGGAATTATTTTTGAATATTATAACTGTCACGGTATATACTAACAGCGGAGGAAATAATGAAAAAAGCAATATTGTTAGTATGTATAATGGTAGGTTGTTTGTTTTTAACGCCTACGGTTTCATTGGCGGAAAGTAACGATGTAAAAACGTCTCAAACTTTTACTACAGGTACCGAAACAAAGATGACCGAAGCGAAATCGGCATACCTTACCGATAGCAATTTTACCGAGGAGATATACGAATATAATTCAAGGGAAAGATATCCCATTGCGAGCATGGTCAAGATGATGACATTGCTTTTAGCATTTGAGGAAATCGATTCGGGACGGCTAAGTCTTGATGAGAATATATCGATTAGTCACGAGGCAATGAGCATGGGTGGATCACAAATGTTTCTTGAAGAAGGTTTAGAATACCCCATGAGTGATCTTTTATTGGGCATAGTGGTTGCGAGTGCAAACGATGCCTCGGTAGCGGTAGCCGAGAGAATATCGGGAAGCGAAGGGCATTTTGTTAACAAAATGAACGAAAGGGCTCAAGAACTTAAGATGACTAATACAAATTTTGTAAACTGTACGGGCTTACCCTGTGTCAACGGTTACAGTTGTGCGCATGACTGTGCGGTCATGTTATCCGAACTTCTTAAACACCCACGCTATCATGATTATTCTACTATATGGTTGGAAAATTACACACATCCCGACGGAAGAACCACGGTACTTACCAATACCAATAAGTTGATTAGATTTTATAAAGGATGTGACGGCGGAAAAACAGGATTTACCAATGAAGCAGGTTTTTGCTTGACGGCTACAGCCGTAAAAGACGGAATGAGGGTAATATCGGTAGTAATAGGCGAGTCGGATAGTACCAAGAGATTCGAAGACAGTAAAAAACTTTTGAATTATGCTTTTGCATCATATACTTTCGATAGACTTGCGGTAAGCGGAGAATCGTTGGGCGAGGTTAGACTCAAGGGCAGTAAAAATGCAGTTGATGTAACAGTTTCTCGCGACATAGGAATTTTTACAAAACGCGGTAGTGAAAACGACGGAAAACTAATTATCGAACTGTCGGACATAAAAGCTCCGCTTGAAAAAGGAAGCGTAATAGGTACAGCCTTTACCGTAAAGAATGGAAAAGAATGTGATAGAGCTGATGTGATTCTTATGGAAAATGTCGAAAAAGAGACTTACGGAGATTGCATAGGTAGAGTAATGGGCGGATGGAGCGTTAAAACATCCTAAACGAATCTATAATATTTGTTGATTGGGTAATTTATCGTTACCCAATTTTTATGTGTAATTTATGTTTATTTATTAAATAAAAATGTTGCATAATTGATTTTTTTATTTTATAATAAATAGAAGAAATAAAGGAGAAGATGTCGATGCTGTTAAATCTTATATTCCAAGATGCTTCATTACAGGATAAGTTTTTAACAATTGTAGCGTATGTCGTTACGATATATCTTGCTATCGTTCTTCATGAAGTCGGTCACGGTTATGTCGCGCATTTAAACGGTGACGATACGGCTATGATTAACGGCAGGTTATCGTTGAATCCTTTGAGACATTTAGATCCGTTGGGCTTTGCAATGATGCTACTTATCGGTATGGGTTGGGCTCGTCCCGTGCCTGTCGATCCTAATAATTTTCGCAATTATAAAAAAGGAATGATTACGGTATCGTTGGCGGGAGTAGGCGTGAATCTTATACTTGCCATAGTTAATTTCTGCTTGTTGCTTGGAATGGAAGCAATAATACTTAAGGGAGAGATCGTCAGCGACATAGCGGTAATAGTAGTTAAACTGTTTTATTACTTAGGTTTATTCGGAACTATGATAAACGTATCGCTTATAGCGTTTAATTTGCTTCCGATAGCACCGCTTGACGGTTTCCGTTTGGTAGAAACATTGACTAAGCCCGGTAACAAGTACGTTACGTTTATGTATAAATATAGCCGTTATGTATTCTTGTTGCTTATTGCATTGGATATTATAGGAGATCGTACCGGTATTCCTTGTAATATTCTCAGTATGTATATTGGAGTTATTCAAGATGCTGTTTTATCGCTGATAAATCTGATTTTAGGAATAGGTTAGGAGAACACTTATGTTAAGACGTGAAAGTGAATTTATCGATGAAGTAATGGAGGATTACCCGTTTCAACTACGTAACGGAGAATATGAACCTCTTGATAGAATATTGGAGATGATAGACGAGAGAGATCTTGCTATCGAGGACCTTTTTATATCCGATTTGACCTTCCAATATCTTGAATACATTAGAACATTGGAAAATCTTGATGTAGAAAAAGCCAATTCATTTGCTTATTACGCATCCATTTTGTTGGATCTCAAGGTTAGGACCATGATGCCCAAAACCGATGAGGAAACTTACCAACTTGAAGAGGACACGAGCAGTTTCTTGGATATGCTTTCCATTCGTAAGTTGCTCAATGATATGCGTAAAAATCTCGAGAGCACCGAGGTCAAGTGCCGTCACTTCGTAGAACCCGAGTTTACCGAAGAGGATTGCAATTATTGTATCGAAAACTTTTCTTTAAGCGAGCTTATAGAGGCATACTTGTCTGTAAAGGAAATAGAGGCGGTAAGAGGAACCAATAAGGTTGAACAACCAAAAACGATAGTTAAGGACAGATTTACCGTACGTAATAAGATTGATGAAATAATCATAATACTTAAGGACAAAAAGGAAATAACTTTTGAGGATATCGCACACGAGGACTACACCAAGAGTGAAAAAATCAATGCATTTTTAGCGTTGCTTGAATTACTCAAATGTCAATTTGCCGAGGTTGAACAAGATTTTATATGCGGTGAAATCAAAATCAAATTATCTGAAAGCGGTGCAAATATGAACCTTGAAAAATTATTTGCAGCCGATTACGATATCTACGAATTTGACGATCCTAAGCAGAAAAAGAAAGTAAAGAGCGAAACCAAGGACAATGCTACTAACGATAATAAAGGAGAATAATCATGGATAATAATGTTCAAATATTAGTTGAGGGCGTAATTTACGCAGCAGGTAAAAGAGGCGTAACTCGAGATACTATTTTAGAAAAATCGAATATCGATCCAAGCGAGTTGGAACTTGCAATTTATCAACTTAAACAAAAGTACCCCAACGACGGTACCAGCGGTCTGGTTCTCAATGATTTCGGCGAGTTACTCAGCATATCTACATATTCCAAGGTCGGTGAACAAGTAGGCGATATTTTGTTAAAGGACAAGCAAAAAGAGTTGACCGGCGTATTGCTTGAAACCCTTGCCATTGTTGCATACGAACAACCCGTAACCAAAGGCGAAATCGAAAGAATTAGAGGAGTCAACTGTGATTATGCTATCAACGTATTGCAAGCAGCTAAGTTGATTTACGTATCGGGTAAACGTAATACTTTAGGAACGCCGAGAGAATATAGCACAACTCAAGAATTCCTTCTTCGTTTCCAACTTAAGAATATCTATGAACTTACCGAGTCGGCAGAGATTCAAAATAGGTTGAAAGCAATCACCGAAGCTTGTGAAGAGAAGTCATTGTTTAAAGAAGTTCCTTCCGACTTTGCTAAGCTTGAAATCGATGAGAATTTTATCAAACTCGATGAAGAAGATATATCCGATGTCAGCCTATCTATGGGCGCGGGTGAATTAGAGGATGACCTGGAAGACGATTATATATCCAATGATGATTTATCCGATGTAACTGCCGACGAAGATATCGAAGACGATTATGTCGCCGATGAAGATTTATCGGAAGATGTTTCCGACGAAGAAGGCGAAAACGATTAAGTCTTCAATGAATGCTAAATTTAAAAGCATAAAAAGCATATAAAATTTACAGAAAATACAATAATATATTACAAAGATACGACATTATATTACAAAAAAATAGGAGCGATTAGTAATCGCCCGCCATCTTGTCATTCTGAGCGAAGGGTGAAGCCCGAAGTCGAACTGCGAAGCAGCGATGCCATCGGCATCGGTATCTGATTCCGTGTAAAAAAAGCAAAAGTAGCACATAGAATTTTACAAAAAACGCTAATAATATATTATAAAAACAAGAGTGATTAGTAATCGCCCGCCAAAGCAAGTCATCGCACTTGCTTTTTATTTTGGATTTATTTTTGTCAACAATCTATCAATTATCCACATAAAAGCAAGCGCAATCGTTCAATCATGTCATACTGAGCGTCATACTAATTTCCGTCCCGTCATACTGAGCGTAGCGCAAGCGGAGTCGAACTGCGTAGCAGCGATACCATCGGCATCGGTATCTACAATCCATATTAAGGCAAGCGTCAGCGTTCAATCATGTCATACTGAGTGAGACGAAGTCTGTATTCGAACTGCGTAGTAGCGATGCCAATGGCATCGGAATCAAAAATCCATTAAAGAATGAAAAGTCAATAAATACTTCACTAATTATTGACACCAAATATATTTAGTGATATACTTCAATTAATAAAGTTATTCTTTGGGGCGGGGTGTAAATCCCCACAGGTGGTATAGTCCACGAAGACTTCGGTCCCGAACGGGTGAAATTCCCGTACCTACGGTAACAGTCCGGATGAGAAAAGAATGAAACTACTTTAGTTTGTTACCCCGAGATATCGGGATATTTTTTCAAGGAACGGCTTTAAATCTATTTCGAGGTTTATAATATGGACCAAATTCAAGATATCGAAAGCACTGTTGTTAATGATGTAACAAGCGGTACTAATGTTCAAATGCAATCTTCGTTAGCTTCTCAAAACAATGAATCGATTGAGCCAAACGACTTTGATAAGCCTATTTTAATCGAAGAGAAAACGGACGAAAAAGTTATAAGAACCAAGTATTTTACACCGTTAAGATTGACCTATATGGCATTGTTTACGGCAATAGCATATATTCTTTATTTACCTACATTTGAATTTCCCATTTTTCCTGCTGTTCCATTTCTAAAAATTGACTTTTCCAATGTTTTTGTATTGATTTCGGGACTTACCATGGGACCGTTGTCGGCTATAATAGTCGGAGTTTTAAAAGAATTATTGCACGCTTTGACCTTTTCTCAAACAGTAGGAGTGGGCGAACTTGCCAATATTTTATTAATGCTTCCTTATGTATTGATTCCTTCGTTTGCCTATAAAAAACATAAGGGAATCAAGGCTGTAATCATTATGCTTGTTTGTGCTGTCATTGCTCAAACGGCATTTTCGGTGCCTATCAATTATTTGTTGACTTTTCCGTTCTATCTTGGCGTATATATGGATACACCTTGGCTTGACGGTATGGCGTTTTATTTAGACGTATGGTATTGGGCGGTATTATTTAATCTTATAAAAACTGTTTTATTATCTGTAGCGGTATTTCTTGTATACAAGCCGTTATCTAAGTTGATTAAAGCGACAAATAAGCGATTTAACGCCCAAAAGAAGGGCAATAATACACAGGACAACGTAAATAACTCAAATATTATTGCCAAAAACGACGAGTCGTTGTATAATTCTACTATGGAATACGTAACTTGTACTCAAGAACAAACTATGAATTTAGGCGTCAAATTGGCATCTCGGCTATCGGGCGGAGAGGTTATTCTTTTGAACGGCGAATTGGGTGCGGGTAAAACTACTTTTTCTAAGGGAATAGCACTTGGTTTGGGTATTAGCGAAACTATTACAAGTCCTACGTTTACTTTAATGAATAGTTACGAATCGGGTAGACTTAAAATGTATCATTTCGATATGTACAGGTTACCGTCGGGAAGTGACATCGATTACGGATTCGAGGAGTATTATGGTTTAGCGGATAGTGTATGCCTTATTGAATGGACTGTCGCTCAAGAATACTACGGAGCCAAGGTCATTACCGTGAACATCGACTATTTATCAGAAACCGAGAGAACAATTACGATAGAGGGAATTTGATATGAAACTGTTATTGATAGATACTACGGCAGACAGAATGCTTGTTGCAACTTTTGTAGACGGTACTATATATAAAAAATTCGGATCGGGTAATAAGGGTACGACTTCGTCTTCTATTATTCCGTTTATCGATAGCGTATTGACCGAATCTAAGCTTAAATTGCAAGATATTGACTGTGTATTTGCACTTGTAGGTCCGGGATCGTTTACAGGTATAAGAATAGGCGTTTGTACTGCTAACGCGCTAAGTTTCGGTGCGGATATTGCTAAATCCGGATTGAACGTATTTGACGGCTTCGGTGAAGGATTGGCTGTTATTCCGTCAAGACGTGGTTATTGCTATTACAGATTAGACGGCGAATACGGTGAGAAATCTATGGAAGAGATTGTGTCTTATTCCGATTTTAGTTATAGATATATGGAGAGCGAATACGGCAGAGAAGTGACTGATGACGAGTATATTTCCGCATTGTTTACTAAGGCTGTATATATGGTTGAGCATAATGAATTAAAACCGCTTGAACCTATGTACCTAAAAAAATCTCAAGCAGAAAGAATGAGAGAGGGTAAAAAAGAATAATGTTTAGTATTAAAGAGGCAAGTATCGAAGATTGTAAGACTTTAGAGGATATCGAGAAGCAATGTTTTCCCGATCCTTGGAGTTATGGTATGCTCGAAAGCGAGGTTGGGCAGAGCAATACGACATACAGCCTTTTTTATTTGGACGAACAAGTTATAGGTTACTACAGTTATTTACACATTTTTAACGAAGCGCATATAATGAACGTAGCGATACTTCCTTGTTTTCAAGGCTTCGGCTACGGCAGTGCGATGATGGAATCGTTGCTTAGTCAAACTCTTACGCAGGGGCTTGATAATTTGACCTTAGAGGTTAGGAGAAGTAATGTAAAAGCCATCGGTTTATATGAGAAGTATTTGTTTAAATGCGTCGGAGTAAGACCTCATTATTACATGGACGGCGAAGACGCTTTGATTTATTGGTTGTATCGCGACTAAAATCCGATTAATAATCGAATAGGAGGGGAAATGCTTTCACACGAACGCAACGGTAGTGGCGCGGAACTTTTGTTTTTGCATGGATGGGGTTGTGATAAAGAAATATTCAAAACGGCGGACAATTTACAGGGCTTTACCGTAACAAGGCTTGATTTTTACGGTTTCGGTGGATCTCCCTCACCTCCCTTTCCCATTAATCTCGATTATTTCGTACAAGCGGTAGAAGAGATAATGCGTTATTATAATATGGAAGACGTGATAGTTATAGGGCATTCCTTTGGGGGAAGGGTTGCTATTAAACTTGCATCCAATACGCGTGTAGCAGGGCTTGTTCTAGTCGATTCGGCAGGAATAAAACCAAAACGTTGTTTAGATTATTTCATCAAGGTTGGGGTATATAAAATTCTAAAAAGAATGAGAATTTCGTCGAGTATGGGTTCTGAGGACTATAAACGGCTAACCGGTACAATGAAGAAGACCTTTGTCAATGTCGTTAACGAGGATTTATCTAAACTAACAACGATAATCAGCGTACCTACAATGCTTATATGGGGTGAAAAGGATAGGGAAACGCCTATATATATGCTCAAAAAGTTGGAGCGTAACATATCTAAGCATAAAACGGTTATATTCGAAAACTGCGGACACTTTTGTTTTTTAGAAGAGCCGACAAGGTTTTATTCATTAGTTACCGAGTTTGCAAGGGGGATTGTATGAATATTGTGATTTTTCTATTTGGATTATTTTTATTTTTGCTCAATTCATATTTTTACTTTGGTGGATTTCAGTCTAAAAGTTACGAGCCTAAGGACTGCTTGTTTGGTGTAACAAAACTTATAGTTATAGATACTTTGACATTTATCATTGCCGTAGTATTAAGCTTGATTTTTAAGTTCTCAAACTTTCTTGACGCGTCAGTTGCTTGTTTGATAACAATGATACCGAGCTTGATTTCGGGAGTATATAAAGCGATTCGCTACATCGGGTTGAGGGTAACTTTTACACATAGACTTATTAGATGTTATTCGCTATATAGCGTGATAGTTGTTTCTCTTTCGCTTCCCATTTGGTGGGTTAAAGAGTATGTCTATTCATATGGAATAATTGTTGCACTTAGCGGAATATTCGCTTACATATCGTTGCTTATTATGCATCCTATTGAAAAACGAATAAATAATCGCTACATTTTAGATGCGAAAACTAAATTGTCTACCGTTAAGCCAATGGTAATAGGAATAACCGGAAGTGCAGGTAAAACGACTGTCAAAGAGATATTGAAAGTGTTGCTTGCACCGCTCGGAAAGATTTACGTAACACCGAAAAGCTACAATACACCTATGGGGCTGGTGCGTTCTATCTCGACAATGCCGTCGGATACCGATATTTTTATAGTAGAGTACGGAGCAAGACATAAAGGAGATATTGACTGCTTATTAGATATCGTACCCGTTGATATTGGGATATTGACTGCCATTTCTCCACAGCATCTTGAAACATTTGGGGATATCGGTGCGGTATTTAGCGAAAAAGTGAAGCTTTTAAAGGCATCTCATATGAGTTTTGCCAATGAAAAATGCAAATGGGCAGGTGATGATTTTCCAAGTAATACGGTATTTTTCGGTGAAAGTCAGTGTATTTCTAAACAATGCACGGTTGACGGTACAATAATAAATGCAGTTATAGACGGTAAAGAATTAACTATTCGATCTAAACTCTTAGGTAACGTGAATGCGGACAATTTAATATTGGCAATAGGTGTAGCGATTAGACTTGGTATCGACATAGACGATATCGTTAATTCACTACCTTCGGTCAAGGCTGTACCGCATAGGATGGAATTAATTAAGAACGATAAGGGTATCACGATTATAGATGACAGTTTCAATATCAATCCGTTAGGTGCAATTTCGGCATTAGATGTTTTGAAAACCGCAAATGGGAGGAAAATAGTGACTTCGTCGGGCTTTGTCGAACAAGGAAGCAATGACAAACAAGCCTTGAATATGTTGATTGATAAGGTAGAAGAATGTGCAGATATGCTTATAATTCTCGGTAATAAGAATAAAAAAGCAATGCTTGATATTATTGGTGAAAGGATTCCCTTTCGAATAGCGCGTGATATGCAAGAATGTATCAAGATATATTCCGAGTTGCTTGTATCGGGTGATACACTTTTGATACTTGCAGATATTCCCACAAGTTATGAATTATAATAAGGAGATAGTATGTTAACAGTTGCATTATTTTATGGCGGTAGGTCTTATGAACACGAAATATCAATATTAACTGCAATTCAAGCAGGGACATTCTTCCCCGACGATTACAATGTTATCCCTGTATATATGAAGGACGGATTACTCTATATTAAAAGGAATTTTCGCACTTTCTCATCTTACATAAAGGACAATAAAGACAAAAAAGCGATCTTTACAAAAGGCGGATTGAAGATTGGAAGGAAATTCGCGGCGGTTGATTGTGCACTTGTGGCGACGCATGGCGGAGAGGGCGAAGATGGCACTTTATCGGCGCTATTGGAGTATTATTCCATACCTTACACTTCTTGCGATATGGCATCTTCATATATATGTATGGATAAAGCTTTAACTAAAGAGAGATTGAGGTGTTTAGGTTTTGACGTTGTTGAAGAATGGAACGGAAAAGATTATCCTTGCATTATTAAACCGACAGTTTTGGGTTCAAGCATAGGAATATCGATAGCAAATGATAAAGAAACTTTAGAAAAAGGCAAGGAAAATGCAAAATACTTCGGCAGTTACATAATAGAACCATTTTTGCAAGATTCGATAGAACTTAATTGTGCGGTTGTTATTAAAGACGGCATTCCGATACCGTCCGAGGTGGAAAAACCATTGCATAAAGGGAAATATCTTGATTTTGACGATAAATATCGTAATGGAGAGAGAGAAATTCCCGCGAAAATAAGTGATGAATTAAGAAATAAAATTCAAAAAACGAGTGTCGAAATATATCAAAAACTTGGATTATTTGGCGTTGTTCGAATAGATTATTTATTGGCGGGAGAAAAATTATATGTCAATGAAATTAATACAATTCCCGGATCGCTTTCATACTATCTATTTTCGGCAATCGGATTAGATTTTGCAAAATTATTGACTCTATTGATAGAAGAAGGAATTAGTAGAGGCACAAAACCTCGCCCAATATACGGTACAGAAATAATACAAGATTACGCCAATGGCTTTAAGGGGAGTAAGAGTAAGTAAGTGGTACATCTTTGCAATAAAAGAAATAATATATTACATCATGAGGGCGTTTAGTAGATGCCTTATCCATATCAAGGTAAGCGATAGCGCCCAATATAGTCATACTGAGCGAAGGGTGACAACCCGTAGTCGAACCCGATAGGGCGACGCATAGCGTCGGAATCTAAATACACCTCAAGGCAAGCAAATTTCGTTCGCCGTCATACTGAGCGTAGTCGAAATTCGAGCGTAACGAGAATCAAATTGTGCAACAATTTGGTATCTTGCGAACGATATCGACATATATCATGTCATGTTGTAGTCGAACCCGTAGGGCGATGCAACTCGTCGGTATCTGCATCCACAATTTTGCAACGCAAAACCTCATTTGCCAGAGGCAAACCTCATTACGAAGTAACATCATTATGCAAAGCATAACATCATTCGCGTTAGCGCTTATCCTATTAACTTAATAAAGTTTGATAACCAATATTTACTATACTCATATAAATCGTCGAGCGATTTATTGGAATAACCTCTGCAACTTTTGACATATTCACAAAAAATACCGTCTAAGAAAATGGTTATATCTAATTCGATAAATTTGTTATTTTTTGTTTTAAAATCTCTTTCGATAATCTCTAATAGCTTAGTCGATGTGGTTTGAGTCAATTTTTTTGCTGCAAAAAGAATCTCATTTGACTTACATAATAACTGATAATTCTCATTATTTTGTTTAATAAATTGAAATATAGTATCCATTACATCCATAATATTATGCGGATTTATCGATTCGACATTGCTGAAGAACGTATCGATAAGTTCGTTTTCATACTCCTCGGCAACACCGTAGATATCGTCATAGTGGGCGTAAAAGGTCCCGCGTGAAATCTCAGCACGTTCACAAAGTTCGCTTATCGAAATATTACCAAGATCTTTTTTCTCCGAAAGCATTTCGGCAAACATTTTTCTAATTATTCTTTTTGTCTTTATGGAAGACCTATTTTTGTTTTGTACCTTCATTGTTTCTCCTAACTTTACACAAATTTATTTACTCTGTTTAAATATTAACATTGAATAAAAATGTGTACTTTCTTTTTGTTGTTGACATAATTATAATATAACAATGTTCAAATGTCAACAGTGTTCAAAAAAAATAAGGAGGCTAAAAAGATGGAAAACGAAGAAAAATCGGTTATTTTGAATGAAAATATTATCGAAATTGATCATTTGACCAAAGATTATGGTTTTTCGAGAGGAGTTTTTGATGTTAGCTTTCATGTAAAAAAGGGTGAAGTTTTTGGCTTTTTAGGACCAAACGGCGCAGGAAAGTCCACTACGATCAGACATTTGATGGGCTTTTCTAAACCTGATACAGGAAGTACAAAAATCTTTGGAATGGAAAGCTTTGATCGATATCATCAAATACTCAACAAGGTGGGATATATCCCGGGAGAAATAGCATTACCCCAAGGTTTAACAGGCTGGGAATTTATAAGGATGATGCAAAATTTGCAAGGAATCCATAATGAAGAACGACTAAGCGATATGCTAACTTTGTTCGAACTCGATGACAAAGTTCTTTGCTGTGAAACTAAGCGAATGAGTTTAGGTGTTAAGCGCAAACTTGCTGTTGTTACAGCATTTATGTCGGATCCCGAAGTTTTGATTTTAGACGAACCTACAAGTGGGCTCGATCCGGTGATGCAAGAAGTGTTTATTCGCTTTATTCACGAAGAGAAAGCAAGAGGCAAGACAATACTTTTATCGAGTCACATCTTCTCCGAAATCGATAATACTTGTGATAGAATTGCGATCATTAAGGACGGCAAGATAGTATCAGAGTTTGTCGCGGATGACTTAAAACATGCTACACGAAAAAACTATAATATCACATTCGAAATGGATGATGATTTATCTAATTTCTTATTGGAAAAGGATCAAATTTCTTCGATGATGTTACTTAGTGTAAGTGAAAATACGGTATACATTTCGGTAGAAGATAGCGATTTGAATACTTTAATATCGATGTTATCCGAACTTTCCGTTTCGTTGTTTAGCAATCGAAAAGAAACTCTCGAAGACTATTTTATGAAGTTTTACAAGGAAGACAACAATTACGGAGGTGCATTGAAATGAGCGTAATTGAATTAAAAAATCTTTCCAAAGATTATGGAAACGGATGCGGAATCTTTGATTTAAACTTATCAATCGAAGAAGGCGAAATGATTGGATATGTCGGAACAAACGGAAGCGGTAAAACGACAACAATTAGACACATATTAGGATTTTTGAAGCCCGATCAAGGTAATTCATACGTAAACGGACTTACCTCTTGGGAGCATTCGAACGAGATAGTCAAAAGTATCGGTTATGTTCCCGGTGAGATAGCTTTTCCCGATCTCAAAACAGGAATCGAGTTTCTTAAGTGTCAAGCGGAATTTTTAGGAATGACCGATATGAATTATGCAAACGAATTGATAGAGCGTTTGCAACTCGATCCACGTGCCAATCTTAAGAGAATGAGTAAAGGTATGAAACAAAAAACGGCACTTGTCTCGGCGCTAATGAATAATTCACCGATAATTATCTTGGATGAACCTACAACGGGACTCGATCCGCTTATGCGTGCAACTTTTCTTGATATAATTCAAGAAGAGCATTCGCGCGGAAAAACGGTATTTATGAGTAGTCACAGTTTTGACGAACTTGAAAAGACTTGTGATAAGGTGGCATTGATAAATGACGGGCATTTAATAGATATTTGCGATATGAATAGTATACGTAATAGCGAAGTTAAGGATTTTAAAATCGAATTTAATAATGCATCCGATTTTACTGCTTTTTTATCAAAGCCGTTTGATAAAATAAGGATTCAAGAGCAATACAATCAGGTGACTATAAGGATCGGATCGCACGATACGGGCGATTTACTGAAATCACTCCGGGAGTATGATGTTAAATTTATATCCGAATTACCTTATACCTTAGAAATGCATTTCAAAAAAATATTAACAAAATCGAAGTCAAAGGAGTAGAAGACAATGTTTAGTAAAGCTTTATTTAAACAATCATGTAAAGCGAACGGAACAATGTGGGCGATCATAACGTTTGCAGTTTGCTTTATGCTTGCCTGTGTAATGCTTATATCGGGCAACGGAAATATAGGAGAAGTAAAAGATTCGGTCCAAGATACCATTATAGTTAAAGAAGTCGATGCACAATTACAAAAACGCGGTTTGAGCTATTATTCGGATATTACCGACGGATTGGCTCATTTCGATTCGTTATTTAGCGAGAAGGCAAATGATGTCGTGAGTTATCTATTATGGTGTTCCAAAATGCCCGACGAAGCCGATTTTGAGGATAACGGTGCATATGTATCCTCATTGTTATTGTGGTCATTACAGTGTCCCGAAATGTCAACATCCACAGGGATGGCATATGCGGATAGTGTAACCGAGTGGAATAATTCCAAACCGAAGGAAAGTAACTATACTGACAATACCGAGTATCTCAACGCAATTGCCGATTGGCAAGCGCAATCTCCCGCTACTGTTGAAAACGGAATTACCAAAGTATATACCGATGCATGTGCAGATTTACAGGCATATATACTATTAAAAGCGGAAAAATTAGGTTATGACGAGAATTCGTCCGAAGCGCAAGAGATGTTAGGAAGTGTAATGTACGCATTAAATCCCAACGGAATGTTCGACGATTTTTATATCGAAAACGGAGAGTCGATTCCCGAAGATTATGACTTTATGTCTATTATCAACTCTATACAATCTGGCACAGTCGATGAATACGTAAAGTCGAGAGAAAGAATAGACTATCGCGATGATAGAGCATTCGACAGTTCGGCAATATTCCTTGCGGGTAATATGCTTAAAGCGGAAAACGTAGAGTTGCTTACCGACGCATTATCGAGTTACGGCGTTACTAAGGAAAAATTCGATTCGTTTGGATATACCTACGATGCAGTCAAGGGTATGGCGAAAACTTCCATTGTTACATATCGCGGAAGGGTAGAATATGAAACCGAGCTTCTAAAAGAAAAACTCGATAACGGTGAATTGACAGATGAAGAGTATGCGACGGCAGTAAAGAGTATGCAAAGCGATCTTGCAACCGAAATTTCTTCAAGTTTTTTAACAACACTTCCAAGTTCGGTATCCGAAGCGCTCGAAGAGGTAGGTAAAGCAAACTTATATACTTTGATTGTCGGATCGATTTTCTATAAATTAGCAGGGCTTTTATTGCCGATAATCTATATGATTATGGCATCCAATAACCTAATAGCAGGGCAAGTAGATAGCGGATCTATGGCATATGTACTGTCAACCTCTACAAAAAGAGAAACGGTAGTATTTACCCAAAGCGTATTTTTAATAGGTTCATTGTTAGCGATGTTCGGATTGACGACGGCAACAGGCTGTGTTTGTTTAGCGATAGTTGGTGAAGAAGTCGGGTTGAGTTATGGGAACTTAATATTGCTCAATGTAGGCGCTTTCCTTGTATTGTTTGCACTTTCGGGATTGTGTTTCTTTACATCGTGTTTCTTCGATAGAAGCAAGCACTCGATGGCAATCGGTGGCGGATTGAGTATTTTTGCGTTGGTTGCAGCAATGCTTGGCTTGTTTGGAAGTCCTGTGATTCCATCGGTAGTTCGTCTAAAAGCACTAAATTACTTTAATTACGTAACAATAATATCGTTATTCGATGTAATATCGATTATCGAAAATACTACAACTTTCATATGGAAGTTTGCAATACTTATAGTTATGGGTTTGCTTGGATACATAGTAGGTTCTATAAGATTTACCAAGAAAGATCTACCGCTATAGTAGATTGATATATATTGACATCAACAATACACAATGTTGAATCATAAATTTCCTCTTTATCCCCTTATGCGGCGGTGGGTAGCTTTGCTCCCACCGTTTTCGCATTATTATCACCAATTTTTACGCAGATACCATCAATGTCATACTGTTCCGTCCCTTCATTGTAAATGATGTTATGCTACGCATAATGATGAATGATGTTTGCCTTACGGCAAATGATGTATTGCTTCGCAATATTGCGGATAAATATATATCTAACTAAGTCGGTTTCATCCGCCGTCATACTGAGCCAATTTCGTCCGCTGTCATACTGAGCGAAAGGGCATCGCCCTGAAGTCGAACTGCGTAGCAGCGACGCAACGCGTCGGTATCTTATTCCACATTAAAAAAGGAAGTCGTTCAATTGACTATTCTTTATCGTCCGCAAGATACCAAACGCCTTCGCCGTTTGATTCTCGTTACACTCGAATTTCGACTCCGCTTACGCTACGCTCAGTATGACGGCGGACTCCATCAAATGTCATTCTGAGCGAAGGGTGACAACCCGTAGTCGAACCCGTTAGGGCGACGCATAGCGTCGGAATCTAAATCCTTACAAGAAAGAGTTTGTTTGTGTGCATACTTTTTTATTGCAAACAATAATATATTTTAAATCTTATAGCGACGATTAGTAATCGCCATATCCACATTAACAAAGCAATGGGGATCTTCACTATTTTTTGTTTATGCGGTTGAATTAACAAAGCATATGGTGTATAATATAAGTAATGATTTATGGTAAATGCTAAAGAAATGGTAGAATTATACAATTTTCACTATACTCAATGTTTTATGCGTATCATTAAATCACTATCGCATAACCTAAATGGAGGTCAAATTTATGAAGAAAATAATAGCCTTAATACTCATCGTAATAATGTGTATTGCTTTTTCATCTTGTTCGGTTAATCTCGGTGATTATACTATCGCTTATGCTTCGGATGCGATTGAAGTTAATTATTCTGATTCTAAACAGGAGGGTTATGCAGAATTTCTTGATAAATTGGACGCTTTTTCCGTTAAATTGACCTATGAGGTATACGCGGATAGTGATAAAAAATCAAATATTAGCATTTCACCTGTTTCGGTTTATATGGCACTTGCTCTTGCAACCGAGTGTGCGAACGGTGAAACGAGAGATGAAATATTGAATGCAGTGGGTGTTACTTACGACGAAGTAAATAATTTTACTAAGTTTTTATATGCTTTTTCCAATCGCGAATTCTACTATACCGATATTTTGAATAATAAAAAGATTGTTGCATTCGAGGAACTTGCCAATTCGATTTGGGTAAATAAAGGCACGTCACTTAAAGATGATGGAATAAACAATCTTGCGCACAATTACAATTGCGACATGTTTAACGTGGACTATAAAACATATGAAGCCAAAAAAGCAATCAATGCCTATATCAAAGAAAAGACTCACGGCATTATTGACGGAGATATAGAACTGTCTCCCGAAACACTATTTACACTTATCAACACTTTTTACCTCAAAGAGGTTTGGAACGAAGATGGCGATGAACTTAGGTTTACCGATAAAGCCTACGATTTTAAAAATGTAGACGGAACGGTAAAAACTACTAAGTTGTTAAGCGGATATTATTTTGCAGGGAATATTTATCAGGGCGATGGATACACTTCATTCTATACAAGAACGGAACATGGTTTCAATATAAAATTTATCGTACCTACAGACGGACGAACCCTTAACGAAGTATTTACAACGGAAAATTTATACAATATCAACAATATTGGCAATTACGGATATATTGACGAAGAAAATAAACTGTTGCATAATACAAGAGTCTTATTTCCCGAATATAATGCTTCATATGACGATGACCTTGCCGACATTCTTAAAAACGATTTCGGAATCAATAGTTTGTTCAATAGTGAAGAATGTGATTTTTCAAATATAACCGATGAGGAAATTGCTTGCGACGCGGTCATTCATAAATGTAGCATCGATGTAACCGATAGAGGAATCGAAGGTGCTGCCGTAACAATTATGCCGATGGCAGGAGCCGCAGGTCCTCTGGAAGGATACACAGAGGTATATCATGACTATATTGTTGACAGAGCCTTTGGTTTCGTTATTACCGATACTTACGGTGCAGTACTTTTCTCAGGAACAGTTAATAGCTTAAACTAACGCTTTATTTGTAAAAGTATCGCAATCATGGCAAGCGTCAGCGCCCAATCATGTCATACTGATTCCCGTCCCGTCATACTTAGCGGAAGGACACCGTCCTGTAGTCGAACCCGAAGGGCGACGCATAGCGTCGGTATCTAAAATCCGCAGAAAAAAAATTATATAATAATGCATACTTTTTATTGTAAAACGTTATTTTTCTAACGCTCTTGACATTGATAATACAAAAATATATAATATTTTTATGGAACTAAAAATAAACGAAGTAACACTTAACTATTTTGGACATGCCGATTGCTTGCATTCTATAACACATATTTTCACTGAGGGTGTGAATGTAGTTTTTGGCAATGTCGGTTCGGGTAAAACAAGCCTTTTGAAAGCAATAGCCGGTATCAACTATGTTCACGACGGTTCGATTACACTTGATGAAGAAAACATATTATTAGATAGAAACACATCTGTTAATATGGTTTTTGACGATCTTGCTTTTTTTGAGCGTAGAAGTCTTAAATATAACCTTCATTATCCGTTGAAGTTGCGTAAAATCCCTATTGAAGAACGCAATGATATTATCAATGAATGGCTTGATAAATTCGGGGTTTCTCGTTATTTGCTCGATGATGCCGTTTTTCGTTTATCCAATGAAGATAGAGTCAAAAGTGCATTGATTAGAGCTTTTTATCGTCAAAGCAAAGTTATTGTTCTCGATAACCCTCTTGCTTGTCTTAATCCGTCCGAAAGACGGAGAACATTTGCACTGCTCGCGAAATATATGTTCTGTACCGATTCGATTATTATATACGCAACCGATAATGCGGAAGAAGTCGAATTGCTTAATCGTTCTACCCTTGTTTTATCGTATGGCTACAATCTTGAGAGCGGATTACCATCGGAATTTTTGAAAAAGCCCAAATGTTTACAAACTGCGGAATTATTTTTTCCATTCTACAATAAAGTGGAAGTCTTATTGAAAGAGAGCGGTTTTGAACTTCTTGACCACCATTTTGAGTTATCATTAGAGGAAACTTTAGCCGAAAGTTACATTGGAAAGAGTGTTTTATTGGGATTTAAACCCGATGCATTGATAGATGGAGAAATACCCGCTCAAAGCATTCATTCTTTGACTACCACGACCGGAAATATACATTTGATTATGATTAACGGAGTCGAGTTTTATTCTGCTGTCGATTCGTCTTCAGTGGACCTCGATCTTGATAAAATTGCATTGTACGACAAAGTTACCGAGCGACTCATTTATTGTGCTTAGTATTGTAAAAATAGAATGTTACTTACGCAGTAAGTAATTTTATCAAAAACACTTCACTTTAATAGGAAAAATACATATGAAACGAACTATCAAAATAACTCTTTGTATAATGATTATATTATCAGTATTGCTTGCATGTTCTTGCGGATATATTGTTACGGGGAATAATACGCCGAAAGGTGATTGGAGCGATGATTTTGACCTGCTTGGTAAGGTTGTCGAGTATGTCAAGGCAAACTATATAGGCGATGTCGACCTTGACAAAATGGACTATATGACAGCATATGCATTAATTACTGCACTTGACGATTTTTCATATTTGACTGACGACACGGTTTCTACGATATCGAATGCTACCATAGGAATTAGCATTTCTCGCACTAAGTATAACGAATATATAATCAACCATATCTATGACGGTTTTCCTGCCGATGAAGTGAAATCGGACGGTTTCCACTTAATGAGAGGTGATTTTATATATGCAATCAATGGCGAGAGGGTAGAGGGAGCTTCGTACACCCTATTTAACAGCCTCAATGCAGGCGGAGTCGGTACCGAGCTTGTCTTTACGATCAAGAGAAACGGCGAGATAATCGGCGATTATTCGTATACAAAGGTGGAAAAATACGTACCTCGTGCTTACTATCTATCGGATATAAGCGATGAAGTGGGCTACATTAAACTTACCGATTTTTCCGAGACAAAACTATCGAGCGGAATTGTTGTAAGTGTTAAAGACGAATTTGATGCTTGTATGGCGTCATTGGTCGATGACGGCAAATCTTCTCTTATACTCGATCTTCGTGGTAATCCCGGCGGTTCAGCTTCCATATTATCGCATATTGCATCATACTTTGTGCCACTCGATGACGGACAACCTCGAGATATTCTCAGTCTCACATACGCCAAGGAAAATGCCGAAGTAATGGTAAAGGTCAGCGAAGATAACTATGTAGATATTCCCGTCACCGTTTTAGTAGATGAAAACACCGCTTCCGCCGCTGAAGCACTCACAGGTGCACTTAGGGCATATAATTCTCAAAATACTACAGTAATAGGTAATAAAACATTCGGTAAAGGCGTTTTTCAATCGAGTTCGCCCAAAATCGAAGACATTACAGATACGTCGGAAGCCATTAATGACAGTTACTATATAATGCTTGTAAGTGGTTACTATTATATAATAGATCCGTCATACGAAGAGGGTAGATACTGTATTCATGAGAACGGAATCGTGCCCGATATCACGGTTGCTAAGAGCGACATTCACACACTTAACGAGGATGCAGAAATCGTTAAAGCACTTGAAATTCTCTCAAAATAGCATTATCAAAAATCGTTTTGTAAAACTATTTCTTTAACATATCGATTATTTCGTTCAGTTTATTTAGTTGTTCGTTATTTAAGGACGGAGCGATTGCCTTGTGGAATTCTTCTAAAGAAGAGTTATCGAGCGTTCCGTCTTTTCTTTTTGCGCTTGCGACCGATAATAGTTCACTCATTAGTTCGCTTTCGCTTTTTTGAGACAATTCCTCAATTGATTGATTCATATCGATTGAGTTTTCCACCTTAGCGTTTTTGTTTTTCTTTTTAATTTGTTCTTTGATTGATTTCATTACACTCCTCGTTACTTAAATGGACGATTATATTGCACCGAATCGCCCTTATCGGCGTTAGCATCTTTTTTGCCCTCGTTTTTAAGAATCGCAACCAGCGGTTTGAGTTTTGGATTGTATTGAGATAGTAGTCCGACTACCGATTCTTGACTAAATCCTTCCTTGTTTATTTTTCGGACAGATTCGAGCATTGTCAAGGTTTTGCACAGTTTTTGATTCTTCACACCCGATAGTGATAATAAGTTTTTCAGTAGTTCGAGATCGTCCATAAATAATAATATGCATCAACCTTTGTAAATGTGTTTTTTAGAAGTGTGGTTTTATATTGAAATTACAAATCATAATCTTTTTTATGAAGAATAGAGCAAATTGGTTAAGAGTCGCCCTTGTATATATAGGAACTATGGTCGGAGCAGGCTTCGCCACTGGACAAGAAGTGCAATTATACTTTGATTCGTCCGATATATTTACCATATTAATTTCCGCCGTTACTGCAGGCGGATTATGCTCCTTGATGTTGTATGCCGGCAAAAAGAGATTGTTAAACGAAAAAAGCGAACTAATTCTCGGCGGAGTGTTTGCGATTTCGGGATTGGTGACGGTCGGAATAATGCTTTCGGCAATACAAGAAATAGCGCATTCCCCTTTTATAGTACTTATATCCCTAACTGCTTGTATGCTTATTTCGGTTTTCGGCAATAGAGCAATGAAAATATTCAATGTAATTGCCGTGGCCATGATCATAATTGCTGTTTTGGCGGTAGCGATTATCAATAACGGGAAAATCGAAGGGAATTTTTTATTCTTAAAGGGCTTTGGATATTCTTGTATGAATATATTCTTCGAAAGTGCACTAATGTATCGAGAAGGACGGGAAATGTCGGGTAAAGATATTTCATTATGCGGATTAGCGGTTAGCGTTGGAATAGGTGTGTTGATAATATGCATGCGAAAAGCGTGTTTGCCCATAAGTGACGTGATGCCCTTTCTTGTATCGAGCAATGCTCACGGATTAGGGTGGTTAGCCTATATTGTAATTATTTTAGCCATTTATTCAACGATGGTGAACTGCTTAGAAATCAGTAACGAATTCGGTAAGAGATACTTTGACAATAAAACTGTTTACGCGTTTACTTTTGTATTTTGTTTTTTGATATCGGTATTCCCGTTTGATTCTATGGTGACTACAGTTTATCCGTTTTTTAGTTATTTCGGAATAGTATTAGGGATATCAACCGTTCTTTTATTGTTGAAAAGGGGCGCAAAAAATGTAAGAATACAGAAAAAATTAAAGAAATTAGCATTAAATAAGAAAAAATAATAGTTTTATAATTTATTGACTATTGACAAGCGAAAAGCGAATATAGTATAATATTTTTGATTTCGCAATGAAGAAGTTATGGAGGAATCTATGAGAATATTTAAAAAGAAAAGAGGTTTCACCCTCGTTGAATTAGTAGTAGTTATCGCAATTCTTGCGATTTTGGCTGGTACCGCTACAGTGGCTACCATTGCTGTTTTGAACAATGCGCGTAAAACACCCGTTACTGATGCAGCTTCCAGCTTGAAGACTCAACTTCAGTATTATATTTCATTGGACGATTATAAAGAGACTAAAGATGGTTTGACGGCACTTCTAAAACAAGATATGCCTGATCTTGTTATTGATGATAACACAGGTACAAACGTAACATCTTGTAGCGATGATTCCATACATATTATATTAAGTACAAGTTCCAAGTTAAAGAGTCAAGAATGGTCAGTAATCGTATATACTAAGTACTATAAGCAGAGAATCACTTGTAAGTATGACAATGATGCAAAGGCTATCAATCAATACGAACTAAGTGAAGTCGTAAAAATCGATGAAAACTTTTAATAATTGAAATCTTTAAATTGATAACGGGGCTTGTGTTTAATAAGCCTCGTTGTTTATTTATAGCAATATTTTTAGATAAAACGAAAAAGGAGAAATAAAAATGAGCGTAATTTTCTTTGATACAGACTGTGAATTGTGGTATACTCAAGCCGACGAGCTCGGTGCACAAGTTATCAAAATGCCTTATACCATCGATGGCGAAGAAACTTTCTACGACCTTGGTAGAAATACCGATTTTAAGGATTTCTATTCGAGAATCCGTAAAGGATCGATGCCCATTACATCTGCATTGAATCCTACCCAATATATTGAGATATTCGAGCCGTATTTTGCTAAGGGCGAAGAAATTTTCTACATAAGTTTTTCCGACCAAATGAGCGGTACGTTTAACCATTTAGAGGTTGCATTAAGAGAATTAAACGAAAAGTATCCCGGAGTTAAATTTACCAGATTCGACACCAAGAGTATTTCTTTCGGTGCAGGTTATCAAGTTTATTTTGCAATCAAATATTTCCAAGAGGGACACAGTGTTGAAGAAACAGTTGAATTTCTTAAGGAATTCACACATCATGTAGGCGTTTGTTTTATGGTGGACGATTTGATGCATTTACATCGCGGTGGTAGACTCAGTAAGAGTTCGGCAATCTTAGGTTCTGTATTGGCAATTAAGCCGATGATTACGATTACCGACGAAGGTAAACTCGAGGTTGTAGATAAAGTAAAAGGCGAGAAAAAAGCAATCAAATACTTTATGGAAAAACTCGATGAATTAGGTAGCGAACTTGAAAAATATCCCATCGTCGTTCTCGATGCGGATAATCCCGAGTTGGGCGGTAAACTCGAAGAGACGATTAGAGAAAAATATCCTTCATCCGAAATATGGCATTATCCTGTAGGACCTGTTATCGGAGCACACTGTGGTCCGGGAACTACGGCAATAATCTTCCATTCCAAGTCGAGGATGTAGTTGAATCAAACTATTCGCAAGGGTTAATGTCAACTTTTTGCGAATAGTTGATTAAAAAAGTCGTTAATTTGACATTTTCCGTGAAATAAACACATTTCTTTGGAGAAAAATAATATTTTTATTAAATATTTAAAAAAATGTTTAAAAATTCCAAAAAGTATGGTATAATCTATTTGATGTTTTATAATACGGATGCTATGTGTTGTAAAACTAAAACAAATTGACTATTCATTATAATTCACTTTGTATAAAGTGTTAGGAGTATATATGGCAGAATGTGAAAAAATAGGTATTATTGACTTAGGGTCGAACACCGCACGTTTGGTTTTGGTTAACGTCTATGACGGTGGCTATTTTGTTGTATTCGATGAATTAAAGGAAAATGTTCGTCTCGGTCAAGATATGGAGATAGACGGATTCCTTCGCCAGAGCAGAATTGAACAGACTAAGAAGACGCTTCTTATGTTCCGTCGTTTTTGCGATAGTAACGGAGTTGAAAAGATACTTGCGTATGCCACCAGTGCAGTTAGACGCGCTAAAAACCAAAGGAGTTTTATCGACGAGATAGCGGTTTCATGTTGCATTAAGTTGAAAGTCTTATCCTCCGAAGAGGAAGGACAATTTACATATACCGGCGTTATCAATTCGATGGATATTCCTAAGGGTATCATTATGGATATGGGTGGCGGTTCGACTCAGTTCGTTTATTATAACCGTAAAAATATTTTGGCTCAATCCACTTTACCTTTTGGATCGGTTACTCTTACCGATTTTTACAAGGGTAGCGGACTTAAACCCGAGGAAAAAGCCGAAAAGATCGAGGAATTTATACACGAATCCATCGAGCCTATCGAATGGTTGAATAATGTCGATCCCGATATTCAATTCATCGGTGTAGGCGGTTCCTTCCGTAATTTAGGTAAGATTTCGAGAAGAATGAAGCATTATCCTTTGGATAAAGCTCATAATTATCCCGTTTCGCTTCAAGAGTTCAATGTTATTTATAACACAATTAAGGTTCTTCCATTAGATAGAACGATGAAGATTAAGGGATTGTCGAGCGGTAGAGCGGATATCTTCCCGAGTGCGTTAGCAGCGATTAAGGCAGTATTTGACTGCGCGAAGTTCCAAAAGGTAACCATATCGGCTTGCGGATTGAGAGAGGGTGCAATGTTCAAGTATGCCGTTCCTTCAGTTAACGAGAAGCCTATCAGCGATGTTTTGGGCTATAGTTTACAGACCTTGATTAGATATTTTAATGCGAATGAAACGCATGCTAAGCATGTTGCCGAACTTTCGATGCAGTTATTTAAACAATTGAAGGTTATACATAAACTTCCCAGACAATATTTCAAGGTTTTGAGAGTGGCATCCGTTTTGCACGATACCGGTACAACTATTAAGTATTACGATCATCCAAATCATTCCGCATATATCATTATGAACTGTAATGTATACGGGATTTCCCAAAAGGATATCGTTATGGCCGCGTGTGTTGCGTCCGCTCATAAGAGGGGCGAACCGTTTGAAGAATTCGCGAGATATAAACCTATGCTTACTCCCGAGGATATCGACGCCGTATATAAACTCGGTGTGATCCTTAAGATCGCCGAAAGCTTTGATAGAAGTATGTGCGGACTGATTACCGAAATTAACTGCGATGTTTTGGGTGACAGCGTTATTATGCAAACCGTTTCCGAAAGTGACTGCTCGTTAGAAATTCAAGATGCATTAAGTTGTAGGAATCAATTTAAGGCAGCATACGGTAAGTCGTTGGAAATTCTATAATATGACTAAGCTTGATTATACCGTCAAGGTTGTCTTATGCATTCTTTGTGTTATTTGCATTGTTTTCGTTTCTGCGATATTTGCTACCGAGTCTTCTCGTAACGGACTGAAAACAGAGCAAACATTGCATTGGATTCTTGCTGTTATAATCGTTTCGGCTGTATTATTGGCGTTATTGATAGCGTTGGTTGTGGTTATAATTGTATTTCACCATAAGAAGTTGAATAAACTTCGTGATGAAATCGAGTCCCAAACATTCAATGATTCTGATATTCAAGAATAAAAATCATTTAAGGTCGCTTAGGCGACCTTTTTAATTAGACATATAGTAATCATAAATCCGTTAAGTGTGAATATGCTATAATATGGCTTTTTTTGACGATATTCGAAACCTTTTGCCCATCTCGCAGGGAGATACACCAATACAATTAGTTGATAATACCTATGCAGTTATCAACGGACATAAAGGGTTAAAGGTGTATACCGATAATGAAATTGTTTTTATTATAAAGAAAACGTATATCAAACTTATCGGAACAGATCTCAAAATAGTATATTTATCCAACGCAGAAGCCTATATTCAGGGCATTATCAAGGGGGTTTTGTTCGATGAGACCTAACGGATATGCTACTGTTGTTATAGATAGTTTGAATCATTCTAAGCACGTCAATTATTTGATAAAGCAAGGTATTCCGTTGCTTAAAATTAAGAGAGAATATAAAAGACTAATTTTAACCGTCGATGTACGTTATCTCGATACCGTCGAACGATATTTTGACGAAAAATTGATAGAATATAGAATTATGATGCTCTCATCCACATCATCTCTCGGTATATTAAGACGCACATTCGGATTTATCGTAGGTCTTATTTTATCGATCATTTTATCGGTCATTTTGTTTAATTCGGTTATCAGGGTAGAGATTTCTCCGCTTGTTGATGTTGATTATAATGAAATATTATCGATATTACAAGAAGAAGGCATAGATGTCCCGTCTTTTAAGAGTAAAATTGATTGTACTGAATTGAAAAAGAATATATCAACGTTGGATAACGTTGCATTGGTGTCGGTTTACATTAAAGGTGTTATATTGCATGTAGATATCAACGAAGAACTGAATGACGGAGTGATAATAGAGGATAATTATAAACCAATTGTTGCCAATGCCGATTGCATAATAGAGCAAATAATCGTAGAGAGCGGAACTGCGCTTGTAACCAAAGGACAAACCGTCAAGAAGGGCGATATTCTTATAGCGCCATATTCGATTATCGATGCCAATGAATCGATTACGGAGACGGTTCCTGCTCGTGGAAGTGTATATGCGCGGGTATATTTAGAGGAAGTTCGGGAGTATAAGGAATACAATATTGTACAGCAAGAAACGGGAAGGGTAGAAATTCAAAGGATATTATACTTTGGCGAAAAACCGTTATCAAGAATAAAAGACAGTGATTTTGACGCTTATCGAGAGGAAATTATTGAGATACAACCTATTGATTTTCCTTTTAAAATAGTCGAATATAAACGAATTGAAACTACTGAAAGTATGATATATTTACCACTTGACGAGGTAAAAACAACAATTCAGCAGGAAATGTTAGATAAAATGACCGAATCACTAAAAAAAGATGTACAAATAGTAAGAAAATGGTGTATAATTAATAATATTATGAGTACTTATACACTAAAGGGTTTAGTGGAGTACATAGATCAAGTAGGAGTTATAGATGAGAGTGGTTAAATTACCCATAGAAGATGCCGAAGTTGTAAGTATCTTATTTGGGAATTACGATGAGAATATCGATGAGCTTTCTAAAAGCTTGCACGTAGATGTTAATGCCGATGATAGCGTTATTTTTGTTAGCGGTGAAGACGATAATGTGGATATAGCTGCTAAAACGCTTATGTCTGCTATTACCCTTATCGAACGTGGAGAGAGGTTGAAACCTTATCATTTTAGAATGCTTCTCGAAATCGAACGCGACGGCGCACCCATCGAGGCAACCGAACTTATCGATTCGATAGCGATCACCGCTCTCGGTAAGCCTATCAAATGTAGAACGGTAGGACAGCGTAAATATGTGAAAGCTATCGATAAAAACGCCCTTTGTTTCTGTATTGGTCCTGCCGGAACCGGTAAAACCTATCTTGCCGTAGCCAAGGCGGTTACCGCTTATAAAAACAGAGAGGTTGACCGCATTATTCTCACGAGACCGGCAGTTGAAGCAGGAGAAAGATTGGGATTTTTACCGGGCGACCTTCAGCAAAAGATAGATCCCTATCTTAGACCGTTGTATGATGCATTGCGTGAAATGCTCGGATACGAGAATTACGGTAAAATGATAGAACGAGGAATAATCGAGGTTGCACCTCTTGCATATATGAGAGGAAGAACGTTATCTAACGCCTTTATAATTTTAGACGAAGCGCAAAATACCACCAAGGAACAAATGAAGATGTTCTTGACTCGTATGGGCGAGGGTAGTAAGATGATCGTTACAGGCGATGCTACTCAGATAGATTTGCCCTCGGGTGTTCGTTCGGGATTGTTGCATGCCATTGACGTTTTATCCGAGGTTGAAGGCGTGGCGATATGTAAACTCGGTTCAAAGGACGTCGTTAGACATGATCTCGTACAAAAGATAGTTAATGCATACGAAAACTACAATAAAAAACACTAAAAATGAAAAATGTCGATGAGTTAAAAAATCAAAATAAAGCGTTTAAAAACAAGGATAACGGTACAGGAAAAGAAACTCTGTATATGATGCTGTTATCCGCTGTTTTATCTGCAATATTTACCATAATCATGGTTTGTCTGTGCTATGACGGTGAGTTCTTTTTTACAGGGTTACCGCCTTTTGTGGTATGGCTTATCTTGTCAATCGTGTTGATACTAATTTTTAGATTTTCGAGAATATGTTTCGGCACGGATAACAATTCTGCTACTGTAATCGGTATTGTATCGGTTATTTCATTGGGTGCTTCGGCTATTTTGATGAAATACATATCTTTTGATGTTATTCTTTTCTCGCTTTCATCCTTGATAATTGTTCTTGTATTGTCTAAACGTGAGGCGCTTGTGTCCTTGCTTTTGACAAGTAGCGTATTTATTGTGTTTATTTACATATATAACGAATACGCGTTGGATACACCCGATTATTCGGTTTTGATTACCCTTGTCATCAAAGTCATTACGAGTTTAATGCTCATCGTATTATATAAGCCGACCTTTAATAGATTAAACGTTGTTACTGTAGGAACGCTTTCTGCGTGTTTGGCGTTTATACTATCATTAATCTTTAACCTGTTTATATTAAAAACGGTATTCATCGAATCTGTTATGAATGCGGTTTGGATGTTCTGTGCCGAATTTGGTGCTACGGTTTTGTCGCTATTATTATCCCCCGTATTGGAATGGGTATTCAGATTGGAAACGAGTATGCAGTTTTTGCAATATATCAGTTTCGACCAGCCGTTACTTAAAGAATTGGCTGAAAAAGCACCCGGTACGTTTAACCATAGCATTCAAGTAGGTAATCTTGCCGAACGCTGTGCGTACGCTATAGGTGAAAATGTAAATATTGCTAAGGCTTCCGCGTATTTCCACGATATCGGTAAAATGGAAAGCCCCGAATTTTTCACCGAGAATCAAGCAGACAATTATAATCCTCACGACGATCTCATTTTTGAAACGAGTGTCAAAATCATTACCAGACATACTCAAATCGGTTATGAAATGCTTGTTGATAATAAATTCCCGAAGATTATTTGCGATGTTGCGCGTGAACACCACGGAGACAGTTCATTGAATTATTTCTATGTTAAAGCGTTGAATATCACCGAAGGTGATGTTGACTCATCGGATTATTGTTACCCGGGACCTAAGCCGACCACGAGAATAAGTGCAATAATAATGATTGCCGATAGCGTAGAGGCTGCATCGAGATCCATGAGTTTTAATAATAGAGAAGGCATGGAAACACTCGTTGATAAGATTATTAGAGATAAGCGTGATGCAGGACAATTCGATTCTTGTGATATTACAATGAAGCAACTTGCCATTGTCCGCGATACATTGGTTGAAGCTTTAGCAGGTAACGCGCATACGAGAATCACCTATCCTACAAGAAAAAAGTTATTGAGGTAAATTATGATTAATACATATAATATGTCTAAGCAGGACAAAGAAATACTTTCAAAAGCTTATTTTGCTGTTTTGAAAAACCTTGAATTGACCGATTGGTTCGATGCCGATATTTCGGTTATAGGTAGAGAATCAATTAGATCGCTTAATCTCGAGCATAGAGGAGTTGACAGAGTAACCGATGTTTTGAGTTTCCCTTCCGTTGAGATTAAATGGCCTATATGCCCTTGTTCTTATAAAGGCGAAGTCGATCCCGACACCGGTAATTTATTCTTGGGCGATATAATGATTTGTAAGAGTAAGATAAGGGAACAAGCCAAAGAATTCGGTCATAGCGAACTAAGAGAACTCGTGTATCTATTTGTTCACGGTATGCTTCATTTATTCGGATTCGACCATATCGAAAAAGAGGATGAAGAGGAGATGCTCGAGCATCAAAAGGCAATAATGGAGGACTTAGGTATTTCAAGATGAAAACAGGTACGATTTCAATAATAGGTAAGCCGAATGCAGGTAAATCTACTCTAATCAATGCCCTTGTCGGCGAGAAAGTCAGTATAGTTTCGTGGCGTCCCCAAACTACGAGAAATAAGATAATCGGCATAGCCAACGGCGAGAAAAACGGCGAAAGATATCAAATGATATTCTCGGATACGCCGGGTATAAACCATAGTAAAGGTAAACTTTTCGATTATATGTCCGAAAGTATTTCTTCTGCCACCAAAGACGGAAACGTCATTTTATACGTTATAGATGGTCAAAAGAAGATAAGCGACGAGGATTTTGCTAATATTGAAAGTTATAAAAAGCAAGCAAGTAAACTCATTGTCGTTCTCAATAAAATGGATATTGCCGACGAGGAAGTTTTTGTTAAGAATCTATCGATGCTAAACCCGATTGAATCGATATCGGTAGTTCCTATAAGTGCCGAAAAACATAAGAATCTCGAACCTCTAATAGATGAAATACTCGAAGTATTACCCGAGGGCGAAGAATGCTATCCCGAAGATATGTATACCGATAGACCTATGAGATTTATAGTAGCCGAGATTATTAGGGAAAAGGCTTTGAAATTCTTACAAGAGGAAATTCCGCACGGTATAGGAATAGATATTACGTCTTTTGACGAAAGAAAGGACGGACTTATTAGTATTGAAGCGGATATTATTACCGAAAGAGACAATCACAAGGCAATAATTATCGGTAAGGGAGGAGAAACGCTTAAGCGTATTGCAACCGCAGCAAGACTTGAGATAGAAAAACTTTTTGATCAAAAAACATATCTAAAGTTGTGGGTAAAGGTCAAATCGGGTTGGCGTGAGGATAATAATATACTCAACATCCTCGGTTATAACAAAAAGGACCTCAAATAATCGATAAAAATAAAATAACATTTAGAGCGAACGCCGTTTTGGCGTTCGCTTTTTACCGATAAAGATAATAATTAGAGTTTTTAAAAATATACACACCTGAAAAAGAAGAAAAACGGTATGAATTAAGGATTCTTCGCACAGTATTTATACTTCTTTCGCTTGTTTTTACCGAAATTCCGCAACTTAAACTAAGCTGTCTTGGGGTATTTATTATTTCAAACGGTGCATTATTATACTGCAGTTTTTCGGCGAAAGAAACGGCATCTCTTCTGCTTGCAAAAACAATCAATAAATAATTCATCTATATATCCTCGCTTGTCTTTTTTTAGTTACCTCTAACGGATAACAAAAATATACTGTATTATATGAGGTTTAAGGAAGAAATGATATATTTAGATAATGCAGCAACCTCTCGTTATGTGCCAAAAGAGGTGTTAAAATGTTACGTTTCCGAATGTAAGCATAAATGTAATGCAGGTAGAGGCGGACATAATGATAGCATTGCAACTGCCTTAAAAATCCAACATTGTCGTGATATTATTTGTAATTATTTTTCACTATTGGACGGCGAAACGGTGTTTACTAAGAATTGTACCGAGGCGCTCAATATCGCAATACTTGGTGGATATTCGGGTGGTCATATCGTTACAACGGTTACCGAACATAATTCGGTCTTACGTCCGTTAAACTATTTGGAACGAAAACAAAAAGTCGAAGTTTCTTATGTCCGTCCCGATAAAAGCGGAAGGGTTACGCTTGATAGAATACGCTGTGCATTGAGACTTGAAACAAGATTGGTGATACTCAATGCTTGCAGTAACGTTACAGGTACCGAAAACGATTACGAGGACATATGCAAATATTGTGCCGAAAACGGAATAAGAACTATTTTAGACGCTTCGCAAATAGCCGGTCATAAACGAATCGATATGGGCAGTTTAGGTTGTGATATTGTATGTTCGTCCGGGCATAAGGGGTTGTATGGATTGCAAGGTACGGGATTTTTGGTATTCAATACGAGAATGCGACTTCGTCCAATTATTTTTGGCGGTACCGGAACCGAGAGTATATCCATTGTTCAGCCCGAAAATTATCCCGAAGCCCTCGAGTCCGGAACACTGAATGCTTCGGCAATTATTGCGTTAGGAAAGGCTATCGAATGGGTTGATCCAAGGACCGAGATAACGGCAGAAAGCAATTTGAATAATACCGAATTTATTATTTCCGAACTAAAAAGAATGAACGGCGTTCGTGTTTATTCCAAGCCTAATGCATCGGGAATTGTAGCATTTATTATTGACGGAGTGGACTCGGAACGAATTGCAGACTATTTGAATTATAACGGAATAGCGGTGCGAGCAGGGCTTCATTGTGCTCCATTAATGCACAAATATCTCGGAACCGTCAACAGCGGATTGGTGAGGGTGAGTTTGGGTTTTGACAATACACTTGGCGATATTTACGCTTTTTTGAGAGCAATTGAACGCTTTAAAGCGTAAATATGCGGGTTTTTATAGATATTATTGTTCGATTATTAAAATAAAAACGTGGACAATATTTTATTAATATGATATAATTTTAGCGTATGAGTACAAATGATGCGAATCTCGATGTTAATGAAATAATGGAACGGTTGCGGGAAAGATTTCCCGAAGCAAAATGCGAACTTGACCATTTAACGCCCTATGAGTTGTTGATAGCGGTCATTTTGTCTGCTCAATGTACCGATAAACGTGTTAATATGGTTACGCCCAAGCTTTTTGCTTTTTGTAACGATCCGTTTAAAATGGCGACTCTTAACGTCGATGAATTGATTCCTTACATTAGAAGTTGCGGTTTTTACAATAATAAAGCTAAGGCTATTATAGAGTGCAGTAAAGCATTGGTTGAACGCTTCAATGGAGAAGTTCCTGCCGATAGAGATGCATTGCAGTCGCTTGCCGGCGTCGGTCGTAAAACTGCAAATGTAGTGTATGCCGAAGCATTTAACGGTAATGCAATAGCGGTAGACACCCATGTTTTTAGAGTCGCTAATAGGTTAGGATTGGTGAAAGCTAAAACGCCGGAAGAAACCGAAAAACAGCTTAATGAGGTTATTCCCGAATGTAATTGGCGTGAAATGCACCATTTACTGATATTCTTGGGTAGATACGGATGTAAGGCCATCAATCCACAATGTGTGGAGTGTAATTTACAATCCCTTTGTAAGTACCATAATTCGAATAAGTAGCGAGGAGATAATTATGTTTTTAGATATTGCTAAGATATATATTAAAGCCGGTAACGGCGGTAACGGTAAGGTGAATTTTCATAGAGAAAAATTCAACCTAAGCGGTGGTCCCGACGGCGGTAACGGCGGTAACGGTGGCGACATTATATTTGTTGCCGACGCTAATATGAATACCTTGATCGATTTTAAATTCAAGGTGCATTATCGTGCCCAAAACGGCGAAAACGGCGGAATTAATAATCAAACAGGTAAATCGGGTGAACCTCTATATATAAGAGTTCCTGTCGGTACCGTTATTAAGGATGATGCTACCGGTGGTGTGCTTGCTGATATGTATAAGGATAAAATGACTAAGGTTATACAGCGTGGCGGTAGGGGCGGTAAGGGAAATGCTTGCTTTGCGACTCCTACTAGAAGATCACCGTCATTTGCACAAGACGGTTTTAAGACCATTGAGCATAAAGTTGTATTAGAGCTTAAAACTATAGCAGATATAGGTTTAGTAGGATTTCCTAATGTTGGTAAATCTACCTTGCTTTCTGTATTGACCGAGGC
This sequence comes from uncultured Christensenellaceae bacterium, assembly GCA_964391805.1. GTDB lineage: Bacteria > Bacillota > Clostridia > Christensenellales > CAG-1252 > RUG14300. The sequence goes on along the minus strand of CAYMNK010000004.1, from coordinate 100,849 downwards.
AAGACCTAAGATCGCTAACTATCATTTCACCACATTGGCACCGAATTTGGGCGTTATCAAGTTTTATGAAAAGTCTTACGTAATAGCTGATATTCCCGGACTTATAGAAGGTGCGAGCGAGGGCGTTGGTTTAGGACACGACTTTTTACGCCATATCGAAAGAGTTAAGATGCTTGTTCACGTAGTCGATGTATCCGGTATTGAAGATAGAGATCCTACTGAAGATTATTTCACTATAAGGAAAGAATTAGAATCATATAGTCCTTTACTTGCCGAGAAACCCGAAATAATCGTCGCTAATAAGATTGATATTGCAGAGGAAGGCAGTGTAGAGTTATTCGAAGAGAGCATTAGTAAAAAGGTTATACCGCTTTGTGCAGCTTATCACCAAAATATCGAAGAATTGCTCAAACAATTATCTTCTATAGTGGTATCGTTGCCCGATACGGTTGAGACAGAAACCGAATTTATGGAGTATGATGACCGTGACGACGATAGTTACGAGATCGTAAGATACCCGGATGCATCGTTTGAAGTTACCGGCGGTTTTATCGATATGCTCGTTCGAAATGTAGTACTATCGGACCCCGAATCATTTAGGTATTTCCAACGTAAACTTAAAGAACGCGGTATCTTTGATGAATTGAGAGCACGTGGAGCAAAAGACGGCGATTTGATAAGAATAGCCGAAATAGCCTTCGAATTTTTAGATTAACGAACTAAGGAGGAGTATTATGTTGAATAGTAAGGAAAGAAGTAATTTGTTGGCTTTAGCTAATAAGTTGAATCCGACAGTTTATATAGGTAAATACGGCATTACAGAGTCTGTAATTGCCCAAATTGACGAGATGCTTTTTGATCACGAATTGATTAAAATAGGGGTGCAAAGAAACTCTGATTTTACCGCAAAAGAGTGCATCAATATTTTGTGTGAAAAATTATCTGCAGAGCCCATTCATGCAATAGGTAGTAAACTTATTATTTATAGAAGAAGCGATAAGGAAGGTATCGAGCATATCGATTATAGCGGTAATCCTAAGCCCGAAGTAAAAGCTCAACCCAAGAATGCGGAGCCTAAAAAGAAGATAAAAACTCATTTTGATAAGCGTTTCAGCAAATCTGCCAATGAAGGTGGTAAGTTATCAAAGAAAAAAGCAAGACAAGCCTATGCGCCAGAAAAGAAAAATGGTGTAACCGTGTACAAAAACGGTAAAAGATACGGCAAGAAATAATAGAACATAAAAACAAAGCAAAGAAAACATGTCATAATGCATATTTCTTTGACAAAAAAGTAAATAATATATTGCAAAAATGTAGGGGCGATTAATAATCGCCCGCCAAAAGCAAGTCATTGCACTTGCTTTTTATTATGTACCAACTTTTTTTGCCTATTATGTCATACTGAGCGAAACTTTAAATAGCACTGCACCATCAAATGTCATACTGAGCGAAGTGTGAAACACGTAGTCGAACCCGTAGGGCGATGCGTAGCATCGGAATCTAAAATCCGCATAAAGACAAGAGTTTGCGTCCGTCCTCATCATATTGAACAATTCGTCCGCCGTCATACTGAGCGAAGTCGAAATTCGAGCGTAGCGAGAATCAAATTGTGCAACAATTTGGTATCTTGCGGACGAAAAAATCAATCAAAAAATCACAAAAAAACGGACCACTTCATAAAGTCCGTTTTTTTCTTTATCCTTTAAAACATCTATTGATAAACGTGATACAATGTTTCATATAAACATCACGATCCGTTTCGCTCAAAAAACGATTTCTTGACTTTTCGTATATAAACAAACGAACCGTTTTGTATCCAATCTTTTTGTATAACTTATATAATTTGATTACCTTAGAAGCGAGTCGTCCGCCAATCGGGTCTTTCCGTCCCGAAAAAATCGCAATAGGAGTTGTAATGTTCGCTTTATCCTTTATATTTTTCGGAGATAGGGTAGTTAAGCCTTTGAATAAACTCGAATAGAAGTTACCGCTAAGTACTGCATTACAGAGCGGATCATCTGCAAACTTTGCTCTCACTTGCTCATTAGATGTAATCCATAAATGGTCACCTTTCTCTTTTGCGTAATAGGAATTCAATTTACGTTTATTAGAAATTGCTAAAAGTTGAGACCTATTCTTTTTGTTTATTAAACTGTAAAAGAGGTGTTTTGTCTTATAATCGGATGTGTTTACATAGGCTGAACCCGATAGAATAACGCCCTTATATTCGATTCCTCGAGCCAATAGTGTTTGAGTGAGAAAACTCCCGTATTCGTGACCGAAAATGAAGCAGGGGAGATTGAATTCTCTTTTGAAATATCTGCTTAAAAAAATCAAATCGTTTACCGAATCCTCGAAAATATCTCCGTCATGATAACCTAATCCGTCTGTCGATTCGGTAAGCCCTAAGCCTCTATGGTCGTTACAGAAGACTATAAAACCTTGTGACTGAAGTTTTTCGGCTAAATCGGAATATACTTCGCTATGCTCAAAAATACCGTGAGATATCTGCACGATTCCAATAGGTGAAACTACCTCCTTCCATATACGCACACGCAACGGAGTGCCGTCAAAACTGTTTATAGTTATTAGTTCCATATAACTCCCTTTAAATAATTATAACGGATTAATTGCAATAGGTCAATAACAAAAATTGATTTTATTTACGAAAAAAGGCTGTCGTCAAAAAAGAATGACAACAGCCAAACGATTGCAATTAGTAAACTATTCGGAAACCTTTGTCGCTCTTGCAACTTTACCGCTACGAAGACATCTTGAACAAACGTATTCGCTGGAAACGGTACCGTTATCGGAAACGACTTTTACCTTTTGCACGTTAGCATTCCATTGACGGGGAGCCTTGCGGTTACTGTGGCTAACAGTATTACCACCCATCTTGCTTTTTCCACAAACGCTGCAAACTCTTGACATGATTAAATACCTCCAAAGGATTTTTGACTTTTGTTATTTTATCACTTAATGTGAAAATAATCAAGAACTTTGAGGGGATTTTTTTAGTTATTTTTCATATTTTCAAAAAAAATAATTATTTTTCACTATTTTTTCACTCCATTAGAAGAAAAAACTTGCAAAATCTCAACTTATATAGTATTATTAATATGAATAAGAATTAATGTTTTTATTCAAAAATACTATATAGAGATAAATTATGGCTGTTAAAACAAGTAATGCGTATGGTAAGATTACCGTATCGGACGATGCGGTAGTAATGATTGCACATAACGTCGCTATGGAATGTCCGGGCGTCGTTAATTTGGTTTCGCGCCGATTGACCGACATATTAGCTTCCGCATTTCGTAGTGCATCCAATACTAAGGGTGTTAAGGTTACTTGTGTAGATCACAATATTTATATTGACGTTTATGCAGAGATTAAGGGTGGTATTTCAGCTAATGCCGTTTCTCAGTCTTTACAATCAACGATTAAGTATTCTGTAGAGAATTTTACAGGTATGGTTGTTAAGCATGTTAATGTTTATATTGTAGACGTGGTGGAATAAGTCAGTAAGGGATAAAGTATGATTATTACATTGGATAGTGAGTTATTAAAAAATATATTTGTCGGTGGATACATGAACCTTAATGCTAATAAGGCTTATGTCGATTCGTTAAACGTTTTCCCGGTTCCCGACGGCGATACCGGTACTAATATGACAATGACGGCTCAGGCAGCCGCTCGTGAATTAGAACAATTACAAGATGTTACCATTGCTAACGTATGTGATTGTGTAACCAAGGGTTCCTTGCGTGGTGCTCGCGGTAATAGCGGTGTTATTCTTAGTCAAATTTTTAAAGGTATTTGTACAAGTTTACAAGATAAAGAGGATATTACCCCGAGAGATTTCGCCGTTGCTATCAAAAATGGCGCTAAGACTGCTTACGGTGCAGTTGCTAAACCTAAAGAGGGTACAATATTGACGGTTATCAGAGTTATTTCGGAGGACATATTCCCCTTGATTAACCGTAATACATCGTTTGAAAAGTTTTTTGAAAATGTTATTTCATTAGGTAGAGATATTCTTAACCAAACGCCTAATATGCTTCCTGTGCTTAAAAAGGCAGGCGTTGTGGATGCCGGCGGTTATGGTTTAATTTGTGTTCTCGACGGTATGCGTAAGATTATCGCCGGTGAAGAAATCGAATTTACCGAAGAAAAAGCCGAGTCGGTAGAGGTTGTCGATCCCGATCTCGACGAGTTAGAAGATATTAGATTTGCCTACTGTACCGAATTCTTTATCACAAATATTTATCCTAAAACAACTACAGCCGATATCGAGAAACTTCGCGAAAAACTATCCAATATCGGTGATAGTTTGATTTGCATCGGCGATTTGTCGTTAATCAAAGTACATGTACATACCAATACTCCCGGTAAAGCCCTCGGTTACGCAGTAGAATTGGGTGAATTGGATAAGGTTAAAATCGAAAATATGCTTATCCAACATAGAGCACTTATTGCTAAACGTGAAGCAGAAAAGAAGCCTTTGGGTGTTATTGCCGTATGTTCGGGTGCCGGATATAGCGAACTCTATAAGTCTATGAATGTAGATTATATAGTAGAAGGCGGACAAATGATGAACCCGAGCGTTGACGATTTTAATATTGCAATTCGTCGTGTTAATGCCGATAACATACTTATATTACCAAATAATAAAAATATTTTGTTGGCAGCCATTCAAGCAGCCGACGTTTCCGAAAAACATTGCGTTGTAATACCTACCGAATGCGTCCAAGCAGGATTATCCGCCATGGTCGAATTTAAACCGGATGATTCTGCAGAAAGAAATGCCGATAGAATGATGTCCGCAATCCAAGACTTCAAGTTCGGTTCGGTAACTAAGGCGGTTAGAAGCGTTATTATGAATGGATTGAGAGTTAGAGAGGGTAATTATATCGGTTTATCCGAAAAGAAACTTCTTACAACGGGCGACAATATTCAAAAAGTGCTTGTTGACTTGGTCGGTAAATTCGGGACCGAGGATGTTGATATTATTACATTATATCGCGGTAAGGATGTCAGTGAAGAAGAATGTGATGCTATGGTAGAGGCAATCGAAGAAGCTTATCCCGATCTTGAGGTTATGACCTACGACGGTGGACAATCACACTATTTCTACGATATAGTAATGGAATAAAATAGCGTTTTGATATTATGGAGCATCATATGATTATTAAATATAATTGAAATATTGGTGCTCTTTTTTTATGTTAAATTAGTTTTGCAGTAAATGTTTACATTATAGTTTTATTACCGTTATGTTAATATAAAAAGCATTTAAGTTGGAGATATCATTATGTGGAATCAAGTGTTTTGTTTAAATATAAGCAGTCAATTCGATATTGATGAAATTGAGCAAATAAAGCTATTAAAAAAATGCGGATTCGGTGCGTTTTTCGCACAATACGAAAAAGGAAAAGACTTATCTGTACTAAAAAAAGTTGCCGACGAAAACGGAATGATTTTTCATTCTATTCATGCACCTTTTGAAAAGATGAATTCGTTATGGACATATAATGAAAATACAAATGATGCGATAAATGAACTATTAGAATGTATTGATGAAGCTAAAAAGGTAGGGGTTCCTATAGTTGTAATGCATGCATTCATAGGGTTTGAGGAGCATTCACCGACAGAGTACGGTTTACAAAATATTGCTAAAATTGTAGATAGGGCAACTGCGTTAGGAATTAAAATTGCATTTGAGAATACAGAAGGCGAAGAATATTTGTCCGCAATAATGAATCGTTTTAAAAATAATTACAATGTTGGTTTTTGTTGGGATACAGGTCACGAAATGTGCTATAATCACAGTCGGAACTTATTAGATTTATATGGTGAAAAATTATTCTATGTTCATCTTAACGATAATCTCGGGATAAGAGATTTTGATGGCAAGATAACATGGCTCGATGATTTGCATTTATTACCGTATGACGGAATAGCCGACTGGGAAAATATTGCTAAAAGACTTAATAAATATGGGTTTAACGATGTTTTGACGTTTGAAATAAATAAAAAAAGTAAGCCTTTAAGGCACGATAACGATATCTATAATAATATGGATATTAGTACATATATAGCCGAAGCATATAAAAGAGCTTGTCGCTTTGCAACATTGAAACAACGCCTAAAATGATTTTAATCAATTCAATTTTCAGATTCTTTCAGGAAATTAAAGCTATAAATGAATTGATGATAGAAAAAAATTCTTAACTTTGCGAAGCAAGATTTCATCGCATAGCGATTTCATCCCCTCCAGTGGATTTATTCCGCGAAAGCGGATTTAATTGAAAAAGGCACGCTTTCGCGTGCCTTTTTCTGGTGCCGAAGGCGGGACTCGAACCCGCACATAGTTGCCTACGAGGGATTTTAAATCCCTTGCGTCTGCCATTCCGCCACTTCGGCTTTTTGGAGGCGACACCCAGACTCGAACTGGGGATAAGGGTTTTGCAGACCCGAGCCTTACCGCTTGGCGATGTCGCCACGTAGTGGAGCGGGAGACGGGATTCGGACCCGCGATATCTGCCTTGGCAAGGCAGCGCTCTACCACTGAGCCACTCCCGCATACGTGTAGGTTTAATATACCACAGATTTAATTATTTTGCAACAATTTTTTTATTAGTTTTTGAAAAAAAATATTTTTTTGTTCATTTTTTTATTATTGTATTATTTTATTACCATATTTATTATCGTTTTTAAACGTTTTATTTGTCTCGATTGATAAAGATGATTTACTGTAAGAATGTTACACTTCTAATATTTCCAAACATCTTGACAAGGATAACGAGATATATTATAATTTTTCCATAAGGAGATAAGCGCGAATGAAAAAGTATAGAATGAGAGTAGGTTTAGATGTTGACGATACTTTGTATGAGTGTAATTCTTATGCATTATCTATTATCAATGCGCGTCATCCCGACGAAGAACCGATGACACTTGAGGATATCAAGGGTTGGGGTAAGGTCGGTAGACATGCCGATGAGAGAATTGCTTTATACGGTGATCCGGAATTTGTCCGTACTCAGCCGATTACTCCGGGTGCACAAGCATTCGTTAGAAAGCTTTCTCAAATTGCCGATGTTTTCATAGTGACCGCTGTTCCTCCTCAATGTATGAGTGCGAGAGCCGAAAGAATTATTAAGGATTTTCCGGAAATACCTATGCAAAATATTATATTGGGTACGAGAAAAGACGTTATCTCGCTTGATATAATTCTCGATGACGGTGCTCATAACATTTCTAATTCTAAGGCTGCGTATCCTGTTTTGTTCCGTAAACCTTGGAATAATAACTTATCCGGGCTTCTTTCGGTTAACAGTTACGATGATTTTTTACATCTTTGTAAAATGGCATGTAATTCCTTCCGTGAAAAATTTCCCGAATTGAAAGCAGGCGGTGTTTTGTGTTTAGTAGGTCCTTCGGGCTCTCTTAAAAACCAAATTGCCAACGAGCTATCTTTGATAGAAGGGTTTGAAAAGCCGTTGACATCTACCACAAGACCTAAAAGAGATGCAGAAACCGATGATGCGTATAGATTTATTTCCGAGAAACAATTTCTTGACGAACTGAATGACGGTAATTATATCGAGACCACTGTTTATAGCTCCCATTATTACGGTACCTCCGATAAGGAAATTTCTCCCATTGTCGAAAAAGGCAATATAGCCGTAATTCCTATAGATATTTGCGGAGCGCTAACTCTTAAAAACTTGTATCGTCATAAGGCAATGCTTGTGTTTCTCAATCGTGAAAAGACTGATGCGATAAAGAGTATAATATCAAGAGATATCGATATAGAGGATAAGACCAGAAGAATTATGTCTCTCGATTTTGAATATCGTAACTCCGAAATATGTGATACCGAAGTTATGGTAGGTGACGATGCAGGCGAAGTTGCGCGTCAAATTGCAAAAATGATAAAAAACAATTAATATATTTGCAATTGGCTCATCTTTATAGGTTAAAGTTAAGCGTGAGTGAATTGCAAAAAATGTAAAAAAATTTTAATAAATTGGTTAAAAACCGTTGACAATAATGGTTGTTAATGGTATTATATTCGCGAAGTAGATGATTCTCACCTTGGACATTCCGTTGTTCCTGTGTTCTAAAATTGATATTTGCACGTATTATGCGTGGATTCTGTTTTGGTTCGGGAGCGTCTGCTTACCGAATTTTTTATGTCAGGAGGACTTTCTTATAAAAGAGTATCTAATCAACGATCAAATTAGAGATCGAGAAGTAATGGTCATTGACACCCAAGGTAAATCTTTAGGAGTCATGTCGATTCAAAGCGCACTGCAAATTGCCGAGGATGTAGGCTTAGACCTCGTTAAGGTTGGTCAAGGGCAAACCCCGACTTGTAAATTGATGCAGTATGACAAATTCCGTTACGAAACCGAGAAGAAAGAGAAGGAAGCGAAAAAGAATCAAAAGATTATTAAAATCAAAGAGGTTCAGCTTTCCATCGTCATCGATACTAACGATATGAGGACCAAGGCGAAGAGAGCAAATGAATTTATTTCTAACGGTGATAAGGTCAAAGTCGTTATTAGAATGAAAGGCCGTCAGAATAAGCGTCCCGAATTGGGAATCAATGTAATGAATGAGTTCTTCTCCATGATGGAGAATGCCGTTAAAGAGCAAGGACCCGTTATAGAGGGTAACACCATTAGAATGGTGCTTGCATTACAAAACAAAAAATAATTGCGGAGGTAATAATATGCCAAAAATGAAATCGCACTCCGGTGCTGGAAAACGTTTCCGTGTTACCAAGAACGGAAAGATTAAGAGAGCAAAGATGGGTAAGAACCATATTTTGACTAAGAAAGAAACTAAGAGAAAACGCGGACTTAGAGCCGGTGGTTATGTAGATACCGCTTTTGAAGGTACCATCAGAACTATGTTACCCAAGAAATAAGGAGATTGACTATGAGAATTAAGAGAGCTGTTAATGCTGTTAAAAAGCGTAGAAAAATATTAAAGTTAGCAAAGGGTTATTGGGGTTCTAAGAAGAATTTGTACAGAGTCGCTCGCGAAGCTGTCATGAAATCCCAACAATATGCATATGTAGGCAGAAAGCATAAGAAGAGAGATTTCCGTTCACTTTGGATCGCTCGTATCAATGCTGCCGCACATCAAAACGAAATGAACTATAACCAATTTATGCATGGCTTAAAATTGGCAGGTATCGATCTTAACCGTAAGGTTTTAGCTGATATTGCAGTTAATGATCCAGCTGGTTTTACCGCTCTTACCGTAAAGGCAAAGGACGCGTTGAAAGCCGCTAAATAGTTTTTTATTAGCCGGCAAGCCTAACGGACTGTCGGCTTTTTGTTATTAAGCGTTTTAATAACGGGAAATTATCGAGAAAATTACGTTATGGTTATCGAAAGTGTAAGCAATAATAAAATAAAGCTACTTCGTTCTCTTTATACTAAAAAGGGTAGAGAAGAGAGTGGTTTATTTGTAGTCGAGGGTGTGAATATCGTTAAGGATATTCCTGTTGACGTTCATATTGTTTATTATTTTGTAAACGATAATAAAGTTGAATTATTAGATAGTTTTTCTTGTCATTCCGAAGCGGAAGTAGTAATTGTCAAAGAAGAGTTGTTTGTTAGGATTTCCGAAACTGTCAATCCTTCGGGGCTTATTGCCGTATGTAGAATTCCTACCGATAACGACTATCGTAATGCTAATAGAATGGTTATTCTTGACGGAGTTAGAGATCCCGGTAATGTCGGAACCATTATTCGTACCGCCGGAGCCGCCGGTTTCGATACCGTTTTGCTTTTTGATTCAGCCGATCCGTATGCACCTAAATGCATTCGCTCCACTATGGGCGGTATATTTAGAACAACGGTGTGCGAATCGAGTTATGACGAGTTTGATTGGTCCTGTGACGTCTATCTTCTCGATATGGACGGAGTTAATATTTTCGACGAGAAGCCCGAAGAGCGTTACGCGGTAGTAGTCGGTAGCGAGGCAAACGGTGCAAGTGAATATTTTAGAAAGAGAGCCAATAAAACGCTTAGTATTCCCATGGAAAACAACACTGAATCCCTAAACGCAGGGGTAAGCGCAAGCTTATCGATGTACATTTTAGAACGTAATAGGAGGTATTAGTATGTCAGGTCATAGCAAATGGGCTAACATTAAAAATAAAAAAGCGAAGGGCGACGCCCAAAGAAGTAACACTTTTACCAAAATCGGAAGAGAAATCGCTATCGCAGTCAAGCAAGGCGGTCCGAATCCCGATTCCAACTCTCGTTTACGCGACGTAATTTCTAAGGCAAAAGCTGCCAATATGCCTAACGATAATATAAAGAGAAGTATTCAAAAGGCTTCCGGTGAATTAGGCAACGTAAATTACGAAGAAATCAATTACGAAGGATATGGTGCAGGCGGTGTAGCTGTTATCGTTGAATGTTTGACAGATAACAAAACTCGTACAGTAGGCGATGTACGTCACTACTTCGATAAATGTGGCGGTCAGCTCGGTAATAACGGCTGTGTATCCTTTATGTTTGATAAACAAGGCGTTATCGTAGTTGACGGACAAGGTTTAGACGAGGATGATTTTATCATGATGGCATTGGATGCAGGTGCAGACGATGTTGTAAGCGATGAAGACGTTTATGAAGTAATCACCTCTCCTCAAGGATTCTCCGAGGTTAGAGAGTCGCTCGAAAGTAAGGGCTTGACCATCATAAGTGCCGAGGTTGAAATGGTACCTCAAAACACCGTTACTCCCGACCAAGATACAGTTGCTAAAATCGTTAGATTGATTGATATGCTCGAGGATAATGACGACGTCCAAAAGGTATATCATAATGCAATTCTCCCCGAGGAAGAAGAGGAAGAGTAGTCAGATATGTTTTCTTATATTGTAGGTAAGTTAGTCGAAATACAAGAAGGAAGTGTTATTGTCGAAACGAACGGTATCGGATACGAAATATGCGTATCCAATACTTCTTTATCCGCATTACCGTCCGTTGGACGCGAATGTAAGCTTTTTTGTCAACTCATTTTCAATTCTAACGATGCGGAAATGGCATTATTCGGCTTTGCTACAAAACAAGAAAAAAATATGTTTTTACTCTTGACGAGTATATCGGGTGTAGGTCCAAAGATAGCGTTATCAATTCTATCTGCCATTAAGGTGGATAGTTTGACGAATGCTATCATGACCAACGATGTTCGAACCATCTCGAGTGCAAAGGGTATCGGTAAAAAAACAGCCGAAAGAATTGTGCTCGAGCTTAGAGAAAAGGTCGGCTCCTTGTCTACCGTTGCGGTATCATCTACCGCTACCGATTCGGTCGTAACCAATGTACTGGAAGCACTTGAATCAATGGGCTTACCTCGTCAACAAGCTTATGAGCCTGTAATGAGAGCAAGACAAGTTAGTTCCGATTTCTCAGAGATTATTCGTATTGTGTTGAAAGGATTGAATTCTAATGGCTAATTTTGCATACGAAGAAGATAATAAACTTAGACCGAAGTCATTCGATGATTATATAGGTCAGGATAAGATTAAAAATAATCTTAAGGTTTTTATTAAGTCTGCTTTGAATAGAGGCGAACCATTGGATCATATCCTTTTATACGGTCCACCCGGATTAGGTAAGACAACACTTTCGAATATTATAGCCAACGAACTTGGCGCGGGAATCAAAATTACATCGGGGCCCGCTATCGATAAAGTGGTGGATTTGGCATCTATTTTGACCAATCTCGAAGAAGGCGATGTTTTATTTATCGATGAGATACATAGACTCAATAGACCTTGCGAGGAGATGCTTTATCCGGCTATGGAGGATTTTTCCATAGACTTTATAGTCGGACAAGGACCTACCGCAAGAAGCGTTAGAATGCCCATTAATAAGTTTACGTTGGTGGGCGCTACCACAAGAGCCGGTATGATGTCTGCACCTCTAAGAGATCGTTTTGGATTTTCGTGTAGGCTGGAATTATATTCTCCCGCAGAGTTGACCAAGATTATTAATAGGTCTGCATCATTATTAGGTATGAATATAACCGAGCCTGCTTCTTATGAAATTGCAGTAAGAAGTCGCGGTACACCGAGAATTGCTAATAATTTCCTTAAGAGAGTAAGAGATTTTGCCGAATTTTCGGGTTCTAAGGTCATCACATTGGAACATGCCTTGATGGCATTAGACGCATTGGAAATCGATCAACTCGGTTTAGATTCTACCGATAGAAGAATAGTGTTGAGTATAATAGACCAATTTAACGGTGGTCCCGTAGGATTAGATACTTTATCTGCCTCTACCGGTGAAGACGTATCTACCATTGAAGATTATCATGAGCCTTATTTGATGCAAATGGGCTTTATATCACGTACAGGAAGAGGCCGTATCGCATTGCCGAAAGCGTACAAGCATTTCGGAAGACCTGTACCTGATGGATTAGACGAAAATGAAGACCAGTGATTTTTATTATGATTTACCTAAGGAGTTAATTGCACAAACTCCTATTGAGCCGAGGGACGCATCGCGTCTATTGGTTTATAATAGAAAAAATAACTCAATTGAACATAAACATTTCTACGATATTACCGATTATCTCCGTCCGGGTGACTTGCTTGTTATTAATAACACCAAAGTCATACCGGCAAGATTGTTCGGTAAAAGAGAGAATTGCGAAGGTAAAATTGAGATTTTTTTATTGAAAAGATTGGATTATACCCATTGGGAATGCTTGAGTAAACCCGCACGTAAACTTACAGCAGGTACTAAGGTTATTTTCTCGGATGAGTTATCTGCAACCGTTACAAAGCGTGGCGATGACGGGATGAGAGAGGTAGAATTCCATTTCGACGGAGTGTTCGAGGATATTCTTACCAGAGTAGGTAACGTTCCGCTCCCTCCCTATATCACCGAAGAATTGAAGGATGCCAATAGGTATCAAACCGTTTATTCTAAGGTTGACGGATCGGCTGCCGCACCGACGGCGGGATTGCACTTTACACCCGAACTTATGCAAAAAGTCAAAGATATGGGTGTAGAAGTTCAAGAAGTGCTTTTGCATGTCGGACTCGGTACTTTTAGACCTGTCAAAACGGATAGCGTAGAAACACATCAAATGCATTCCGAGTATTACGAGGTATCTCAACAAGTTGCCGATAGAATCAATCTCGCAAAACAAGAGGGTAGGCGTGTCATATGTGTAGGTACTACCTCTGTTAGAACGGTCGAGAGTGCTTTCCGTGATGGAGCCGTTCAAGCGGGTAGCGGTAATACCACGATATTTATTTATCCGGGATACCGATACAATGTAGTTGACGGACTTATCACCAACTTCCATTTACCCGAAAGTACCTTAATAATGCTTGTATCGGCATTTATGGGTAAAGAAAACACATTGAGTATGTATGAAACTGCCGTCAAAGAGAGATATAGATTTTTCAGTTTTGGCGACGCATGCTTGATTGTGTAGCGATAGCGTATTATATCTTCTATAAAAGAAAAATTGACAAAAAACGAAGAATCGTGTTTTATTAACAACAAGAAAAATAGGTTTAATTAAAATGAGTGGATTTAAATACGAAATAATTAAAAACGATAGTAAAACGCCTGCAAGAATAGGTAAATTGACAACTCCTCACAGTGTGATAGAAACACCTGTTTTTATGCCTGTAGGAACTTTAGCGACGGTTAAAGCATTATCCCCTGAGGAACTTAAAGAGTTAGGTGCTCAGATTATATTGTCGAACACATATCACCTATATCTTAGACCGGGCACAGATGTAATATCCAAAGCAGGCGGTGTGCATAACTTTATGAATTGGGATAGAAGTTTACTTACCGATAGTGGCGGATTCCAAATCTTTTCGCTTTCAAAACTGCGTAAGATAACCGACGAAGGCTGTACTTTTAGTTCCGTTGTTGACGGTTCTAAGCATTTTTTGACACCCGAAGATGCAATCGGTATTCAAAATATTTTAGGTTCCGATATAATGATGGCTTTTGACGAATGTACAGAACCCGGTGTATCCGAAGCAAAAGCAAGAGATGCTATGGAGCGTACACTTAGATGGCTTGACAGATGCTATAAAGTCAGTCAAGATACCGAAAAGCAAATGCTATTCCCCATTATTCAAGGTAATATGTATAAGAATTTGAGAATCGAAAGTGCTAAGCGTACCGCGGAATATGCAAGATGCGGTATTGCGGTAGGCGGTCTTTCCGTTGGCGAGCCTAAGCCTATTATGTACGAAATGCTCGAAGAAATTTATCCATACTATCCTAAAGAACAACCTCGCTATTTAATGGGCGTGGGTAGTGTCGATTGTTTAGTAGAAGGTGTTTATCGTGGAATAGATATGTTTGACTGCGTACTTCCTACAAGAATTGCAAGAAACGGAACGGCTATGACATTCAAAGGTAATATCAACCTTAGAAATGCAAGATTCAAAGAAGATTTTAGACCGATCGACGCTGAATGTGATTGCTATGCTTGTAAGAATTACACAAGGGCATATATCAGACATCTTATCATTTCGGATGAAATATTCGGTGGTAGATTAGTTTCGATACACAATATCCGTACATTGATGCGCCTGACCGATAAGATGAAAGAAGCTATTAGGGAGGACCGTTTTAAGGAATTCCACGATGCGTTCATGGCTGAATATAAGGACAAAGCGGAACTTGATTAAAACGTATTTAACATTAATTAACAACATTTAGCGACAAAACGCAAGTGTGAAAATAATTAATGTAATAAATACACTTGAAATAAATTAAAAAATGGTGTATAATTAATACATCGCATAAAAAAGGAGATTTATAATGTTTTATAATTTTTTATTAGCAGCCGAAACTGCTACCGATAATACAACCGGTGACGGCGGAAGCGGAAGTGGCCTTAGTAATGCTGTTGTTTGGATTATTTTTATCGTAATGATCGTTGGTATGATTCTATTGACTGTCATTCCTAACAAGAAAAGACAAAAAGAATATCAACAAATGCAAAATGATCTTCGCGTCGGTACAAAAATTGTTACTATCGGCAGAATGATAGGTGTAATTACCAAAATCTATGATGACAACACTATCGAAGTTGACGTAGGTACTCCCGGTAACCCAGTAATCATCACCATTACTCGTGAAGCTATCAGCCAAAATCTCACAGCTCAAGCTGAGTTAAAAGCTAAGCAAGAGGCAGCTAAGAAAGTTGAAGCTAAGCCCGTAAGTGAAGAAGGTGAAGTTGTTAACGAAGAAGGCGAAGCCGTAGTTAGCGAAGAAGCCGTAGAGGGTGAAGTTGAAGAACCCAAGAAAGAAGATAAAATTGATGACGCTATTTAATAGCGATTGAATTTGGAGCCACAGAGCTCCTTTTCTTTTTGTAAAAAAAGCATACCGCTACGCCCGATTGCATAATATATTCTATAACATTTAGGAGGATGGTTATGGAAAAGGGAAGCGTTAAACGCGCGATATTTAATATTATCAGATGCTTATTATTTAGTTTGATTGCATCTATCGTACTTATTTTGATTCTTTCGATAGTGGCTAAATATACCGATATTGAAGAAAAGACGATTAGTGCAATTAATCAAGTAATCAAAGTCGTAGCACTATTACTCGGTATTTTTATCGGATTCAAAGGGCAAAAAGGTGGTTTTATGGTTGGAGCTATAGTCGGGCTGTTGCACACGCTCATTACGTTTGCGGTATTTTCGTTAATTAGCGGAGAGCTCGATTTCGGTGATGTTACGTTTTATGATTTTTTGATAGGGATTGGTGTAGGTGCCATATCGGGTATACTAACAGTAAACCTCAAAGGATTAAAGAAAAACAAGGGAAAGAAGTCGTTTCAAAGGGCATAAAGCAACTTAATTTCATAAAATGTGGTTAAAAAAGCTTAAAACGCTTGCAATTTGATATAAAAGACAATATAATAATAAAAGATTATAATAATTCGGAGGAATTACTAATGAAACATATCAACACAGTTGCTAAGCCTGAAAGAAAATCTGACGTTATCGGTTGTGGCGAATGCCAATCCAGCTGTCAATCCGCTTGTAAGACAAGTTGTACAGTAGGTAACCAAACCTGTAAGCAAGAGGAACGTATCAATCGTAAGGATCCTAAACAGAACTAATGACGCATTCTTTTTCTTACGAATATAAAGGCAAAATACACTATTTTGTCTTTCACCCGTTTAGCAGCAGTCTACACGAAGTAGATTATGCTGCTTTTCTTGTAATTAAACGCAGATACGAGAGTTTAACCGATACGGAAGAAGCTGATTATAATAAGCTCGATAAAACCGAAGTGAACGAGATAATATCCGAAGTTGAGGAGTTGGAAAGACAAAATCTTCTCAAAACCGACGTTGAAGTTCCTTATCGTAAATCGAGTATTGTTAAGGCACTGTGTTTACATATTTGTCATGACTGTAATTTACGTTGTGAGTATTGCTTTGCCAAGGAGGGCACTTACAATACAGAACGTGATTATATGTCAAGTGAAGTCGGTAAAAAAGCTATAGATTTCTTAATCGAGCATTCGGGTACGAGACATAATCTCGAGGTCGATTTTTTCGGTGGCGAGCCATTGATGAATATGCAAGTAGTCAAGGATATAGTTGCATACGGCCGTCAACGCGGCAAGGAAACAGGTAAAGAATTTAGCTTTACAATGACGACCAATTGTCTACTTCTCAACGATGAAAATATCAAATTCTTGAATGAAGAAATGGATAACGTGGTCTTGAGTATAGACGGTAGAGAAGATATTCACAATGCAGTTAGATTATCTCGTAATGGTAAACAGTGCTATGACGTTATCTATCGTAATGCCAAGGCATTTCGTGCAGTTAGAGGCGATAAACGTTATTATGTTCGCGGTACGTTTACTAATAGAAACATTGATTTTTGTAATGACGTACTATACCTTGCTAAAGATTTTGACCAAATATCGGTTGAACCCGTAGTATTAGAACCCAATCATCCTTTAGCCATTCGTAAAGAGCAAATACCTCAAATATTAGAGGAATATGAGAAACTTTCAAGAGAATATCTTAAAGCATGGGAGGAGGGGCATCCCTTCAATTTCTTCCACTTTATGCTCGATTTAGATTCGTCGCCGTGCTTAAGTAAGAAGCTATCGGGTTGCGGAGTAGGATGCGAATATCTTGCAATATCTCCCGTAGGTGATATTTATCCGTGTCATCAATTTGTAGGCGGAAGTAAAGAGTACTACATGGGTAACGTGTTAGAGGGTACATTTAATACCGACGTTCAAGAGCGTTTCAGAGATAATACCGTTTATAAGAAGAAAGGCTGTAACGATTGTTTTGCCAAATATCATTGTTCGGGAGGATGTACCGCATCTGCGCTGAACTTCGAGGGCGACTTATATACACCGTATAAAGAAGCCTGCGAAATGATGAAGAAGCGTTTAGAGGTTTCCTTAGCGATACAAGCGATTATTAGAGGACAAAGTCAAGAATAAGAGTATTATAAGAATTGTTATAAAGAATGACTATCTAATAATAAAAGCTTAAGAACAATTTTAAACGATAAAAAACCGAAAAATAACAAAATATTGTGAAAAAATGGCGGAAAATTTCGACACCTTTGAATTTTCTACCATTTTTTTATTGACTATTTATTTATATAAATATATAATATAAAAGAATGTTTTTATACTGCCCGTTTGGTCGGTAGAAGCATGTATTAACAAACAGGAGGCATTTTTGTGAAAAAGTCAACAGCAATTGTGGTTTTATCCATATTTTGCGTGCTAATAGTGCTTGGTACGGTATTCGCATTTGTATCTTTTGATAATGGCGAATTAGGTGTATACGACTATTATGCATATCCCAGAAATATATCCTTAGGATTGGACCTTGTAGGCGGCGTTTACGCCGTATTTGAGCCGAAGTCAGCCGATACCGACGATCTCTCCACGAGAATGGAAGGTACAGCCAACGCTCTTGAAAGTATGCTTTTCGAAAAAGGTTATACCGAAGCGGTAGTTTCACTTGAAGATAATAATAATAGAATCAGAGTCGAAGTTCCTGATGTAGACGATCCCGAAGAAATCTTTACACTTATTGGACGTCCCGCACAGCTTGAGTTCCGTAAGGAAACGTCAAGCGAAAGCCCGACTTCAACTCCTTATGTAACCGGTGAAGATGTCGAGAATGCATACGTTTCTTATAACAGTGACGGTGCTTATGTTATCGCACTTGAGTTTAACACTGCCGGTGCTAAGAAGTTTGCCGCAGCAACCGAAGAACGTAAAGGTTCGACTATCAGTATTTGGATCAATGGCGAATGTGTTATGAGTCCTACGGTTAACTCCGTTATTTCCGACGGTAAGGCTGTAATCGAAGGTAACTACACCTACGAAGAAGCTTATGAAATGGCTACTCAAATTCAAGCAGGTGCCTTTGACGTAGAGTTACAATTAGTTGAAAGTAACACTATCACAGCTACCCTTGGTGCTAATGCTTTGAAGAGAAGTATTATCGCAGGTTTGATCGGTCTTGCACTTGTTATCGTATTTATGCTCGTATTCTATAGATTACTTGGTGTAGCTTCCAGCTTAGCTTTGTTGATCTATGCTACATTCTATATCTTCTTCCTTTCCATCTTCCCATGGGTACAGTTAACAATGTCCGGTATCGCAGGTATTATCCTTTCGATCGGTATGGCTGTTGACGCAAATATAGTTGTATTTGCTCGTATCAGAGATGAATATAAGAAGACTAACGTAATCATGAGTGCGCAGGATGCCGACTCCGATGCTCATAGGAAGTCAATACTTGCTTCTATCAAGACAGGATTCAATAAGGCTGCTCCCGCAATCATCGACGGTAACGTTACCACAATAATCGGATGTATCGTAATGCTTTTCGTTGGCGGTTCTTCCATTAAGAGCTTTGCTATCACGCTTATGATCGGTGTAATCATTTCCTTGATTTCCGCAATGCTTGTTACCAGAGTACTTGTATACGCTATTTACGCCTTGACCTATAAGAAAGGTGCAAATATCGCTTCAAAATTCAATTTGCCCGTAATCGAGGCAGAAGGAGCTGAAAATGAAATTAGTGAATAAGCTCGATAATTTAAGCAGTAAGGTAAAGGTTGCTAACAAGTTCAAAATGTGGATATTCGTACCTATCATTTTGGTACTTGTTACAGTAATAATGTTCTCGATTTTTGCGTTGACCAACGGAGATTTCGATAAAGGTATCAACCTTGGTTTGGACTTCACAGGCGGTAGTTCGCTTACCGTTTCCTTTGGTAAGGATTTATCCGATGCTGAGTTTGAATCTTATAGCAATAGATTGTTAACTATCATCAATAAGGTCGCAAGTGAAAACGGCGCACAATTCGACTGTAGTGCACCTCAGATGACAGGTTCGGGCGTAGAAACCGGTATTTATATTAAATATCAAAACGGTCATACCGACATTCAAACCGTCAACCAAGCGATTTCCGATGAAATAGTTAAAGAGTTCTCCGCCGAAGGAATTACAGCTTCCGAAAATATTGCTATTCAAGCAATCAGTGCAACTTCTGCTCAAAAGCTTTTGAAGTCCGCAATCATCGCTATTGTTGTAATATGGGCAGTTATACTTGTATATATCATCATTAGATTCGAGTTCTGGAGTGGTATTGCAGCAGTTATCGCACTATTCATGGACGTACTTGCCATGGTATGCTGTACAATTATCTTCCACGTTCCCGTAAATACTAACTTTGTAGCAGCTATCATCACAATCGTTGCTTACTCAATCAATAATACAATCGTTGTATTTGATAGAGTTCGTGAGCACGTTAAAGCATCTGCAGGTAGTTTGAATTATAACAACATCAGCGACGAAGTCGATAAGGCTGTAGGCGAGACATTAACAAGATCTTTAGCTTCAACTTTTACGACATTGATCACCGTTGTTATGCTTACAATACTTGGTGTTGATTCCATTAGAGAGTTCTGCTTACCTGTTATATTCGGTTTATTGTTCGGTGCATTTGACTCATTGGTAATCGCTCCGAGCGTATATGTTTCCATCCGTAAAGCAGTATTCCAAAGCAAGGCTAATAAGAAAGCTTATGTTGCAGCACCTTCTAAGGACGGAACAGTTAGCGAATCAAAACCCAAGAAAAAGAAATATAACGTTAAAGCTAACGTTAGTAAGAAGTACAAGAGAATTAATAAATAGTTCTGTTTGTTAAATAAAAAGGAAGAGGTCAAAAAGATCTCCTCCTTTTTTATATATAAAAAGTGTTTGTAAAAATATGCTATAGTATCAATATCTGTCATTATGAGCGGAAGTCGACAGACTGTAGTCGAACCCGATGGGCGACACTATAGGTGTCGGAATCTTGTTCTATATTATAAAAAAGCAAGTCAAAACGCATTCTTCTTTTTTACAAAACTAACAATAATACCTTACGGTTTCGTAGGGGCGCTTAGTAAGCGCCCGCCAAAAAGCAAGTCCTCGCATTGCTTTTTATTATGCACTCACTAAATATGCTCATTTTGTCATTCTTCCCTTATCGAATAGAACAAATATTGTTGTGCAATACCTGCATATAAACCATAAGTATTAACCAAATCACAACGCATTATTTTTGGCGATGTTTTCGCTGACTTATCGGGGAATACTCTGAAATATAATTTCTTTATCCAAGTATCTACAGGAAATACGTCATACTTTTGATATGCGAATAATAATATGCAATCGGCAACTTTTGGACCTACTCCGGATAGTTGCATAAGATACGCTTTTGCATCATTTGTATTCATAGAATAGGGTTTATTGAGATCAAATTCACCGCTTGCGATCATTGATATTGTTTTATAAAGATATTCGTCTCGATATCCGCATCCGATTGAATTGAAAAACGCTTTATCAACGCTACCGAGTTTTTCGATTGTAGGGAAAGAATAAAATCCGTTTTCATGCTCCCCAAGTGAGGTACATATTCTTTCAATTATTCCTTTTATTCTCGGTATATGATTATTTGCACTAATTATAAATGAAATAATTGTTTCTAACGGATCTTGTCTAAGAATTCTAATACCCTTGATTGATGACAGTGCATTATTTAAAAGTGGTTTATCTATTAGACTTTCGTTAATTGAATTGTAATCATTATCTAAATCAAGGTAATTGTAGAAATAATCGGCATCGCCGTAAACAATATAACTATCGTTTTCAAACGTTATTTTAGCTTGTTTATCGCGTGAATAAATGTACCATGTGCCGTTTTCTTCTCTATATCGAAAAAGTTGTCCGGATGTACATATTTCTTTCGGATCAAAAAACTCGTCCTTAATTATAATTCTATTTTTTTCCTTGATGATCATGATAAACTCCAGTCAATACTTTTACCGATGCTTGCTAAAAACTCATTTGTTTTGCTGAAATGTTTGCATCCGAAAAAACCATTAAATGCGGATAGCGGACTCGGGTGCGGTGCTTGAAGAACAAGATGCTTATCGTTAGTGATAAGCTTTGCTTTTGACCTTGCGTTTGCACCCCAAAGCAGAAATACAATAGGATCGTCACGGTCATTCAATTCCGATATAATGTTATCGGTAAAAGTTTCCCAACCAATGTTTTTATGCGAGTTTGGAGAATGCGCTCTAACAGTCAGTGAGGTGTTCAGTAAGAATACACCGTTTTGCGCCCACTTTGTCAAGCAACCGTTATCGGGAATAGTAAATCCGATATCGTCATGCATTTCCTTAAATATATTTTTCAAAGAGGGCGGGATATCCACATCGGGTAACACCGAAAAAGCCAAGCCATGAGCTTGACCGACGTTATGATAAGGATCTTGTCCCAAAATAACAACCTTTACTTCGGAATAAGAAGTATATTTGAAAGCATTAAAAATATTGTACATATCGGGGTAAACGGTATAACTATTGTATTCGTTTGCCAATATCGATCTCAATTTTTGATAATAATCCTTATTGTATTCCTTGTTTAATATTACGTCCCAATCGTTATTAACTTTAATCATTGTTTTTCGGTGGTTTTTTACCTAAGTATTGATATAATCTACATTCGATTTTGCCATTGTATAACTTTCTATTTTTGTCTGCTTTTTTACCGAAAGCATACTCAAATCCCGGTAGTGCCGTTATTAGGTATAGCGACCAATCGTTGAGTTTGTAGAAAGTTTTGGCAAAATTCTTCATTAATTCGCTTGCATCTTTTTCGTTTGACAGTCTTTCGCCATAAGGTGGATTGGTACAAATAACGCCGTAGGAACGGTGAGAAGAAAAGTCAAGTGCATTTCTTTGTTGGAAGTGGATATGCTCACGTACCCCCGCTTTTTCGGCATGATGCATAGATAATTTGATTGCATTTTTGTCGATATCGTATCCCGCGATTCTCACTTCTTTATCTTTTTTGACTAAATCTTTCGCTTCTTCCAATGCGACTTGATAAGGGTTGACATCTATCGTTTTCCATTCAGCAAAATCAAATGAACGATTGATTCCGGGTGCTATATTTAAAGCAAGCATACATGCCTCGATTGGGAATGTACCGCTTCCGCAAAACGGATCGGCAAAATCCTTATCAGTGTTGAATACCGACAATTGAAGTATAGCGGAAGCCATTGTTTCTTTTATCGATGCTTCACCTACAAGTTCTCTATACCCGCGCTTATGTAATCCTGTCCCCGATGTGTCCAAATAAATAGAGCAGATATCGTCAATTATTGCGAATTCGACCTTATATCTTTCGGCTTTTTCAGGAAGTGTATTGGTACCGTGTCTTTTGCATAATTTGACAACTATAGCCTTTTTGATGATGGATTGGCATGCGGAAACGCCGTAAATAACGCTATTTACGCATTTTCCGTTAACTATGACTTGTCCCTCGAAATTAATATAATCCGACCAACTAATGGCAGAAACGCCGTCAAATAACCTGTCGAAATCGGTACAAGGAAATTCATCGAGTTTGATATAAACCCGCTCGGCAGTTCTTAGAAACATATTGCACCTTGCAATATCCAACTCGTTGCCATAAAAAGAGAACATACCTTTATTTGCAGGGACATCCTCGAATCCAAGGCGGGATAACTCTCTTTTAGTGACCGCTTCAATGCCGAATGCGGTAGTGACACAAATGTTATACTTCATATAATTATAGTCCTAATAAATCGCGGACATTTGATTCTCCTGTTTTGATATTAAATTTTATAGATTTTACCGATTCATTATCGGTAAAGTCTATTTGCATATTGTATTTATCGATGTATTCAGCCTTTAATACTTTATTTGAATTCTTCTCAAAGAAGGTTTTTAAAATATCGATTTTTTGTTCGGAGAAATCGCCTGCGTTATCCGAAACGAACAATACGTCACCGAGTAGGTTGTTTATAAAGCCCAACAACAGTTTTTGGTCTTCGGTGAATTTGATATTTACGTCTCTTAGGAAAAATACGTCCGGATCATTTACAAATGCTCTTCCGTTTAGGTGTCTACGGAAAATCGTACTTGTCAGTGCGTTAATGGCACTTGGCGTTTCCTTATTGAATTTAAGCATCCTAAATAGTGTATCGGAATATTTTATATCAACATCGCAACTGATTCTGCACGCATCGGTTACACCGAAACACGGAGCGAGCGGAGCACCGCATGCTAACAATATCTTATCGCCAACACATTCGCGCAAGAAGTCCATTGCGTCATACATAATCTCGCTCCTTGTTTTATTATTTCTTGGCATTATTGCTTGAGAATAGAGGAAGTCGAGTTTGACCATATCGAAGTTCCATTCGTCGAAAACTCTTTTGAAAAACGACTTGATATATTCGCGAACTTCGGGGATATAAATATCCATAGAATATCCGCCACCCCAAGACATGGCATTAAGCATTGGTTTGCCTTTATCGTTAGTAATCAACCAATCTTTATGCTCTTTAAACATGCTCGATTGCTTGTTAACCGAAAACGGTGCTAACCAAAGCCCTGCCAAATAACCTTTATCGTGAATGGATTCTGTGATAGCCTTAAGACCGTGAGAAAATTTTTCGTTTTCCACCCAATCACCGGTAGCAACTTGGTATCCGTCGTCGATTTGAATGATGTTGACACTATCGGAAACTCTGTCCAATCCGTTTAGGTCTCTAATGATAATATCCTCGTCGATATTTGCGAAATAGTTGTACCAAGATGTATATCCGCTCATATGATCGATTCTCGGTTTACGAATATGCATAGAATCAAAATACTCGTCAAATACCTTATCATAATCTCCGACAAATCTAACTATATCGAATAGGGTAACTTCTTCCGAAATTGTCTTACCCGAAACATCCTTATTGATATCTATTGTTCCACCTTGCATATCAACCTTGAATAGTGTATAAGCAAATCTATCCGAGAGCGAACCCAATAATTCGACCTTTTCTCCATTTCTTATATATGTATAAGTCCAACTATGGAAACATCCCGCCTTCTTTTCTTCTTCAGTAAAAAGGTAATCACCGGGAGAGCCTGCATACGCGGAGATTAGATCGATAGCTTTATAAAGCTGATTGATTCTTTTATTCTTGTCATTTTTGGAGTATTCTCTGGAGGTTGTCCAAGATTGGAAACCATTAGCAAAGAATCTATCGTCATCAACGAAGTTGCGAATAAAAGATAACTTGACCTCTACAAGTTCTATTTTTACGTTTTCCTTAGGTTTGATGATGACCTTTATACGGTTATCGCTATACTCCTTATCGAGGGTATAGTGAACGCATTTTTCCTTGGATGTACCGTATAAGGTACCGTTGACTCTGTATTTGATATAGAATTTATAATCGGTCATAATATCCTCCGAATAGAATTGTCTTTATATTATTATATAATATTTTTATTTGAATTACAATATCAATAAGCATAAAAAGTTGTGATTAAACATTGTTAATCAATATAAAAATCGTTTTAATTAACAATTCGAGCCGATTATAACAAAAATAGATGAACCAATAAAATAAAAAAAATTAATTTATTGTGAAAAGCGATACAAATCGACTTAAATATGTTATTATATTAACGCTGTTTTATGAACTGTTTGAAAATTTGATTTTTCCAAATTGAAAGTTCGGCAGTTTATAAAAAAAAATCGCATCCCTTAGGATACGATTATGGAGCGAAAGACGGGAATCGAACCCGCGGGAATCGGCTTGGGAAGCCGACGCTCTACCATTGAGCGACTTTCGCAAATGCTTAAACATATTATATTACAAAACTAATGGATTGTCAATCCTTATAACGGATTGATATCTAAGGAGATCTAATGAATTATTCAAAGATATTGAGTAACGAGTTTAAACTCACAGAAAATCATGTAAAAAACGTAATCGATCTTATCGATGAAGGCAACACTCTACCTTTTATCGCGCGTTATAGGAAGGAAATGACGGGTTCTATCGACGACCAAGTTTTGCGTGAATTATCCGATAGATTGACATATCTTAGAAATTTAGACGAGCGCAAGGCTGAAATTACCAAATCGATCACCGAACAAGGTAAGATGACCGACGAACTTCAAAAACAAATCGAACTTGCTATAACCATGACCGAGGTCGAGGACTTATATAGACCGTATAAGCAAAAGAAGACCACAAGAGCCGGTGTAGCAATAGCAAAAGGATTACAAGGACTTGCAGATCTTATTTTGGAACATAATACCGAAGATGTTTCCGAACAGGCTTTGACATATATCGACGAGGAAAAGGGCGTAAACTCTCTTGACGAAGCACTCAGCGGTGCTTGTGACATTATAGCCGAAAAAGTATCAGATGATGCAGAACTTCGTAAAAAACTGAGGGACTATTTTGCCGAGAATGCCGTTATTCATACATTTGAGATTCCTTCCGAGGATAAAACCTATGATATGTATTACGATTACACGGAAAAGGTTAAGAATATGCCCGGACATCGTATTTTAGCTATCAATAGAGGTGAAAAAGAGAAAAAACTCAATGTAAAAATCGAAGTGGATAATAATGATGTACTTGAAATAATCGAACATTCCTATCTTGATGAAAAATCCACGACTTCTCAACTCGTGCAAATTGCTATAGAGGACGGATATAAGAGATTATTATTCCCGTCGCTTGAGAGAGAATTGCTTAAATCGCTTTTTGAAAGAGCAAGCGAAGTCGCTATCCACACTTTTGAGAGAAATCTTAAACCGTTGTTGATGCAACCGCCTCTCCATAATAGAGTAATCATGGCACTCGATCCTGCTTATAGAACGGGTTGTAAAGTTGCCATTATCAACGAAAGAGGTAGTGTCCTTAGTAAGGGCGTTGTTTATCCTACTCCGCCTCAAAGTAAAATCGAAGAAGCCGAACAGGTATTGCTCAAAGCAATTAAGGTATTTAAGGTAAACGTAATTGCAATCGGTAACGGTACCGCAAGTAAGGAAACCGAGATATTCGTATCGAATATGATTAAGAAATGTCCGACTCCTCTCGAATACGCTATTGTTAACGAGGCGGGTGCAAGTGTATATTCGGCATCTAAACTTGGTGCAGAGGAATTCCCACAGTATGACGTATCCATTCGTTCGGCTATATCGATAGCAAGGCGTCTACAAGACCCGCTCGCCGAACTTATTAAAATTGATGTTAAGAGCATCGGTGTCGGTGAATATCAGCACGATATGCCCGAAAAACGTCTTACAGAGGTTTTGAACGGCGTTGTTGAGGATTGTGTAAACAAAGTCGGAGTCGATTTAAATACTGCCTCGGTAAGTCTTTTGAGTTATGTTTCCGGTTTATCTAAGACTACGGCGTCTAAGATCGTCGAGTACAGAGATAAAAAACAGTTTGAAACAAGGGAAGAATTGCTCAGCGTACCAAAACTCGGCCCCAAAACCTATGAGCAATGTGCTGGATTTTTGAGAATACGTAACGGTAAAAATATTCTTGATAATACAGGAGTGCATCCCGAGGCATATGAACAAGTTAAAAAACTATTATCTTATTTAGGTTATTCCGAATTAGACTTAGGTAAGGGCGTGAACGATATTAGAGAAAGGATCAAAGCTGTAGGCGTTGCCAATGTTTTGAAAGCAAGCGGATTGGGCGAATACACTCTCGAAGATATTATTCAAGAACTGTTGAAACCCGGTAGAGATATCCGTGATTCTTTGCCTCAACCCACATTGAGAAAAGATTTACTTAGTATCGAAGACCTCAAAGAGGGTATGATTTTGGATGGTGTGGTTAGAAACGTGGTAGATTTCGGTGTATTTGTCGATATAGGCGTTCACCAAGACGGATTGGTTCATATATCGCAATTGTCCGATAAGTTTATTTCTTCACCCTTCGAGGTTGTCAAAGTCGGAGATAAGGTAAGCGTAAGAGTTATCGGAGTAGATCTTAACAAAAACAAGATTTCATTGTCGATGAAGAGCGAAGATGGTAGTGGAAAAGTGAAAAAAGGCGGTAAAAAAGAACAAAAGAAAGATGAGCCGTTGAATGATTCGCTTAAAGTGCTTTTGGCTAAATTCGGTCAAAAATAATAATATACACTGATATTAATATTTACAGAAGGAAAGATATGATAGGTGTAGAAAAGAATAAGGTAAAGGTAATGCCTTATGATGATATTTGGAAAATTGAATACAAAAGAGAGGAGTTAGTTCTAAAACAGTATCTTAAGGGCTTCAAAATCCGTATCGAACACATTGGAAGTACTTCGATAATCGGATTATCGGCTAAGCCCATTATCGATATTGCCGTCGGTGTAGTTCGCCAAGACGAATTGCACGTTATTGCTAACAAGTTAGCGAAAAAAGGATACGATATATTGGATACCTACGATAGTAACGGTGAAATATTAGCACGAAAGGGTGAAGCAGATTGTTATACGCATTACATTCATCTAACGCTTATCGATAGTAAGTATTGGAACGAATTCATGTGTTTTAAGCGGTATTTATTAGAACATCCCGAAACATTAGAGGAATACCGTAAATTAAAAGAAACGCTCTACGAAAAGTTCTCTACCGAAAAGAGCAAATATACTTCTGCAAAAAAGAGTTTTATCAACGAGGTATTACAAAAGGCGTATAAACTCTATAATGTACAAGTTTAAAAGTAAAAAGTCCGTACCAAGCGTAACGGACTTTTTTCAAAATTAATCCTATATATAGGCAATCGTTAGCGATCAATCATGTCACTTTTAACGAGTTCCGAAACATTCTTATATATCGGTTTTTTGATTATTTTTGCTTTAACTAAACATTCATATAAAACTGTAGTCAAAAACCAATTAATCGCAGCAACGGCTATTTGAAATGGTAGCCGAATTTTTAGATAAACCCAGAAAGTTGCTAATGTTTTCTCGCCACTTGAGTAAACGAGCCAAATACTTACGGTGTTAAGACAGCACGTACAAATTATCAAACATAATAGATAAGATATAGCAATTTTGATTTGTGGTTTCATTTTGAATAATAGGAATATAAGTCCCGGGATAAAACCATATAAGCCCGATGCAATACCTATCATTGGCATATACGGACCTTGAGGTGCTATGATCGATCCTAATAAATCACCTAAGAATCCTACGGTAAAACCGCTAATCGGACCTAACATTATACCTGCAATGAAACAAGGAATACCTATAAAGGATAATGCAAAATATTTATTTATAACAAAAGTACATACATTGAATAATGTAGCCAAAGCGATGAATAGCGCTAAATACGCTATTCTGACGGTACCTTTGACGGCTATTCCTTTCTTTGTTTTATCCGTTGTACCATATAGAGTTTCAAAGTTGCACTTAAATACATTTTTAAAACCGATTTTTTCTTTGGTTAATTCGCAATTTTTCATATATGAATTATAGCATAATAAAATACTTTATTTCAACTTCTTTTGGTGATTTTTTAAATGGTTAAATCGTTTTTTAATCGCATTAAATATATCGATAGCAAAAGCTCTATACGAGGGAATAACCAATAAACTAATACAATAAAGTATCGATATGCAAATCCCCAATATAATTAACGATAATATTGGTGTAATAGAAGATAATAATCCCTTTATATACTTAATTACGGAGGCAATAATCAATGCAAAAATCGATATAGTAAATAAAGGTTTATAATAACTTAGTTCGCTAATATTAAGTTTACATAGGGCAATACTGTTCAGTATAAAAACAACGAGATAGAGCAAAGTTTGACCGACTGCTAACGATAGTATTCCTATATATTGGGGAAGAATATATAAACAAACCAATAGTAAGGCAATTCCTATTGTATTATTGACGAAACAAGTGCGTTCTTTCCCTACAGAATTCAACGAAGTTGTTGTAAGTTGGACTAATGAAATGAGTAGCACCATCCCTGAGGCAAAGGATAGAAAAATGCCTGCTCGCGTATCATTGAATAAGAATCCGCATAACTCCTCACCCAATGAATAATATACGATAAAGAATATGGCGGAAATTGCATATGAAATGCTCATACTTTTATCGAGTTTATAAGAAATGGATTTTAAGTTATTTGAGGCGTTAAGTTCTGCTATTTCGGGAAGAAGTACGGTTGATAGAGCAGATGTAATCGCTAAAGGTGCAAATAAAAGGGGATATGCCATTCCTGTGGCGCGCCCGAATTCTTCGGTTGCGAACTCAATTGTAAGTCCCGATGCAACCAATCTGTTTGGAAGCATTATAGCCGTAAATGTAGTTGCGAGAGAAGCAAAAAGTCTCATAAATGTGATTGGAGTGCTGCTTTTGATGAGTTCCTTCGTTTGGCATGGTTTGCTAAGTTTATTACCTCTAAAAAAATAAATCAAAAGAATTAATACGAAGCATATGATATCGGCAGTTGTGAAGGTAATAGGTAATATTTCCGATTTATCAACATTGATTACCATTCCCGAAACTAATAACAAAACAATTATTACGTTTAAGATTTCTTCTACAAGTTCAGTAATAGAATATATTAGGTAGCTTTTTCTACCCATAAAAAATGATCTAATTACATTGTATACGCATGTTGAAAAGGTTGCCGGTAGCACAATCAAACAAAGCTTTTCGGCGCGCTCATCGGCTAATAACGATAATATTTGGTGTCTAAATATAACGAATAGCGCTATAGTAATTGTATTTATTATCAATGATACAATCAATCCACTTGAAATTATTCCATAGGCTTTTTTATTCCTATTCGTAATAGCGTTAGTTTCCGCAATTTGTCTTGAAACCGTTAATGGAATTCCTGAACTTGATATCATGGTCAATAATCCAAATACCGCTGTAGCCATAGAGAAAAGTCCAAGAATCTCTGCACCAAATTCCCTCGATAAATAAATTTTAAACAAAAATGATATTGATCTTGTCGCTACCGAAAAAATCATTACTAAAATTGCTTTGCTTTTAATGTTGTTTGTCATAATCTCTTGTAATAGATATGCCGAAATAAACATATTTATACTTTATGATTATTAAACTAAAGTACGGAGAATCTTTAAACCATATTGCAAAGATAAGCGGAATGACCATAGACGAAATTGTCCATATAAACGGTTACTTACCTCAAAGCGGACAATATTTTTATATTGATAGAAAAAACAAATATGTAATAAGTGCTGTTGATACATTATTTAGCGTTTCACATAAAACACATCTTTCATATGAGGAAATTTTAAATCGCACCACCATCACCGCGGGAAAAATAATATACTATTAATTAGTCCACAAAAGTTTTTTTCTAAAACAACGACAATAAAATGTTACATCATAGAGCGTTTAGTAAACGCCCTATCCATATCAAGATAAGCGCAAGCGCTCAATTATTCGCTTTTTCACTCGTCCGCCGTTATACTGAACGTTGGGAATGTGGTATAATATATTTAGAAAGAAATCTAATGACATCAATCTTGTCATACTGAGCGGAAGGGCAACGCCCCTGTAGTCGAACCCGTAGGGCGACGCGGAGTGGCGGTATCTTAAATCCTTGTAAAAAAACTATTTTGTGTCGTTTGCCTACAACAAAAAAGGAACGACTTTCGCCGTTCCCTTTTTTGTTAGTATACAAATTAATCCTTGAAATCGCTATCAGCGTTAGAATCGTCATTTACATCCTTTTTGGTGTCCTTGACGCTGATTTCGTCTCTGGAATATTCAACTTTCTTTTTGCGCTTAAAGCTTATATGCTTTGGAGCAAACTTACGAATTAAGTATACCACAACAACAATGATGAGTACAACTGCAATTACAAGTGAAGAAATAATGATCCACAAGTAGCTGTTGTCCTTTGTTTCGTTTGCATCATCGTCATCGTCGTCATCGTCATCGTCTGTAGCAGCATCATCGTCATCCGCTCTGATTACCTTATTGGTGAGAAGTAGTTGATCTGCATTTTCTTGTTCGATGTACTTACCGTCCTCGTCAACAGTTGCCTTACCGTTCTCGTCTACAACGTAGATAGAAGAGTAGAAGTTATTGAATTCGGTAGCATCGTCAAGTTTCTTGAGTTCTACGTTATCGAAGAATACAGTACCTTGAACTTTATCATCGGATGTACCTAAGAGTAGAGTGATATAAACACTGCTCATTTTGGTAGATTCAGCGGTCTTGAAGTAGAATGTATAAGTTTTCCATTCGTTTGAAGTAGCTTGCTCATATACGATAGCACCGTCTTCGTCATAAACGATCTTGCCGTTTTCGAGTTTAGGTGTGTACTCGGTATTAACCTTACTTTCGAATGTTTCCTTAGAATTTT
Organism: uncultured Christensenellaceae bacterium; assembly: GCA_964391805.1. Classification (GTDB taxonomy): domain Bacteria; phylum Bacillota; class Clostridia; order Christensenellales; family CAG-1252; genus RUG14300. The sequence goes on along the minus strand of CAYMNK010000004.1, from coordinate 69,070 downwards.
CTACCTTGATAGTAGCAAATTTACCGTTTTCAATACCGATTGTTCTTGCGTCAACCGTGAGTTTGTAGTAACTGTCAGCATTGAGAGAGATACTGGACTTATTCTTATAAGAGTAGTAACTTTCCTTTTGGTTGTTAATCATAAGGTATGCACCGTCATCATTAACCCAAATTTGTTCGTTGGTGAGTACACTGCCTTCGATTGTCTTAACTTCGGTTGTTTCTTCACCGGACTCGGAATCTGTTACTGTAACGTCCTCGGTCTTCTTGAATGTATCGGGTTCAGAGCTTCCCTTAACGATTATACCAGCATATTGGTAATCTTCTTCGTTAGCTCTATTGTTAGAAGAACTGTTCTTTTCACCCGAGCCTGTCCACATCGAACTGCTGGGGCCGGTAACGCTGGTTGGCTTAGAAGTTGTATCGAATGAGTCAACTGTGTAGCTGGACTTTAATTCATCGTTAGCATCATCGTAAACATCTTCTTCTACAGTGTAATATGAAATGCTATCGAAGAATAAGTTGCCTTGATACTTAGGTTCGGAACCTTCTTCATAGTCTGCCTCGCTATCTGTTGCATAATCACCTGCATATAATTTAATTGTGATAGAGGGAGCTGCAAACGAACCGGTCTTAACTGTGAATACGATTTCGTGCCACTTATTATCATTAGGCACTTTGAAATACATAGGAACAGAGTTATTGTTAGCGGTTACTGCAATTGTTCCTACCATGCCGTCTGCCATAGCGTAAGCCTTGAATACGTAGAAGGATTCTTTGCTTAACGATATAGAACTCGATGAATAAACTAATGAAGATTCGATTTCATTTACAACCTTGATAGCCAATACATTGGGCTTACCGAGATCGACAGGTCTGGGCATATCGTCTGTATCCCAACCGGTGTAGATAGTGTATCCGTCACCGAAAATCGAATTGATTAAATCGGTTTGATTTGTGTTCAAAATACCCGATTTAACGTCGTTTTTCTCTAAAGAGCTGTTTAAAGTCCAGTTAGAAGGAGTCAAAAGGTCGGTTTGCTTACCTGTAGTTGAATCGATCTTACTGTCATCATATTCGAAGGAGTTGAAAGAACCATTGGAAACAGTACCTAAAGAAGCAGCTAAGCTCTTAGTCTTAACATAATCGTTAGAGGAAGAGGAAGCCTTCTTGTACTCGCTATAGTTTACTTGCTCGATATTGATGTTAGCGATGAGTAAAGCACCGGATACAAATGAAGAAGAATCTAATGCGTTACCGTCACCGAGATTAACTGTTAAGCTTGCCGAAACGATATCATCATCTAAATCGGAAGATACGAAGTTTGAACCTTGTACATAGAATACATATTCTGCATAACCGTTAGTAATCTCGTTTTGATAATCGGCAGTATTAACCTTTGTGAAGCTGTTGATTGTAGAGTCGGCAGTTTCATTCTTTAAAGTGATAGTAGCACCTGTATCTTCGGGAATACCTATTGTCTTTATCCAGAGGCCAACGCGATAGTGTAGATTGGGCTTTATCTCGATATTTTGAGGTAAGGAGAGTTTATATGCGGACGCAACCTTATTATTAATAATCAATATATTGTCAAGGTTTTCGTAAGGCACTTGAGGATTCTCGTCGATACCGTAATTAGATTGCCAATATTCCTTTTGTTCCTCGTCGGATTTACCTTCGAGAGCAGAAACGGAATTGTTAACATTGATGATGTCAACAATAATGTCGGAATTTTCAACTTTGTTAGAACCGGTAGAAACGGTAGCTTTTACGTCGTTAACGATACCAAGATCCCAATCTGTGGGTAAACCATTTTCGTCCTTAGTTTGGAAGTTAGGATTCTTGATAGTGTTTTCTGTCATGCTGGAGTCGCTTAAAGATTGAATATCGATAAGTTTAGTAGTATCGGGATTAGCGGTAGCAGCATTCTTATACTCGTCGATGATAGAATCTCTTGTGCTATCGGTGAAGGTACCCTTTTGGATAAGTCTTACGTTATCGAATAATACGGTACCGCAGGCAAGTTTGCTTTGTCCTTGTTCGCCGTTACCTAACCATAATTCTAAACCGATTGACTTAGTTCTGTATTCGTGACCAACGATTGCGAATGTGTACTCAACCCATTGCTTATTCGTATTAATATTCTCAAAGTAAGTATTTTCACCTACACCGGTAATAGCAATCTTAGCGCCGAAATCGATAGGATCGGTAGAAACCTTATTTTCAGCATCGTAATCGAAGTTGACTAAATCGGTATATATCCAAACCTTCAATTCGTAGTAAGTGCCGACTTCGATAGCCATATTTGACTTAGCGGAGTAACCTACTGCGGTATAAGCGGAACTATTGGATTGTGCCTTAGCAATAGCAGGATAGTTAGTGATAAGGAGTACATTGGTATCATCGGATAGATAATCATAAGCGGAAGCTGTACCGTTATCTGCTGCGAATTGATAAGGAGTTTTCGGTGAAACGTTGTTTTCGTCTTCACTTTCACCGACGATGCTCTTCCAATCGTCGAACTTAGCGATATCTACGATACCTGATTGTAGGTAGTTTGTAGAAACGGAGTTGCCTTCGTTATCTATACCGATATTCTTGGACCAAGTATTGGATGTAGCAGGATTAGCAACGCTCATGTTATTGATGAAGTCGCCATCAGGAGTGAGCATAGAGTAGAAAGCAACTAATTCGTTGCCGTCAGTCTCTTGAGCAGCCTTATAATCGCTTTGTTGAATTTGTTCAACGTTAGCATTATCGAAGAAAGCGCAACCTGTAGCTTTAGTAGAAGTCTTAGAATCACCTAAAGACATTGTAATGGTAATGCTTTGGGTTTCAACACGAGAAGCCTCTACATATAAGGTTACAGTTCTCCATCCGTTATTTTCAACAGGAACGAATGGTCCGAATTGCTTATAAACATTACCGGAGAATGTAACATATGCACCGTCTACAGCTTCTTCTACACCATCAACTGCTTTGAATTGAACAGTAATTTTGTAGTAACCGCCGATAGCCGTCGTAAAGCTTTGATAAACTGTCGAAACGTCTTCTGTTACATTGTAAATCATATAAACGGCGCTATCCTCGTCATCCGCATTAGCTTTACCGGGATTAGAGATATTAGCCCAATCTGTAGTTGCACTTTCGGCAGCAAACAAATCGTCTGCATGAACTACGCCCTTGAAATTCGTCGAAATGCTCGAACTGGAACTTGTTTTCCAAGTACCTGCAGTGTAAGGAGCAGACGAACCGGAGTAGGTAGCAAAATTACCGTTCTTGATTAAGCTCGTTTCGGTAGTAGTAGATGTATCCGATCCATTATCGTCATCATCGGGTTCCTCTACGTTATTGTCACATGCTACGAAGGACAAGCAGAGTACACAGATCATTACGATCGTGAACAGGATAATTAGGAAATTTTTGAAGTTTGTTTTTTTCATTATTCTTCACCTTCCGAATTATATTGTCTTTTTGAATTTTTTTGCTATCAATATCGATATATATAAACAAATCGAAATATACAGCCTTATCATTTTAATATATATATAAAAAATAATCAACAATTTCAAGGCAATTTCTTTACAAAAATCACAATTTTTCACGCATTATTCACTCTATATGAATAAAAATGCAAATTATTCAAAAAATAACAAAGCAAAAAGGAGAACAAATGCAAGCGATTATTATGGCAGGTGGGAGAGGTGAACGCCTTATGCCTTTGACTAAAACATTACCTAAACCAATGGTTCCGATATTGGATAAGCCGATATTATACTATTCGATTATGAAATTAAAAGAAACAGGCATAACAAATATAATTATCACATTGTGCTATAAAGGTGAAGTAATCGAGCATACTTTCGGCAATGGAACGGACTTAGGTGTAAATATTGAATACGTGTACGAAAATACACCGTTAGGTACTGCGGGTGGCGTGAAAAATGCAGAAAAACTTATAAATGACGACTTTATCGTACTCAGCGGAGACGGCTACACCGATATGAACTTTGAAGAACTTATTTCTTACCACTATACCCACAACGGTATAGGAACTATAGCTACAGTCAGAGTCTCGAATCCGGATTTATACGGAAATGTTTTTGTAGGTAAAAACAGCAAGATAATAGCTTTTCAAGAAAAACCGAAAGTGCCCGAAACCGATCTTATCAATACGGGAATTTATGTGTTTAACCATAAAATTTTCAAAAGGATACCAAAAGGTTATTCCGATTTCTCAAAAAATATTTTTCCAAAGCTTTTTGGTAAACTTTACTCATATGAAAGCAGTTGTTATTGGTCGGATATAGGAAATCTTCCATCTTATTATTTGACAAATTACAAAGTTGCAAACGATTATATTAAAAGCATACCATAGTTTAGTTAAATCTTAAAAGTTTAACTTTTTCCGTCCATTTTGAATCACCTATTAATTAAATAAATATCGTTATGGAAACAATGAAAATAATATTCTATTAATTCTCAATAAGCAATTAAAATACGGCATTTTCCCGATTTTATAAACATTTTAGGCCTTTCTCTCGGATAAATTTGTCAAAAAGCCTTGATTATTTATTTTAAATATAATATAATAAGGCGAAAACAATCTAAACTGGAGTATTATGGCTAAGAAAGAAAAGAAGAAGTTTAAAATCGGTTTCTTGGGTGGTGTAGGAGAAATCGGTAAAAATATGACATTTATAGAGTACGGAGAGAACATACTTGTAATCGATGCAGGTATGAGTTTTCCCGACGGCGAGACACCGGGAATCGATTGTATAATTCCCGATTTTTCTTATTTAAGAGAACATAAATCTATTATTCGCGGTGTCGTTTTGACGCATGGCCACGAGGATCATATAGGAGCGTTACCTTATTTTTTAGAGGAGTTTCAAGTTCCCGTTTACGGTAGCGACGTTACGCTTGCATTGGTAAGAGCGAAATTGCAAGAGAAGCGTATAGAGGCTAAGTTAATTGCAGTTAATGACGGTGACGTTTTTACTATCTCGCCCTTCGAAGTCGAGTTTTATCACGTATGTCACTCGGTATCAGGTTCTTTTGCTTTGTCTATAACGACACCTCAAGGTACTATTTTCCATTCTGGCGATTTTAAGTTTGACTATACACCCGTTGACGGAATGCCGATGGACCTTGCGAGATTCGGTGCACTTGGTGAAAAAGGCGTTCTTCTTATGCTCGGCGAGAGTACCAATATCGAACGTGAAGGCTATACGGTCAGCGAAAAGGTGGTTGGTGATACCTTTGATAAGATATTTTCCGAAAATCAAGGTAGAAGAATCATTGTTGCTACGTTTGCAAGTAATATTAATCGAATTCAACAAATCGTCGATGTTGCCGGTAAATACGGTAGGAAAGTTTCTTTTGGCGGTAAGAGTATCACCAAGGTAGCCGACATCAGTCGTGAACTTGGATTACTCAAAATTGACGAGAAACAGCTTGTTCAAATCGAAAAAGCAAACCGTGTACCCGATTCCAAAATATGTGTGGTAGTTACCGGTAGTCAGGGAGAGCCGTTAAGCGCATTATCGAGAATGGCGGTCGGTGATTACGGTAAAATACAGCTTGGATTTAACGATACGGTTATAGTGTCGGCAAGTCCTATACCGGGAAATGAAAAATCGGTTTATAACGTAATCAATAACATCTATCGACTTGGGGCAAAGGTGTGCTATCATACACTTAAAGATATACATGTTTCGGGTCACGCTCATAAAGAAGAGCTTAAACTTATGATGTCCTTGATTAAACCTAAGTATTTCATTCCTGTTCACGGAGAATACCGTCATCAAGTCAAGCATAAAGAGTTAGCGTATTCTTTAGGTGTACCTAAAAACAATGTTATGATTCCCGAAATCGGTTGGACTGTCGAAATCGGCGACGGAACTTTTAGTAGATCGGACGATATAATGGCGGGTTCGTCTTATGTCGACGGCGGAGTTATCGGCGACGATAGTATGGAAACCATTCTTCAAGATCGTAAGACGATGTCGAACGACGGAGTCATATTTGTTGTTTGTCAATCGAACGGTAAGGGAATAGGCGAAAAAGATATCGATATTATTTTTAGAGGAATAATTGTCAATGACGAGTTTATCAATTCGCTTAAGAGACAAATATCAAATTCCTTTAGCGATAAACGGATTAAAACCAATATGCGCAAGGAAGTGAAAGATAAAATATCCAAAATGACTAAGACTTTGGCTCGTAAGTCGCTAAAGACCTCGCCCATGGTTGTACCTATGGTAGTATTTAAATAATGAGAGAGTTACTTAGCGAAATAGAGCTATATGCCGAAGTTCACCACGTCCCCATTATCGAAAAGGATGCGTCAGCGGTTCTTTATAATTGTGTTAAAGAGGCTAGCCCACACAAAATATTGGAGATAGGTACGGCTATAGGTTATAGCGGACTACTTATGCTCGATGCGTCACCTGCTGATTGTATTCTTACGACCGTGGATATCGATACCCAAAGGCTTGAAATTGCCGAAAAGAATTTTGCTAAAGCCGGGGTAAGTAATCGTGTAACAGTAATAGAAGAGGATGCTAATTATTTGATAACCCTTCTTCAAGGACATTATGATTTTATCTTTTTAGACGGTCCGAAAGGTCATTATCAAACTATGCTTCCTTATTTGTTGGATTTGCTCGACTTAAACGGTGTGATGTTTGTGGATGACGTCGGTTATCATGGCTGGGTGGACGACGGTACATATCCTAAGCATAAGCATCGTACAATAATAACCAATATGCGCTCCTTCTTGAAATGCGTAGAGGAAAATAAGAATATAAAATCAAAAAGGATAAACGTCGGACAAGGCGTACTGATTATAGAAAAATGTTAAAACCCGAATTGTTGGCTCCTGCAGGGAGCTTTGAAAAACTAAAAACAGCGTTCCATTTCGGAGCTGATGCCGTTTATATGGGCGGTAAGAATTTTTCGTTAAGATCCTATGCGGAAAACTTTGAGCCCGATCAAATGAAGCAGGCAATAGAATTTGCTCATTCCATCGGTAAAAAGGTATATGTTACCGTTAATATTTTTCCGTCAAATCGAGATTTTGGAGAATTGACCGAGTATGTCAAATTTTTAGAATCGATTAAAGCGGACGGAGCGTTGTTAACCGATCCCGGACTTATCGCTTTAACTAAGAGAGTTGCTCCGTCACTACCCATACATATCAGCACTCAAGCAAATATAACCAATGCTTACACCGCTAAGTTTTGGCAAGACCAAGGCGCCGAACGTGTAGTTTTGGCAAGAGAACTGTCTTTACCTGAAATTAAGGAAATCAAGGATAAGTGCGACGGATTAGAAATAGAATGCTTTGTTCACGGTGCTTTGTGTATCAGTTATAGCGGACGCTGTCTTTTGAGTAGTTACCTAACCGACCGCGACAGTAACAGAGGTGAGTGCGTTCAAGCTTGTCGCTGGCAGTATAAAATGACCGAGGTATCAAGAACCGATCCACTGGAAATCGAAGAGGACGAAAGAGGTAGTTACATATTAAACAGCACCGATTTGAATATGATTAGACATATCGAAGAACTCAAATCGGCAGGAATCGATTCCTTTAAAATCGAAGGAAGAATGAAGACCGTTTATTATGTAGCCAATGTAGTCAATGCATACAGAAGGGCTATAGATTTAGTTAATCCGACCAAAGAGCAACTTGATATGCTCGAGGGTGAAACTTATAAATGTAAAAACAGAGGTTATTCCACAGGCTTTTTTTTCGGCAAGGAAAACGCCAAGGTTACCTATTCTAAAGAGCAAAAAACGGACGGATATAATTTTGTAGCGGTTATTTTGGGTAAACAAGACGGCGGTTATTTGGTAGAGATGCGTAATAGGTTTAGAGTGGGTGACACTCTCGAAGTTTTGTCAAGCGGACATGACTTCGGCAAGCCTTTTATAGTTGACCATATGGTTGACACTATGGGCAACGTGGTCGAAGACGCTAAATACGTTCAACAAAAATTGATAATATATCCAAAGGATGAAATAGAATTATATCCCGACGATATTTTAAGGATAAAACTATAAATGGATATTAGGTGGAAGGAACATATTATAATCCTTTACGAGCAAAGTAAGGACTTAAGTATTGCGCTCGCTATCAAGGAACATCTTGAAAGCGAATTTTCGTCATGTGATGTCGTGGCGATAGATAGCGGAGCATACAACGGAGAGTTTAGAACAAAAACTCGTCATGCACTGTTTAGATTTACTAATAAACATTTTAGACGTGTTATTGCTCGTATTTCCAAAAAACATGACATTTTTTCCGCTAAGCGAATTGCCACGTTAATGAAAACCAATGGCTATTCGAGCGTGAAGGATATGAAACGTAAAAATCCTGAGATGAAACGATTCTTGAATATAATCAAGCGTTTCGATCCCAAAATGGTTATTTCGACCACACCGGATGCCTTGCGTTTGATGATAATTGCAAGAGAACTACTCGGTAAAACTTTCAAAATTGTAGGTGCCATTTCCGATTTTGCCCTCGATCTTGCCTTTGTACGAACGGAAGCCGACGGATATTTTGTAGAGAATCCTACCGTTAAGAGCGAACTCGAGCGTAACGGCATTCCCTCTCAACGTATTGCTATTATAGGTTATCCGACCAAATACTTTAACATCGAAGGCAGTAGAACCCAAAAGCGTATAGATTTCGGCTTAGCGGGTGATTTACCGCTCGTTACCGTATACGGCGGTGCTTACGAAACTCGCTCCATTAAGGAAGACATATTACATTTGATGAAAAATCATGAGGATTATATCCTAATGATTATCACTCAAGACATTACCATGAAAAGGTTTTATATGGATAATCCCGATTTTAATAAGAGCGTAATGCTTGGTGATACATTGACTCGCGAATTGATGGATGTTACCGATGTACTGGTTACCGTACCCGATACAGGCGCAATTTTCGACGCCTTCGTCAGAGGAATTCCTGTAATAGTAGAGCCTGCGATTACCGTATTAGAGAAACGCATCCGTAAATATTTGTTATCGAGACACCTAATTATCCCCGCAAGAACTCCCGATGAAACCCTTTACGGAATTAGAGAAATTCTATTAGAGCCGTCGAGAGCAAACGAATTCAAGTATAGAGGATTGGAATATGCCAAGTCGAGCGTAAAGGATATGACCAATTTGACACCCAAGATATCCAACGACGGTATCTTAAAATTAGATAATACACAAGAAGCGCCTAAAGGCGATGAAGTTAAAGGAGAATAACATGAAGAGAACATTTGCAACCATAGAATTAGAAGATTCCAGAAAAATTAGACTCGAACTTTTCCCTGAGTATGCACCTATAAGTTGTGAGAATTTTATCAAATTAGCCAATGAAGGGTTTTATGAAGGCATAATTTTCCATAGAGTTATACCGGGATTTATGGTTCAAGGTGGCGGTCTAACTCCCGGAATGCACGCTAAAAACGGAGCAAACACTATTAAAGGTGAGTTTAGAAGTAACGGTATCGCCAATCCTATTAAACATACTATAGGTACCCTTTCGATGGCTCGTACCAATGTTCCCGACAGTGCAAGTTCACAATTCTTTATTTGTGTTAACGATTGTAGATTTTTAGACGGCGAATATGCTGCTTTCGGTCGTACGGTAGACGACGATAGCGTTAAGGTTGCTATAGATATTTCCACCGTTCCTACACGTACAGTTGGTTTTTATCAAAACGTTCCTATTAGGGATATCGTAATTAAGAGAGTGTACATTCAATCCTTTGACGAGGAATAAAATGCTGTTAATTAAATCGGTAAAAAGGCATTCTCCGTTTTGGAGAGCCGGAATAAAAAAAGGTGAGTATATTCTTGCCTTTGACGGATATAATTTTGAAGATCAGCTCGATCTTCAGTATTATTCGTCATTGTCGGATTTTACCGTTACGGTACAAGGGAAAAAAGGTGTTCGCACTGTTAGGATTATCAAGCAGGACGACGAGGACCTCGGTATTACATATCCCGAACTCGATTTTGAACTCAAACGCTGTAAAAACAGATGCATTTTTTGTTTCGTGGAGCAATGTAAAAAGGGTATGAGAGAGAGTTTATACGTTAAGGATGACGACTATAGATTATCATTTACTTGCGGTAGTTATGTAACCATGTCCAATCTTACCCAATCCGATCTCGATAGAATAGCAAGGCTAAAATTATCCCCTCTGTACATATCCATTCATTGCTATAATCGTGAGATAAAAACAAAAATATGTGCTAACCCGAATAGCGCCAAGGTATTCGATTATATCGATTATCTATCGAAGTTCGGCATCAAATTTCATACCCAAATCGTTATGATAGAGGGTATAAACAGCGATGACGTACTCAAAGAAACGGTAGAGGAATTATATAAACGTCATCCTGCGGTGCAAACGGTTGCCGTCGTACCGGTTGGATTGACAGGTCACAGAGAAGGACTTTATCCCCTTAAACCGATAAGCTTGGAATGTGCGTCGAGAACCATTGATTATATCGAGGATTTTCAGCGTAAATGCTTATCCGAGGTGCAAACGAGGTTTGTTTGGTGTTCGGACGAGATGTATGTTTTGGCGGAAAGAGCTATTCCCGATGCGGACAGTTATGAAGACTTTAATCAAATAGAAAACGGAGTCGGTGAAGTTTCGCTCTTCTTCGATTCGGCAAATGAAGAATTATCTAACGGTAAACGCCTTAAAGGTGAATTTACCTGTGTTACCGGTGTCGCATTCGGTAAAATGCTTACCGAATTTGCCGAGAGGTTGTGTAGAGAACATCCCGATTTAAAACTCGACGTTAAGGTTGTTAAGAATAATTGGTTCGGTGAAAGTGTCACCGTAGCGGGACTTTTGACCGCAACCGATATTATAGAACAAACGAAAGAAAATATAAAATACAAAAAAATGATTTTACCGTCTACAATGCTCAAGGAATTCGAAAACGTATTTCTTGACGGTATATCGCTTAAGCATTTAGAAACTGAATTGGGTTGTAGGGCTTATATTTCGGAGGGCGGTGAATCGTTTATCAAAATACTTGAAGGTGAATATGACTAAAATAGTAGCAGTAGTTGGAAGACCAAATGTTGGAAAATCTACATTTTTCAATCAGTTGGCAGGTAAAAGAATAAGTATAACGTTCGATAGACCCGGCGTTACACGTGATAGAATTTATGCCGATGTCGAATGGTGCGGATCGGCGTTTACCGCCATCGATACGGGCGGAATTGAGATCAAAAGCGACGATCAAATGTGGAAACATATTAGAGCGCAAGCCGAACTTGCCGTAGAAGTTGCAGATGCGATTATCTTTATGTGCGACGGTAAGCAAGGACTTCTTCCCGATGATTATTTAATAGCCGAATACTTGAGAATGACTCGTAAACCGGTTATTTTGGCGGTGAATAAACTCGATAATCCATGGGATACCCCGTATGATTTTTATCAACTTGGATTAGGTGAACCTTATGGAATCAGCGCCGAACACAGTAAAGGTTTAGGCGATGTTCTGGATGCCGTAGTCGAGGCTTTAGGTGAGTGTGAGGCATCCGAAGACCAAGAGTCAGGGCTAAAAATTGCGGTGGTAGGTAAACCGAATGCTGGTAAAAGTAGCCTTGTCAATAAATTGATCGGTAAAGATAGATCAATTGTTTCCGATATTGCAGGAACTACAAGAGATACCATTGACAGCTTAATCACTTATAACGGCAAGAATTATACTGTAATCGATACTGCAGGTATAAGAAAGAAGGGTAATGTAGACGAAGACGTCGAATATTATTCGGTAGTTAGAGCGTTGGCAGCGGTGCGTCGTTCCGATGTAACCGTTATCGTAATCGATGCCGATAAAGGTATATCCGAACAAGATGTAAAGATAGCGGGCTATGTTCACGAGCAAGGCAAGCCGTCTTTAATCGTTATGAATAAGTGGGATCTCGTAGAAAAGGATACCAATACCGTCAATGTTTTCAATAAAAAAATTGCAACCGAACTCAAATTTATGAGTTATTTCCGCACCCTTTATTTAAGCGCATTGACAGGAAAAAGAGTGGACAAATTGCTTAGCGAAGTGGATTACGTTTATGCAAATGCCACAAGGCGTGTTTCCACCGGTACTCTAAACGATGTGTTAAGCGATTTATTATCGGTTAATGAACCGCCCACAAAGAATGGACGTAAGTTAAAAATATATTACGCAACTCAGCCTAATACCCTTCCTCCGACCTTCGTTCTTTTTGTGAATGACGAAAAGCTGATTCACTTCTCGTATCTAAGATACCTCGAAAACGGCTTGAGAAATGCATTCGATTTTAGCGGAACTCCGATAAGGATATCTTTAAAATCGAAGGGTGAAGACAATAAATAGCAATTAATACCTTCAATTATCAATTGAATTAGGAGAATTATTTATGAACTATCAAGGACTTAATCAAGACGAACTCCAAAATGAATTCGGAAAAATTAAAAGAAGATATCAGTCATTACAAAAGGAAAGATATTCCTTTGATTTGTCAAGAGGTAAGCAATGTTCGGAACAATTAGATTTATCTATGGGATTATTCGATACTATAGATAAAACTTATGTTTTTAACAAAAAAGCCGATTACAGGAATTACGGTAGTCTTGACGGTGTACCCGAATTGAAAAACATTTTTGCAAACCTTTTGGGTGTGGATAAGGAAAGCATTTTCTTAGGCGGTAATTCGAGCTTAAACTTGATTTATGACGTGCTTACCAAAGCATGGTGCTTCGGCGTACTCGGAGGAACTCCATGGTGTAAACTGCCCAAGGTTAAGTTTTTGTGCCCCGTCCCCGGTTATGACAGACATTTTGCCATGTTAGAGCAACTTGGTATCGAAATGATTGCCGTGCCTATGGATGAAAACGGACCGGATATGGAATTAGTTGAAGAACTTGTTGCTTCGGATATATCTATAAAGGGCATGTTTTGCGTACCGAGATTTTCCAATCCGAGCGGTATAGTTTATTCCGATGACACCGTAAGAAGATTGGCAACTATGAAAACTGCGGCAGTCGATTTTAGAATTTTTTGGGACAATGCGTACTGCGTTCATGCTCTATATCCTGATGCTCCTGAATTGTTGAATATTTTCAATGTCCCCGATGCCGTTCAAGATAGAGTATATATGTTCATTTCTACCAGTAAAATGACTTTTTCATCGGGCGGAACTTGCTGTTTATCCACCGGAGAGAAAAACTTGCAATCTCTAAAGAAATATTTTGCGGTTCAAACTATCAATTTCGATAAGGTAAATCAATATGAGCACGCCTTGTTCTTTAAGGATGTCGCTACCGTTAAATTGCTTATGGATAGACATGCTGCTATACTTCGTCCGAAGTTCGAAAAGGTTCAAGAAGTTTTTAACGAGGCATTCCAAGGTAATAACTATGTTCACTGGACCGATCCCAAGGGCGGTTATTTCGTAACGTTATTTGTATTAGAAGGTACCGCAAAGCGTGTAACCGAATTATGTAAAAAGATTGGCATCACTTTAACTGAGCCTGGTTCGGCATATCCTCTACATATAGATGACCTCGATTCTACCATTAGAATTGCCCCGTCTTATATATCGGTCGATGAAATCGATGTAGCATTAAAGGCTTTGGCTGTTTGTGTCGATTATGCGGTATTAGAAAAACTATTAAACATATCTCCTATTGACTAATTAATTTGTTCAAATAGTATTCATATTATTTTAATAAAAACGCTTATTTGATTTTTTTTCGAATAAGTGTTTTTGTTGAACATTTTTTCATGAATTCGTTCTATATTTGCTTTCGTTTGCATAACTTTCCATAGAAAACAAATGGAGGAGCTTTATGGAATCATACGAGATTTATAACGATATTGCATCGAGAACAGGTGGTGATATTTATTTAGGAGTGGTTGGTCCCGTAAGAACGGGGAAATCTACATTTATTAAACGCTTTATGGAATTGGCGGTTTTACCTAATATCGAGGATAAAAACGTGCTCACAAGAACGATTGACGAAATGCCTCAATCGGCTGACGGAAAAACTATCATGACAACTCAACCCAAATTTGTACCTGCCGAGGCGGTCGAGGTTAAGTTTGGCGAGAAGGCAACTGCAAGGATTAGATTGATCGATTGTGTGGGTTACGTTATCGACGGCGCTTTGGGTGCTACCGAGGGAGAAAAAGACAGAATGGTCAAAACGCCCTGGAATGATGGCGAAATACCCTTCGAGCAAGCTGCGGAAATTGGGACTACCAAAGTTATCAACGACCATTCTACTATAGGTATAGTAATAACCACTGACGGAAGTATTACCGATATGCCAAGGTCAAGTTATATAGAAGCAGAAGAACGCGCGGTAGAACGGTTAAAGGCGATAGGTAAGCCGTTTGTAGTTATTCTCAACTGCAAGGATCCCGAGAATAAGGATACTATCAAATTGTCGGAGGCTTTGAGCGAAAGATATTCGGTATCTGTTATTTGTTTGAATGTTCAAACGATGGAAAACAGCGATGTTGACCGCATTATGTTATCTATGCTTAATGAGTTTCCCGTGAGAATGATTGATGTTCATATTCCCGAATGGATGAGAGCGCTTGATAGAGAAAACGCCTTGATAACCGAAACGGTTGAAATGATAAACACGATGACCTCCGATGTTAATAAGATGGGCGATGTCGACAAAATACATTTACCCGAATCTTCTAAATATGTAAGTTGCCAAATAGATACCATAAGTATGGGTAGCGGTGCAATAACAGTATCGCTGACAGCTCGTCCCGAAATGTTTTATGAGGAGCTAAGTAAAAGTTGCGCTCAAAGTATAGGCGACGAATATGAATTGATGAGTTATGTTATCAAACTTTCCGAAGACGCAGTACATTATCGCAAATTAAAGGATGCACTGGATGAGGTTAACGAAACAGGATACGGAGTAGTAGTTCCTTCATTGGATGAAATGATTCTCGAAGAACCGGAGATAATGAAGCAATCCGGGCGCTTCGGTGTACGATTGAAAGCAAGTGCACCTTCCTTGCATATCATGAAGGTAGATGTAAGAACTGAAGTAAATCCTATTGTAGGAAGTGAACAGCAGAGCGAAGAGTTGGTAAAGTATTTGCTTGAGGAATTTGAGAATAATAAGAAAAGTATTTGGGATACCAATATGTTTGGTAAATCGTTGTCGAGTTTGGTCAATGAAGGATTGAGTAATAAGATATCGTCACTTCCCGACGAAGCAAAGGTCAAGGTAAGAAAAACACTCGGTAAGATTATAAACGACGGAAAAGGCGGAATGATTTGTATATTGCTTTAAGTGTTTAATTCTAACTAAGCCAGATGTCTTGTTAAAGTGCAGTATGTCTTATAGCTTTGAATCAAATACTTTATAATTGGTAAGGGAGTAGCCTATTAGAAAGTTGCTCCCTTTTTCTTTTTCACGTCCATGAGGGCAAAAAACGCATAATTTTTGAATACTACTAATAAAAAATATTTAATATTTATAATATTTTAAATATATACTTGATTTTTGAGGCAGTTGATATTAAAATTATCTTGTATACGATTTTAAAATGTCGTATTATAGAATTATACAGAGGTAAGTTTAATGAAGAAAACATTTTATTTCATTGTGATCGCATTGATTTTGATATCATCCGTCTTATTAGTGGGATGCTCCTCGAAAATCGATTACGAACAAGAAATAATCACTAACTCCAATCTTGAACAAAAGTCGGAAGGCTGGACTTATTTTACCGATGATTCGGCTAAGGTAACTTACACCGAAACTGTTTTATCCCCCGGTACAACCGATTACGAAAGCGACAGCGCTAAGCATGGCCGTACCTATATCGGTATAGATAGTAAGTCGGCAGGCTCTTACGGATATTTTTCTCAAGAAGTTTCTCTCGATAAAAATGCTATTTACATTTTGTCTGTTGATGTTAAGGTAACGACTAAGATATCCTCAGAGGGTTCTTTAGGTGCTTTTGTCGGATTAGCCGAAGCTAATGTAATAGCTCAATCGGTGACAGCCCTTAATTCCGAGTGGCAAACTATTCAGGTCTGTTTTAGAAATAATTCATTTGATAAAGTTAATGTTCGTTTCGGACTCGGTACCGATTCGTCCAAAGTGACGAGCGGATATGCCTATTTCGATAATATTTCGCTAAAAAAGATTGAAAATCCCGATGTTTCCGCTACAGGTCTTATTGTATACGATCTCGGTAAAAAGGGAACCAATGGTTTTTCTCAAAACTATTTAACAACAGGAGAAGGTATTGCTTTTACCGTTATACTTGTTGCAGTAGGCGCGGCGGTGCTGTATGGTTTATATGTTTGGTATCGTCGTAACAAATCATTAGATATATCCAATGTATCCGAAGATATTGAAAATAAATCGAAAGCAAAAGCATTTTTTACATCTTCGGCTTTTTTACTTGCTGTATCTGCTTTGATTGCATTTGCCGTTAGATTTGTATTGTCCATTACCCTTTACGGGCATGGTGATTCACTTAATAAGCTCACAGTTTCCGCAAATGGTTTTGCTACCGACGGCTTGATTACATATTATTTCACATCGGAAACATATTATACTCCGGGTGTAAGTTATGTTTTGTGGATAATGGGTTTATTGTCTAAGGCATTCGGATTATTGACTGGATCAAAGGGAATGGCGATATTTATCAAAATACCTGCCATAGTTGCCGATCTTGTTATCGTATTCGTTTTGTATGTTTTGGCAAATAGAAAGTTCGGTTCGGTTAGGGCGTTTATTATAGCTCTTGCATATGCACTTGTTCCTGCGGTATTTATCGCAAGTTCGGTATATTGTTCATATTATTCTATCGGCATTCTATTCCTAATTCTTGCTCTCGTTAACGCAAGGGAGAAGAAAATCGTTAAATTGACAATTTGCTACACATTTTCGGTATTATTTATGGCAGAGAGCCTATGGATATTCCCGCTATTAGTTGCTTATGCTGTTGTAATTTATATCAAGGATCCGGACAAACGAAATGTTTTACCTATTTCCGCAACGGTTTCGTTAATTTCATCATATTTATTAACATTGCCCTTGTCGTTTAACTATTTTGCAACCGGTAGGCCGTTTATTGTATTAGAACGTTATTGTACTATTTTCTCCGTCAATAAGTATTTTACTGACGGTGCATTCAATATTTATGCAATGTGCGGACAATCGAGTGTATTGGTCAATACGGCGGGTATTGTTATGAGCGCTTTATTAGTAGCCGGAGGATTACTGTATTGTATTTGTTTATATTCCAAGTCAAGAGATAGACAACAACTTATTTTATTGGCAGGCTACTCGATACTAATTGTATTTACATTATCGATTAGAATGACTCCATTAGTTACAATCATTGCATTATCGATATTGTACCTATATGTCGTGATGAGCGGAGATCGTAAAGTTTTGACAAGCACAGCATTGTTAAGTATTATAGCGACACTTTCAATATGTTACGAACTTATGATTTGTAAATATGTACCGGGTGGGGCAAACGCGCAAGAAATCGCGGTATCTGCCAATGATCCCGTTGCCATCATCTTTTCCATCGTTTGGGTAGCAATCACATTGTATTTGGGCTCGGTCGTTTGGAATATTTGTATCAATAAGAAGGGATATCCCGTCTTATCGATTGATAAATGCTATTTTAAATATGTTGGCGAAAGACTTCATATTGAAAAAGAAAATAAATTAACGGAAGAATAAAAAGATGCTTACAAAGACGAAAAGTTATGCTTTAAAGGGATTAGAAGGTTATGCCGTCGATATCGAAGTCGATATTGCCGGCGGTGTTCCTTCGGTCGAAATGGTAGGGCTTCCCGACGCCGTCGTCAAGGAGTCAAAGGATAGGGTTAGATCTGCAATTATCAATTCGGATTACGAATACCCGATTAGGCGGATAACCATCAATTTTGCTCCTGCCGAGACACGTAAAGAGGGATCTATATTCGATTTACCCATAGCAATAGGCATACTATCATCGTCGGGACAGGTTCTTAAGGATACAACGAAGGACTATGTGTTCTTAGGCGAATTATCGTTGGATGGATCGCTTAGGCGTATCAACGGATTAATGGCTATACTTATTTCGGGAGTTCAAGCAGGTTACACTAAATTCATTATTCCCGATGCGAATAGGCAAGAAGCCTGCTATATCGAAGGTATCGACGTTTTTCCCGCTAATAACTTAACGGATGTTGTTAACCACCTTTCGGGAGAAAAACCGATAGAGCCATTAGAAACAGTCAAATTTAACGCCGATGAAGTCAATCTCAATAAATACGGAATCGATTTTGCGGACGTAAAAGGACAATCGACAGCAAAGCGAGCTTTGGAAATCGCGGTTGCAGGCGGTCATAATGTACTTATGGTCGGAGCCCCCGGCTCAGGTAAAACCATGCTTGCAAAATGCGTTTTGACTATAATGCCCGAGTTAAGTTTTGATGAGGCCGTTGAGGTAACCAAAATACATTCTGTTGCAGGATTACTGGATGCCGCTAATGGTATTGTCAAGACGAGACCTTTTAGAACGCCCCATCATTCCGTTACCCTTCCCGCTTTGGTCGGTGGTGATCGAACTGCTAAACCGGGTGAAGTCAGTTTAGCCCATTACGGAGTGTTATTTCTCGACGAGGTTCCTGAGTATAATAGGAGATCGCTCGAAGCCCTAAGACAACCTATGGAAGACGGAAAGGTTACCGTATCGAGGGTTATGCAAACCGTTGATTATCCCGCGCGTTTTATGCTTGTCGGTAGTATGAATCCGTGTCCGTGCGGAAATTACGGTTCTAAAAATAAAGAATGCACCTGTTCTCCACAACAGATTCGTAATTATATCGGCAAGTTATCCGGACCATTACTCGATAGAATAGATATTCAAGTTGAGGTCGATAGTATTAGTTATGAGGAGTTTTCATCGGAAGCAAAACAAGAAGGTTCGAGTGAAATTAGAGAAAGAGTTAAGAGAGTAAGAGCACTGGAGTATGAACGCTTCAAAGATAATCCTAAAGGTATTCATACCAATGCGGAAATGTCTAACCAAGATATTAATAGATTTTGTAAAATAGATAAAGAAAGTAAAGCACTTATGGAAACTGCTTTTGTAAAACTCGGATTGTCAGCAAGAGCAAGTTATAGAATCTTGAGAGTTGCGAGAACGATTGCCGATATTGAAAACTCAGAGGATATAAAGATAGAGCATATTGCCGAAGCTATTCAATATAGGTCGTTAGATAGGAAATATTGGAAATGATAAACTATACGCTTGATGATAAAAGTTATATTTGGATGTGCTTAGCGGATAGAACATCCATTAAGCGTCGAAATAAGATTCTTGCACTTGAACCGAGTGCCGAGCTTTTATTTAAGAATATCGCAAACTATAGGAGTGCAATAACCGAGGCGTATGGTGCCGATTATTACAATAATCTGTCCAAGTATCACGATCTTGAGTTGATAGACCGATTTATTGAGGAGAATAATAAACTCGGTGTAGATATAATAACCTTATCCAATGATAGATACCCCGATCAACTTAGGAATATTGCAATTCCGCCGACTGTGCTTTTCTGTAAAGGTGATTTAAGTTTACTCGATTCGAGAATAATTGCAGTTGTAGGTACGAGAAGCATTACAAGATACGGTATCGATGTTACCGAAAAATTGACCAAAGCATTTACCGAGGCTGGCTTAACGATTGTGAGCGGTTTGGCTCGTGGCGTGGATGCAACTTCACATAAAACTGCATTATCTGCCGGCGGTAAAACTATTGCCGTTAGTCCTTGCGGACTCGATAGGATCTATCCGATTGAAAATCGAGATTTATTTGAAAGGATTATCGATAATGGTTTGATTGTTACCGAGTATGTACTCGGTACATCGGTAAAGCAATATACCTTTACCGAGCGTAATCGTATCATTAGCGGATTAGCGGAGGCAGTATTTATTTCGGAAGCAGGATGTCCGAGCGGAAGTTTGATAACCGCGAATAACGCCGTAGAACAAGGACGAGAATTATTCGTTGTTCCCGGTAATATATATAACAAACAAAGCGTAGGTTGTAATAAACTTATCAAGGAATTGCAAGGTGCAATGGTTACTTGTCCCGAAGATGTGTTGGGTGTATTGGGGTTTGACACCACACCCGATGTGTTGAAAAAGGATAAGCAAACACAGTTAACTATTGAAGAGGCTACCGTCATTAATCTTCTGGAAAACGAGGAACAGCACTTTGAAGTTTTAGTTTCCAAAAGCGGTCTTTCGGTAAGCGAATTGAATGCAATTCTTTTAAAACTCGAGGTTGCGGGCATTGTAAAGAGATTACCCGGTAATTACTTCGGCATATAATTTTATAAATAAAGATAAGGAGAGAATTGATGAAATTAGTAATAGTTGAATCTCCCAAAAAAGCAAAAACAATAGAAAAGTATTTGGGTAAAGAGTTTAGAGTAAGAGCTTCGGGCGGACATGTGTGTGATTTACCACAAAGAAGTCTTGGCATCGATATCGACAATAATTTTAAGCCCGAATACGTTGTCAATGAAGATAAAAAAAGAATCATAGAAATGCTTAAAAGTGAAATAGCTAAGTCGGAAGCTGTTTATTTAGCAACCGACCCTGACCGCGAGGGTGAAGCTATTAGTTGGCATTTAAAAAACGAACTCGGATTACCCGATGCTCCGATTAGAATAGAGTTCCATGAAATCTCTCAAAAAGCTGTAAATAAAGCGTTAAACGCACCGAGAAATATCGACATTAATTTAGTCAATGCGCAACAAGCAAGACGTGTTCTCGATAGAATAGTCGGTTATAAGATTTCGCCTATTATCAGCAAAAAAATTAAGTCCGGATTGTCCGCAGGACGTGTTCAATCTGCGGCTCTTAAAATGCTTGTAGATAAAGAAAAAGATATTCGAAACTTTAAACCCGAAGAATACTGGACTTTACACGGATCCTTTAAAAAGGATTCCGACGAGTTTAAAGCAATTTTCGAAGATATCAACGAGAAAAAGCACAAGATTAAAAATAAGGATGAACTCGATGCGATACTATCGGCGATTACTAATTCAGTTTTTACCGTAGATAAGGTTAAAAAGGCAGTCAAGAAGGAAAGTCCGAAGCCTCCTTTTACAACATCTACGCTACAACAAGATGCAACTGCACGATTCGCTATGACGGCCCCGCAAGTAATGAGCGTAGCTCAACAATTATATGAGGGTGTAGAAATCGAGGGTGAAGGTCACCTGGCACTTGTAACTTATATCCGTACCGACTCGGTAAGAGTTTCGGATGATGCAATCGCTTCGGTTAGACAATACATTTCCAATAAGTATTCACCCGATTATTTGCCAAAGAGCCCCAATTATTATAAAACAAGCAATCAAGCCCAAGATGCACACGAAGCGATAAGACCGATTTCACTTGATAAGACGCCCGAATCGTTACGTAAAAAACTATCTAAAAACCTTTATCAAGTTTATAAGTTGATTTATGATAGATTCGTAGCGAGTCAAATGACTCAAGCGCAATATAATACCCTTGATGTAAGAATCGGAGTAAACGGTACCGATGGTAAAAACTACGGTTTCCATATGAAGGGAAGAGCAATGAAATTCCCGGGATTTACAGCAGTTTATTCCGACGCGGTTCCTCAAAATTCCGAAGAGGGAGGAGATATCTCATCTCCGTTGAACGAAGGTGATATTGTAACGCTTACATCGTTCAAACACGAACAAAAATTCACAAAACCACCGCAGAGATATACCGAATCTTCCTTGATTAAGGCAATGGAAGATAACGGAATCGGTCGCCCGAGTACTTATGCATCGATAATCAATGTTTTAGCAAAAAGAGAGTATTATGAAAAGGATGGTAAGTATATGGTTGCGACCAATCTCGGTGAGGTGGTTTGTAACGAAATCGATAAGAACTTTTCCGATATTCTCGATTTGAAGTTTACCGCTAAAATGGAGAGCGGACTTGACGAAATCAGTTTGGGTAAGTTGGAGTGGCAAAAATTGATATCCGACTTCTACCCGGGATTTATGAATAACGTTAGACGAGCATTGTCGGACGGAACGCATGTCAAATTGCCCGACGAAGTCACCAATATTAAGTGTGAAAAATGTGGCGCGTTTATGGTTATTAAAGAGGGTAAGATGGGTAAATTCCTTGCATGTCCCAATTATCCGAGATGTAAGAACACGCGCAATCTTCAATCGGATATTGTTGGTACTTGTCCTAAATGTAAACGTGATGTGGTTAAGAAGGTAAGTCGCACAGGTAAAGTTTTCTATGGATGTACGGGTTATCCGTCTTGCGACTTTGCGAGTTGGGACATTCCTGCTCCGTATTTCTGTCCGGATTGCGGATCGGTTATGAAAGTTTTTCAAAGAAAGGGCCAAAAGGTCTATAAATGTACGAAATGCGAACACAAGGAAACGATAGAAACAAAGTAAAAATAATAGGTGGCGGACTTGCCGGTGTCGAATGCGCATATCAACTTTTAAAGAGAGGGTTTGCTGTCGATATGTATGAAATGAGACCTCTATTCACTACGGGAGCACATAAAACCGACAAACTTGCCGAACTTGTATGCTCTAATAGTCTAAAAAGTGATTTAAACGACACGGCATCGGGAACACTTAAAGCAGAGATGCGCTTGTTAGATAGTTTGATTCTTAAATGTGCCGATGTTGCAAAGGTTCCCGCCGGCGGTGCGTTAGCCGTCGACCGTGACGTTTTGTCAAATGAGGTAGAAAAGGTTTTGCATTCCTTTCCGAATTTCAATTTGATACGTCAAAAGGTAACCGAAGTTGACTTCGATACGCCGACTGTTATTGCATGCGGACCGCTGTGTTCGGACGAGATCGCCGACATCCTAAAAAAAATCGGTGGAGACGATAACTTGCATTTTTGTGATGCGGTTGCTCCCATAATATCCGCTGATAGCATCGACTATAACAAGGCGTATTTCGGTGCAAGGTATGGCAAGGGCGGTGATTACCTAAACTGCGGAATGAATAAAGAAGAGTATCTTACCTTCTACAATGAACTAATCAATGCCCGTTCTGTTGAAGATAAACTCATCGATGCCGAATTCTTCGAAAGTTGTATGCCTATTGAGGTCATGGCAAAAAGAGGTGTGGATGCCGTTAGATTTGGTCCCCTTCGCCCTGTAGGATTGGATGCCCCAGATGGAAGGAAGTTCTATGCGGTGGTGCAGTTGCGTAAGGAAAATGTTCAAGGCGATGCATATAATATAGTTGGATTTCAGACCAATTTGTTGTTCCCCGAACAAAAAAGGGTGTTTGGCTTGATTCCCGGACTTGAGCATGCCGAGTATCTAAGATATGGTGTAATGCATCGAAATACCTACATAAACGCACCGAAGACGCTTAATCCTGATTTTTCGTTTAGAGACTATCCGCTTGTATATGTTGCAGGACAACTTTCGGGGGTGGAAGGATATATGGAAAGCGCGATGAGTGGTATGATCAGCGGATTATCGTTGGCTAATAAACTCTCGGGACTTGACTTTGAATTGCCCGACGAGTATACAATAATTGGAACGTTGACGAGATATATATCGAATTCTGCAGTAGAACAGTTGCAACCAATGAATGCAAATTTCGGGTTACTGCCACCGATAGAAGGTATTAAGGATAAAAAAGAAAGAAAACTTGCATATGGCTTGAGAGCAGTCGAACATATGCGTGAGTATATAGAAAAGCATTAGATTTATAATGGGAGGACCATATAATGAGTAATATAGAATTTCATAGCACAACAATATGTGCTGTAAAAAAAGATGGAGTAACCGTTGTTGCCGGTGACGGACAGGTTACAATGGGTGAAAGCGTTGTATTCAAAGGAAACGCTAAAAAGGTAAAGCGCATTTACGGCGGTAAGGTTGTAGTCGGTTTTGCCGGAAGCGTTGCCGACGCCTTTTCTCTTAGCGAAAAATTTGAAAAGATGCTCCAAAAGTATTCCGGTAATTTAATGAGAGCAGCTGTAGAGTTGACAGAACTTTGGAGAACGGGCAGACAAGGTAAATTGGAAGCAATGTTGATTGCTGCAGATAAAGATAATTTATTGATTATTTCGGGTAATGGTGACGTTATCGACCCCGAAGATGGTGTATGCGCTATCGGTTCGGGCGGTAATTTTGCATTAGCCGCGGCAAGAGCACTGTATGATATTGAGGGCTACACTGCCGAGATGATTGCAAGAAAGGCTATGAAGATAGCAGGAGATATTTGTATTTTCACCAACGGTAATTTGACCGTAGAGGAGGTATAAAATGGCTACTAATTTGACACCGAAAGAGGTCGTAGAACAACTCGATAAGTATATTATCGGTCAAGACGAAGCAAAAAAAATGGTTGCGGTTGCCCTTCGTAATCGTTATAGGAGAAGTAAACTTTCCGCCGAGATTAAAGATGAGGTAACCCCAAAAAACATCATAATGAAGGGTCCTACAGGCGTTGGTAAAACCGAAATTGCCAGAAGGCTTGCCAAACTTGTCAAAGCACCTTTTGTTAAAGTTGAAGCTACCAAGTTTACCGAGGTCGGTTATGTAGGTAGAGACGTAGAAAGCATGATCAGAGATCTTGTGGAAGCGTCTATTAGAATAGTAAAGGAAGAGAAGTACGCCGAAGTTCGTCCCAAGGCTCTTGATATGGCTATTGAAAATGTTGCGAAAGTTTTGATGCCTATTAAAAAGCAAGTGATGAAGGATACTCCCGATACACAAATTAAAGCCGAACTCGAACAAGAGCTTAAAGAAGGCAAACTCGATAGATTAAAGGTAACATTTACTATTACCGAAAAGGAAAAACCGTTAAAGCTCAATCCAAATGATCCCGCTGCTAATGAAATTAACTTTACTTCATTATTTTCTTCTATTTCGGGTGGTGGTAAAAAGACTAAGACTAAAGAAATGTATGTCAAAGATGCTATCGAAATGTTCGTAAACGAGATCAGTGAAGGCATGGTAGATATGGACGGTATCAATTCCGAAGGCTTGAAGAGAGCGGAGCAAGACGGTATAATATTTATCGATGAAATCGATAAGATCGCCGCATCTAACGGAAATCACGGCGGTCCCGATGTTTCTCGTGAAGGCGTTCAACGTGATATTCTACCTATTGTAGAGGGCTGTACCGTAAGCACAAAGTATGGTATGATTAAGACCGATTATATTTTATTTATTGCGGCAGGTGCATTCCATGTTGCCGAAGTAAAGGATTTAATCCCCGAACTGCAAGGTCGTTTCCCCGTAATTTGTGAACTTACCAGCCTTACTAAAGAAGATTTTGTTAAGATATTGACTCAAACCGACAATGCTATTACCAAGTTATATGCTGAGTTATTGGCAGTTGACGGTGTGTCGTTATCGTTTACAGATGACGGTATCGAGCGTATAGCGGAAATTGCTTGCGAAGATAACGAAGTTAAGGAAAATATCGGCGCAAGAAGATTGCATGCCATAATTGAAAAACTTATGGAAGAAATTGCATTCGAAGCTTGCGGTAATCCTATCGTATTGACGGTAGATAAAGCATATGTTGATGAGCATTTGGATATTGCTTCCATTAATGCCGATATGCGCAAATATATTTTATAAATATTTTATCCTATTTAATATAAGGAGAGATCATATGATCAGAATACCTAAGGGAACCAAAGATGTATTGCCGGATGAGGCATACAAATGGCACTATGTCGAAAACGAAATAAGGAAGGTAACGGCGCTATACAATGCTAAAGAGTTTAGAACTCCTACATTTGAGCATACCGAATTATTTTTAAGAGGTGTAGGCGAAACTACCGATGTTGTAAATAAGGAAATGTACACATTTCTTGATAAGGGTGAAAGAAGTATTACTTTGAAGCCAGAAGGCACGGCTGGATGCGTTAGAGCTTTTATTGAGAACAATCTTCAGCAAAACGTACCGCTTAGAACCTATTATATTACTCCGGTTTTCCGTTATGAAAGACCGCAAGCCGGACGTTTGCGTGAGCATCATCAATTCGGTGTAGAGTATTATGGATTAGATACACCAGAAGCCGATGCCGAGGTTATATCGATTGCGTATACACTGTTCAAACATCTCGGTTTATCTCCCAAACTCTATATCAACAGTATAGGATGTTCAGAGTGCAGAAAGGATTATCACAGTGCATTGAAAGCATTTTTATCGGAAAATGTGGACAAGTTATGTCCTACCTGTAAGGAAAGACTTGAAAAGAATCCTCTTAGAATTCTTGACTGTAAGGTTCCCGAATGTAAGGAATTATTGAAGAATGCTCCCTCTGTACTTGATTTTTTATGCGATGATTGTAGAGCACATCACGAACAGCTTAAACATACACTTACCCTTATGGGGATCGATTACCAAGAAAACCCCAAAATCGTAAGAGGCTTAGATTATTACACACGCACCGTATTTGAATTTGTATCCGAGGGTTTAGGCTCACAAGATACCGTTTGTGGCGGTGGCCGTTATAATAATCTTGTCGAGTCGTTAGGTGGTAAACCTTGTTCTGCAGTAGGGTTTGGCATGGGACTCGAGCGTCTACTGTTAACTGTAGAAACTGCAGGTAATAATATTGAGGATAACGAAAAGCCCGATGTATTTATTTGCAATGCAGGACAAAAGGAAGCGTGCATATCAATTGTCAATTCGCTAAGAGCTCAGGACATTTCAGCACTTACCGAGTATGGTGAAAAATCTGTTAAGTCACAAATGAAATATGCCGATAGAATTGGTGCTAAGTACACGCTTGTGGTAGGCTCAAACGAAGTAGAAAATAACCGTGTTACCGTTAAGAACATGCAAGAGGGCGGTAGCGAGGAAATTACATTAGATCAAATTATTGATTACATCAAAAGAAGGTAAATATTATGGATTTATTAGGAAATTTAAGAAGAACAAAAATGTGTGGCGAATTTCGTTCAAGCGATATCGGTTCGAAAGTTGTAGCAATGGGCTTTGTTGCTAAATATAGAAATCTTGGACCTATCATTTTCGTTGACCTAAGAGATAGATCGGGTATTGTTCAGATATCATTTGAGGAAAGTTCGTTACCTCAAGAGGTTTTTGAAAAGGCAAAGAAAATACGTAACGAGTTTGTTTTAGCAATCGAAGGCGTGGTAATGAGCCGTGGCGAAAAGAATATCAATACCAATATTCCTACGGGCGAGGTTGAGATAATATGCGAATCTTTGAAGATATTGAACATTGCCGAAGATTTACCTATAGTGATTTCGGATAAAGCAAAGAATAGTGAAACATTGAGTTATCAATACAGATACCTTGATTTACGCAGGGAAAGCTTACAATCTAAACTTATTATGCGTAGTAAGATATGCCATATCACTCGTAATTATTTTGAAAAGAACGGATTTTTAGAGATTGAAACTCCATTCTTAGGTAAATCAACTCCCGAAGGTGCAAGAGATTATCTTGTTCCGTCAAGAGTACATCCCGGTTCATTCTATGCACTACCGCAATCTCCTCAAATTTATAAGCAGTTATTGATGATTTCGGGATTCGATAGATACTATCAAATTGCTCGTTGTTTTAGAGACGAGGACTTGAGAGCTAACCGTCAACCCGAGTTTAGCCAAATTGACTTTGAGATGTCTTTCTCCGATTCAGATGACGTAATGAACATTGCCGAAGGGTTGGTAAGGAACGTATTTAAAGAAACTATCAATTACGATATCCCCGAAAGAATTATTCGTATGCCTTATTATGAAGCTATGGAAAGATTCGGTTCGGACAAGCCTGATCTTAGATTCGGTATGGAAATAAAGGATGTTACCGATTGTGTTAAAGGTAGCACTTTTGCAGTGTTTAATCAAGCAATTGAGAACGGTGGTTCTGTTAGAGCTATCAATGCCAAGGGTTTAGCCGTTCAATATACCCGCAAAGAAATCGATAAACTTACTCCTTTTGTTGCAGATTACGGTGCAAAGGGTGTAGCGTGGTTGAAACTCACCGATGAAGGAATTAATTCACCGATTGCTAAGTTCTTCAATGACAAGATAATTGCTTCTTTGACCGAAAGACTTAATATTGAAAAAGGCGACATTGTATTCTTTGTATCCGATGTAGGTAATACTCCGTTAACTGCATTGGGCGCTTTAAGAATTAGAATTGCTAAACAATTCAACTTGGTTGAACCCGGATATAAATTCTTATGGATAACCGAATTCCCGCTTTTGGAGTATGATGATGAAGAAAAGAGATATGTAGCAGTTCACCATCCGTTTACCGCACCGATGGATGAGGATATTCCTTTATTGGATACCGATCCTCTCAAGGTTCGCAGTAAGGCTTATGACCTTGTTATCAACGGCGAAGAAGCAGGTGGCGGTAGCGTGAGAATACATACCGTTCAAATGCAACAAAAGATGTTCAGCTTGCTTGGCATGACTCCCGAAGATATCGCATATCGCTTTGGATTTTTTGTCGACGCATTTAAATATGGTGCACCTCCTCACTGTGGTATGGCATTCGGTTTAGACAGAATGGTAATGAGTCTAACAGGTACGGATAACATTAAAGATGTAATTGCATTCCCCAAAATGCAAAATGCAAGTTGTTTAATGACCGAGGCTCCTGCCGAGGTTGAACAAAAACAACTCGATGATTTGTTTATAAATATCATTAAGAGTGAATAATCAAGTCATAAGGAGATAATATGAAAATAGTTAACACCGAAGAATTTAACTCATTAATATCGGAGAATAAATATGTAGTTTGTGACTTTTTTGCCGATTGGTGTATGCCTTGTAAAATGCTTGCACCGATTCTTGAAGACGTTGCAAACGACTATCCTGAAATCGTATTTTGTAAGGTCAATGTCGATAAGGACGGAGACCTTGCGAGACAATATCGCGTAGACTTTATTCCTAATGTAAATTTGTTTAAGGACGGCGTAAAAGTTTCGTCTTTTAGCGGACTAAAACAAAAGGACGAGTTGAAAAAAATATTCGATGCTTTTATAGAATAGATTATAGCAAAAATGAAGGTATACTTTGATTACGCCGCAGCAACACCGATGCTAAAAGAGGTGATTGCATCTATAAATGAGGTGTATACCGATTGTTACGGTAATTCCAACAGCAGTCATCTTTTTGGGCGTAAGTCGGTTGCTCGTCTTGACGATGCGAGAGAGATTATTGCAAAATCCATAGGTGCAAAGCCTAAGGAAATTTTCTTTACCTCAGGTGGAACCGAATCTGACAATTGGGCACTCAAGGGCGTGTTTCTTGCCTCGAAAAAGAAAAAAGTTATTGTTAGTGCATTAGAGCACTCTGCTATAATGGCATCGACAAAGACTCTTTTGCAGTTAGGTGCCGAGGTCGTTTACATAAACCCACGTTCGGACGGTGCTATAGATCCTAATAGTATAATCGAGGCAATCGACGAGAAAACGTGTTTGGTTTCTATAATGTATGTTAATAACGAAACAGGCGTAATCAACGAAATAAAAGCAATTTCCGACATTTGTCACAGTAAGGGTGTTGTTTTTCATTCTGATTGCGTACAAGCAATTTCGACGATTCCACTCGATGTAACGCGTCTCGGTGTCGATTTAATGACTGTATCGGCACATAAAATCGGTGGTCCTAAAGGCATAGGCTTTTTATACATTAAAGATGGTATATCTATTAAGGCGTTGATTGAAGGCGGTTCGCAAGAGTCTGCACTAAGAGGCGGTACATCTAATGTTCCTCTTGCTGTAGGATTTGCCCGCGCTATAGAATACACGAGTCGTACATATGGGGAGCGTGTCAAACATATTACCGAGATAAGAGATTATTTTGAAAACAAAATATCCAAAATAGGTTTTGATATCGTTATTAACGGTAGGAATAGAGTACCAACTATCAGTAGCGTTACTTTCAAAGGTTTTATAGCCACTGTGTTAATGACAAGACTCGACCTTAAGGGAATTGCAGTTTCGGCAGGCAGTGCGTGTACCGCCGGATCGCTTGAACCATCTCATGTTTTATCGGCAATGGGACTAAGCGACACCGATGCAAAAAGTACTATTCGCTTTTCATTCGGTTACGAAAATACTTTTGAAGAAGTCGATTATGTGATCGATGTGTTGTCGGCAATACTAAATGAATTAAAGAATAAATAATCATTTTATAGCTATAAATATTTTCTCGGTATACTTCTCATACTAAGTATGGGAGGTGACATATGAAGCATTTTGTTATAGGTATGCTTGCTGGCTCACTTTTGGGCGTAGTCGTCGCAAAAGGCACTAAGGGCTGTAAGAACATGATAAAAAAGGCAGTAGATAAAATTTAGATTAGATTTATGATGGAGCTTGAAAGTTTACTCAACGAACAACAAATAAAAGGCGTAAAAACAACCGAAGGCGGTGTTTTGGTCGTAGCAGGAGCAGGAAGCGGAAAAACCAGAGTTTTAACGTATAGAATTGCATATTTGATTGACGAATTAGAAGTTTCGCCCTTCAATATTCTTGCTATAACTTTTACTAACAAGGCTGCAGCCGAAATGAAGGAAAGACTTGAAAAGCTCTGTTCGAGGATTAACGGACTTTGGGTGTCAACATTCCACTCTTTTTGTGCAAGGGTGTTGCGTCAACATATAGATAGAATTGGATATGATAAGAATTATTCTATCTATGGTGATTTAGAATCAACAAGAGTTGTTAAGAGAATACTCCAAAACAAACATTTAGAGGAGAAAACACTTCTAAATACATGTTTGTGGCATATATCCAATGCAAAGAATCACGGTATGGAGCCTCAAAAATACGCATTAGAATGCAGTGCAAACAACGCAGATGTTATTTGTGACGTGTATTCCGCATATGAAGAGGAACTTTATGCAAATAATGCCCTTGATTACGATGATCTTTTGGTTAAAACTGTTAAATTGTTTATGATGTGCCCCGATGTTTTGGAGTATTATGCCGAAAGATTTACATACATTCACGTTGACGAATACCAAGATACAAACAAGATACAGTATTTACTTGTTAAAATGCTTGCAAGTATTCACGGTAATATATTTGCAGTTGGCGATGAAGATCAAAGTATCTATGGTTGGCGTGGCGCAGATGTAAGTAATATTTTCAATTTCGAAAAGGATTTTCCAAATTCGCAAGTCATTAAACTTGAACAAAATTATCGTAGTACCGGTAATATTCTGAAAGCCGGTAATGCACTTATATCATTTAATAAACTTAGATATGGTAAGGTGCTTTGGACTAAAGACGGTGCCGGTGAAAATGTGGTTATTCGTAAACTCGGTTCGGATATAGATGAGGCTGAGTTTGTAGTGAGAACCATTGCATCGCAAATCGAAGCCGGTAGCAGACCATCCGATTTTGCCGTACTTGTTCGTTTGAACGCATTGACCAATAAAATTGAGGAAAGATTAACTTCTTACGGTATACCCTATAAAGTATTCGGCGGTATGAAGTTTTTTGACCGTAAGGAAATTAAGGATGTTTTGGCATATCTAAGAGTATTGGTTAATCCTCACGATAATGAAGCGATGCTTAGAATTATTAACACACCGAAACGCGGTATAGGCGATACTGTTATCAATCAACTACTCGAAGTGTGTAAATCCTATAATATTTCGATAAGCGAGGCACTTTTCGGAAATATTGCATTATCCTATCTCAATCCTACCGCAGCTAAAAAACTTAAAGTATTTATTGATTTATATAACGATATATATCATAATTCGTTGGCTATGACCGTTACAGAGCTAACTAAGTACATAATCGATAGAGCGGGCTTTTCTCTTCTTTATTCGGGAACCGATGAGGATGACTATAATAGGCGAATGAACTTAGAAGAATTGGTTAATGCCATTGCCGAATTCGAGAAAACTAATCATGGTTCATCCATAAATGACTTTCTCGAAAATGTATCCCTTATGAGCGATACCGACGAAATTCAAAATGACGATTACGTTTCGGTTGCAACGGTTCATGCAGTTAAAGGATTGGAGTTTAATACTGTCTTTATAATCGGATTAGAGGAGAATGTATTCCCCGCAGGTGCGCTATATAAATCGGATGCCGAAATTGAAGAAGAACGTCGAGTAATGTATGTTGCGATTACTAGGGCTCGTAAAAAGTTGTATATGACCTCGGTTTGGGAGAGATTTAGATTCGGTAAAAAGGAACAAAACAGAGAAAGTAGATTCCTTACCGAAATAAAAACAAAACTTATGGGTGCATTGCCACAGTCGACAAAGAAAACTTCCACACAGGCGCCAAGGATAAATAACAATCAAAAACCACAAGAAGCTAAATATCAGGTACAGTATACAACCAATAAACCGAAAACCTCAATTCCCACATTGCGCATGGGACAAAAGGTTAACCACAAAAAGTTCGGTGAAGGTGTCGTGATTCAACTCAAAGGTAATGTTGCGTCAATTGCTTTTGACGGAGTAGGTATCAAGAATTTAGATATCACGATAGCACCTATAACGGTAATAGGAGATTAATTATGGAAAGAATGATTGAATTAGTAGAATTACTCAATAGATACGCTAAGGAGTATTATGAATTAGATTCTCCTACCGTTTCCGACGAGGAATACGATAAATTGTATGATGAACTTTTGGATCTTGAAAAAGAGTATGGTGTAGTTTTACCCGATTCACCAACAAAAAGAGTCGGGGGCAATACATCAAAAGGCTTTGAAAGTTATAAGCACAAGGAACGCTTATATAGTTTGGATAAAACCAAAACTAAAGAGGGGGTTATAGAGTGGATTGATAAGATTCGCACCGAGTGCGGAGATAATACAATGCTTACCCTTGAATATAAGTTTGACGGACTTACGCTTAATCTCAGCTATGAAAGAGGCAAACTAATTAGAGCGACGACAAGAGGCGATGGTATTGAGGGAGAGATAGTTACCGAGCAGGCTTTAACGGTAGAGGGCGTATTACCCACAATTCCGTTTAAAGGAAGTATCGACATACTCGGCGAATGTTATATGAAACTCTCCTCGCTTAAGGATTATAACGAGACGGCTCAAATCCCACTAAAAAATGCGCGTAATGCTGCGGCAGGCGGATTGAGAAACCTCGATGCAAACGAAACTAAGAAAAGAAAACTTAGTTTTACTGCATATAATATAGGATATCACGACGGTATTGATTTTGAATACCAGCACGAAATGCATGAATTTCTCGTGAATTGTGGCTTCGATTCCAATATTTATTTTAAAGAAATTTCGGCAGAAACGGATATAGGTAAGCTTTTAGACGAAGCAGAAGAAGTTAGACCGTCTTTGAATTTTCTTATTGACGGAATGGTTCTCAAAGTGGATAGCGTACATCATCGTAATGAATTAGGCTTTACCGAAAAGTTTCCCAAATGGGCACTTGCATATAAATTTAAAGCCGAAGAAGCCGTTACTATACTAAAAAACGTTGTATGGCAAGTATCACGTACAGGAAAAATAAATCCCGTTGCGGAGGTTGAGCCTGTCGACATTGGCGGTGTTACCGTTAGAAGAGCAACATTGAGCAATATTTCGGAGATTTTGCGTAAAGATTTAAAGATAGGCAGTAAAGTATTTATTCGTCGTTCCGGAGATGTTATTCCCGAAATTTTAGGAGTGGCAGAACATACAAATAACTCAACTATGGTATCCATTCCCGATACCTGTCCGGTCTGTGGTTCACCTATTGAGCAAAGAGGATTTTTCTTGTATTGCACAGGGTTAGACTGCTTAAAACAGCGAGTTGAAGCAATATCCCATTACGCATCTAAAGACGCACTGGATATTGAAGGATTGAGCACAAAAACCGTCGAGCAACTATGTACCGATCTCGATATAAAACATCCTTCAGATTTGTATGGATTAACCATCGATAAATTATTAACATTGGATGGGTTTAAAGAGAAAAAAGCCGAAAATCTATTTAGGTCTATTCAGGAGAGTAAACATACCACGCTTGCAAGGTTCTTGATGGGCATAGGTATAGCTAACATAGGCAAAAAGACGGCTTCGCAACTCGCCGATACTTTTAAAACACTTGATGCATTGAGAGAGGCAACGATTGAGATTTTGGTTGATTTAGACGACTTCGGATTGATTATGGCTTCGTCTGTAGTTGATTTCTTCGCGAATGAGAATAATATTCAGGAAATTGATAAATTACTTGCCATAGGACTGGAGTTCGAGCAAGAAGAAATTTCGGAAGGTGTATTTAGTGAAAAAATTGTAGTTGTAACAGGTACTTTATCGGCTTATAAGAGAAACGAAGCACAAGCCATCATTAAATCTTTAGGCGGTTCGGTAAGCGATACCGTAACTAAATCCGTAAATCTCGTCGTATATGGTGAGAATGCGGGTAGTAAACTTGACAAGGCAAAAAAAGCAAATATCGAGTTAATAGACGAGGCTGAATTTATTAGAAGGATAAACTCGTAGTATATTTTTATTGTATAAAAGCAAAACAGATAATGTATGTCTTGCTTTTTTATATTTAAACTATTATAAAAATTATTGCAAATTAATAAAAAATGTTTTATAATAGTTAAAAGTTGTTTTGGGAGAGATATACCGATGAAGAGTATGACCGGATACGGAAAAGGAGAAGCGACTATCGGCACTAAGACGGTTACTGTAGAGTTAAAGTCTGTAAATCACAGATTTTTAGATATCTCGTTTAAAATGCCGTCTTTTATAGCCTATGCAGAAGATTCTATTCGTAAGATTTTACAATCGAGACTGTCGCGTGGACACATCGATTGTTTTATCAGCGTTTATAACTCCGGTATTGTTTCCGCTAAGGAATATAGTGTTAATTACTCTCAAATGGAGTCTTACTTAGGAATCGCCAACGGAATATCCGTCAAATACGGAGTAGAAAATGATTTGACGGTCGGTGAGTTATTCAAACTTCCCGGTGTGTTGGTTGAGAAACAAAACGACGATAATCAAGAGGAAATGCTTGAAGTGATTGCTTCAGCCGTTAAATCCGCGGTTGACGGGTTGATCTCCATGAGATCGACAGAGGGCGAGAGTCTTAGAACAGTAATTCTTAAGCATCTCAATGTTATATCCGATCATGCACAAACGGTAACAATTTTAGCACCAAAAGTTGTCGATATATATAGAGAAAAACTCAAGAACAGAGTTCAAGAATATCTTCGTGAAACTACTCCGGACGAGTCTAAACTTCTTACAGAAGTTGCTACTTTTTCCGATAGGGTAAATATTGATGAAGAGATAAATAGACTATTTTCCCATATTTCTCAGTTTGTCGAAATGACTTGTTCCGAACAACCTATCGGTAAAAAGCTTGATTTCTTGGTTCAAGAGATGAATAGAGAGGTCAATACCATTGGAAGTAAGGCAAACTTTACCGATATTACCAAGTGTGTGGTAGAATTGAAAAACGAGATCGAAAAGCTACGTGAACAGATACAAAATATAGAATAGCATATGAAGAAAGGCATTATTTTAGTTTTATCCGGTCCGTCCGGCGTTGGCAAAGGTACGATTAGTGGTGCGATAAGGAGTAACCATTCCAATATCGAACTTTCGGTAAGCGCTACGACACGTTCTCCAAGAAATGGAGAAATCGACGGCGTCCATTATTATTTTATCGACCAAGCAAAGTTTGATGCATTGGTAGAGAATAATGAATTTGTCGAATATGTAAGAAAGTATAATTCGAGTTATGGTACCCTTAAGTCAGAACTTAATCGAATTATGAATGGCGGACATAATGTGTTGCTGGATATAGAACCTATCGGTGCCATGAATATTAAGAAAATGTATCCTGAGGCTGTAATGATCTTTGTTATTCCTCGCAGTTTTGATGCTCTTAAGGACCGTCTATGGAAGCGTGGTAGTGAGACACCTGAAACGTTTGAGAGAAGGAATGCGGATTTTATTAAAGAACTTAATACTGCAGATCAATACGATTATATCGTCTTGAACGATGCACTCGAGGATGCGGTAAATGCTGTTGAACAAATCGTAGAGGCCGAAAGCGAAGGTGTTCGATGTGAAGAATATGTCGCAAGTAGACATCTCGAAAAAATAGAGAAATTAAAGAAAGGAGAAGATATATGTTAATTGATCCACCTATTGATAAAATCATTAAAAAGGCTGACTGTCGTTACGAATTGGTTTGTGCTGTATCTAAGAGAGCACGTGACCTTATGCAACAGGAAGGGGATCGCTTAAGAGAGCAAAAGTTGAAGCCTATTTCCGTTGCAGCAAAAGAGATCTACGACGATAAAGTAGTTATACTTAAAGAGTAATGCGGAAGAGAGTGCTATTAGGAGTTACCGGCGGTATATCCGCTTATAAAGCTCCTACCATTGCATCGAGATTAAGAAAGGCGGGCGTTGACGTCACCGTTGTGATGACCGATTCTGCTACCAAATTTATTACACCGTTGACTATGGAGACGATGTCGGGGAATCGCGTGATAACGGATATGTTCTCACGTGATTTTCCTTTTGAGGTGGAGCATATTTCATTGGCAAAAAGGTCCGATTTGGTACTTATTGCACCGGCCACTGCGAATTTTATAGGTAAGGTTGCCAATGGTATTGCCGATGATATGCTATCTACTACAGTAATGGCTTGTAAAGGTATCAAGGTTTTTGCACCTGCTATGAATACGGGTATGCTTACCGATGAGCATTACTTAAAAAACGTTGAGACACTTCGTAACAGCGGAGCATACTTTATCGAATCGGAGAGCGGTCAACTCGCTTGCGGAGATGTGGGAAGCGGTAGATTGCCCGAGCCTGAGACTATAGTTGAATATGTTCTAAATCTTCTCAAGGTCAATCCCGATTATGAGGGTAAGCGTGTGCTCGTTACTGCCGGTGCCACCGTTGAAACTATTGACGGTGTTAGATATTTATCCAATTTTTCGAGTGGTAAAATGGGAATTGCCATTGCGGATGAAGCATATTTGAGAGGCGCGGACGTTACATTGGTATGCGGACGAGTTTCCGCACCTGTTCCTGATTATATTAAACGCATCGATGTAACGAGTACCGAAGATATGTATAATGTGGTTATCGATGCTACCAAAAATTCTGATATTATTATTAAGGCGGCAGCTCCTGCCGATTATACTCCCGTTAGGATAGCGGATAATAAGATTAAGAGCGAATCATTTATACTTGAACTTAAGAAAACACCTGATATAGCCAAGGCTGTAGGTAAAATTAAAGGTGATCGTATTCTTGTAGTATTTTCTGCCGAAACCGAAAATCTATTAGAAAATGCCAAGGGTAAGCTCGTTTCCAAAAATGCCGATCTCGTTGTAGCTAACGATGTAACGCAGGTTGGTGCGGGATTTTGCGTGGATACAAACATTGTAACTATAATCGCCAAGGATGGTTCGGTGTTCGAATACGATAAGATGCCAAAAGCCGAAGTTGCTAATGTGATTTTGGATAAAGTAAAAGAATTATGGTTGCAGAAGTAATTGTTGACATATCTAATAGCGAAGTGGACAGAGTGTTCGATTATTTAATACCCGAAGACTTGTCTATTCATGAAGGTGATCGCGTGGAGGTCAATTTTGCAAATCGCAATATCGAGGGCATCGTCGTCAGAATTAAAGAAAGTTCCGATTACGATAAACTTAAATATATCAATCGTAGATTAGATGAATTTACCGCTGTGTTACCCGAGATGTTAGATCTTATGCATTTTATGCAAAAGAAATACAATCTTCGACTTGCAGATATATTACGGCTGTTTATTCCTGTGCAACTAAGAGGGGGTAAGGTCAAAGAGTTAGTGCGTAATGCGGTTCGATTTAACTATGATCTCGATTATGATACAGTCGTATCGTCGATAAGGGGAAACGCAGTTGCACAAAGAGGCGTGTTGGCTAAATTATACGGAATCGATTGGGAATGGCATTCGGCTTTGGCTCAAGAGTTCGGTGCTCAAGCAATAAAAACGTTAGCTGACAAGGGATATATACAAATATTTGAACAGATAGTACAGCGTAAACCATATAACGAACTGCACGGAGAAGGTAAAAAACCTAAACTTACGGATGAACAGGTCAACGCTGTAAACGAAATAATGAAAGGTGGCGAAAGCCTACTGTTCGGTGTTACAGGTTCTGGCAAAACCGAAGTGTATCTCGACTGCATCGAACGAGTTTTAGAAAAAGGGCAAACCGCGATAATGCTTGTGCCCGAAATATCTTTGACACCTCAAACTATGAATAGATTTAGAGGTAGGTTTGGGGATAAGGTTGCATTGCTCCATAGCGGACTTTCGGCAGGAGAAAGGTATGATGAATGGCTAAGCTTGCTTAACGGCAAGGCGAAGATTGCTGTAGGTGCGAGATCGGCTATATATGCACCGCTTCAATCGGTTGGAATTATCATTATCGACGAGGAACATGATTCATCATATACGAGCGAAAGTAATCCTCGTTACGATACTGCGGTAGTTGCCGAGTTTAGAGCAAAATATAATAATGCGATATTGGTTAAAGGTTCGGCAACGCCTTCGATGTCGAGTTATAAACAGGCTGTAGACGGTAAGTCAAGGCTTGTTAGAATGCAAAATAGAGTTAACAAGCGCGTTTTGCCTCAAATTGAGATAGTTGACATGTGCGAAGAAATCAAAAAAGGCAATCGCACTATTCTATCCGAAGCGTTTGTCGAGGGTATCAAACAAACCATTGATAAAGGCGAGCAAGCAATGGTATTTATTAATAGACGAGGTTATTCGTCTTTTATGATGTGTAGGAAGTGTGGCTTTGTGTTGAAATGCGATCAATGTGATGTTTCGCTTACATATCACAAAGAGGAAAATAGACTTAAATGCCATTATTGCGGTTCTCAATTTACTGTGCCTCGCGTGTGTCCCGAATGCGGAAGCGATAGCATTCGATACGGAAGGGACGGTACCGAAAAAATAGTAGCCGATCTTCAAAAACTGTTTCCGCGTGCGAGATTTATTCGGATGGATAACGATACAACACGAGGAAAAACGGGGCATTTATCTATTTTGACATCGTTTAAAAACGGTGAAGCCGATATATTAGTTGGTACTCAAATGATAGCAAAGGGACACGATTTTCCTAAGGTAACGTTTGTGGGAATACTCGATGCCGACTTGAGTTTATACATAGGTGACTACATGGCTGTCGAAAGGACTTTCCAATTAGTCACACAGGTAGCAGGACGAGCCGGTCGTGATAAGTTACTGGGAAGGGTAATTTTACAAAGTTATTCGCCTAATCATTATGTGTTTTATTATGCGTCGAGATATGATTACGAAGGTTTTTACAAAAAGGAGATAAATGTTCGTGAAGTAACGATGTTTCCTCCGTTTGTGAAAATAATCAGGGTGCTTTTTGCCGACGTAAACGAGGACCATGTTTTCGAGGCAACTAAAGCTACGGTTAGCGAAATGCGACAATTATCAAACGACCATACAGGTGCATTCGTATCCCTTAAGGCTATGAAGTCACCTGTAAAAAAAGTTGAAAATAAATTTAGATATCAAATTATTGCTAAACTGAAGACGGAGACAGCCGAAGAAATGACGTCTGAAATCTACAGAATAGTAAATAATAATAAGTTTAAGGGTGTGACGGTTTTTGTCGAACAAAACCCTCAAAATCTTAGTTAATAGGAGAATGGTATGGCTATAAGAGATATAGTTAAGGACGGAGATCCTCTATTAAGGAAAAAGTGCAGAGAAGTTACCGAATTTGATTCTAAACTCGGTAGAATTCTTGATGATATGCTCGAAACTATGAAAAAAGCGGACGGAGTAGGCTTAGCTGCACCTCAAATCGGATTTATGAAAAGATTCGCTATTTGTGAACTTAATGGTGGTGAGATTTTGGAAATAGTGAATCCTGTTATCGTCGCTAAGAGTGGATCGCAAATAGGTGCCGAAGGTTGTTTGAGTTGTCCTAAAAAATACGAGGATGTCGAAAGACCAAAGTATATTTCATTGAAATACTTTGATAGAAACGGAGTAGAACATGTAAGAGAACTCGAAGAGTTTAATGCACGCGTCGTTTGTCATGAAACCGATCACTTGGACGGAATACTATTTTACGATAAGGCAGTTAAGAAATGAGAATTGTTTTTTGTGGAACACCCGATTTTGCAATACCTTCATTAAGAGCGGTCAACGAACACTTTGACGTTGTCGGAGTTTTTACTCAACCCGATAGAGGTAATAGACGTGGTACTATTTGTCCTCCGGTCAAGGTAGAAGCACAAAAACTCGGTTTAAAAGTTTTTCAATGTGAAAACATAAGTAAGGACGGATTTGAAACACTCAAGTCTTTGGAACCCGATTGTATAGTTACATGTGCATTCGGTCATTTTCTTTATAGAAAAGTTCTTGCTTTGCCTAAATACGGTGTCATCAATGTACACGGTTCATTATTGCCTAAGTATAGAGGAGCAAGCCCGGTTCAAAGCGCAGTACTTAACGGTGAAAAAGAAAGCGGTGTAGCTATAATGAGAACCGAATTCGAAATGGATTCCGGAGATATACTTCTTGTAGAAAAGACACCTATTGCAATTGACGAAACATCGGGCGAATTATTTGAAAGGTTGGCTGTAATCGGTGCCGAAGCTCTCGTAAAAGGTCTAAAAATGATTAAAAACGGAACTGCTATTTTTACACCTCAACAAGGAGAGCCGACTTTTTGTGAAAAATTCACTAAGGAATATGGTTTATTGAGCTTTGACAAGACACCCGAAGAAATCAGACGCCTCGTATTCGGTTTAAATCCTTGGCCGAGTGCATATACGTATTTGCCCGACGGAAAGTTGTTCAAAATACATAAGATGGTTGCACTTGATAAACAATATGATTGCGCTA
Organism: uncultured Christensenellaceae bacterium; assembly: GCA_964391805.1. Taxonomy (GTDB): domain Bacteria; phylum Bacillota; class Clostridia; order Christensenellales; family CAG-1252; genus RUG14300. The sequence goes on along the minus strand of CAYMNK010000004.1, from coordinate 28,121 downwards.
ACGGAACGGTAGTATATTGTGATTCTAAAAACGGAATAATCGTCAGTTGTAAAGGCGGTTCGATAAGATTGACCGAGGTTCAAGAAGAGGGCGGTAAAAAAATGAACGCAGAATCCTTTATTCTCGGACATGATTTAAAAGGTATCGTATTTAATTCGAATAAATAAATATGAAAAACTATTTGTTATTTGCATATCAAGCACTATCATCCGTTTACAAAGACGGAGCATACTGTTCAATCGTACTAAACGACTTGTATCGATACCTTGACAACAAAGATAAGGCAATGCTCACCAAATCGGTGTATGGCGTATTAGAGCATCACGAAGAGTTTTCGTACATGCTAAAAAGATTATGTAAAAAAGCACCGAGACCTTCTGTCAGAATATGCTTACGTTTGGGAATGTATTACATAAAATACATGGATTCGATACCCGAGTATGCAGCTGTCAATGAAATTGTCGAACTTGTAAAGGGTATTAAAAAAGAGCAAGCCGGCTTTGTAAATGCTACGCTTAAAGCGTATATTAAACAAAAAAATGATTTACCGTGTGGTTTAGAGGGACACTCTATTAGGCTAAATCTTCCGCTTTGGTTGTTAGAGGAATATATTAGTGAATATAGTTTAGAGGGAACTCTTAAATTGTTTGAGAATAATTATAAGCATACACATATCAGACTTAACAATTCTAAGATATCGACCGAAGAATTTATTTCGATATGCAACAGTAGAAAAATAAGATATAAGAATACATCTTGTGGTTTTCTTATTCAATCTACCGATAATTTAAGCGATTTGATTAATAGCGGTGCAGTTACGGTAATGGCATTGGATAGCATCAATATATGTAAAGTGCTTACCGATTGTGGTGTTAATGACGATGTTTTGGATCTATGTGCAGCTCCCGGCGGTAAAAGTATATATATAGCGGAGAATTATCCCGATATTAATGTCTATTCTCAGGACGTTCATGATCATAGAGTACGGTTAATTCTCGAATATGCTAAGAGAATGGGAGTGAATAATATTATAACGTCGGTAGCCGATTCTACTGCTATTAATTCTCAATGGATTGATAAATTCAATTATGTTTTATTGGATGCTCCATGCTCCGGATTGGGTGTTCTTAACGGTAATCCCGATATCATATTAAACAGAACGCCAGAGGGGCTTAGCGAACTTAACGTGTTGCAATCCAAACTTCTGGAAACAGCATCGAAATATGTAAAACATGGCGGTAAACTTGTTTATTCGACATGTTCTAATTTAAAACGAGAGAATGAGGAAATAGTAAATAGTTTCTTATCGAAACATTTGGATTTCTCGCTTGAAAAATCTAATATATTACCCGATGATAAGGGATATTTTACTTTTACTAACAATGAATATGGCGACGACGGATTCTTTGTTGCAAATCTAAGGAGAAAGTAATGAAGGTTTTAGCGGACTTAAGTCTTGATAAACTAAAAGAATTATGTACTCAATACGGAGAAAAAGCTTTTAGAGCGACACAACTGTATGAGGGAATCAATTCAGGTAAAGAGCTGTCTGAAATGACTAACTTACCTTCATCTTTTGTACAAAAATTATCAGAAGAATACACCGCACAGGGCGTTTCTATACTTAAAAAATTAGTATCCAAGGACGGAACTCAAAAATTTCTATTTTTACTCAATGACGGTAACGTCATAGAGGGAGTATTGATGAAATACAAATACGGTAATACCATATGCGTATCGACTCAAGTCGGTTGTAGAATGAATTGTGCTTTTTGTGCTTCGGGGTTAGACGGGTTAGTACGAAATTTAACCGCCGGCGAAATACTTTCAGAGGTATTAACCGTAAATAGAAGTTTAGGCGGTAACTTAAAAAATCGCGAGATTACCAATATTGTTTTGATGGGAAGCGGAGAACCTTTTGATAATTACGATAATGTAGCGGAGTTTTTAAGACTTGTCAATAACGAAAAAGGTTTGAATATAAGTTTTAGGAATATTTCGTTATCGACATGTGGTTTGCTTAGCGGAGTGGATAGACTTATTGAAGATAAGCTATTTGTAACACTTACGTTTTCATTGCATGCACCTACAGACGAAATTCGTAACGAGATAATGCCTATCAACAAAGCCTTCAATACCAAGAAACTTATTGAGAGTGCAAAAAAGTATTTTGAGGCTACCGGAAGAAGGGTTATATTCGAATATTCCCTAATAGCCGGTGTTAATGATTCCGAACCTACAGCTAAAAGGCTTGCCGAACTTGTAAAGGGTTTCCCGACTCATGTAAATTTGATTGCTTTAAATTATGTCAAAGAGCGTAATCTTAGGGGAACGTCTGAAGATAAGGTTAAAAAATTCCAAGGTTATCTTGAAAAAGCCGGAGTATCTTGTACCATTCGTAGAACTATGGGCGACGATATAAGCGGAGCCTGTGGACAACTTAGGAGAAAATATATTGGAAAGAAAGATTAATGGACGAGTAATTAAGGGCGTAGGTGGAAAATTTTCGGTCGAGACTGATGAAGAATTGATAGTTTGCTACGCAAGGGGTTTATTCAAGAGAGAAGAAGATTCTATCTTGATAGGCGATTATGTAGAGTTGACTTATGAGCATAATTGGCTCATAACTGATGTTTTACCTCGTAAGAATGCACTTATTCGTCCCCCGGTAAGTAATATCGATGTTTTGGTTATAGTTTTAGCAAGCGAACCTGAACCGGATTATTATTTACTCGACAAACTACTTTTGACTTGCTTTGATATCGGTATAAAACCTGTAATTTGCGTAAACAAGATTGATTTAGACAAAAATGTATATGACTATGTTAAAGCTGTTTACGGTGAATTTGTGGATATATATGCAGTATCGGCTGTTAACGATCAAGGGTTGAGAGAGCTTGTAAATAACCTAAAAGGAACGGTGTGTTTTTCGGGACAGTCGGCAGTCGGCAAAACTTCGATTTTGAATTCGATATGTTCGCTAAACGAGCAAACGGGAGAATTGTCAAGAATCTTGCGTGGGCGTAATACAACGAGACATGTACAAATATATAAAGTAAACGACGATTTTCAAATAATCGACACATGTGGTTTCTCTTTGCTTACCGAGGGACTTCCTAAAAGAGAGGAAATTTGGCTTTACTACCCCGATTTTATGAAGTTTGTTCCGTGTAAATATCGTTCTTGTTTACATATATCCGAACCTGAGTGTGCTATACGCACAGCAGTAAAACATCGCAAATTGGATCTTAATAGGTATTATAGATACTTAACCATAATAGGAGCACGTAAAAATGACAAAGACTAAGATTGCACCAAGTATTTTATCAGGTGATTTTGCCAATATGGCGGATACCATTCGTAAAACCGAACAATGGGGTGCCGATTATGTACATTTCGATGTTATGGACGGCGTGTATGTCAATAATATAACGTTCGGTATGCCTATGTGTAAGGCGGTTAGGCCTTATACGACCTTGACGCTCGATGTTCATTTGATGATAGTTGAGCCTGAAAATTATGTTGAGAGATTTTGCGATAGCGGGGCAGATATCGTCAGTTTTCATCCCGATGCATCTAAAGATACGCGTCGCGCTATAGAATTGATTAAAAACAAGGGTAAAAAGGTTGGATTGGTTCTTAATCCCGATAAAGGCATTGACTTAGTACTACCATATATTGATTTAATTGATATGGTTTTGATAATGGGTGTATTCCCCGGATTTGGCGGTCAAAAATTCATTCCCGAAGTATTGGATAAGGTAAGAACTCTTCGTAAATTGTATCCTGAAATCGACATTGAATTAGATGGCGGTGTAAACGAACAGAATGCACATGAGATCGTTTCTGCAGGCGTTAATATTTTGGTGGCGGGAAGTGCTATTTTTAATGCACCCGATCCAAAACAAGCACTTAAAAATATCAAGGGTTAACTTGTTACCGAATTGACGGTTAATGCATATACTGTATCAAGACAAGTTTGTTTTTTTTCTTGTTTGATAAGGAGGTCATAATTGAAATTCATATGCATTGATCCGCCCGAGATCATTAAGACAATTTTACGTACAATCAAAAATTTATTACATAACAAAAAAATCCGTTAGAGCGGATTTTTTTGTTATGAGTTAAGCTATTTGTTTAATTCGTATAACTTTATTAAGCCTTTTAGCGTTAACGAGCGATCGAGAATGTCTATAAATGATTCGTCGTCGATAAGTTGTGTCAATCCTCCGGTTGCAATAACCTTTATATCGGTAGATTGTAATTCCTTTTTAAATTCACCGATTATTTCTTTGACCAATCCTTTAAATCCGATAATAACACCTGATTGTAGGTTTTTAATAGTATCGTTAGCGATTGCAGATGTTGGGCGTACCAATTCTACTAAGGGTAATTTTGCAGCTTTTGTAGATAAGGCTTCGAGACTTGTTTTTATACCGGGAGCAATACAACCTCCTATAAATTCCGCATTTTTGTTAATAACGCCGAAAGTCGTTGCCGTTCCAAAGTCGATTATAATACATGGCGTAGCCGATTCACTGCAATATGTGTAGTATGCACCTACGGCGTTAGCGATTCTATCCGCACCTAATGAAGAGGGGGGATTGTACTTTATAGATATACCTGTATTTAATTCATGAGATACTATAATAGGTTTTACCCCAATGTAATAGGTGATGGCGTGAACAAGTGTGTAATTTAGGGTAGGAACAACGCTTGATATAATTACTCCGTCAATATCTGTAATTGAATAGTTTTTGGATGAAAGTAGGTTAGATAACTCTATACCGAATTCATCTGCTGTTCTCGATTGTTTTGCAGATATACGCCAACTCATCACTATTTCATTATATAGTGCAAGTGCGATTTTAATATTTGTATTACCTACATCTAAAGCTAAAATCATTTTTTACTTCCTACGGTTATGCCGAGCATTTTATTAAGTGCAATTTTATCTTTGAAGAACTTCGAGCAGTTTGTTGCAACCGCTTCGATATTTCCGTCACAGTAAACAGGAATGCCCAATGCGTTTGATATGTAACTATCTAAATGAGGGATATTTGCCAATCCGCCGTATATATGTAATCCGGAATTCTTAATAGATGCCTGATAGTTTTCGGGAGCAATTCTAAAAATAGATTCGGTAGTTTGAATAAGGTCATTGATAGTAGGAATAAGTATTTTTTGCAAGTCGCCCGAACTGATTTCTTCTTTTCTCCTTATTCTGTCAACATCGTCTTTGCCTTGGATAAATGTAGACAAATTGTGGTCAAGACTCATTTCTGACAATTCTTTAACCGCATCTTCAACTCTTGCCAAGGGGGAGATGAGGTGATAATTATCGAGGATATACTTTTTGAAGCAGTTAGCGATATATGAGCCACTAATAGAAATAGAGCATCCTGCAATAACACCGTTTTCACCGACAATTGCAATATCGGTAACGCTTGCACCTGCTATCATAACAAATTGAACTCCGCCTACCTTGGGTAGTACTGCGATTGGGGCATCTATAAGGGTAACGTTTTTGATATTAAGGTCGAAGAAAATATTTTCAAAAATTTTACGTTCGCTCGGTTGTAATCCGCAAGAAATTACGGCATAAACAACAAAGGTTGGTCTAATAAAACTCTTATTAAACTTTTCCAAGAAGTATTTGATCATCAGCTTACAAGCTTCTACATTTTGAACAGAAGCGTTGTTTACAGGATAAATAAAACTAACATTATCGGGACGGTTCTTCTTTTTTGCAAGATCCAATGCCTCGTTACCTGCCAAAAATACCGACTTCTTTCCGTTAACGTTCTTAATTGCGACAATTGACGGTTCGCATAAAACAATACCGCGTTTCTTTTCATAAATAACGGTATTTGCTGCTCCAATATCCACTATCAATTCTAATCTAAACATAATCTACTCCTTAACTTTGATGCCGTTAGCAACCAATTTATCCCTTAACATTTCCAGTGGCAGTCCCATTACGTTGGAATAACTGCCGTTAATATATTTAACGCAAAAGCCGTCTTGTATTCCGTATGCACCGGCTTTATCCAACGGATTATAATTATCAATATAAAAATAAATATCACTATCAGATAGGTCCTTAAATTCTACATCGGTACAATCGGCAAATACCACAGTATTTTCGCCTTGTCTAATGCACACACCGGTATAAACTTGGTGAACTTTACCGGATAATTCTTTAAGCATATTGTAAGCGTCGTCTCTATTTCTTGGCTTACCGAGTGGCTTTTTACCGTCAAAAACCAAGGTATCCGAAGAAATGACAATTCCTTTATAATCGACGGACAGCGCTTTTTTACAAGAAATGGCTTTTACGATTTCTTCGGGATCACTTAAAGTAACGGATTCGTCTATATCCGTTGAACAAACCTCGAATGAATCTATCAGTTCACTCAATAACGAACGCCTTCTTGGCGATGCGCTTGCAAGCATTATACCAAACTCATCATTAAACATATATCTTGATTATACAAAAAAAAACGCTATTTGTAAAGAGAAAAGGTAATTTTTAATGTATATAGATTGCTTAAAATTGAAAAGCAAGTTTATAAAATAGCGAAATAGAGTTGTATTTGAAATTTAAATATGTTAAAATAAAGAAAAAATATAAAACTTATAAGGAGTATATTTATTATGAAAAACGTAATGGATACATTAAGAGAAAGAGGATTTATCAAGCAAGTCGTATTCGAGGAGGACTTGTATAAACTATTAGGCAATGAATCCGTCTCTTTTTATATCGGCTTCGATCCTACTGCCGATAGCCTTCACGTAGGTCATTATCTTGCCATGATGGCTATGGCTCACATGCAAAGAGCGGGGCATAAGCCTATTGTGCTCATTGGTGGCGGTACTGCATTGATCGGAGATCCTTCGGGTAGAACGGATATGCGTAAAATGATGACCAAAGAAACCGTTCAAGAAAACGTAAATGCAATTAAACATCAAATGGAAAAATTCTTTACGTTTGAGGGCGATAACGGTGCAAGAATTATAAATAATGCAGATTGGCTTTGGGGCTTGAATTATATAGATTTCATACGTGACATCGGTAGTATGTTATCCGTTAATAAGATGCTTACTGCAGAATGTTTCAAGACACGTATGGAAAAAGGCTTATCTTTCTTAGAGTTTAACTATATGCCTATGCAGGCGTATGACTTTTTGTATTTATTCCAAAACTACGGTTGTGTGCTCGAATGCGGTGGCGATGACCAATGGTCCAATATGTTAGCAGGTGCAGATCTTATTAGAAGAAAGGAAAGAAAGGATGCTTTTGCTATGACATTCCAACTTCTAACCACTTCAGAGGGTAAGAAAATGGGTAAAACTCAAGCAGGTGCATTATGGTTGGATAGAAATAAAACATCACCTTATGAGTTTTATCAATATTGGCGCAATGTATCTGACGATGACGTTGAAAAGTGCTTAAAACTTTTGACATTCCTACCTCTTGAAGAGATTGCAGACTTAGTGCAATATAGAGATGAAAGAATTAATAGAGCGAAAGAAAAATTAGCGTTTGAAGTTACTAAGATTGTTCATAGCGAGCAAGATGCAATCGAAGCCGAAAAACAAGCGAAAGCTGCATTTTCAGGCGATTCTTCCAATATGCCTACCGCAGTTATTCCTCAAGGCATGAAACTCGTAGCGGATATTTTGGTTGAAACCAAGATTGCCGGTAGTAAGAGCGAAGCAAAGCGCCTTATTACTGATAATGCGGTATCTATCAATGATAGAAAAGCAAGCGGATTCGATGCAGTTGTCACCGATGAAGAACTTCAATCGGGATTCGTTCTTCATAAAGGCAAGAAGATTCACGTTAAAATAACTGTAGAGTAATGAAAGAATACCTTACCGTCAAGGGATGGGCTAGAGAAGAAATAGAGATAAAGCATAGTAAATTTATCGCTACTGCTACCCATGTTGCGTCTCGCGAAGAGGCAACTAACTTTTTGGCGGTGATAACTAAAGAGTTTTCCGATGCAACGCATAACTGTTATGCTTATTGTGCCGATTCATTAGGGCGAGAACTTAAGTTTTCTGATAACGGAGAACCGTCCGGTACGGCAGGTCAACCTATACTCGATGTTATTCAAAAAACAGGGTTAAGAGAGATTGCAATTGTTGTAACGAGATACTTTGGCGGTATCAAACTCGGTGCCAACGGATTAGTTGGAGCATATTCTCAATCCGCCTCTAAAGTCGTTCGTTCTATGACCAAAATACTCATGAAGCCTTCTGTTTTGGTTAAATTAGAGTTTCCGTATACTTACGCAAAAAAATGCGAGATGCTTCCCTTTTCTCACGACGGAATAATCACTGAGCGTGAATTTACCGATAAAGTTAATTTTAAGGTATCCTTGCCTTGTGAAAATACCGAGAAGTTTGCAAGTGCTTTTTCCGAATTGACTAAAGGGCAAGGCTTATTTGAGGTTGTAGGTGAGATTTATAGGGAGGTTGAAGTATGATAATAACCGATTTGCGGAAGGTGCCGAGAAAGTCAAAATACGATGTTTATGTTGATGGCGAACTTATGTGTACCTTATCAGACGTAGGTATTATAAACTGCGGTATTAAGGTCGGTGCAGAATTTTCGGAAGATGTGTTGACGTCATTAGTTAATGAAGCAACCAATGCCGATGCCTTCGAAACCTTGCTTACTATTTTAGGCCAAACGGCATTGACCGAACAAGTGGCACGTCAAAAACTTAAACAAAAGGGGTATTTCGACGAGAGCATTGATTATTCGGTCGAAAAAGCGATAGCATACGGTTATATCGATGATAGAGAATATGCACGTTCTTTTATTGAGCATACTTCTTCAAAAAGTAAGCTTAGAATAACTGCCGACCTTCAAAAAAAAGGCATTAATAAATATCTTTTTGATAGAGAACTTAATGATTATGACGAGCAAGAGGCGTGTATTAATGCAATGCGTAGTTCAATTAAACGTGAATTAGACGAAGAGGAACAAAAAAAGTTGTTTCAAAGGTTCTTTATGCAAGGTTTTCCTTTTCAATTAATTAAGAATGCATATTTAGAACTGATAAGCGAACTTTAATTCGGAGGGGTTATGTTAGATTCATTCCTAATCGGTAATAGTCAAAACAACGAAATATCTACAGGCGTAACTGTCATCTTATCAAAAGAAGGAGCTGTAGGCGGTGTTAGCGTTCGCGGTAAAGCTCCTGCGACTCGTGAAACGGATTTGTTAAAAAGTGAAAACTCTGTAGAAAAAGTAAATGCAGTAGTTTTATCGGGAGGAAGCGCATTCGGTCTCGAATCGGCTTGTGGAGTCGTAGACTATTTGAAAGATAATAATATAGGTTATTGTGCCGGTAAATACAATGTTCCTATCGTGGTAGGTGCTTCGCTATATGATCTCGAATACGGTGAATTCGGTTATCCCGATAAGGCTATGGGATATGATGCATGTGTAAAAGCTTGTCAATTTTTCGAAACGAACGGCGCTATCGGTGCCGGTTGTGGTGCGACTGTCGGTAAAATTCTCGGTATGGAACACGCTTCTAAAAGCGGATTAGGTGTCAAATGCACTAAGATAGGTAATATCGAAATAGGTGCGGTCGTCGCCGTTAACGCTTTCGGTAACGTATACAAAAAAGATTCCACCGAATTTTTAAACGGATGCAATGTTAATGGTGTTAATGTCGATATCGAACAAGCATTGATAGCATCTATTAATTCCGAGAAAACTCAAATGCATGGCGGTAATACAACTATTGCTTGTGTGGTTACCAATGCCAAACTGACAAAGACGCAATGTAACGCATTGGCGGATGGTGCACATGATGCATATGCTAAATGCATTAGACCTGTGCATACTATGGTAGACGGTGATTGTATATTTATGCTTTCTTCGGGTGAAGTCGAATGTAATCCAATTGCATTGCAGTCTGCAGTTAACGATTTGCTATGTCAAGCTATTGAGGAAAGTACAAAAAATTTACATTAGGTGTTCTTAATAATTGTCTATATTGACATTACAAAAGAATATTGTTATAATTACTAAAAGATGATTTAATCAAAGGAGATTCTTTTATGGAAGGTAAGAGAGGAATATTAGCGGTATTGATAATACTAAGTGCGCTGTTTCTTGTAGCGGGAATAGTGTTCGGCGTATGCTTTGCTGTAGGCTTAACCGATTTATTTGCCAATACAGAAGTATGGCTTTATCTATGTGTGGGTTCGATAGGCATATTTGTATTGTCGGCTTTAGGTGCAATTATCGCCCGTAATTCCATTATTACTGCCGATAATACATACGATATATTATGTAGAATTGATGCTATACTTAAAGAAAAGGGATTAACCGATGCTGATATTGCAAGACGTGATCTCAAGAGAGCCGAGAAAATTGCAAAGAAAGAGGCTGCTTTAAAAGCAAAACTCGAAGCGAAAGCATTAAAAGATATTTTAGCGGAAGAGAAGCGTGCCGAAACTGCAGCTCGTAAAGCGGAAGAAAGCAAAATCGAAGCACAAAAAGAAGAAACTGCAGAAGATATTTCGGAAGCGATTATCGATTCTATAATAGATGAAATGGATGTTAATGATATATCGGTTGATAATGTTTCTGTTGCCGATGAAGATGTAGTTGTACCGTCGGAAGTTGTTGCCGATAGTTCTATTGTTTCCGAAGAGAGTGCCTCGGTTGCTGTTGTTGAAGAAATACCTATAGACGCGGTAGAAGAGATTCCCATCGAAGCTGTGGAAGAAACCTCGATTGAGCCGATTGATGAAATTCCTGTTGAAACAGTAGAGGAAGTAAGGGAATCCGAAATAAGTGAAGAAAGTGTTACACCTGTCGAGATAAATGAAGAGGTAATCGATGTAAACGAAGTTAAAGACAAGAGCAACGAGATTGAACAACCTATATCCTATGATGATTGGAAAAAGAAATTAGATGGTAAGATTGTTTGCAGTAAATGCGGTGGCAATGTTAGAGTTTATAAAACTAAGAGCGGTCAAATAGTTTTATCTTGTGTCAAGGCGCGTAAAGAACCGGATAAGTGTTCGTCCAATAAGAAAGTTCAGATTGAACAACTTAACGATAGATTTGTAGCTTTTTATAACGAATTTTTCGACGAAGACATCAAGTCATTTGATTTTGAATTGTTCGATTCAAGGATTGAAAGAACAGAGGTTGTAGACGGCGAAATTAAATTTACTGCAAAAATCGACTAATATTAATAGTCTATTAATAAGGGTAAGGAGATTTTCTTATCCTTATTTTTGAATGTAGAGGAGAGTTTTTATATGAAAATAAAGTATTTCGGTACAGCTGCATATGAGGGAATTCCTGCAATGTTTTGTCAATGTGAAAGTTGTAAGCGTGCTATGAAATTGGGTGGTAAAAACCTGCGTACAAGATCACAAGCATTGATAAATGATGAGATTTTGATGGACTTTAACGCCGATACCTTGGCGCATTATTATAGATTTAAGTTTGATTGGAAAAGAATAAAGTATTGCTTAATAACTCACAGCCATTCCGACCATTTTTATCCCGAAGACCTATTAATGTTTGCCGAGCCGTATTATACTCACGGTGCATCTCCCATTGATTTCTATTCGGGGAAATCAACTTGTGATAGAATTAGACGATTACTTTCAAATGAGGTTTTTTCCGTGAAGGGAGATAATCCTCGCTTGATACTTCATGAAGTGAAGGAGGACGATTTAGTTCAACTTGGAGAAAATAAATTATTAGTTTTACACGCCGACCATGATATTAAGTCTACTCCTCTAATATACGCAATAGAGGATAAGGACGGTAAGCGAATTCTTTATGCAAACGATACCGGAATGTTTAATGAAGATGTTTTTATTCAAATGAAACGGCTTGGTAAGTTTGATATAGTATCTTTTGATTGTACCGGTTCTGTTGAACCTACAGGATGGGATAATTATCATATGAGTATGCGTACTAATGCATTGATGAAGAAAAGAATGCTCGACGAAGGACTTGCCGATAATTTTACGGTGTTTGTCGTAACTCATTTTTCTCATAATGCGCTCTTCGGACATGACCACGAGGAATTGTGTATCGAAGCCGAGAAATACGGATTTGTGGTTGCATATGATGGATTCGAGGTAGAGGTTTAGTTTTACAGATAAATACTAAATTAGCTAATAGCTAAATTATTTAAAAAATGATATCAAAATTGTGTTACTTTGCTGAAAATGAATATTAATTTTGTTGACAGCGTAAATAATTTGTGATAAAATCTTTCTATCCGCATGGAAAGGGTCACTATGTCCAAGTGTCTTATGACCACCCTAAACAGCGAGACCTGAGAAGGAGGTAACAAGAATGTACGCAATTATGGCAACTGGCGGAAAGCAATATTCCGTTAAAGTCGGTGATGTAGTAAGAGTTGAAAAGTTGGAAGTAGAGCAAGATTCTATTGTTAAACTTGATGTTCTTTATATCAATGACGAAGGTAACGTATTAACAGGTTCCGATTTGGAAAATGCATACGTTGAGGCTAAAGTTGTAGGCGAAGGTAAGGGCAAGAAAGTTGTAGTTTACAAGTATAAGTCCAAGAAGAACATTCGTCGTAAACAAGGTCATAGACAACCGTTCACCGCTTTAGAGATTGTTAATATCTGTAAATAATGACGACGGTAACAGTTAATAGGATTAACGGAAGAATAGCTGAGATTATTTGTGACGGTCACACCGGTTACGGTGTTGAGGGTGAAGATATCGTATGTGCAGCAGTTAGCTCGATAGTTCAAACTGCAGTATTAGGAGTTTTGAGCGTAGCGGGAGTTAATGCAGACTTCGAAGTAGACGAAGAGCGCGGATATTTGAGATTGACTTTACCTAAACAAATGTCAACCACTCAATCTCATGATTGTGAAGTCATACTCAAAACTTTGATGTGTGGCATTGCCGATTTACATGAGGGCTATTCTGATTTTGTGGAATTGGAGGTAAAATGATGAACTTTATTAAAATTCAATTGTTTGCACACAAGAAAGGTGTGGGTTCTTCAAGAAACGGTAGAGACAGTGCTGCTCAACGTTTAGGCGTAAAGAGAGCTGACGGTCAATTTGTATTAGCCGGTAACATTCTTGTTAGACAAAGAGGAACAAAATTCCATGCAGGTGAAAATGTAATGCGTGGTAAAGATGATACTCTGTTTGCTGTTTTGAGTGGCGTTGTACGTTTTGAAAACAGAAACGGAAATAAAGTTGTAAGCGTTTACGCTGAAAACTAATTATCAATGTAATTATTGAATGCTTCCCTGTGGGAAGCATTTTTATATTTAATAAAATAGTGAAATCGAAAAAGATAAAATAATAATACTTGTCTTTAAAAAATTCGTTTTTTGCAAAATATATGAAATCGATTAAAATAATATTATCCATAATAATTATAGTGGGTATTTTCCTAAGTACGCTTAGTATATGTGGATGTGCTCAAGACGAAATAACTGATAAAGGTGAAACTTACTTTAGATGCGATATAGTTCCATCTGAAGAATTATCACGAGAAAAACTTGAGAATGCACTTAATGTAGCACTCAATAAAGTTGATAGTATGATTATATCATTTGCAACTAAATTTCCTTCCGAATACAGTATTTGTAATAAATATAGTGCGTTGGATAATGATAATGGTTGGGGAAATGGTTTTTGGTCAGGAATACTTTGGCATGCTTATGAATTATCCCAAAATGATAAATATAAGAATATTGCTATAAAACAAGTATCAACTTTTTATTCAAGAATACAAAATAAACTTGGTGTGAATCATCATGACATGGGGTTCTTATATATCCCGTCATGTGTTTCTGCTTATAAACTTTCAAATAATGATTTAGCAAAGGAATCGGCAATAATGGCGGCTGAACAATTGATTTCCAGATACCATGATGATGCTAATTTTATACAAGCATGGGGTGAGATCGGTGCAGAAGATAATTATAGACTAATTATTGACTGTCTTATGAACATCCCCTTGCTTTATTGGGCAACCGATGTTACGCATAACGATAAATATAAAACTATTGCATATAATCATTTTAAAACCACTGTAAATTTATGTTATCGTGCCGACGGAAGTACTTATCATACTTATTATTTTGATAAAATCACAGGTCAGCCTACTCATGGTGCAACTGCACAAGGTGCCGAAGATGGCTCCGCTTGGTCGAGAGGGCAGGCTTGGGGGATGTATGGTCCTTTACTTACTTATAAATATATTAAAGATCAATCGGCATTCGATGTATTTATAAAAGCAACGGATTATTTTGTTGAACATTTGCCCTCTGATTGTATACCATATTGGGATCTTTCATTTGATGATAAAGATTTTGAACCTAAAGACTCTTCAAGCGCAGTTATAGCAGTTTGTGCGATGCTTGAAGGAGTGAAATATATGGATGAGGATGATTATAGAAGAGAAACGTACATTCTAACATGCAATAAGATTATGAATTCGTTGATAGATTATTATACATCAAAAGATATACAGGATTCAAATGGACTTTTGCTTCACGGTACATACAGTAAACCGGATGATATAGGCGTCGACGAAATGACTATATGGGGTGATTATTTCTATATGGAAGCATTGCATAGAATGTTAGATTCGGAATGGGAACTCTATTGGTAATCCTTCGCAATTATTCTTTTTAATTTCTTATTGATAATCAAAAAATGATAATTATTTTTTAATGGTTCTTGTTAATTAACCTAATTGAGAGGGAAGTGTTTTCTTTTCTTTGTACGGAAAGTTTTTATCGAATTCATCTACTTCTTCATCATTGACATAGTATGCAATAGGTGTGGAGTATTCTCCGTTTATTCCGTTTAAATAGCCGTCTTTAAGTTCTTTACATAAGAAGAAAGACAGATCCGTTCCTTCCGGTACGCCGTGATATCGGATTCCTTTCTTTGTTGCAAAGGAAAAACCAAACTTTGAGTAGTAATCATAATTACCTTCAATACAAATTGCATCATAACCTAATTCAATCGCTTTACTAAGTGAGTATTCTAATAAAAGTTTTCCATAACCTTGCTTTTGAAACTCGGGAAGTATAGAAAAAGGTCCAAATGTGATCACGTGAATTATCTTACCGTTATCGCAAGTGATTGTTGCTTCCATAAACATTATTTGACCGATTATTTGATTATTTACTTCAATAATATAATTTAGCTCATTGATAAAATCACTATCTTTACGAAGTCGGTTAGCCACTAAATGTTCACTGCAACCGGGGCGATATACGTTCCAAAATGCTTCTCTAATAATGTTCTCAACTGTTTGTTGATCTTCTTTGTTTTCTAATCGTATATTATATTGCTTTTTCATAATAAATTCAATCGAATATATTTACCTGGATTCTTTTGAAACCAAAATTATTCTTTCTTTCATTGAAATTTTTTTTACTATATATCCATAGTCAAGTAATTCCTTTTTGTATGTCAAAAAGGAGTGGTCTATCGGAAAACCGAGTGCTTTCTCGATTTCATCAAAAGATAATACTTGATTATCTTGACCGTTATTACTTATTAATTCCCATAGTTTATTATATTTACTCATAATGTCTTTTTTTTATATTTACCCATTCTACATATCACATTTTCTAACGAAGCATGCTCGAGACCGAGTAAATTGTCTGCACCTAATGCAACTTGTTCATAATTTCCTTCGGTAAAATGTATAAATACATATTCAACCTTTTTGATTTTGCCTTTTGCTTGGTTTAGGAATGTTCTAATTGGACCACAAATAGAAAATACCCATATTGGCGAGCAAATGATTATTTCATCGTAGTTCGTTAAATCGACGGTAATTTCTTCTATGGGCATATTCCATCTATGCATTCCGAATCGTCCGCACCACCAAAAACCGAGAGTACCATCTGTTCTTTCTGTAGATTTTACTTCATAAATTTCTGCACCGCATTCGTTCGCTTTTTGGTAAGCAATTTTTCTTACATAACCCATTCTTGAAAAGTACACAACGAGTTTATTAGGATTTTTTCCGATGTTAGTGTATTCGTCGCTGTTGAATTGAAGCTGTTCTTGTTTATAGAATACGTAGCAGATATATCCCGTAATTGTTTGTAATAGACCGAAAATGAAATACGCTGTTGACATGAAGTTAAGCGGAAACGTATAAAATTGTATGCATATCCAAAGCATTAGCGTAATTCCAAATACTCCGCCTAAGATGATGCCCGATTTCTTGTTCATAAATAGCAAAATGGAGGCTATAATATTCGTTATTCCGTTTACTATGAGTAGCGAAATACCCGAAAATACGAAATCTTGGAATAATGCATCGGCAAAAGGAAGTTTTTGAAAATAGGGTAGCATAGCATCCATTCCCAAAGCCTTACCGGATGGATCGATAAGCATAGCCATTGCTCCGGCAATAGCCCCGATACCTATAAAAATAGTCCAAAAAATCAGAAATATCCGTACTATTTTATATCTTGATTTCATACAATTAACGCCTCTTATATAACACCAATTCGGGATTTGTACAACCTTCGCCGTATTCCGAAATTATGATGAAGCCTTCTTTTGCAACGATACCGTAACAAGTTTTTCCACTTTCGTCGAAAAGGTTAGTTACTTGTGTACCCAAATACATCTCGTTGTCATTTAGTAATTTTACTTTTTCTTTATTAGGTAATTCGTATTCAAGGTTGATAAAATTTCCAACTAAAGGATATAATTCGGTTACCTTATCCATTCCGTCAATATTGAGAGAATTTATCTCGTCAATTAGTTTTTGCTTGAATAAACGATAATTCTCTTTACCGCCTACTAAAATGTATTTAGCAATATCACATTGTTTGCCATACGGACAACCGTTTGTTTCATTACAACCTTTGCACTCATTAAAACTCGGACATTCTAAACAATTTGCATCGCATAATGATTTTTTCATAATTAATCTCCTTATATTATCAAATAATTTCTTTGTATAAATGAATAAATAGAATAATCTAAATGAATCTATTTATTCTTAATTAATAGCATTGTAGCATTAAATGCATTAGTCAACATATCGGATATTTCCGTTTGGGTAAATGTACACATTTTTGTTGCACATAATGTACCGATTCCGAATGTATAAATCCAAATGTTCTCAAAAAGACTTTTAGCATTACCGCAATCGAGTTTGTATTCTTTTTGAATGGCACTTATACAATAATCAGCAGTAGGACCGAGTTTAAAAATCATTTTATCAAATGAAATAGGTTTATCGCTTTCTTCCATAAATAGAAGTTGATAAAGTTTAGGTTGTTCAATAGCGAATGTTATCATTTTGACACCGACTTTTTTAAAAATCGGAATGTTTTCATTCGCATTGATTGTCATATTTTCAAATTGATGCATAGCGCCTTTACGAACTTCTTTGATTAGTTCGTCCATTCCGCTAAATAATGTAAAAATAGGGCGAGCGGAACTTCCGAGTTTTGATCCCAATTCTCTTGCTGTCAAACAGTCGATTCCGCTTTCGGATACTATTTGAAGTGCAGTTTTAACGACCTCTTCTCTTGTGAACTTTGGTTTTGGTGGCATTTTATTCTCCTAAAAAGCTTATTTCTAAAACATATGTTTTAAAACATCAGTTTTATTATACGAACGGAAGTATGTTTTGTCAACATGCAAATATAAAATATTTTGCATTTTCACGTATTATTTAAAGAGGGTGATTTGCACTATGAAATATTTGTATATATCGTTGATTTGTGCATTTTATTCATTAATTCTTTTTTAGGAATGTATTTGTTTTGTTAATAGAGATAGAGATTTTGAAAAACACTTGCAACTGCTTGAAAAATTTGGTATACTGTAAAAGTGTTAGTGTGTACTATTCATATAAATAGAGAATACTATTTATGTTTGTTACACATTAAAACTAACACATGTAGTTATTTAGGAGATTTAACAGTGAAACGTATTGACAGTGCGGTTAAGAAGGAAACCTTATATATTGCTATTTGGGTGGTGATACTCAGTGCAATCATGGAATCTGTATTTTTGTTTATCGGTAAATGGGAACTGTCCGTTCTTTACGGCAATATATTATCGGGTGGTATTTCTATACTGAATTTCTTTTTAATGGCGTTGAGCGTTCAAAATGCGGTAGGAAAAGACGAGAAATCGGCTAAACTTACAATGAAACTTTCTCAAATGCTTCGTATGCTTATGATGTTAGCCGCACTTATTTTAGGTGTAACATTGTCTTGCTTTAATATATGGACAAGCATTATTCCATATTTTTTCCCGAGAATTGCAATAACTTTTAGAGGAATTCGTAAAAATACACAGGGAAGTAAAGATTCAAATGAGAAAGAGAATATCGAAGAAGTTAATAATGAAATTCTTGATGGAAATAACGATGACAATATAGAGACTGTCGTTGATGAAAATTCACAAGGAAACGAAGAGATAATTGAAGAAGACAATAAGGAATAAGAATAGAGCGGTATCCTGTTTAGGGGGTGATGTGGTGTGAATAAAAAGAAAGTTCGGTTTATTATCGTAGACATACTTTGTCTTGCGTTAATGATTATACCGATCCTTTTTGGTATTGTTCTTAAGGTATTGACAAATGTACCCTCCGATTCGATAGAGATTACGGGAGCGACCATTTACTTTACCATTCCGATGCCATTGCAGGATTTACCCATTACCGAAGCACAAGTTAATTCCTTAATAGTTATATTGTCGTTGCTCGGCTTGTGTTTATATATGACGCACGGACTTAAAACGAAAGCGGAATTAAAACGTCAGCATTTGGCCGAATGGATCGTTGAAAAAACTGAAAAGATGGTAAAAGGCAGTATGGGCGAATACTTTTCGGGATTTGCACCCTTCATTGCCGCAGTAATGGGCTTATCGGCGTTTTCGAGTTTATTGACCTTATTTGGTTTATATCCTCCGACATCCGATTTGAATATCATAGCCGGCTGGGCAGTCCTTGTATTTATATTGATTACACATTATAAATTAAAGGGTGGAGTATGGC
Organism: uncultured Christensenellaceae bacterium; assembly: GCA_964391805.1. Taxonomy (GTDB): domain Bacteria; phylum Bacillota; class Clostridia; order Christensenellales; family CAG-1252; genus RUG14300. Next base: position 9,070 of record CAYMNK010000004.1, on the reverse strand, counting down.
ATTATATTAAGGGCTACACAGAACCGATTATAATTATGGTGCCTATGAATATAGTTAGCGAAATTGCGACACCGATTTCTATGGCATTCCGTCATTATGGCAATGTTTTATCCGGGTCGGTAATTGCCGTTTTGGTATCGGCTGCATTGAAAAAGCTTTCAAGTTTAGTACTCGGGTGGATACCCGGAGGAATCGGTGAAATACCGTTTTTACAAATCGGTATTCCGGCAATTTTATCATTATATTTTGATATATTTAGCGGTTGTTTGCAAGCATACATCTTTGCTATGCTGACTATGCTAAACGTTTCCGGAGGGTTCCCTCAGGAAGAATATGAAAAACGTCAAGCAAGGAAAAAGAAGAAATTAATAAAACAGGAGGAACAGAAATGTTAGAAATCGCGGTAGGAATTATTTTAGGTTGTTGTGCATTAAGTGCCGGCTTGTGTATGGGTATCGGCGCAATCGGTCCCGCTCTCGGTGAAGGCGGTGCGGTAGCAAAGGCTTGTGAAGCGATAGGCCGTCAACCCGAAAGCAAAGGTGAAGTAACATCAACCATGATAATGGGATGTGCTATTACCGAAACTACAGGTATTTACTCATTGGTAATCGCTATTTTGCTAATATTCGTAGCACCTAATTTGATGGTTAACGTATTGAAAGGACTTATCTAAACGCATAGAAGATAGGAGGAATTATCATGCCAACACTGGATATTATTTCGGTAAATATATGGCAAATATTAATTTCCCTCATCAATCTTTTTTTTATTTTTCTGATTTTGAAGAAGTTCTTGTATAAACCTGTGAAAAAGGTTTTAGACGAGAGAAAAAAGACATTAGACGACAGTTATTCGTCCGCAGCAGAGGCTGAACGTCAAGCACAGGAAAATAAAGAAGCATGGGAGAAAAAAATGGAAACCGCTTCAGAAGAAGCGGAAGACATTTTACAGTCTGCAACCGCTAACGCAAATAGACGTAGCGAAAGAATTATTGCCGAGGCTCGTGAGAGAGCTGACGGAATTATTAGACAAGCCGAAACCGATGCCGATCTCGAGAGAAAAAAAGCTGAAGATAATATAAAACAAGAGATTGTAACGGTATCTACTGCATTGACCGAAAGAATACTTGGACGTGAAATAACCACAGAGGATCATCAAGCTTTAATCGATGCTTTTATCGAAAATATAGACGAAGATGGAAATAAGTAGCGAATATGCAACCGCTTTGTTTGCATTAGCGATTGAAAACGGTAATGAAAATGAATATAGAGATGCTCTCGAGAGTTTTTTGACGGTTATTTCGGAAAATCCGGAATATATCGATTTTCTTGCATCGCCTGCCATTCCTCTAAAAACAAGGCTTAATGAAATCGATAGAGCATTTTCAATATTCGCACCCGAAAAAGTTGTATCTTTTGTGAAGGTGCTTTGTGAAAGAGGAAGGATTAAAGAAATTACCGAGTGCGTCGAGGAATTTGTTCGATTGGTTGATGAAAAAAATAGAGTATCTATTGCTAAGGTTACGAGTCCGGTCGAACTGACCGTACTGCAAAAAGCCAAACTTGTTGAAAAACTCGAAAAGTTAAGCGGTAATCGTGTTAAACTCGAAGGCATAGTCGATTCTGCAATAATTGGCGGGCTTATGATAGAAATAGACGGAAAGATGATGGACGGAAGTGTTCGTTATCGACTTAACGACTTAAAGGAAGTGATTAAAAAATGAGCGTTAAACCCGAAGAAATCAGTAATGTTATAAAAGAACAAATCAAAAATTACCGATCCAAATTCGAAATGAAGGAAACCGGTACTGTTATATTAGTCGGTGACGGTATTGCAAGGGTGTATGGTCTACGCGACTGTATGGCAAGCGAACTTCTCGAGTTTGAGGACGGAAGTTACGGTTTGGCTCAAAATCTTGAAGAAGAAACCGTTTCGGTAGCATTGTTATCCAATGAAAACGATGTTAGAGAAGGCTCGGTTGTTAAAAGAACGGGAAAGGTATTATCGGTTCCCGTAGGATACGGCTTGCTCGGCAGAGTAGTAAATGCTCTTGGTTTACCTATAGACGGTAAAGGTGAAATCGAATCGAGCGAGACACGCCCGATAGAAGCCGAAGCACCGGGAATAATCGAGAGAAAATCGGTATCCGTGCCTCTTCAAACAGGTATTAAAGCTATAGACAGTATGATACCTATAGGCAGAGGTCAACGTGAGTTGATTATCGGAGACCGTCAAACCGGTAAAACCGAAATTGCAATCGACACTATTATTAATCAAAAAAATAGCGGTGTTATTTGTATTTACGTTGCTATAGGACAAAAGAATTCTTCCGTTGTAAGAATTACCAATGAGTTGATTCAAAACGGTGCTATGGAATATACAGTCATTGTATCAGCTTCTGCCGCAGAATCTGCTCCGTTGCAATACGTTGCACCTTATGCCGGATGCGCTATGGCTGAATACTTTAGAGAACAAGGCAAGGATGTTTTGATAGTTTATGACGATTTATCTAAGCACGCAGTCGCTTATCGTGCACTATCGTTGCTTATTCGTCGTCCGCCGGGAAGAGAAGCGTATCCCGGGGATGTATTCTACTTACATTCACGCCTTTTGGAGCGTGCAGCGTGTGTCGCTCCAGAATATGGCGGTGGAACTATTACTGCATTACCGATTATCGAAACACAATCGGGAGATGTCTCCGCATATATTCCGACCAATGTAATTTCAATTACGGACGGTCAAGTATTCCTCGAAACAGAATTGTTCCATTCAGGAATAATGCCTGCTATCAACCCGGGTATTTCGGTAAGCCGTGTCGGTGGATCTGCACAGCTTAAGGCCATGAAAAAGGTATCGGGTGAGTTGAAACTTTTGTATTCTCAATATCGTGAATTGCAATCATTTGCACAGTTCGGAAGCGATTTGGACGCTGATACAAAAGCAAGGCTTGCACTTGGTGAGCGTATTGTAGAGGTGCTTAAACAAAACAAGAATGCACCTGTTCGTGTAGGATGTCAAGTTGCCATAGTGTATGCTGTTATCAACGGTTATTTAAACAATGTTCCCGTTAAAAAGGTTGGCGAATATGAACACGCTCTATATGAAATATTAGAAAACGAGCATATAGACCTTTTGAATAGTTTTGAAAGTGGAAACTATGAGCAATCGGATATAGACGAATTAAAGAAAGCACTGTCAGAGATGTAGAGGTGATAGAATGGGCGGTAATACCAAAAAACTAAGAAATCGGATGAAAAATGTCGATTCTACCTTGCACTTAACCAAAGCAATGGGATTGGTTGCCTCGTCAAAAATTCGCCGAGCCGGAATTGCAATGGAAAACGCACGAGATTATGCTACGCAGTTTGAGGGTATAATAGATTTACTTATATCTTCTCCTGAAAGTGCAAGTAATCCGTATATGGCTGTGCGGGATACTAATAGAACACGTCTTATAGTGATAGCCGGTGATAGAGGCTTGGCAGGTGGCTACAATTCCAATGTTTTCCGTCTTGTAAAGGACTATCAGGACGTGGAGATTATTCCGATAGGTAAAAGAGCATGCGGTGCTTATGGTGGAGAAACGGTATCAGCCGAGTGGCTTTCTTCTGACGAGGCATCATCGCTATCACGCAAACTATGTGAAGATTATATAAACGGAGAGTATGATAGACTCGGCATAGTAGGAACTAAATACCTATCGATGATGTCACAAGAACCTTATGTAAAATGGGTGTTTCCTATGACAAAAACGGTAAGCGAAAATACATCTAATATAACGTTCGAACCGAATCAAGAATCATTATTAACTAAAGCAATTCCCGAGTATCTTACAGCTTTGATTGTGGCAACCGTTAGAGAGAGCTTTGCATGTGAGGTTGTCGCACGTCGAACCGCAATGGATTCTGCCGGGAAGAATGCACAGGAAATGATCGATAATTTACAGTTAGAATATAATCGTGCAAGACAAGGTGCGATTACACAAGAACTTACGGAAATCGTTGCAGGTTGTGGCGATTAAAGGAGGTATATATGTCAAATAAAGCAACGGGTGTTGTGTCTCAAGTAATGGGACCTGTAGTAGACGTACGCTTCGAGGAGGGTGCGTTGCCCGCAATTTACAATGCTTTAACCATTCAAAAAGGCGATAAGCAACTGACTGTTGAAGTCGCACAACATATTGGAGACAATACGGCACGTTGTATTTCCATGTCTTCGACAGACGGCTTAAAGCGTGGGACACCGGTAGTGGATACAGGAAAAGCGATAAGTGTTCCGGTAGGCAGGGAGACGCTTGGTAGAATCTTCAATGTTCTTGGCGAACCAGTCGATAATAAACCAGCACCCGAAACAGCTGAAAAATGGAACATTCACCGCAGTGCACCGGCATTCAATGAATTAGCTACATCGACTGAAATACTTGAAACCGGTATTAAGGTTATAGACCTAATATGTCCTTATTCAAAAGGCGGTAAAATCGGATTATTCGGCGGAGCAGGTGTCGGTAAAACGGTTCTTATCATGGAACTTATCAATAATATTGCTAAGCAACATGGCGGTTTGTCGGTGTTCACCGGGGTGGGTGAACGTACACGTGAGGGAAACGACCTATATAATGAAATGAAAGAATCGGGCGTTTTGGAAAAAACCACACTTGTCTACGGCCAAATGAACGAGCCACCGGGAGCTCGTATGAGAGTAGGACTTTCGGGTTTGACTATGGCTGAATATTTCCGTGATAAGGAAAGACAAGATGTATTACTATTCATTGACAACATTTTCCGTTTTACTCAAGCTGGTTCAGAGGTATCTGCATTGCTTGGTAGAATGCCGTCTGCAGTAGGTTATCAACCAACTCTTGCAACCGAAATGGGTGCATTACAAGAGCGCATCACGTCAACGAGGAAAGGCTCTATTACATCTATTCAAGCTGTTTATGTTCCGGCGGATGACTTAACAGACCCTGCACCTGCTACAACATTTGCGCACTTAGATGCAACAACAGTATTATCGAGAAGCATTTCGTCGCAAGGTATATATCCTGCGGTAGATCCGTTAGAATCTACAAGTCGTATTTTATCTCCCGATATATTGGGTGAAACCCACTATCAAGTCGCACGTGAGGTACAGCGTATATTACAACGCTATCAGGAATTAATGGATATCATTGCCATAATGGGTATGGATGAATTATCCGATGATGATAAACTGTTGGTTCAAAGAGCAAGAAAAATCCAAAAATTCCTTTCTCAGCCGTTTTTCGTTTCCGAAAAATTCAATGGTTTTGGCGGTAAATATGTACCGTTATCCGAAACAATTCGCGGTTTTAAAGAAATTATCGAAGGTAAGCATGATGATCTACCCGAATCTGCATTTTTATATGTCGGTAGTATAGATGAGGCAATCGAAAAGGCTAAGAGGATGAGCGAATGAGAAGCTTTCGTTTAATAATAACGTCTCCGGACGGACATATTTTCGACGATGAGATCGTAAGGATTTCGGTTAGAGGCGTTGAAGGCGATTTTGCTGTAATGGCAGGGCATATACCCTTTGTAACGGCATTACAACCATGTCAATGTCGAATACTAATGCCCGTTGACGAATGTAAAATCGGAATTGTAGACGGCGGAATGCTAAGCGTTCATAACGGTGTCGTGACGCTTTTGTCAAGCAGTTTTAAATGGGAACTAACCGATAATTAATTACTATTAAATTAATGAACTAACAACCACCGAATTTTCAGTAAGTTTGATTCACTGTTTATAATTTGGTGGTATTTTTTATAAAAAACCGTTGCAAGCAAAAGGCTTGTAACGATTTTGTAAGTTTTGAATTATTCCTTTTTGTTATTGTTTCAGTAATAACATCTTGATTAAAGTTAATTATTGTTATTGTCCGCGATTGACTCGTTATCGTCGTCATTCTGTTTCTTTTTGATAGAGCAGAGTAAGTTAACCAATATTCCTAATATAAGCGCACATGCAACCGATGTAATTGTTATTTCACCGATATTGATAACCAAACCGCCAACACCAGAGATGAGTATAGTCGATACAACGAATAGATTCTTATTTTCTCCTAAATCAACATTTTGAATCATTTTTAAGCCAGATACGGCGATAAAGCCGTAAAGCGCCATACAAACGCCGCCCATTACACACGCAGGAATTGTCGCTAAGAATGTTACGAATGGCCCGATAAAGCTGCAAACTATACAAAGTATAGCTGTAACGAAAATCGTTATAACCGATGCATTTCCGGTAATTGCTACGCATGCAACGCTTTCGCCGTATGTCGTATTGGGACAACCGCCGAAGAATGCACCAGCGATACTTCCGATACCGTCACCGAAAAGGGTGCGATGAAGCCCCGGTTCTTTAAGTAAGTCTTGACCTATGATAGAAGAAAGATTCTTATGGTCTGCGATATGTTCAGCGAATACTACGAATGCGACAGGAATGTATGCAACAGCAATTGTACCTATATATGCACCAATGTTTGCTTCGCCGTAATCTCCGCTAAATGCATTGATGAAGGAGAATGACGGTACCCATTCCATATTTTGAAATTTACTGAAATCGATAACTTGAAGCCAAGTCATATTTGTAGCGTTACCTATTATGGTAAAAATAGCCGCTAATGCATAACCTGCTAAGATTCCTATTACAAACGGGATAAGTTTCATATTTTTTGAACCGTATACCGAACAAATGATAACGACCGCAAGTGCAACCAATCCGCAAAGTAATGCAATATAGGGAGATGCAGCAACAACACTTTCTGTTGATTGAACAGCTTGCATTACGCCATTGACATCTTCTAAAATCCATGTATTTTGTGTAATATACACATTTCCTTTTGTTAAGTCGCTTATAGCGTTTCCTGCTAATGACAAGCCTATAATCGCAACTGTAGGTCCTACTACAACCGGAGGCATAATTTTATTGATCCAATTTACTCCGGCATACTTAATAATTAAACCTAAAATGACGTATACGAGACCTGCAAACACAGCACCGATCAGTAAACCAAGATAACCTAATGATGAAGTTGTTGCACCCGCAAATGCCGCCGCCATGCTTCCTAAAAATGCAAAACTGCTACCCAAGAAGACAGGACTTTTGAATTTGGTAAAAAGTAAATAAACTATCGTTCCTACGCCTGCTCCGAATAGAGCCGCAGATTGACTCATGCCATTTCCAATGATTGTAGGAACTGCGATTGTAGCAGCTAAAATTGCAAGAAGCTGCTGGAATGCGTAGATAATTGTACGCATAATTGGGGGCTTGTCTTTTACTTGATAAGTAAGGTTCATGTTTTTATCTCCTGTTTTGTATTTACCTCGGCAATAAGCCGTAAAGGTCAATAGTATTAATCCAATTCGTATAGTCTGATTCCCTCGTCGCTGTCAGTAGAGGGAAAATAAACCTTGATTATTTCAGTTGTAGTAGTCGGAACGTTTTTACCTACGTAATCGGCACGTATTGGAAGTTCTCTGTGTCCTCTATCGACTAATATAGCCAACTGTATTGTCTTAGGTCTACCAATGTCTAACACGGCTTCAATAGCAGCTCGAGCGGTTCTTCCTGTATATAAAACGTCATCACATAGGATAACGTCTTTATCGGTAACGTCGCACCCTTTAAGAATTGGTGCAGTAGCTATTTTTTTGACATCGTCACGATAAAAAGAAATATCGACGGTACCTATATCGATAGATTTATTTTCAAATGACATTAAATTTTGAGCAATTTTTTGAGAAAAAGGAACACCGCGCGTAACTATGCCCAAAAGAACGAGGTTGTCGACCCCCTTATTTCTTTCAATGATCTCATGGGATATTCTTTTGATTGATCTTTCAACGGCAAGTCCATCCATTAGTAAAGCTTTTTCTTTCATATTTTATACACCTAAAAATCATATATTTCTTTAAAAAAATACGTCCTGCAAAGTTGCAAGACGAGAATAGCATAAAATATGCCTAAAAAATCAAAATATTCAGTACTTCGTCTTGCGAGCATCTCTGTACTCATTTAAAGATCGATTTTCGACATTATACCAAACTCGAAATATTCTGTCAACTTATTTTTGTTGATTTTTTTTGTTGCAAAAAAATTCGTATTGTCCGTCAAATTAAGGCTATTTAGGACTTTATCGTATTCGGTATAATCTTGTTCGATTTCGTCTTGAATATCGAGGGAAGGCTCGCTTACTGGCGTTAATGAGTCAAGACTAACGTTATACCACCTTTATTTTGTTGTTAGATGTAGTTGCTATTGTAATTATACTTTCTTAACAAATTTACCATTGCATCTTGGCTTTGTTTGCCAGTCGAGTAAAACTTTATTTTTGTATTTTTTAGTCTTAACGACAATTCCTGCGACGCCCTTTACACAAATAAAAAGGAACCACGGGTTCGACCGCGGTTCCCTGTGTGTGCCACTACCAATTTTGATACAATTTGCGTACACCCTGTAAAAAATGCGTACAGTTACTAAATTTTGCGTACAGCAGGTAGAAAGTGCGTACACTCGCAAATTGGAATTTGATTAATTATCCAAGTTCTTCACTATAAACTTTAATTTTAATATTTTCCTCATTAATTGTTTCAATATATAGTTATATAAAATTGAATAATCATCTTCAGATCCTATTTCGTAATCTTTTTGGAGATTATCTTGCCACCTTCTTCAATGAGTTACGTTGTATACTCGCCAACATACTCGGCAACCTTGTGCCATTGATTCTTGAATTTGAAGTGCATCACATTATCAATCATTTTAGTAGGGCAAGTATATCTCCTGCCTCCCTTTGTTATCTGACACCATTTCAAAATCTTATTGATTCCTAAAACCAACATCGTTTCATAACCTCCATCGTGTAAATGATAATTTATTATTGATTTTATTGTATCACAAAATCTCGCATTTTTCAATATATTTGACGCTGTCACCACAACATTTTTACGTAACCGAGTTTTCTTCCCCTTTGCGTACAAAAACCTGCAAAGGCACCCCAAGCGGCACGTCTGCAAGACCAAATTGTTATTTTGAAATTTTAGATAACATAC
>CAYMNK010000003.1:0-192970 GCA_964391805.1 uncultured Christensenellaceae bacterium | reverse complement strand
TTATATCATAACCAAATTACACAATCAAGACTTTGAAAAATAATGTCAAGTTTTTATAAAAAATATAATTCGGCAATTAACCATTTGAGATAATTACCTAATTTATCTTGTATTTTTTTGATTTTTACAATTGTTACATTTCCCAACTGCCCAACCAATTTGAAAAGCCCAAATATAATTCATCCATTTTTGCGGTAAGTTCTTTACCTTTATTTAAGGTATATACTCTGTCGCTTGTGCCGAATTTTTCTATATATTGATATTCCGAAGTGTAATTTTGATTTTTTAACTCAAAAAGAGCGGTTTCGGCAAGAGTTCCTGCTTGCCGAATATTAGCAACTAAATCGGAAAATGCCGATTTATCTATTTTTTGTATTTTATCAATAATCGAATCAAAATATCCTTCTTTATATCCGTAGTTAAATTGAGCACCGTCTGTATAAATGTATCGTTCAGCATCGCTTGGATATAGGTAATACCCGGCATGAGTGTTACCATTTTCGTCGGTGTAGTTGTTGACAAAGTAAGTATTCCATGCACAGAGAAAATTTACGTAATCGTACATCTTATAAATATCATTAACCACGTCAGTATCTGCTATTTTTTGCCAAAGTGCAATATCTGAAGAAATATCTTCGGCTTTAATGATTGTATAGGTGGCATTTTCGATTTTACAACAAAATTCGTAACCGTACTTATCTGTAAAAGGCTTGTCTTCACTTTCGGAAACAATTAATGTGCCTGTGACTTTTATTGCTTGTGTAGTGTAACTGAATGAATCTCCTTTTTTAGGATAAATTTCCAGTGTGTTAGATAATTGAGATGTGTTTGGAACACAGAATGGGCAACTTTGGTAGGGAAGATTCATTAAAAATATAAAAGAACCGTCGACAGGGGAACTTGTTGCCATATATCCCGATATCGTTACCGATTGTCCGTCTATGCTTTTTAGATAATCATAGCCGGACGTTGCTTTAAAACTGAGTTTAATGATATCATCGGTGTCTGAATTTGTTTTATTGCATCCGATGAAAGTGAAAACTGTAATAATAATAAATACTAACAATATACCTTTAAAAAACTTTTTCATAATATTAATTTGAAATGCTGTCTTTTTTTGACATACAGAAGGTCCAAATTACGGTAGGAATAACGCTTATTGCAAAAACCACAAATAGGATAACGAATTCCAACGGATATATTTTTGACATATTAAGAACAACGCCCATCGATTGGATATAATCATTCATGAATAGCATACATAATCTTGACATACCAAATGCAAGTAATACCGATATTAATCCCATTATACTGTTTTGAATAATGTACAGTAAGTTAATTTTCTTCATACTTACACCTATAAGACGCATCAAGGATATTTCTTTTGCCGAATGATACATATTTAAAAGGGTAATTATGGATATTATCATTATATTCATGACGAGAATTACTCCGCATAAAACAAAAACTATATATTTAGTATCGTCTGCATCGTTAAGCACGTCACGGATAACACTCATTGGTTCGATTGCTTGTAGTGTAAAAGCATTGCCGTCATCGTCGGTTATGATTTTTCCGTTATATTCATTAACGAGTTGAATAGCATATGAAGGATTTATTGTATTGACGAGAATCGCACATACCGTGTTATGAAATTCGTGTTCATGTTCTTCCTCATTTTCTTCATGGTCGTGCATATCCCATAGCGTTTTTATTTGGGTAAAAACCACGTTATCGAAGGATGAATGATTTTCCGAGAGAATGCCTACTACGGTAATTCCTTGTGTATGGGTGTCAGCATCACTTGCCGAATGACTTGTATAAATGATATCTCCGACGTTAAGATCACAGTATTTAGCAACATTAGAGCCGATAACCGCTTCGAGTGTGTTTGACGAAGAAAACATTGTTCCTTTTGATACCGTTTTATTGGTAAGATAATCGGGTGTTGTGCCGATAACATTATAACCGTTATAATTATCGGCCATAGCGAATGGAATAACTATAGTCGTTCGTTGGTCTTGTTGTAAAGAAGTTACAACAGAATAAGGAATGGTACCTATAGGAGAATCGGTAAAATACATTGTGTTCATAGCAAGCTGTGTATTGCTACCGGACGGACCGATAATTGCAGAATAGTAACCCGCATTATTTGTTATTCCTTCATCAACTTGTGTAGCTATATTATAGGCAAGTACGGCGATACCTGCAGATATTACAATTGATAGTACTATTAATAATATTTGTACTTTTTTTATCGCCATATTTTTTAAAGCAAATTTAAACATCATAGCCCTCCTTTATACTTGTATCACGCATTTTGCTTGTAATCTCATTCATATCGATGACTTCATCGAAGTATTTCGCAAGTCTATCATCGTGTGTCACAGCGATGAGGGTTTTACCGCAGGAAATTTGTATAAGTTCTTTGATGACTTGTTCGCCAATGGCAAAATTGAGATTACCTGTAGGTTCGTCGGCAAGAATAATATCCGGCTTTTTGACAAGGGCGCGCACAATAGCAACTCTTTGTTTTTGACCGCCCGAGAGATGTTTTATTTTTGCGTTTTTCTTTTCGTAAATATCGAGTGATTTGAGTATATCATCCATGCTCGAAATATCAATGTGTTCAAGACGAAGAATACCGATGTTATCGGCAACTGTCATATCGTTAATTAATTTAAAATCTTGGAATATATATCCGATTTTCTCTATTCTAAATTTATCCTTCGCTTTTTGTGATGCCACGCTCATATTGATTCCGTCAATGAGAATATCTCCGGTTGTGGGAGATATAATACCTGCTATCATGTTTAGTAAGGTAGATTTACCACATCCCGAGGCACCGAGAAGCATATAGGATTTACCACTTTCAAAAATAATATCGCGATAAGCAATCTCAGTTTCATTTTGAAATTGCTTGCTGAGATTTTTTATTTCAATCATATATAGTGAACTCCTTTCGTATATTAAGTTTTATTTTTTTGACAAACAAAAATAATTCTTAATTCAAAAGAAGCACTTTTAATCCGATTAGAGTATTATCGCGTGTTGATGATAAATTATAATTTATTTCAAATAGGTGATATTTATTTATTAGTTGATAAAAGACTGTAAGTAAACAAAATGCAGTAAATATACTGTGAGAATTTTCTATTATCGCACAAATAGGGCAGTCAGAGTCTATACCTTCGTGAGAATGTGGTAAAAACGCTATAAGGATGGAAGCTAAAATTAAAATAATTACCAAAACTGCAATCATTTTCGAATGTTTATATTGTTCAAACATTAGCTTACACCTCCTGTATTATTTGCTTGTTGACCACATTATTTAGAAAATCGATTATCCTATTATATTTCGCAAGTTGAAATTAAACAGTTTTTCATTTTTCTTGGTCTAATTCATATAGATTTACTTAATTATATACTTTTATATCAAAAGTATCAATAGTATATTTGCTTTTTTTGTTTTTTTAGCGGATCTTTAGTGGATTTTAGATACCGATGCGATGTGTCTTGCGACATAAATCCCGCTTGCAGATGCGTGTGACAATGAGTGTGTAACACCGCTACCGTCACCGATTACGTATAATCCTTTATGTTTCGTTTCGAGGTCCTTACTTAATTCTACTTGCATGTTATAGAACTTTACCTCAACACCGTACAATAGAGTTTCGTCATTTGCCGTTCCCGGTGCAATTTTATCGAGAGCATAGATCATTTCGATGATATCATCCAAAATTCTTTTAGGTATCACCAAACTTAAATCACCGGGGGTTGCCGATAGTGTAGGAATTAGAAAACTCTCGGCAATACGGCTCGGAGTGCTACGTCTACCCCTGATTAAATCGCCGAAACGTTGAACCATTACGCCACCGCCAAGCATATTAGAAAGTCTTGCAATACTTTCACCGTATCCGTTACTATCTTTAAAAGGTTCGGAAAAGTTTTTAGATACCAATAATGCAAAATTTGTATTATCGGTGTGTTTATTTTTGTCTTCGAAGCTATGTCCGTTGACTGTAACAATTCCGTTAGTATTTTCGTTAACTACTATTCCATGTGGATTCATACAGAAAGTGCGTACAAGGTCTTGATATTTACTGGTGCGATATACTATTTTACTTTCGTATAATTGATCGGTAAGAGGTGCGAAAATATCGGCAGGAAGTTCGACTCTAACTCCGATATCTACTCTCGAGGAGGACTTTTCTATATCAAGACGCTCGCAAATGGTCTCCATCCATTTACTACCGCTTCTACCAACCGAAATAATGCAGTACTCGGAAATAAATTCGTTCTTTTTGGATTTGACTATATATTTACCGTCGCTATCAATTTGTATATCTGTTACCGGATCTAAAAAATAGAAATCAACCTTTTTCTTGAGATGATCATAGATGTTTTGTAATACAACATAGTTAATATCTGTACCTAAATGTCTTACATCTGCATCCAATAAGTGTAAACCTACTTCGAGACACTTTTTCTTAAATACGGTATTTACGTTTGAGTATAATTTAGTACCCTCACCGCCGAAAGATAGATTGATACCGTCCACATAGCGCATGAGTTCAAGTGCTTGCTCTTTACCTATATATTCGTGTAAATTACCGCCGAATTGGTTTGTAATATTATATTTTCCGTCCGAAAAAGCGCCCGCTCCGCCGAAACCTTGCATAATTGCACATGTTTTACACTTAGCACATGTTTTGACTTTTTTACCGTCAATGGGGCATTTACGGCCGTTCAAAGCGTTCCCCGAATCGATAACGGCAATCTTGAGATTGGTAGTTTCGCTCAATTCGTATGCAGAGAATATTCCGCCGGGACCGGCACCTATAATAACAACGTCATAATTTATCATATTATAACCCTCCGTTCGCTATTATATCACAAAAAGAGAGGTGTACGCAAGGCTCGTAAAGCGATTTATATTATTAATTGATTAAGTTTTAGCATAATTGGATAGATTGGAACATATACAATATACAGGAAGGTGTGAAATGGATTATTACGGAATTAAAGAAGTAGAAGGAAAGGCAGTAGAAACCGAATATATTGTAAAACGCAAGCAACGTCGAAAGAATATTTTAAGTCTGACCATGTGGGGATTAGGTGCATTAAATGTAGTGGCTTATGCTCTATTGGCGGTTAGGGTATTCTAAATTATCATTTTAAAAATAAGTGTTATCCGTCATACTGAGCAAAGCTTTAGCGTAGTCGAACTGCGGAGCAGTGCGAGGTGAAACCGAGCAGTATCTTGGATGGTTAATGAGCAGTTGATTGTACGATATCATTATTAACAAGGATTTAGATACCGACGCAATGCGTCGCCCTGTCGGGTTCGACTTCGGTCTGTTGACCTTCGCTCAGTATGACGGCAGATGAAAAGGGCTAATTAAATATGTCATACTGAGCTTTAGCGTAGTCGAATTGCGGAGCAGTGCAAGGCTCAGCCTTGCAGGATCTAAAATCCTTACTTATACTAAATACTCCAACATCTCGTCAAAAGTGTGAAAAGTCAATGCCTCGTTAGTATGTTTATCTTTCCAACCCCAACCGGCATAAGCAAAATCGACACCTGCGCTGTCAGCGCATTGTTTATCGGTTATAAGATCTCCTATATATAAAAGTTCGCTCTTTTTTAATTTGTAATCCTCAAGATATGCTATTAGCGGAGCGGGATCGGGTTTATACTTTCCTGTTTTTTCCGATTCATAAATAATATCGATAAAGGTCGCGAACCTTTCTCTCGATAATGCGTCTTTAACAAGAAAAGAATCTCTTGAACTCACTATTCCAATGGTATATCCTGCATCTTTTAAAGCAGATAAAGCTCTATATGTATCCTTGAATTCGGTAGATTTGCACATTTTAAGATACCAATACAAAGAAAAATCCTTACCGATTTCCGCAGGGATTTTTAGCATTTTACCGATATCGTCACCCGACATTCCGAATGCCTTATTGATATTCTCGTCTATAGGTAAACTGAAATTGATTAGACTTTCCTTGAGTGTGGATATAAAAAGGTCCTCGCTATCTATTAGAGTTCCGTCAAGATCAAAAACTATATGTTTGTATTTGTTACATTTTTTATTATTCATTATCAAACTCCCACAAAAAATGTTTACGATATTCTCATATATGGGTAATAATAGTTTAATATTGTTTTCTTAAATTACAACCTATGTGTGAGAACAGAAATCTAACCGACTTAGCCACAAATAAAATCAAAAAGTCCGCCAATGTTTATCGTGAAACATTTTTATAAAAGATATCCATATATTGGTTGTTCTTTATTTTACTTCTTTTGAGCGACTCCTACGAAATCTATTTCACAATACCAAAATTGTTCTTCTGAAAACTTGTTTTCCAAACATTCGAGAGCAAAATCCATATAATCCAAATTATTGCGTTTTTCCATATCGTAAGGATTGCGATCGCATAGCGTTTTTAAATAATTACGTCTATATGCAAAGCGTTCTTCGAATATGTCGTTGCGCTCATCTATATCGAGTCCCGATATATCTTTGACATAGTTCATCATTTTGATATTCTTATAGCCCGAACTGATAAGTTGCGAATATATTTTGCGACCGTTGGCTCTATCTGAAATTCCTTCGGTTGATAGGTGTAAGTCGATGATTTTTTGAACCAAGCCGTCATCGTTTATGCTCAATACGCTTCCGTCGTCCGAACCTCTTATGATAATGTAGCCGTCTTTGTTAAGGAATCTACGTAACCTTTTGAGAAATTTATTGGGATTTTTAAGGTGGTGTATTACCAATGAAGCAAATATTATGTCGAAATTTTCTATCGAATATTTGTCCATTATTGCGTATAACTCATCTTCTAAATTTTCCGATTCGAGTTGTAAATATTCGAAAACCATATTATCGGAAGCATTATGCTCCTTTGCGTAATTAAGACAAGCTTCGTTAACGTCAACTCCTACCGTGAACGCTCCTTCGATAGACGCGAATCTATCGTGCGTAACAAATCCGTATGCACAGCCTACATCGAGTATTTTGATATCCTTCTTGTTAAGTTTATCCAATACATAGTCAATTGCGGGCATATCGGCGGGACGAGTGTTCTTAGCTTGTATACGTAGACGGCGAAATTCCTTGCCAGCATCGGGCTTATAGGTGGAAGCAATTTTGCCTGTTGATAGCGAACGTTCCCTTGCTTCTCCGACTTGTTGCACCTTTGATTTGTTTAAAAAATTGATTGCAAAGCGTACGACATCCGCGGGAGTGTGATTCGTCAACGAAAAGGTTTCGTAACCACGTAAACTGCGCGGAATTTTAGAACCTTCGAAGTTACCGAGATACGGAATGATACATGCATCTTTTTTAAGACCGGACAAAATATCGTTATGGAAAGAATCCCTTTCATAGGTAACCCATTCAGTATCTAAATATGACGGTTCGCTACCGATGACTATCATTATTTTTGCGGTATCCATTGCTTTTTCGATAGACGATTTGTAGGCGGCGGCACCAAGTTCGAGCAATTTGACATTGCTGAAAAATGCCGAAATACCATGGTTCATAAATTCTTGGTAAAGTTGTTCGGCTATGCGACTGTCTACCGACGGATTTCCGTCAAAGTCTCTGTTTTTAAAAGATATAAATACCTCGTATACGCTATCAGCCATATTAGTCTCCTTGCTTGTCGATAGTGTAATTGTTATAAATACGCTATCTTCAATGTAATATTTTTATACGGTTAGTGTTGACAAAGTGATATATTCTCAAAACAAATTATTTAGAGAACGATACACGCCATTGTTATTTGAACTATTTGTAAAAATATTCACGTAATCACCTAAATTATACCATATTCGAATTATGGAATCAAGACTTTTCTTGCGGTTCACCTATTCTGCGGGTTTTGTAATCTATTTCTATTTGTTTGGTTTTAATTCATTGTTAAAAAAAGTGACATGTCATACTGAGCGTAGCGTAAGCGTAGTCGAATTGCAAAGCAGTGCGAGGTGTAACCGAGCAGTATCTTGGACGGTAACGATAGGTTGTTGTTATTATACCAGCTTTTATAATTTGGATTAAGATTCCAATGCTACGCATTGCCCTACCGGGTTCGACTTCGGGTTGTCACCCTTCGCTCAGAATGACATGATTGGTCGCTTGCACTTACCCTAACAAGGAGATGGCGATTAACAATCGCCACTGCGATTTTATAATATGTTGTTATTTATCATTTTGAAAGGGCTTTATTATCTAACAGTCATTTTTATTGCTTGCGGAAAATCACCGAAATTTTTACCAAATAAATTGATTCCTCCTATATATTCCGCATCTTCTTTAATCCCTATTTTAAATTTAATTGCATCACGTGCATTGAGTTGAAGAGTACTAAGATTGACCTTATCGTTTTTTAATTCATTATCGAGAAATACTCCACGTTTATTTATCCTTAGTGTTTTGAGTAGACCGTATTGAGTGCTTGTGAGTGGCCAAAATTCAGGTGTATATTTACCTCTTCTTCCGCCGAAATCACCGGGAGAAGTAAAAGTTGTAAGTTCGATATCATTTACAAAAAGCGTGATATCGCTTGGCCACTTGTTGTTATAATACATAGTTTCCGAACATATTTCGAATGAAAATTCAAGTTCATCAAACTTTTTAATTTTCTTTGGTAGAGGAAAGTTATAGCAAATAAATCCCTTATCGAACCATAGTATTTCCGCCTGCATTCTTTGTGGTGAGAAAAATACAGAAGGGTCATCATAAGGTATCAATCTACCTGTAGAGGAGAGCATTCCGCATGGTGCGGAAACGTGACAATGTGAAAACATTCCGACAGGCATTTCAATGGTAACCTCATTTTTCTCGGAATTATCTTTTTCGTTTTCCATAGATATGGTGAATCCGACTGTTGCTTGCGAACAGAATTTCATATGGCTCTTGATACCCGGAGCATAAGTAATATAGATAAGTCCGGCTTCTTGTAGTGTATTGACATGTCTATGTATGCTCGTCATTGGCAAATTTAGCTTTTCCTGTATTTGAGCCAACGACATCGATTTTTTAAGAATACATTGCAAGACCTTCAACCTTTCGGGGACGGACAAAGCATGCGATATCTTTAAAATATGCTGATGGTCTGCTTCGTTTGTTACATTTAGGGTAATGACCTTATCGGGATTAAGTATGTCGCTCATATGTGAATCCTCCGTATTATTATATGGATATTAATTAGGTTGTTTGTTACTATTAGAATACACTATTTCTGTCATTATTGCAAGCATTTTAAAAAGAAGTAATCGAAACCAAATTGTGGAATTACAAAAAATAGCCATCGATTCCAAATAATGGAAAACGAGTGCAAAAAGAAACCCAAATATTGGCAAGGTACCCCCTATTGATTTTGAGGCTTTTAGATGTTATGATTAATATGTAAGGGAATAAAATATCCCCATACAACAGAGGAATTGATTATGCTTGACAAACATCCTACCCCGAATTTCGCAAGAAAAGATTATCGCTTGTTGAATGGATTATGGCAATTTGAAGCCTGTGATGCTTGCGATAAACTTGAAAGCGATCTTTCAGAAAAGATAGTAGTTCCGTATTGTCCCGAAAGTGAACTGTCAGGAATCGGTAGAGCCGTACCCGATACGGTTTCTTATTCTCGGTTGATTAGTATTGACGAGTCCGATCTTGAAGGGAGGTTGGTTTTACATTTCGGTGCTGTAAACTATCAAGCATCCGTATATATTAACGGCAAATATGCATGTTCTCATAGTGGTGGTTATACACCTTTCGATGTAGATATTGCCAAGTTGTGCATGGTGGGTGATAATCGTATAACGGTAATTATTCATAACGATGTTTCTGCCAACACTCCGAGTGGTAAGCAAAGTGCAAAAGGGTATTCCTATGGTTGTTTTTACACCAAGTGTACAGGTATTTGGCAATCGGTTTGGCTTGAAAAAACTCCGTGTAATTATATCGAATCCATACATTTCGAACCAGATTTCGATAAATGTTCCCTTAACGCAAAAGTTCGTATAAATACGGAAGGTAATATCGGTATTAATGTGTATTATGAGGGACGATTGGTCGGTTTTGCCGAAAAAATGGTTAAACATGAGTACATATTCAAAATTCCCCTATCCGAAAAACATCCTTGGGATATCAACGAGGGGAACTTATACGATGTGATTATAAAATACGGAGATGACGAAGTCCATTCTTATTTTGGTCTGCGTAGTGTTTGTTATGACGGCTATAAATTTATGCTTAACGGTCGAAGTGTATTCCAAAGGCTTGTATTAGATCAAGGCTATTATGCACATGGTAATTATACAGGAACGGATGAGGAATTTATTTTCGATATTCAAACGGCACAAAAACTCGGTTTTAACGGAGCAAGACTGCATCAAAAACTTTTCGATCCGCGCTATCTATATTACTGTGACAAATTAGGATTTATCGTATGGGGGGAATTTCCCAGCTGGGGAATGCGATACAGTGATATTTCGGGCTTGGGAACCTTTATCGGAGAGTGGAGCGAAGCCGTCGAAAGAGATTTTAATCACCCCTCGATAATAACTTGGTGTCCGCTTAACGAAACTTGGTGCGATTTAGATGATGCAAGACGCGTACGCGATGTAAGGTTCATAGAAGCGGTTTATAGTGTAACTAAAATATTGGATAGCACCCGTCCGTGTGTAGACGTAAGCGGAGGTTTTCACGGCCGTTATACAGATATATACGATTTCCATTGTTATGACAATGCAGATACCGTTTCCAAACGTATTGCCGACATCGGCAAGGGTGTATTAGAGATACCTATGTTATATGCGGATGATTCTGTCGGAGAATGTGAATTGCGATATCCTTTGGGTACGCCTGTTAATGCAAGCGAAATCGGTGGAATAGCGTTCTCTCCCGATACCGGCGCACGGGCTGTAAGCGAAATCGATGCGTGGGGATATACTAAGCTGAATGGCGAAGACGCATTTGTTGCGGAGTACTTAAAACTTATCGGTTGTATACTTGATAATCCGTATATAAGCGGATTATGTTATACACAGTTATATGATATTGAACAAGAACAAAACGGTTTTTATTCATATGACAGAAAACATAAACTTAGTCAAAAATCTATGGATATCTTAGCATATGGAATATCGCGTAAATCTGCGATAGAAACAAATGCTGAAAAATCGAATGTTGTTGACAAAGATTTTTTCACATCGATATCGAGCGCTCGAAAAGGAGGTGCGGTATGATAAGGAAACAGCATAAAATGTCAAAAGGTAAAAAGAGAGATCTTCTGTTTTACTTTTTAATGATGGTTTTTCCTGTCGTTCAGTTTTGTATCTTTTATATAGGCGTCAACGGAAATTCTATTTTAATGGCATTTCAAAATATCGATATATCCACTAACAGCATAACTTGGACCTTCGATAACATGGCTAATGCCGTAAAAATGTTGACAAGCGATCCAACGCTTTTAAATGCTTTGAAGATGTCCGCGATATCTTATCTTTTAATACTTTTGATCGGAACGCCGTTGGGACTGCTTTTCTCATACTACATATATAAAAAACATTTCGGTTCTAACGCATTTAAAGTTTTCTTGTTTTTACCGTCGATTATTTCGGCAATAGTAATGGTAACGATTTATATGTTCTTTGTCGATAGAGCGATTCCCGCGGCGGCAGCGAGTTGGTTTGGAAAAGTGATGGAGGGGTTGCTCGAAAATAAAGCCAGTCGTTACGCAACTATTATATTTTACAATATATGGGTAGGCTTTGGTACAAGTACATTGATGTATTCTAACGCAATGGCAGGAATCAGTCCCGATATAATCGAATCGGCACATGTCGATGGAGCGACCGGGCTTAAAGAGTTTTGGCATATTGTATTTCCCATGATATTCCCTACCTTTACTACCTTCATAATTACAGGGGTTGCAGGGTTATTTACCAATCAAATTAATTTATACTCGTTTTACGGAGGAGAAGCTCCTAACGAAGTTATTACCATAGGTTATTGGCTTTATATGAAAACACAAACAGCAGCAAGTGATGCCGAATATCCCATTCTCTCGGCTATAGGTATTTTATTGACAGTAGTTACCGTGGCGTTTACGTTGCTTGTTCGTTGGTTGTTAGAGAAGTTCGGTCCTTCCGAAGAATAGAGGTGTTATATGAATGCAAGAATGATTTTAAGAAACAAAAAGAAGTTGATTCCCAAGAAAAAGAGAGAGTTGCGTGAACATATGACTCCGCTTACGGGGGCGATGCTCGTATTTTTGATTATATATGTCGTATCTTTATTGGTACCTCTTATATGGTCAATGATAACTGCTTTTAAAAAACAATCGGATTTTAGAATAAATATTATCGGATTACCCAAGGAATGGGTGTGGAATTTTAGTTACGTATACGAAATGTTTAAAGTTCGTGCAAATACCGATACCGGTAGTATAGATGTCGGTATGGGGTTAATGTATATTTATTCTATACTATACTCTGTCGGTTGCGCATTCTTTAATACCCTTGTTCCTTGCACCACTTCATACTGTTGTGCACGATTTAGACAATACAAGTTTTCAAAGTTGATATACACCATTGTTATAGTGACTATGGCGTTACCGATAGTAGGAAGTCTACCATCGGAAATTAGGGTAGCAAAAGCATTGGGCTTATACGATCAAATATGGGGACTGTGGGTAATGAAAGCCAACTTCCTCGGTATGTATTTCTTAGTGTTTTATAACAGTTTCAAATCGATGCCGGTAGGATTTAGAGAGGCTGCGAAAATTGACGGAGCGGGTAATTTTAGAATATTTCTAAATGTCGAATTTCCGTTAGTAAAGAGCACATTCTTTACTGTAATGCTTATAAACTTTATTACGTTCTGGAATGACTATCAAACGCCGTTGGTATACCTTCCCTCCTATCCGACTATTGCATTAGGTATGTTCCATATGGCAACCACTACCGAAAACGGATTATCTACTGTTCCAATGAGAATGACCGGTGCAATGATGATGTTAGTACCCATTCTTATAATATTCCTTATTTTCCATAAACGGCTACTGAACAACCTTATGGTCGGCGGAATAAAAGGATAATGATTTCTTTGTTAGATAGTAATAAAAAAATCGCATTTGGAAGTGACTTTTAATTCCTTCTAAATGCGTAAACAATACCCTAAAAAACCAAAAAATGGTATTGAAAACCAAAAAGAAAACCAAACATTGGACGGCTGTCCCATCTTGAAAATGACCGTTCTATCAAGTAAAATAGAAATGTGGAAGAATCCACGCAGAGATTATTTTAATCAAAAAAAAAGAATCGAAATGATTCTTGTACAAATAAAAAATCTAAATAAGGAGAGTGCTCATGAAACGAATATATCGAATATTTGCATTAATACTACTTGTCGTAATGCTTGCTTCGTTGCTTGTTGCTTGTGTCGATCCGTCTAACACAGACGACCCCACAAAAGAGCAAATAGACACGACACGTACTCAGCTCTATATATACAACTTTAACGGAGGTTACGGTTCCGACTGGCTTGTCGCAGCAAAGAAACGTTATGAAGAACTGCACAAGGACGATGTATACGAGGAGGGTAAAAAGGGTGTTCAAATCATGATCAACCCTCAAAAGACATCTATAACCAGTTATATGTCTAATATTCTTGATAACCGTGATGAAATATATTTTACCGAATATGCTTACTATTACACCCTTCTCTCGGAAGGTGTCTTAGGTGATATCACCGAAGCCGTTACGGCAGATCTATCATCTTTAGGAGATTCCGCAGGTTCGACGATTGAAGGTAAATTGACAGCAGAACAAAAGAATTATTTCGGCATCACCGAGGGTAATGAAACAAAGTATTACGGTTTGCCTCATTATTCCGGATATAGCGGACTTATTTATAATATCGATCTCTTTGAAGAAAAAGGATATTATTTTCTTGACGATCGCAGTGATGTAGAAGTTTTGATAGATAATTTCGTAGCATCTTATCCTAACGGAAAGCGTAGTGCCGGTCCCGACGGTGAATACGGTACATCGGATGACGGACTTCCTGCGACATACGAAGAATTCTTCATGCTTTGCGAATTCATAGCAAGTGACGGAAACACTCCTGTATGCTGGACAGGTGCAAACTATAGAGACTACCTAAACAATTTTCTTCAAGCCCTTATTGCCGATTATGAAGGATTGGACAATATGATGCTTAATTATACGCTAAGTGGAACCGCTTCCGATCTTGGTACAATAAGCGGATCGTCGTTGGTGATGGATTCTTCGTCTACCGAGATTACCGCCGAAAATGCATATGAATTAAAACGTCAATCCGGAAAATATTATGCATTAAGTTTCTTAGAGAAATTGATTAAAACAAGCGATTATCATAACAGTCTTGCCTTTAATAACAGTTATTCTCATATGAACGCTCAAGAGGATTTCTTATATGCCGGTCACGACGGTGGTGAAACTAAACCCATTGCGATGCTTTGTGACGGTGTTTGGTGGCAAAGCGAAGCGAAACAGACCTTCGACGATATGGTTGCAAGTAGCGGAGCGGAATTCAGTGCAGACAACCGTAATTTTGGATGGATGCCACTTCCTAAGGCTACAAGCGACAAGGTTGGCGAGAATAACACCTTATTCGATCATATCTATTCCATTTGCTTTATGAAAGCAAACGTTGCAGAGTGGAAAAAGCCTTTAGCATTAGACTTTATAAAATTCGTTCATACCGATGAATCTCTTGTTGAATATACAACCATAACAAATACACCCAAAGCCTTTAATTATACCTTGACGGAGGCACAAAAGGCTGAATTGTCTCCATACGGTCGTTCTCTTATGGAAATAAAAGAACGCTCAGATGTGGTATATCCGTATTCGTCTAATTCTGTATATCAAAACAGACAGGGACAATTTACAAATGCGGAAGTATTGCAATCGCTTGTATCGGGAACACAATACTCATGGCCTGCAGAAGCTTTACATGACGGTAACGTAACGAGTTCGGCATACTTTAACGGAATGTATGAGTATTATAAGAAGAATTGGAAGGTCCTTTTCGGCATCAAATAAAATACTCGGGTTAATCATCCCCATAATCGTATCACTGATACCTAATAGTTAAGGAGAATTCAATGAAATTAAAACCATTTATTGTACTATTATTAATTGTTTGCCTATTGTGTGTGGCATCGGTCTCTTTTACGGCATTTGCCGAAAATGAGGATTGGACGATAGAAGAATTGTCTACGTATTCCGTAGGCGATGAATTTGTCGTCCCCGAAGCAAACGTCACAGTTGGTGGCAAGGTGTTGACTGCGTCAAGCACGTTGGTTTATCCCAACGGCGATGCGACCACATCGAAAAATATTACACTTTCGCAATATGGTAAATACAGTATTTCTTACGTTGCCAAAAATGAAGGAAAGATTTATTGTAAGGACGTTACCTTTATGGTTGAGGGTAAAATAGCTTCTTTGTCATCAGAAAAAAGTAGTTATTATTACGGTAAATATGAATGGGCAAAGAAGGAGAGCGGTTTAATGGTAAGCCTTGTCGAGGGCGATAAAATTACTTTTAATAAGGCAATCGATGTTAGTAATGTTACATCGGCAGATTCTCTTATTAAGTGCTTTGCGACTCCCGAGGTGAAGGGATCGCCCGATTTTGAAAAGCTCGTTTTTACATTTACCGATGCTGAAAATCCCGATATTTATGTTCGCGTATTTGCTCGTCAGTCATCTGAAGGTTATGACTATCCTGCATCCTATTATCTTGCAGGCGGACAAAATCAACCCATGGTAGGATGGGAGGAAAGTTGGAAACGTTTACACATAAATAACGAATGGGGAACACAAGCACGCCACTCTTTTTCGTTGTTATTCGGCGCTTGGGGCATCACTTGGGCGGACCCCGATGCTAACCAAATCGATTTGAGATATGATCTCGAAAGCAATAGTATGTATGTCGGTAGTCTTATGATAACGGACTTCGACAATCCGTCTTTCTTTAACGAACTGTGGACAGGTTTCCCCAGCGGTAAGGTATTCTTATCGATAGAGGGCGCAATGTACACCAGCGATAAGGCAAACTTCTGCATTACATATGTGAAAGATAACGATTTATTAAACGATGTATTTGTCGATACAGAAGGTCCTGAAATCACTGTTGATTGGGATGATTCCGATTTGCCTCTTGCAAAACTTGACACGCCTTATATTATACCTCAGGCATCTGCAAAAGATTTATATAGTGAGAACGTAGAGCTTAAGACATTTGTTTGGTACAACTACGGTACATCCAATGCGGTGCTTACACAAATAAATGACGGATCATTTGTTCCCGACAAACTCGGACGCTATGCAATAGAATATGAAGCAACCGATTATAGCGGAAACGTTACGAAGAAAATTCTTTATACAAAATGCGTTAGGGAACCTGAATTGCCTCAAATAACGTTCGGCGAAGAACTTCCAAAAACGGCTTACGCAGGCGAAATATTAAAGCCTATCGATTATTCGGTCACGAGTTCGGGAAATTGGGCAACCATAGAGATTACTGCCAAAATTAACGGCGAGTCTATCGTTATAGGAGAGGAAGGATTACGCCTTAATTCTGTAGGTGTATACGAAATAATATACACGGCTACAGACTATATAGGACAAACTAATAGCGCAAGTTATAGCGTTAACGTTACAGCTAACAGTGAACCGCTTTTTTTGGATGATCCCATAATCCCATCATATTTTATAAGCGGAAGTGCTTATTCTATCGATGATTTTTATGCTTATGATTATTCGAGCGGTAGCGAACAAAAGATACTTGCCTCAGTAACTGTAACCGATGAAAACGGTACTGTCCCGGTGGTAAGCGGTGGAATATTTGTTCCAAAGACCTCTGTTAACGGTGCATTGGTAAAAGTAACATTTACGGCGGGTGTTTCTAAACTTACAAAAGAGATTCCTTGTGTGCTTCCTTATATTGAAGAAAACGGCAGACAACGTTTGCATGTCGAAAACTATATAATGGGTGACGTATCCACCGACAAACAAGAGGGCTTTACCGTCATAACGGCAAACAGTGCAAATACCGTTTGGACGTTTGCCAATTCACTCGTTGCAAGAGATTCCGAACTTGTATTCTCGGGAGTAAAAGGAAAATCGAATTTTAGCGGGATAACGGTATTCTTTACCGATTCGCTCGATCCCTCTAACACCATTGTAGCGTCCTTTGTTAAAGGTGTAAGCACTACCGAGCTATATGTTAACGGATCAAAAACGACTCTCAATTTTACCTTTGACTCTCAAACGGAATTCACCATTTCTTATGACGGAGAATCGGGCTTTGTTGTCAATAATGCTTCGATTGCTATAACCAACAGAGAAGACGGCAAACCGTTTACAGGTTTTAGCGGAAAGGTATATGTGGGTATGCGTTTCGATGACGGTGTTAAAGGTTCCGCTATAAGACTTTATTCTGTAGACGGACAACCTATGCGTAGTAGTGCGGTTTCGGATCGTGTAGGTCCAAAAATCGTAGTCAACGGAGCGTATGGCGGAATTGTCGATATGGGTAGTATAGTAACCTTACCGTCTGCTGACGCAGGGGACGTATTAGATCCTATAACTACGCTAAAAGTGTCAGTATATGCTCCCGACGGAAGTATAGTGACCGATGTTGACGGAAGAAAGCTACAAAATGTAAATGCTAAAAAATCTTACTCTATTAAAATCGAGGCTTACGGACAATATCGTGTTTCCTATGAGGCTCAAGAAGGCTCTCTCGAAAGACCAAACACATCGACACTTATATATGTTCTTAACGTTATAGACGATGTTGCCCCCGAAATAGAGTTTAAGCATAGTTTCCCGACCGAAGTTGCGGTTGGCGAATATATTATTCTTCCCGATTATACATTATTCGATAATGTATCGACCGAAGAAAATATTAAATGCTATAAGTTTATTATTGATCCGAGCGGAACTGTTAATGTTATTCCTGAAAACAGTAATTGTTTAAGGGCAACAAGGAGCGGAGTATACGAAATTCGACTGATGATTTACGATGAAGCCGGTAATATCAACATGATTCAACGCTTTGTAAATGTTAAGTAACAAAAAGGAGGCAACTATGAAATCTAAAATAGTAAAAACAATAGCATTAATACTTATGATTGTAATTTGTCTTTCCTTTGTTGCTTGCGATAATGGCGGAGATAATAATCCGGGAGGTGATCTTGTGGAAAATACCGAACTGAAAAATCCAACACCGTTAACGGAAGAGCATTTAGTAGAAGGCACTTTACATAAAGTTAACGTAACCTTTGGAACGCGTAAGTTCGTCGAAAAAGGTTTAAGTGACTATGTAATTATTCTCGGAAGCGGACTTAATGACAGTAAAGCCGTAGGCTATATCAATCAGCATATTCGTTTGTGCTCAGGTGCTTCTTTAAGTATTCAAAGGTATAGCGATGATATCGAATTTACTGCACAAAGTAAGTATATAGTTTTTGATTGTCCTGAATTATTTGAAAAAGTGGGTTTAACGATGCCCGAGGATAATTTAGGACAAACGGGGTATTACATTGTATCTAAAAATGAATCGGTGTTTATTGCATTTAGTAGCGACTTTGCTGCACAACAAGCAGCACTTGCCTTTTTAAGAAATGTTATCGGATATGAAATGTATTCGGATGACACGGTCGTATACCAAAACAAAGCAGAAATATTACCCGATATGGAGATAATCGAAAAACCCGATTTTGAATTTTACTATCAAAGCAACAGTGTTACCTCGGATGCTGTTTACGGAATGGGTATATCGTCAAATCTCTTCATCAGCGTTGGTGGTGAAAATCATCACAACTCGCTTAACTATTTACCGCAGTCGACTTATCAAGATGCACATCCTTTGTGGTATTCAACATATAATAACGAATTGTGCTATACCGCTCACGGCGATGAAGAAGAATTGGAAGCAATGGTAATTGAAGTTGCGAGTCAAATTATTAACTATGCTTTGAATAATCTATCCGCCCCCTATATTTCTTGTACCATCGAAGACCATAATACCGTTTGTGCTTGCGATGCTTGCGAAAAGATAAGATCGGATTATAACGGTGCTAACTCTGCAGCGGTCGTCCAATTTTTGAATAGAGTAAATAGAAAGGTAAAAGCCGGATTGCAGGCGTATGCCGATGAAAACGGTACGGCAAAACGTGAAATACAAATACTGTTTTTTGCGTATAACAAAATGGAATCTGCTCCCGCAAAAAAGATTGACGGTAAGTACGTTCCCATCGACGATTCAGTTGTATGCGATCCCGAGGTAGGCGTTTACTTTGCGCCTATAACCGCAACCTATAATAAATCTTTCTACGAAGCGGAAAATAATGCGGTTTATGAAACTATAGCCGCTTGGGGTGCATGTACCGATAGACTTTATTTGTGGCTGTATGAAACAGATTATTCAACTTATTTATATCCATTTAATTCATATGATTCCATGATCGAAACTTATCGTTACTGTAAAGCAAATAACGGTGTGTTTATGTTCCCCGAGGGACAATGGAATCAATCGAACGTTACCGCTTTCGGTAAACTTAAAGAATATTTCAATTCTCGTGCGTTATTTAATGTAAATGACAATACAAAGGATATTTATGACGATTTCTTTGCCAATTATTTCAAGGATGCTTCCGAACCGATGCGTCAATATTTTGATGAGCTTCAAGCGCATCTCAAGTATATAGAACAAGAGTATCCCGAAATTAACGGTAATATTTACAATAATATGGATCTATCCAAGTATTGGTCTTTTGCTACTTTGAACCACTGGATGGACCTTATCGATGACGCATATGAAGCAATCGAAAAATATCGTGAAACCGATTCGGAATTATACGAAGTTTTAGAAAAACACATTTTATTGGAAAGTATATTCCCTCGTTTTGCCCTTTGTCGACTATACGGTGGTATGTATAACGAGGATGAAATCAGTCAGATGCGTAAAGATTTCAGAGCTGACTGTCAAACACTAAACATCACAATGTACGGAGAAACAAAATCGTTAGATACGATTTATACAATCTGGGGCATGTGAGAATAAAAAATTTTTTAGAAGGAGAAAAACTATGAAAAACAACAAGAAGCTTATTTGGATTATTGCTTTAGTGTTGCTCATCTGTGTCGCTCTTGTCGCTTGTGACAATGATACCCCCCCCATTGATGAGGTTCCAAAAGAAATAAGCATTCAACTAAATACATCGGCATTGGATCTCGATGTTTATGAAACGGCAACCCTTGTGGCTACCGTAACAAACTCCGAGGATGCAGTTGTATGGTCAAGCTCGAACGATGCCGTAGCTACAGTTTCGAATGGTGTAGTAACCGCAATAGCCGAAGGTGAAGCTACAATAAAAGCCGTTGTCGGAGAGAAGGAGGCTACCTGTGTAGTTACCGTAACAAATTCTCATATCGCTCCAGTGCTAAAACCCGAGCGCAATGATGTATCGGTAGATAAAGACGGTGAATACAAGCTTACTGTAGTAACTAATTGGAAATCTAATCCGTTAGACAATGTTAGCTATACTTGGACGCTTGTTGATGGCGAAGCAGACGATATTGCTTCTGTTACACCCACCGATGGCGGTGCAATTATAAAGGGCTTAAAATATGGCTCAACGGCATATACTCTTTCAACAACCGTTCACGGAGTAACCCTTGCTCAAAAGATTACCATCAACGTTTGTAATACCGATATCACCTTCGAAGCAGGTAATCTCGAAAACGAAGACGGTGAATATAAAGCAAGAGTAGCGTTAGTTGAAACCGATAATGATCATAAAGAATTATTACCTACTTTACAGGTTCTTGAGAAAAACGAGCCTATCGACGTTGTTCTTGAGTGGGTATCGAGTGATTCTAACATAGTAAGCGTTGAAGACGGAAAATTTGTTGCAAAGAGCGAAGGTAAGGCAATACTATCAACTTCATATGCCAACAATAAGTTCTCTGTAGAAATCGAAGCCTACCGTCCCGAAATCGAACTTGAAGATTCTGTTTCTATCGAAGTCGGTAGACCTGCTGATATTAAATTCCAATCTGCTATTCAAGGTACTATCAACAGTGTTAACATTGGAGAAAGTAATGTGCTTAGCGAAGTTAAGGAGGACGGCTCTATCTCTCTTAATAAAGAAGCACTTCCGAATGATGCTTCTGTTTTAGGAAAAACTCAAATCGTTATTGGAACCGAACTTGCTTTTTATAAAGTAAATGCCGAAATCTACACGATGATCATTCGTGATTTTAATGATTTGAAGGCATATGTCTCCGATATTACAGCTCAATTCGAAAAGACTTGGTCTGCAAACGGATATTATATTCTCGCTAATGATATCAACTGCGATGGACAACAATTAGATATCAACATCAACTGGGGCGCTTATGAAAAGGCACTTGCTAATCTCGGTAAATCCGATGATGGTTTATGGTTAAGCGGTAAGATTTGGGGATTTAGCGGTGTATTTGACGGTCAAGGTTATAAAATAGATAACTTTATCTTCAATTCCCCTGTTGGCGGTTTTGTAGGTACCGTTCTTGGCGAACAGGGCGTTATCCGTAACGTTGCATTCACAAATGTTGATCATAGGGGTAGAACCGGTCTTATTGCTTTTGGCGGTAACGGAACTATATCTAATATTTATATGAGCTTTAAGTCCGTTGCTCCCGGTTATGAGCTAAGTTCGTGGAATATTCAATACACAGCGGCATTTATCTCTCAAGATTGTATGGGTGCTCTTAGAATCAATAATTGCTTTGTTGAATATCAAGAAGGTGCATTTGGCGAAGATGTAAGCAATATCCTTGCAATCGGTTCTTCTCACCTTGGCTACGATATACTAAACGGTGTATATGCTGTCGGTGTTCCTAATTCTGTTCCTGCGATCAATGTTTTGAGCAATGAAGGTAGCGGGGACGTATACGGAGTATATTCAAACTATAGGGAGTTATTAGAAAACGTCGATTTATCTTCTTGGGAAGGCGACTATTGGCAACTTGTAAACGGTATTCCTTATCCTAAGTGTGTAGATGTTCCCGAGGGTCAAATTCCGTCTGTTGAATTAGAACGAAATATTTACGGGGCAGGTAGCAAAATTGAACTTGCTCTTGGTTTATTCGATAAGATAGTTTTAAGCGAATCCGCGTCTGAGCTCGGTGTATCGGTTAACGGTAATGCTATTGTTCTTCCCGAACAACTCGAAAACGAAACAAGTATTTGCTTTTCAATAGTTTCTCTTCTCGATCAAGATAAGAAACTCGATCTCACTATCACTATTGATAACAGAGAATCTTCAACTATCACATTAAGTGACAGAATGGATCTTGAATTAAACGGTGACGATGATCATAAAACGACGACTTTTGCTTTAAATCTCCAAGGTAATGTTGAATCTGTAAGTGTAAAGATTGGTAACGAAACTATCTCTAACGCTAAAGTAGAAAACGGAAATTTAATCATTAACGCTGCAGATATTTCTGGTGCCCTTTGGGGTGAAAAAGATCTTGTCGCTTCTGTGGTAACCGATACAAACATATATACAATTAATCAACCCGTTCTTGTAATAACCAAGGTTATTCGTAACCGTGCGGATTTGCGTTGGTACAGTGTCCATATTAAGGAAGAGGCTGCAAATAACGGATATCTCTATGGTGGATATTATGTATTAGGTGCAGACATACAGTTTGGTGATTATGACGGAGACGATCCTACTAGTTACTTCCATAATGATATGAACTGGGGAACTTATTGGGATGCTATTGGCAATGATACCGAATGGCTGAATGGTCGCGTAGTGGGATTTAACGGAGTATTTGACGGAAGAGGCCATGTAATATATAACATGATAATGGATGTATATGTAAACGGGCTTGTCGGAACAGTACTAAACGCAAATGGTATTGTCCGCAATCTTTCATTGGTTGATGTTACATTGTGGGGCTGCGGTGGCGGTATTGCATATGCAGGCTGTGGCACAATTGAAAATGTTTATATGACAGTTAAGGCTATAGCTAACGGATCGGGTAACGACTGGTCGAGCCCATTCCTAAGCAATGATAGTATGGGTGAATATACTGTAAAGAATTCTGTAGTTGTATATGGAGATGGCGCTTTTTATAACGGTACTGATCACGCTACTGCTCTCGGCCATTTGCATCCGGGCTGTGGTGGTTTCAAAAATGTTTACGCAATCGGCGCCCCTTCCGATGTGGCTACCGTAAAGCGTTGTCCTGAAAGTTGCTGTGGTACTGATACATGTGTTTACGGTTCTTATGCAGATGCTGCTGCATTCAAAGATTCTGTAACCGTTTCTGCCGAAAATGGTTGGGATATGAGTTATTGGACGGTTGACGCCAATGGTGTCGCTATTCCTATTAGTCTTGTAAAAGAATCAGAGTAATTAAATAACTTCCCCCTTTAGGGACTGTAAAACGAAGTCTCTCTCCTGTGTAAATATATATTATTCCAAAAGTTGAGAGCAGTTTATAGTCAAATTTGATTTGATAATCCATACAGTCCCATCCTTTCACAATATCCGATACGAACGAAAGAACGTGTCGGGTATTGTGTTTTAAGGGATCCTTATAATATAATGTTTTTATTATAATGAAACTGTAGTGTAGTTAAATCGAAGTTTGATGATTCATAAGTCTATCTCTACACTTTTTACATGTTGCAATTTCAATATGTATTTGTTATAATTAATAGAGCCACATGATGGAGAATTGATATGAATAGATATAAGTTTAATCGTTTAGGCGTAATGATCGATATGTCCCGCAATTCTGTTATGAATGTTCCGTCCTTAAAACAGTATCTCGTATTGCTCAAAAAAATGGGATATAATACCGTGATGCTTTATACCGAAGATACATATGAAGTTGACGGTGAACCATATTTCGGCTATATGCGTGGGCGATATTCTAAATCGGAATTAAAAGAAATTGATAGTTATGCACAATCTATCGGTATGGAGCTTATTCCGTGTATCCAAACGCTTGCTCATCTTAATGCGACTATTCGTTGGGGCAAGGTTCCTATTGATTGCAACGATATTCTATTGGTAGATGATCATCGAACCTGCGAATTTATCGACAACTTGTTTGCAACAATATCTAATTGTTTCTCGTCCAAATTGGTGCATATCGGCATGGATGAGGCGTGGATGCTTGGACGTGGCAGACATTTAGATATCCATGGCTACGAAAATTCGACGGCAATCATCGGTCGCCATTTATCTAAAGTTAAGCAAATTGCTCAAAAATACGGATTTAAATGCCTTATGTGGTCGGATATGTTTTTTAATTCGTGGGCAAATGGTTATTACCAAGGGAAAACCGATGTACCACAGTATGCTATCGACGCCGTAGATAAAGATGTTTCGCTTGTTTATTGGGACTACTACCACACAAAGGAAGAAGACTACGACGGTATGTTTTACAATCATAAGCAATTGTCCAATGATGTTTGGTTTGCAGGTGGTGCATGGAGTTGGTTAGGGGTAACACCGCTAAATCAATTTACTTTGCAAGCAATGTTGCCGGCAATGCGGTCTTGTCGTAAAAACGGCATTGAAAATATAATTATTACGTTGTGGGGTGATTTTGGCGGTGAGTGCTCTCATTTTTCTCAATTAGCATCGCTATTTTGCATAGCACAGTATCTAAAAGGTGTCGAGGACGAACAACTTATCAAAACACGCTTTAAGCGTATCGTAGGTGTGGATTTCGATGATTATATGTTGCTTGATAGTGCAAATCGTTTAAAAGGTGTAAATGCCGAACAAAATCCGTCAAGATATATGCTTTATTCTGACTACTTTAACGGCTTTTTGGACTATACCGTTGATATTTCTAATGTTCAGCATTATAAGAATAGTGCGGAAAAACTACATACACTTGCTAAAAAATATCGCAAGTATGCTTATATATTTGACGTACAAGCAAAACTTTGCGATGTGCTGTCGTATAAGTATGCTTTAGGTGTTCGCACTCGTAAAGCCTACGAAAATAAGGATAAGGAATTGTTACGCTGTCTTGCTGATAATGACTATGTTTGTGTTACAAAAGCACTTAGATTGTTCCATAAAGCCCTTCAAAAACAGTGGTTTAGGGACAACAAAACTTCGGGATTCGATGTACAGGATTTGCGATTAGGCGGTATTATTCAAAGAACGATATCTTGTAGACAACGCATTCTCGATTATGTTAACGGTAAGATTGAAAAGATCGAAGAATTGGAAGAAACGCTTTTGCCGTTTGGAGGAAAAGAGCAAGGCGAAGCTATATCCTTTAACAATATTGCCCAGATGATGACAACTAATGTATATAATTAGTAAATAACAAAAGAAAAATGAAAACAATAATAGTTAAAAATTATGATGAAATGAGTAAAGTCGGTGCAGATATTTTTGCGCAGATTATATTGGATAAACCGAATGGCGTAATAGGTTTAGCAACCGGATCAACTCCGATTGGTTTATATAAGAAGCTTATTGAAAAATGCACCAATGGAGAAATATCCTTTAAAGGTATTCATACAGTCAATCTTGACGAATATATGGGATTACCTTCTTCGCACGAACAAAGCTATGCATTTTTCATGAGGGATAATTTGTTTAATCACATCGATATCGATATTAATAATACCAATATCGAAAATGGTGTCGCACCCGATGCTCAAGCAGAATGCGAGAGATACAATAAGGTATTGGACGAGTTGCGTCCCGATATTCAACTTCTCGGAATAGGCTCCAACGGGCATATTGCCTTTAACGAACCCGGTACGCCTTTTGACAGTGTAACCCATGTTGTCGAGTTGACCGAAAGCACGATAAAGGATAATTCAAGATTGTTCGATAGTATCGACGAAGTTCCCACACACGCCTTTACCATGGGGATTAAAAACATAATGAATGCCAAGAAAATATTGATACTTGCATCGGGCGCAAATAAAGCTAAGGCGGTATATAGACTACTTAAAGAGAAAATAACAGAGGATTTGCCTGCAAGTATTTTAAATACACATGCCGATTGCACATTAATATGTGACGAGGCTGCGGCAAGCTTGATAAACAATATATGATAGGATTAAAAAACGTAACCGCTTATATTGCGGGCAAAGGATTGATAAGAACTAATATAGGCATATGCAATGGAAAAATCGCTTATATCGGTGATGATTGTACTAAAATCGAATCTTTGATCGAAACCGACGGAATTGTCGTTGCAGGTTTTATAGACGAGCATATTCACGGAGCAGGTGGGGCGGATGTTATGGACGCAACGGAATCTTCGTTGCAAACAATTTCCGAGTCACTTGTTAAAGAGGGAACTACGGCATTTTTGGCAACGACAATGACGCAAAGTAGGGACAATATTTCTCTTGCACTCGAAAATGTCAAGTCATATATGCAATCGGGTAATGCGAACGGTGCAGAACTATTGGGTGTGCATCTCGAAGGACCGTTTATATCCCCTAAACATATAGGTGCGCAACCGCTTGAATACGTTGTTACACCCGATGTCAAACTCTTTGATGGGTATAATGATTTGTCGGGAAATAACATAAAAATAGTATCGCTTGCTCCCGAAGAAAAAGACGGTTTAGAACTTGTTAAGCATTTAAAACATTTGGGAATCATTGCATCGGTAGGTCATAGCGGTGCAAGTTATGATGATATAATTGCGGGTGTTGAATTGGGACTCTCTAATGTAACGCATACCTTTAATGCTCAGACTGGTGTTCACCATAGAGAAATAGGAATTGTCGGTTCAGCAATGCTTATAGACCAATTAAACTGCGAAATCATTTGCGACGCTAAGCATGTTTCGATTCCTGCAATTAAGTTGTTAATTAAAAATAAGCCTCACGACAAGATAACTTTGATAACCGATTCGATGCGTTCAAAAGGTTTACCGGACGGCGTGTCCGAACTTGGAGGTCAAAAGGTAATTGTTAAAGACGGATTCGCAAAACTCGAGAATGGAACGCTTGCAGGAAGTGTTCTCAAAATGAACAATGCGATTAAAAATCTTGTAGAGGCCGGAGTTTCATTTACCGATGCAATAGATTTTGCTACCATAAATCCTGCAAAGAACCTTGGAATTTTTGGTGAGCGTGGAAGTATAGAAGTAGGTAAAAGAGCAGATTTTACCATATTGGATAAAAATTTTAACGTACTATATACAATTATCAAAGGCGAAGTTGTTTATAGGAATAACCAAATTAAAAAGATCTAATGTCGTTTTAGGAGGATAGTATGAACTGTATCGGAATTGATATTGGCGGTATGACCATTAAAGGCGGAGTAGTTGACGATAATGGTAATATTCTGTTAAAAAAGGTAATTACAACCCTTCCCGAAAAAGAAGATTCTCTTATCGTTGAGGATATTGCATGCCTAATTAATGAGCTTATCGCCGATTTCGATGGTAAGATCGATGGGATAGGAATAGGATGTCCCGGTTCGATATATGACGAAAAGGGTGTTGTTCGCTATTCGTGCAACATCAATTTTAGGAATACTCCGATGGTGTCAATGCTTCGTCAAAAAACGGGAATTGCTAATATCAAAATAAGCAACGATGCTAACTGTGCTGCACTCGGCGAAACATATTACGGTGCAGGGAAGGGTGCTAAAAATTCGGTAATGATTACACTCGGTACAGGTGTTGGTACAGGTATTGTCGTTGACGGGAAACTGTTGACGGGTAATAAATCGGCAGGAGCCGAAGGCGGACATACGATTATCCGTATAAATGGCGAAAAATGCGGTTGCGGTAAGAAAGGCTGTTACGAGGCTTATGCTTCTGCAACGGCACTGATGAGACAAGTTTCGAACGCTTGTGTAAAATACCCTGATAGTTTGTTAGCAAGAGAAGTCGCTAAACTCGGATTAAACGGACAAGTGGTGTTCGATTGTGCAGCCAAGGGTGATAAAACAGCGATAAAAACAGTCAAACAATATATCAAATATGTTGGAATCGGTCTTGTGAATTTTGCAAGCATTTTTGCTCCTGAAGTCATCATTATCGGCGGTGGTGTATCCAATCAAGGCGATAACCTTATCAAGCCACTTCAACGATATGTATCACGCAATCTTTACGGTTTGATGTATAATCCTAAAGTCAAAGTCGTTTCCGCAACTCTCAAAAACGATGCCGGCATTATCGGTGCCGCAACATTGTGTCTAAAAGCATAAAACTTACTTAATCCGCATCTTACAGCCCTATTCAATTTCGGTGTTTTTGTGTAATATTTGATATACAAATAGTAATATTTATAAAACAAAAAGGGAACATTTCGTTCCCTTTTAGGATGGCGGAGGCTGAGGGATTCGAACCCCCGTGGGCTTGCACCCAAACGGTTTTCAAGACCGCCTCGTTATGACCACTTCGATAAGCCTCCAACTGTATTAAGTTTCATATACAAGTATAATAAACATTTTTATAATTGTCAACTTATTTTATGTTTTCTGTTAGACAGTTTGTGCTCGAGTGAATTCCCAAAGTAAATTCCACTGTAAAATTTACTTTGGGAATTCAGTTTGAACGAATTGATAACGAATTGATAACGAATTGATAACGAATTGATAACGAATTGATAAAAAAGATTTGTTGCAAAATGCTTTACAAAATGAGATGTTTGATATATAATATTTCCGCAAAACCTTGCTTTTTTCGTCGTGAAAAAGGCCAATATGACCAAAAGGAGGACAGAAAATGAATTCTTACGAACTTATGTACATCTTAGATTGCGATTTAGTAGATGAGAAAAAGTCTGCATTAGCCGAGAAGTTCAGTAACTTGATCGTATCCCTTGGCGGTACCATTATTTCCGATAAGAAAATCGGAATGAAAAAGTATGCTTACTTGATCAATTACAAGAGCGAAGGTTATTACATCGTAGTTGACTTCACCATCAACGGTGACCAAATCGCTGAAATCGAAAGACAATTAAGAATTACAGACGGCGTTGTTCGTCACATGGTAATTCGTAAATAGTTGAGGTGCGATCATGAATAGAGTTATACTAATCGGTAACCTTACAAAAGACCCCGAATTATCCAAAACCACGAGTGATGTTTCCGTTTGCAAATTCTCTCTTGCAGTATCCCGCCGTTGGGGTAATAGCGAGACCGATTTCTTCAACGTAATCGCATGGCGTGGACAAGCAGACAACTGTTCCAAGTATTTGCGCAAGGGCAGTAAAGTTGCTATCAGCGGATCGATTCAAACACGTACTTATGACGCTAACGATGGTTCCAAGAGATATGTAACCGAAATTGTAGCCGACGAAGTACAATTCTTATCGACTAAGGGTGGCAGTGATGACGATGATTCCATCGGCGATATGAAGCCCATAGACGATCAGCTTCCATTCTAATATTTAAGAGGTAATTATAATGAACAATAAGAGTAATGAAGAAAAATTTGTAAAGCGTCCTGCAAGAAAGACTTCCAAGAAAAAGGTTTGTCAATTCTGTATCGATAGAGCTTCCAACGATGAGCATATCGATTATATCGATTACAAGGACGTTGCTAAACTTAAAAAGTATTTATTAGAGAACGGTAAAATCGCACCCCGTCGTTCTACCGGCGTTTGTGCTAAGCACCAAAGAGCTTTGACCACAGCTATCAAGAGAGCTCGTTGTATGGCTTTACTTCCGTTCAGCGACAACATCCGTAAGGATTATTAATCACAATTAAGGAACCGTTTATCGAAAGGTAGACGGTTTTTTTTGTCGAAGTCCTTGAATTTGGTTTTTTTGTATGCTATAATTTTGGCGTAAGCGAGCCGACAAGGGCTTTTTCGATTTTATCAAAAAGGAGAGCATATGAAAGTTTTATTGATTAACGGTAGCCCCCGCAGAGAAGGAAATACGTATTTGGCGCTAAAAGAAGCAGAACATACATTGAACGTCGAAAATATTGAAACCGAACTTATTCAGTTGGGTGGAGAATGCGTTAGAGGTTGCATCGATTGTAGAGTATGTAAGACTAAGGGTAAGTGTGTATTCGATGACATTGTCAACGCTACTGCAGAAAAGTTCCGCGAGTGCGACGGGATAATTGTCGGAAGCCCGGTATACTATGCATCCGCAAACGCAACTTTGATTGCATTTCTGACAAGGTTGTTTTTCAGTACACCTTTTTCTAAGTCTATGAAAGTCGGGGCTGCTGTCGTGTCCGCACGTCGAAGCGGTGCAACCGCTACGTTTGACGAAATTAATAAATTTTTTACCATATCGGGAATGCCCGTTGTGTCAGGACAGTATTGGAACAATGTTCATGGACTTAAAGCAGGCGAAGCATTACAAGACATCGAGGGGCTTCAAAGCATGCGTACGCTGGGTAAAAATATGGCGTTTTTAATTAAGTGCATTGCTTTGGGTAAAGAACAATACGGAATTCCCGAGCGCGAGCCATATACTCCTACAAATTTTATACATTAGAATAGCATCCCAAATTGTTAAGCAAATATTCTTTTGCTTTTTATTAAGAATTTATGCATAGTAACTTCATTCGGCTATGCATATTTTTTTATTTTTTTCGTAATTATTTTATTCTACTACATTACTGTTGCTATTTAAAATCAACGACATCGTACAGAACCAAACAGTAAATAAATTAAATTTTCTTAATTAAAGCCGATAAATTATTGAAATCAATTCTTGTCGGCTTTTTATGAATATATTACTTAAAGTATGCCGAGATTAGACTTTAAAGGTGATTTTTTTCAACCAATCGACAAAGGGGGAAAGTATATCTGACTAATTGCAGTCAAAAATAGGTTGTTTTTTTACACACTACCACAAAGGGTTGCACCTTTTTACATTTTAAATATAAGACACCGACACGGTAAGGGGTTGTCACAAGTTGCTTCTTAAGTGTACGGCACCACCGACACAAGGCACTTGCCCCATTTACCTCTTAAGTGTACGGCACCACCGACAAGGGGGTTATACCCTTTTGCCTATTAAGTATATGAAAAGCTAAAACCCATTTTACGGTTTTAAATATTTTTTTAGGAGTTTTATTATGAAAAAAATTGATTTTCTTGATGAACTGATCTCTTTCTACAATAAGCATATGCCCAAAAAAGTGTGCTTGATGAAAAATCCTGACCGCTACCACGAAGTCAAAAAAGCTGTCGACAAAATTAGTGACTTTATTTTGGTGGGCGACAGCGACGCTAAAATCTCAGTGAAACCCGACGAATTAACCGGGACTTCTCTCTGTCTTGAAATCACAACAGACATGATTGTTGTTGATGCCACAGACAAGTTTTGCGATGCAATTTCAAAGGTGGATACTTTTGAGTTTTATCCATTGACTAATGGAAAAATTTTCTTTGGCATTAGTTTTGAAGATGTTTGGATGCCTGTGTACCGCCCTTTAAAGGAGGATTAAACTAATGAAAAACTTTGCAACTAAGCACAGCGTTGTTAGAATGAAAGACCGCCTTGGTGTGAACGAGCGAAAAGCAAAAAAGAGAATTTCAGACGCAATAAAGCGTGGTTTAAGGGCAGAAGCGTTCTCTTCTTGGGAACGCTCTTTTCTTACTAAAGAAGCACATGGCGATTGTACAGCGCTCGCTTATAACGGCTACTGCTACATAGTAAACGACGACAACATTTGTGTCACGCTATATCCATTGCCGGCTTGGTTTGGTAAAAAGAAACATTTTGACGGAAAAGAAAAAATTCGCAACGTCAAAAAGTACTATAACAATCATTTAGCACAAAACGATTAAATAGCACTATTATTATGTACAAATAAAACACGGACTTTTCTCGTACTCGGTTATCTTTTTGACACATTTATGCAATAAAACGACCGCTTGATTCCCATAATAATAACAAATGGCAAGTGAAATAAAAATGATAAGTTGAATAAAGTTATTTCATTATTTTAAGTTTTTGTGAAATAGCGCAAACATTTTTCGGAATGTTATTTCAGTATATTGACTTTTCGTGAAATAATTTAAGGATTTTTCGCGTCATTATTTCAGCATTTTAACTTTTTATGAAATAATGACATTGATTTGATGATGCGATGCTGTTCTTAGTTCGCTCAGTATGACATTTGATGGTGTTGTGCTATTCCTGTTGTCAGTATGACAAGATGAGAAGTTATCGCTTAGTTTGACAAGGGATGACAACCACAAGTTTTGTTACTCAACACAACCCCACATTCGCTCTAAAAATGTGCAAAGACTGCATTTATTCGCTCTAAAAATGTGCAAATGGTTGTGTTATTCGCTCTAAAAATGTACAAAAAGACATTTTATTCGCTCTAAAAAGTGGCATTCGCTATTGACTTTGGATTTTATTTTTGGTATAATTATAAAAAACTTAGGAGTAATATTATGTCTGAGCATTATTTGAGGCGAAAAATAGATAAATATTTGATGGAGTGGAAAGCTGATTCGGAACGTAAACCGTTAATTGTTAAGGGCTGTAGACAGATAGGAAAAACCGAATCAATTCGTCATTTTGCAAAAATCGCAAAGTACGAAAGCGTAATTGAAATCAATTTCGTTAAAGAGGAAAAATATAAAAATATTACAACTGACGGATACGAACCGAATGCTGTGATTAAAAATATTTCCTTATTAGATCCATCAAAAAGATTTATTGCTGGAAAAACCCTAATTTTCTTTGACGAAATCACAGAATTCCCGCAAATTGCAACGTCCTTAAAATTTTTCAAAGAAGACGGACGATTCGATGTTATTTGTAGCGGTTCTATGCTCGGTGTAAATTACAAGAATATCGAAAGCAATAGCGTTGGGTATAAAACCGATTATGAAATGCATTCAATGGATTTTGAAGAATTTTTGTGGGCAAAGAGCTACGATGACAATGTTATCGAAGATATGCTAAATCACATGAAGATGCTTGCTCCGTTCAGCGCGCTTGAAATGTCTTTATTCCATGGGCTTTTCCTTGATTATGTCATATTGGGCGGTATGCCGGCAGTGGTTAAAGAATATATCAAAAAAGGCACATTCGAAGGTTCTCTCGATACTCAACGTCAACTTGTCGCAGACTACAAAGAAGATATTCTCAAATATGCCCAAGGATTAGACCAAACAAGAATATTGAATGTTTTTAATAGTATTGCGTCTCAATTGGCAAAGGAAAATAAAAAATTTCAAATTTCCAAAGTGGAACACGGCGCACGCTTTAGGAATTATCGCGGTTGTGCGGAATGGTTAGTCGATGCAGGGATCGTTAATGCTTGCTATTGTTTAGATCTGCCAGAATTACCGCTATCGGGTAACTGTGATACGGATAAATTTAAACTTTATTTTGCCGATACAGGCTTACTGGTATCGCTTTTGGACGAAGAATCACAGGTTGATTTACGTGCAAATAAAAATCTCGGTGTATACAAAGGGGCGTTGTACGAAAATATAGTCGGCGAAGCCTTAGTAAAATCAGGTTACAAATTGTACTATTACAAGCGCGAAGACGGAACACTTGAAGAAGACTTTTTTATCCGCTCATTAGATAATTTAATTCCTATTGAGGTGAAAGCACAAAGCGGAAAATCCAAATCCATGCGCACGCTTATTTCTTCTGATAAATACGAGGACATTGCATATGGATTCAAATTGTCGGCAACTAATATAGGTTATAGTAAAAATATATACACATTCCCGTATTTTTGCACATTTTTGCTCAAGCGCTTTATGGAAACATTTAAACCAATAGAAGAGAACTGATTAGAATTTTGAGAAATGTATTTATCTCATTTTTAATGCAATATATCGGCAGGTGAAAACTTGTCGATTTTTTATTAAGCATTTTGTGTCAATTTTACAGTTTAAATCCTTTATGAAATCAAATTAAAGTTTATGTTGCAATATTATATTTGTCTTAAAAAACAAAAAATTTTCAAAAATGGGTATTGACAAACGGGGTTTTATAAGGTAAAATTAGAATATCAAAAGTAAAACGTTTCATTTTTATCATTTGTATCGTTTTTGAGGAGAGAAATGGGTAAGGCAACAATCAAGGATGTAGCACGTGTAACCGGTTTATCTCTTGGAACAATTTCCAAGTATATGAACGGCGGGGCAGTGAAAAGCATCAATCAAGAAAAAATAGAATCGGCTGTTCGTCAGTTAGGCTACAGTGTTGACGAATACGCCCGCGGTTTAGTCACAAACAAAACAAAAACCGTAGGATTGCTCATTCCGGAGTTTAGTAACTTGTTTTATGCGCAAATTGCATCGGCTATCGAGCACGAACTTACAAAGTCGGGCTATGCAGTTGCCGCTTGCGAAAGTTTTTACGACAAAGCTAAGGAAGAGCAAAGTATCAAGTGGTTGGCGTCTCGT
Source organism: uncultured Christensenellaceae bacterium (assembly GCA_964391805.1). Lineage (GTDB taxonomy): Bacteria > Bacillota > Clostridia > Christensenellales > CAG-1252 > RUG14300. The sequence goes on along the minus strand of CAYMNK010000003.1, from coordinate 158,520 downwards.
CGTATGGATGCACTCATAATCATTCCTTGTGGTAGAGTTGCTTCTGACTACGACTATCTAAAAAGCATTACCGTGCCCATCATTTTTGTAGACCATTACATTCCCGATCTTAACTATGAGTTTTGTGTCGTAAACAATCGAGAAATATGCCGTGATGCGATAGGTTATTTATTGGATTGCGGACACACCGATATCGCAATGGCTGCTGCCGAAACCGGATTATACACCTCCGACGAGCGTATAAAAGGTTATTTAGATGCATATGCCCAACGTGGCCTTACACCGAATCAACAACTTTTGATACATATTAGTGAAAAGGTTGACGATGCATACCATGTAATCAAGCAGTTATTGACGCGAGAACATTGTACCGCATTATTTGCGTCCAATTTTCCCAATACGGTAGGTAGCATTTTTGCGATAAACGAACTTAAACTATCTATTCCCGATACGCTGTCTTTTGTGGGATTCGACGATATGATGTTCACACGTATTTTCCATCCCAAACTTACCATTATTGACCAGCCGATCGAAGAGATTGCGCGTTGTGTAACTACTCGTATGTTCTGCTTGATGTCGGAAACGGAGTATCATTACCAACTTAACGAACTAAAATGCAGTTTCAAAATTAACGAATCTACTGCAAAAAAGCAGTAACAGCAATATAATTATATATATAAACCAATAGCAATCGTTGCCAAGATGTTTAGATAGCCATATTTTGGGTAAAAATCATTTTTGCAACATTGTTATCTAATTAAAAAGTAGTACCGATGTTGTGCAGTTTTTGTTTTCAAACACATCTTTTATGTAGATTTTACATTCGGTGTTTGGTTCAAAAATTCTTAACTCTGTATCAAATATTTTTTTGGGATGGTAAAAGGGTTTTACCTCAACACAAAATAATTTGTAAGTAATTGTTAGTAGAGTTAGCATGTCATTTGTTCTATTTTTTATAGCTAAAAAATGAAACGTTTCATTTTTAAGATAATAATAAATATTATAAATAAATGTCGTTTCTTTTTTGTCCATATTTACACGAGAAATAATAGTCAGTAGTGCAAAATCGACTGACAAAGGAGTAATAAAAATGAAAATAATTAAACTTGTAGCAACAGTCCTTTGTGCCCTTTTAGTACTTACGGCTTTGTGTTCCTGTATGCCAACCAACACCGAAACGGAATGGGTGGAAGAAGGTGCAACAAAGATTCGCATTTATGCACGTGAGTTTGAGTCTTGGGCAAAAAAACATCTCAAAAAACTTGTAAACGATTTTAATGCCGATTTGACAGACGGTATTCAGGTAGAAGTAAATTTCTACACACAAGACACCTATGCCGATGCACTAACCGTAGCTCGCGAAAACGGTAAAGCTCCCGATTTATACATGACGACCTATGGCGAGTTGTACACAAATATCAATAACAAATATTGTGCATCGCTAAATGACTATCTTTCCGACGAAGCGGTAGACGACATGTTGGATACCTGCAAAGAACTCGTCACTTACAACGACAACATTTATGCATACCCGTGGAACTTGGAGCCGGGCAGTATCTTGTTCTATCGCAAGGACGTTTTAGAAAATGCCGGCGTAACAAAAGTTCCTTCCTCTTGGGATGAATTGTATGATGCTTGTGCAAAAATCAAAGCAACGCTCAATCGTGGTCAATACTGCATCGGTATGCCTTTAGGCAGTGGTGAACTTACTTGGGTTACCTACGGATTGCAACAGAACACTACAGGCGGACTTACCCTTGACGAAAGCTGGACTCAAAGTCGTTTGGACAATGAAGGATTTAAAGACATTGCCGAAATGTTTTACAACATCTACAGCAATGACTATGCGCCTACATCGGCTCTCACTTCGGAAGGTTATACCTATATTGTAGACGCTCTCTGCGACGAAACACCGAAGCTTGCTATGACGTTTAGCGGAAGTTGGGGAATTGCAGAAATCTTTAACTACACCGAAAAGGATATGGATATCGTTGATAAGATTGGCGTTGCCGTTATTCCGACCAAGAGCGGTGATCAATCGGGTTGCACAAGTGCAAACGGTGGATGGTGCTATTGTATTTCTCAACAATCCAAAAACAAAGATAAAGCGGCAAAATTCCTAAATTGGATGTTTACGGAAAGTGCCGAAAGAACAGCGCAGTACTTTATCGAAGCTTACAACTCAAAAGCAGCAACTTCAAAATCGGTAGTTAATTATCTTGCAACCTGCATAACCGATGTTCCGCAAGAGTGGATCGACGTTGTAAACGCAGTAGCGGAAAAGGGTATCCCCGAGGCAACTTTCCCGTGGGATGTTGCTCAAGAGACGGGTAAAATATTCGAAACAATGCAAATCAACTGCAAAACGTCTTCATTCGAAGCGCTGTATGCAAAAGCATTAAACGAAGCGCAAAGTAATATCCGCACGATAATGTCTCGTACTAATTATCCGCAAAATCCTAAATACAACTACGGTGAATAAATGAAAACTATTGCACTTCAACCAAAACGAAAAGGAAGCAAATTCCGTTATAAATATGCCAAAAGCGGTTATACGATGATTGCTCCGGCGTGTATTTTGTTGTTTATCTTTGCCTATATTCCCCTAATAATGGCAGTAATAAGGTCTTTCCAGGATTATGCCACGGGCGAATTTATAGGCTTCGATAACTACGATTACATTCTCAAAACGCCAACCTTCACTCAAGCATTCGGTAACATAATTTTGTTTACGGCGATTATTGTCGTTGCACAAATGGTTTTGAGTTTCTTTTTCGCCTATGTGTTAAAAAGTATCAACATAAAGGTAGCAAATGCGGTAAAAATTCTTATTTACGTGCCGTGTTTGTTATCGGGCGTTGTTGCCTCTATCATGTTTATGTTCATTTTGAACTATGGCGGAGGTCTTATCACGTCTATACTTATCGGATTGGATATCGACCCGATTGCATTTACGACACAAGGTTATTGGCCCATTGTGGCTGTGCTGTTTCCGACATTCTGGTTGGGGTTTGGCTACAACACACTCGTCATGTATGCGGGATTGCTTAATGTGCCCAAACAGTACTACGAAGCAGCCGACATCGACGGTGCAAACTTTTGGCACAAACTTAGATATGTAACTTTACCTTATATGAAAAACATCATCATTCTCGCTTTGGTAAACCTTATCACAGGTACATTACAAATGATGGATGTTCCTTATATGATAACTAATGGCGGACCGCTTGATATGACAATGACACCTTCGTTGTATTTGTTTAATTCCTTCCGCGACGTAAGTAGACCGCAAAACGTAACCATTGCCGGCGCCTTGTTGATTATGATAATCATCGTCACAATAAACACTGTTGCCTTCAAGGTAATTCGTTCGGACAAAATGGAGGACTAACGTATGCTAAAAACCTCAAATAAACGCAAAAAGAAAATCCGTCGTATAATTTTGACGGCAGTGGCGATTTTAGTCGCCGCATTAGTCATATTCCCTATAGTATGGATAATTCCGGCAGCATTCAAAGGCAAAAGCGAATTGTTTTCCGTACCGAATAGTTTTTTACCCAAAAAATTCACTTGGAGCAACTTTGAAAAAGTGTTCACCGCGGACCTTAACGGCACAACGTTTGTTAAATCCATATTTGTAACGTTACTTGTAGCGGTGCTATCTACGGTTTGTTCTTTATTTGTAAACATGTTGTGCGGTTACGCAATGGCGCGAATCGATTTTCCGTTGAAAAAATATCTATGGCCGTTGTTATTGTTCCCGATGTTTATACCGGGCATCACGATAATGCTCACCTCTATTAGTGTTGTAAACACGCTAAAATTGGTAGATACGATTTTTGTGCTGTTTGTCCCGGGAATGGCAAATGCCTATCAAATATTCTTTTTCCGTCAGTTTTACTTAAATATTCCCAAAAACATCGAAGAAGCGGCGGAAATCGACGGTTGCAGTAAATTCGGCATCTTTTTCAAAATATACTTGCCTCTTTCGGTAACCCCGATGGTAATAAACGGCGTCGGTATATTTATGGGCGCATGGAACAGTTTTGTTTGGCCGGCACTTACCGTATCGGAAAACAAAAACTTAACGCAAATTATGCAAATCATCCGCACACTAAACGTTTCCTATTCGGGCGACTACGGAGTAGTTATAGCGGCAACGCTTATATCTTTGATTGTACCCATTGGATTATTTGCAATTTTCCAAAAGAGAATTGTAGAAGGAATTGCCTTAACTGGCGGTAAATAAAAGGAGTAAATTATGTTAAACGATCTATACAAAAAACACGGTGTTGTAACTCGCATGATTTCTGCAGAAAATCCCACAGGCGAAAAAGGCAAAGCATGCCTTGCAAAGCCAAACCCTGCAGATCCCGATTTATACTGGAGCAAAAACTCACTCGGAGAGGATTGCAAAGTAAATCCGTTTATACGTATTCAACCCAAAACAACCGTTACCCTTGCCGAATGGAGCGGTAGCGGTGTTATTAGACAATTTTTTATTGCTTCTGACCGTAAAAACTTTTCGGAACTAATTGTTCGTATGTATTGGGACGGCGAAACAACTCCGTCTGTAAATTGTCCCGTCGGCGCTTTCTTCTGCATGGGACATGATGGTAATCCCCATAACGTATATTCTTTACCGGTAGTGGTAGCGCCCTACAAAGGTTGCAATTGCTATTGGTCAATGCCCTTCAAAAAAGGGTTCCGCATCGAGTTGGAGAATATCGCAGATAACTATACCGAAATATTGGCTTATAAGGTACTTTTCCACGAGCAACCCGTAGAAGAAAATATTTCATACTTTCACGCAACATACAACCATTCCGTTACAAGCGAAACTAATCACTCGCATGTGATTTTGGACAACGTTCATGGTTGTGGTGTATATGTCGGAACCTATCTTGCTTGGAAAAGCAACAGCCCGCGTTGGTGGGGCGAAGGGGAAGTAAAGTTTTATCTTAACGGCGATACAACCAAACCTACCATTTGTGACAACGGCACCGAAGACTATTTTGGCGGTGCTTGGAATTTTGGCGGATATGGTATTGTGGAAGGTTCTAACGAACAAGAATTTAATTCTGCTTTTCTCGGATTGCCTCTTGCGGATGTTTCAGAATATCCCAAAAAGTTTAGCATGTATCGTTTCCATATCGAGGATTGTATCGGATTTGAAAGTGACATCAAAGTTACCGTCGATACCTTAGGTTGGAAAGAAGATTTTTCAAAATATCAATACAACAACGAAGAAATTGACAGCGTTGCATTTTGGTATCTCAAACACCAATAATTGCAAAAGTTTACACAAAGGAGATAAACATGAGTATAAAAATTGGAATCCGTCCCATTATCGACGGACGCGGTAAAGTAAGAGCTACCCTTGAAGAAAAAACACTCAACATGGCTCTTTCCGCTAAAAATTTAATTGAAAATAACATTTTTTGTTTAGACGGTACCCCTGTTGAATGTATCATCGGCAGTACCTCTATCAGTTGTCGTGCTGAGGCTGCCAAAGTCGACGAAGAACTTGCACGTGCCGGTGTCGTTGCAACGCTAAGTGTAACACCGATTTTTAGCTATGGAACGGAAACGTTGGATTTCGATTCACACACAATCAAAGCGGTTTGGGGATTTAACGGAACGGAACGCCCCGGCGCAGTATATCTTGCCTGCGCAATGGCTGCTTATGCCGAATACGGTCTGCCCGTTTTCTCCATTTACGGAAAAAAAGTACAAGCCATGGATGATAACACCATTCCCGACGATGTGAAAACCAAACTATTGGCATTTGCGCGTTGTGCCGTTGCTGTTGGCGAAATGCGTGGCAAAAGCTACCTTTCTATCGGTGGAGTTTCCATGGGTATAGCAGGAAGTTTTCTTGATCCGATTGTGCTATCCGACTATTTTGGTATGCATGCTGAATGGATCGATATGAGCGAGGTTCAACGTCGCATTACAAAACAGATCTACGACCACGACGAATACGAAATCGCAAAACAATGGGTTCAAAAATATATCAAACAAGGCAAAGAATATTACAACGACGAACAAACTCGTCACAGCGACGAACAATATGCAAAAGATTGGGAAATCAGTCTAAAAATGGCATTGATTTTCAAGGATTTGTTGCACGGCAATCCTAAACTTGCCGAAATGGGCTATCGCGAAGAAGGTTTTGGTCGCAATGCAATAGTAGGCGGTTTCCAAGGTCAACGTCAATGGACTGACTATATGCCCAATGCCGATTTTGCCGAAAGCATTCTCAACAGTTCTTTCGATTGGAACGGCAAGCGTGCACCTGTTCCTTTCGCTACCGAAAACGACACTCTAAACGGTATGTCTATGCTTTTGCAAACGCTACTTACCAACCAAGCGAGCGTATTTGCCGATGTTCGTACATATTGGAGTCCCGAGTCTGTTGCCGAAATGGGTGAAAAACTGAGTGGACTTGCATCTAACGGCATCATCCACTTAAATAACAGCGGTGCTGCGGCTTTGGACGGAGCAGGACTAATGAAAGAAAACGGAAGCCCTTGTATGAAACCTTGGTGGAAGATTACCCAAGATGAAATCGACCAAACATTACAAGTAACAGAGTGGCCACCGGCTAATTTGGAATACTTCCGCGGAGGTGGATTTAGTTCTCACTATGTAACTCGCGCGCAAATGCCTGCAACAATGATCCGTCTCAATCGAATCAAAGGTTTGGGCGTTGTATTACAAATCGCCGAAGGCTATACCGTTCAGTTGGATGAAGGCCTTATTTCCAAGATAGAAAAACGCACCGATCCCGCTTGGCCTTCTACATTCTTTGCTCCCATTCTTACGGGCACGGGCGCATTCACAAGTGTATACGACGTAATGGCAAAATGGGGAGCAAATCATTCTTGTTTGACTTACGGACACATCGGTGCCGACCTCATTACACTTGCAAGTATGTTGCGTATTCCCGTTTGCATGCACAATGTTTCGGCAGATAGAATTTTCCGTCCGCACATGTGGGATGCTTTCGGTGCAGACGATTTGACCGGAGCCGATTTTAGAGCTTGCGCAAATCTTGGACCTTTGTACAAATAATATGCAATATTGCAATAAAGAAAAACAATAGAGGAAATAATAAATGAAAAAAGCAACAATATCGCCATCTATGATGTGTGCGGATTTGCTCGAATTGTCAAGTTACGTTCATCAATTAGAGGATTGCCACACGGAGTACTTTCACATTGACGTTATGGACGGACATTTTGTACCTAATCTAATGCTTAACAATGAATTTTCGTGCGCATTGAGGCGTATTAGTAACATTCCGATAGATTTTCACTTTATGGTGGAACATCCCGAGCAAATGTTGCCTTGGTTCGATATTAGTTCGGGTGATATCGTAAGTGTCCACTACGAAAGCACGCCTCATCTAAATAGGTGTTTGCAATACATCCGCCAATGTGGAGCACATCCCTTCGTTGCAATCAACCCGGCAACGTCGATTAGCGTTTTGGACGCCGTAATAGATGATATTGACGGTGTAGTCGTAATGACTGTAAATCCGGGTTTTGCAGGACAAAAACTTGTCAATAGTTCACTAAAAAAGATTTCGGCACTACGCAAGTGGTTGGACGATAACGGAAAACAAAACATTTCCATTCAGGTTGACGGAAACGTCAGTTATGAAAACGCAACCAAAATGCGGGCAATGGGTGCAGATATTTTTGTCGCAGGTACAAGTAGTGTGTTCCGCAAGGAAATAACCATTGCTCAAGGCATGGAAAACCTTCGTCAAGCAATAGCACGTGGAGAACAACAATGAACAAAATATTTGTTTTAGGCAGTATCAATGTAGATTACCGTATGTCGGTTGACCGCATGCCCACCATAGGCGAATCAAAACTCGGCTATGGCTTTGGAATAGGTCAAGGTGGCAAAGGCGCAAATCAAGCGGTCGCTTGCAAACGTCTCGATTGCGACGATGTCTATTTTATCGGTTGTGTCGGCAACGATGACAACGGCAAATTTTTAAAAGACACGATAAACAATTATGGCGTAGACGTATCGGCAGTAGACGAAGCAAACAATGTTGTAAGCGGTGCATGTCTTATTATTCTCGAGGATGCCAAACAAGATAATTATCTTGTGGTTGATAGGGGCGCAAATATGCATGTTTGTGCCGAAAACGTAAAAAAGTTCATGCTCGACAATGCTTCAAAAGGAGACGTTTTTATCTCTCAACTGGAAATCAATTTAGATGCGGTTGAGATTGGACTTAAAACGGCAAAACAGTTGGGCATGTATACGATTTTGAATCCCGCCCCCATGTGCGATTTCGATAAAGGAATATTGCACTACGTCGATTTACTTGTTCCAAATCAAACAGAATTGCAACTGCTTGCAAACACTCAAGATGTTGCTACGGCCTATACCTTACTTCAAGATTATGGCATTTCATTGCTTGTTACTCTCGGCGAAAAAGGAAGTGTATATGTCGATAATACAAGAACTTTCACCTGTCCTGCAGTAAAAACTACTGTAGTGGACACAACGTCCGCAGGAGATACATTTATCGGAGCAATCGCACTAAAAAAGGCTTGCGGAGTAAATGTTTGGGATGCAATGCCCTTTGCATCGCAATGTTCGGCGATAACAATATCACGGAAAGGCGCCGGTGAGTCCATTCCGAATATAGCGGAAGTTAACAAATTTTTTAATTAAAAAAATGGAGGGTAAGACATGATAAATAAAATCAAAATCGCTTTAATCTGCGTTATGGTGTGTAGCATCGCTTTGTGTATTGCCGTGAACTGCGATATAGATGCTTATGCCGAAAACATAGACGAATGCGATTATATAATAGGCGACAACTTGTTGTACGACTCCGGATTTGAAATAGACGGCACCTCGGGATTTACCGATGCACGTGAAATTTCATCCAAGTGGAAAACAGCATCTTGGGCAGGTACCGATGCTTCTTATTGGGGCTACAAAAATACAAAACATCAAGCATATCTAATTTGTAGTGCAAGCGGATTGCTCGATGGTGAAAATCCCGTTGTATATCAAGACGTTGACGTTCAAAAGAACACTTACTATGTAATTTCTTTCTATGCACGCGCTTTTGGCGGAGTGAAAGATATGTCCGACCTTGTTGTAGGCATTCGCGATCCTAATGGTAACGATCCTTGGACAAATATTCAGCAATACGCGGTAGATTCTCTCGATGATCCTTGGGAACATCGCTATGCTGTTATTTATTCGGGCACATATCAGACGTTACGTATTTGTCTATTTACCACAAGCATGGTATACGACGGAACATTGACAGGTTACCATATCGACGATGTGGAAATGTATCGTGCGGACACACCGGAAGAGGTTTCTGTCCAATTGCCCGCATTGCACGCCGGCGAAATGTCAAAAGTTAGTATAAAAGCAAAGTTTTCCGAAGGTGACCAATATGTTTCAATTGAGCCTAACGCTTTTATAAAGACCAACCTATCTACGGATAACGATATCATTTCCATAGATGATAAGGGTAATGTTTTTGCAAAAGATGAGGGCGTTGCAAATATCAATGGTACGATTTCCGTTTTTAACAAAACATTCCAAATCGATCAACAACAAATCACTGTTGCATTGTCTATAAATGAACTTTCTGTTTGCGATGTAACCGTTAGAGCGGAAGATATTAACTTTTCCGACCTATCCGCATTAAGTGTTTCGGTATATCTTTCCGACGGTACGGTTGCACCTTACGATAGTTACAGCGTGGAGTACACCTCTACCAATCCGAAAGTGGTTTGCATACGCACCTTTAACGGGGTTAGTTATGCTACCGCAACAGGCAACGGAATTGCTGACATAGTTGCGCATATTACTTCTGATTACGGAGAGGCAATCGGCACTTTGTCAGTTAGCATTACAACGGATAACTACCTCGTAGATCCGGGCTTTGAAGCGCAATACGATTATCGTTTTTGGAAGACGGAAGGGCTTGCAGGTTGTAACGTTGACGATGGTAAGACAAACGTGTATATGCACGGCGGAATCGCTAACTTTTGGATTATGGCACCCGTTTGGTGGGATGCAAGCGTAAAACCCGATTCTTATGCACGAATTTCTCAGGTGGTAACCCTCGAACAAGGAAAGTACGCACTGAGTGCATATATGCGCAGATATAACGCAACAGGCGTGGACGGTCTGCTATCCGGTCAAGGCGGTATCGTAACAATCGGTGCAATCAAACTTGACGACAATCTAAACGAAACCGACGTTGTGTATTCTCGAGAATTCGACACATCTTACGGCACCGGTAGCGACTACGGTAAAATTTCCACCGTTTTCGATGTTTTAGAGCAAGGCAATTATCTCGTATTCTTCCGCGTGGACGGCGATGCAACCTACGGTTTGGGTATGCAAGTGGACGATATGTCTTTGACAAAGGCAAACTATCCGGAAAAGATAACGGCAAGCATCTATACCGAATCGGATCTTCTTTCGGTAGACGATATTTGCAAGATAACCGTTACTGCACACTATGCAGACGGATCAACCGAAGTTTTATCGGAAGATTTACGCTTTTTCTTTGACGACTACTATGTTGCGTGTCAATCGGCAGGCTTCGTTGTAGCAAAAAGCGGAGGAATAACCACAATGAGAGTTGTTGCAAACGTACTTGATAAACAATACGAAACTTCATTGGTAATCAACGTGGCAAGCGATAGTGCGACTCAAACCGGCAACCCCACTTGGTATTGGTGGGTAATCGGCGGTATTTTGGTTGTTGCTGTGGCAGTTGCCGTCGTGCTGATTGTCCGTCGCAAAGCAAAGGAGGATAAGTAAAATGAACGCAAAAAGAGCAATTAGTTTTGTACTATGTATTTTAATTATAGGAGTAACCGTAATGTTTAGTGCATGTTCAGTTTTTGGCGGTAAATACTACGATGATAGCAAAAATCGTGTAGTAAGTAAACTTAATATAGGCGAATTTGACACATTAACGCTTAATTATCAATCTGACGGTAGTTACTTGTTCGAAAACGAAAAAGTCCGTATGATACTTAATTCTAACGGTTCGATTCGCGAATACGCAAACAAAGAAGTAAACATTTACTTTGTAAAGGATGCCTATAATGCAACTCCCGTTCGACTCGACCGTCGCGAAGAATTTGCCATTTCTAACTACGATACCGTCGTAAGTGAAGTGGTGGAAAACAATGCTTCGAACAAAAAAATACAATTTACCTATAAGTTCGACTATATCACAATAGTCACCACCATAGCCCTTGCATCTCAATCGGACGAAGCAGTATTTAATGTTGCTTTGTACGGAAATAGATACTCGGATACCGTTGTCGATGTCGAATACCCCATTTTCGAAAATATCGACACCCTTAATAAGCAAGAAACAGACTATTTTGTAGCGCCTTACGCAACCGGTTATTTGTTTAGTGATCCTCTTAAATACTTTAACGAAGGTAAAGAAGGTATCGGCAAAACTCAAGGCTTGTATCCGTCCGGTTGGTACTATACAATGCAGTTTGCCTCCTACTATTCTAAGGGGCTTGGCGGTTTCTATTGGATGACCAAGGACGCAGGCGACGGATTAAAAAGTTTCTCCTTTGTCGGAGACGAAGGTAAGCTACGTATGAGCGTATATCACTATCTTGACGATATGAAGGACGGCGACACAATTTTCAACTATGATACTGTTGTTGCAAACATGAACGACGGTAGTTGGTACGAAGCGGTAGAGCGTTACAAAGATTGGTCTACAACCCAAGATTATTTACCCGACAAGTTAGAAGACCGCACCGATATCGATAAAAAATTGTACGAAGATACCACATTGACCTTCTTTGGCTATCGTGCAGATGCCACATCAAGTTGGAAAGATATGGTTGCAATTTACGATATGATTGCTTCGCGTATCGACAATAATATTCTAAATTTATCTATTTATAATACAAAAAAGTACTATGACCTTGTTCGTGAATATGGTCACAGTTATATTTGTTTCGAGTTTAACAGCATCTCCGATGATACAAAGTACGCATCTAACAAAATGATAAACGTACACAATATCGATCAGGCATTCCCGGTCAATACAATTCCATTCTATTATCAATGTCCCTATAACGACGAATGGTTGGCATCAAGGATTACTGCTGACGAAAACTACTTGGCACAGTTCAACGCAGACGGTTTCTATTATGATGTTGCGTTTACCGCCGTACACCCGTTGCAATGCTACAACGAATCGCACGATCACGGCTCGTTAACAAATATGTTGCCGTACTTCTACAAACAGTTATCGAACTCAGATAAGCAAGCGCAAGAAGCCGGTGTCTATAGCGTTGGTGTCGAAATGATTACCGACAAAGTAATTCAGTATATAGACTTCTACCAGGCCCGTGCAAATGCGGGATTGCTCGGTTGGATGGAATCGGACCAAATCCGCGACTTGTTAGAAAACGGTTGCGCAGTCAAAATTCCGTTATTCGACTATGCATTCCACGAATACGGGGCTGTCCGTTGCGACGGTTACTTAGTTCCGATTGACGAACTCGGGCAGTCTTACTATTATATTGCGGCATATACGGCACTTAACGGCGGTATTCCTGAGTTCAACCTCGAGTACTATGCCGACGAAGATATTCCTTCCGCCGCGCTCATCAATATACAAATGGTGGATTATATCAATACCCTTGGAAAAGTTCGTACGGGATTCGGCAAAGACTATCTTGTGTATGGTCAAATGGTTCGCGCTCCGGAAATCGGCACAAGTCGCACCGAATACGAGTATTTCAACTCTAACATTCGCCCATGGTGCGATACTCCATACATTGGTGGCACTCACACTCTTGATGACGTCGTAATGTCCGCCTACAAAACAACCGACGGCCGTATCGCAATTTTCCTTGCTAACGTAAGTCAAAATAATATAAACACAAAATTTGTTCTCAATGCATTGCGTGATTACGGCATTGCAAACGGCAAAGTGTATGTCACTTCCACCAACGGTGCAAAAACACAAATTGCAACTATCAAGAACGGTAGTGCAAAAATCGATTTGTCGCTCGCTACAGGTGAAGTTTACATGCTTGAAATAGAATAAAGCTTAGTTTTATTAACTATTAAAATTAAAATGAAGAAAATTCATTTTGAAAATATAAACAAAAGGAGAACTAAAATGAAAAAGATTATTACATTGTTGGCTGTCATTCTTGCTTGCACTTTGTTGCTTGTCGGTTGTAACACCCACACTTGCAATTTCAAAAGCGACTGGTCATATGATGAAACCAATCACTGGCATGATTGTGACACATGCGACAAACGAGGCGATGAAAGTGCTCATGCATATTCATGGGCATTCGACGACATTAACCACTGGCAAGAGTGCGTTTGTGGTAGCAAAACAACAGCCGTTGCTCACGTTTGGGGCGAAGGTGAAACAATCGTAACCGCTACCGAAGATAACGACGGTCAAATTAAGTACACTTGCACCTGTGGAAAGACGAAAACCGAGATTGTTCCGCGTTTGGATCATACACACGTTTATGGCGAGTGGATTCAAGCAAAAACGCCCACTTGTACCGAAGACGGCGAACTTGCTCACTATCACTGCGATAAATGCGGAACTAATTTCGACGCAGACAAAAACGAAATGGCAAACATTGTAGATGCTAAAATCGGTCATAAACTCGAGGTTAACATCACAACGGAAGCAACTGTCGATGCCGAAGGTCTTGCAACCTACACATGCAAAAACGCAAACTGCGACTACTCCGCAACACTTAAAGTTATGTGTATTCCCAATGTAACAATCAATGGTAATGTTGCTTCATGGTCGGCAGTAGAAAATGCTACAGGTTACAAAGCTGTCGTTGGCGACAACGAAACAGACCTTGGTAACGCTCTTACATATACCATTCCCGTAAATGCAGTAACAGATGGTTGCAAAATCGTTGCTTACACAACAAACGAAGCTTATTTTGAAACGAGCGAAAAAGCCTTAACCTTTACAACATCCGAAGAAAACTTGCAAGCAAACCTCAATGGCGATTTTGAACAAGTAGTTAATGTTCTTTCGCAATCGCAATGGGGCCTAACCTACCCATACGGTAACTGGTCGGCAATGGACTACTCGATTATTACCGAAACAAACGGTAATACCTGTGCAAAATTACAACCATATATGTGGTACCCTAACGATATCATTTTGAAGAAGGACGCTTCCGGCAATATTGTAAACGTAGGCACCTATGTTATCGCAATCGATGTTAAACTCGGACCTAACGAACACGTTAGCGAAGGCAAAATCGTATTTGCATTGGCATATAACGGTGGCTATAGAACTATTGCCGATGTACAAGCAAACCTTGCAAATTGCACAACAGACGGTTGGACAACAATCGAGTACGAATATACCATTACTGCCGAAGACAATATCAACAGCGGTTGGGCACAACTCGACTTTACATACTGGCCTGAAGTTGATCTTACCGATAACTATGTCTTAATTGACAATATCCGTGTCTACGCAAAGGACGATACAAACAAAGCCAATATTGACGGAATTGCCGGTGGAGATTTTGAAAAATTCACCACATTTACCGAAAATAAATGGCATGTTAATGACACAATTCTTATCGAGCCGAACGGAATCGGTAGTGCCATTGTCAATGAAGATGGCAATAGAGTTTTCAAGGCGTATTCAAACGGAGTAACATGTGAATTTGACCTTAAGGGTAACACGGCGATTGCTAATGGCGGTATTTACAAAATGTCATTAAACATTAAACTCGGCGCAGATAATCAATTGTTTGATTCTCTTGGATTCACCGCTTGGGCTTGGACAACGGACGACGATAATGCTCATCAAATTGTTCAAAACACAAGTTTTGGCAAACTTGATACCGTCGGTAAGGATGGCTACACAACTTTAGAGGTGTACTTTACTGCAGATAGTCTTGCAAATTGTAAAGCAATCAATTTATTCTTCTGGGTAGGGATAAATAACGGCGAATTGCAATCCGCAAATAACTACGCCTTAATTGACAATGTAACAATTCAACAAGTAACTATTGCTTAATTTTGAATTATTAATTGTCTATCTATCAAATAATATTTTAATAATAACCAAACCCATTCCTTTCAATCGAGAGGGGGTGAAACTAATTCTCCTCTCACGCCACCTTGCGCGTCATTCGACACTCAGGGTGGTTTTTTATTTCCCGCTTTTCAAAACTACACATCCGCATAGACCTTTTCTTATCGGTGTCCGTAATTTACTGCAATGTCATACTGAGCGAAGGTCGACAGACCGTAGTCGAACTGCGAAGCAGTGCGAGGCGGAGCCGAGCAGTATCTAATTCCGCATTAATAAAAGCGGATACAATAACGTCAGTCTGTCATTATCGTCCGCAAAATGTTAAACGCTTATATTGTTTGATTCTCGCTACACTCGGATTCTGATTCAAAATAATCCACTTTACAGTTTCAAACAAAGAATGTTTAAGTTGTTATTGATTATTTTGATAAAATATCGTACAATAATTGTATCACACATTACTTGTCGAATTATTTTCGGCGATGAGAGTACAGTTATGAATTTGCCAACCGATTTTTTAAACGAAATGAAAGATTTAAGAGGGAACGAATACGAGGCGTTTCTGTCCTCTTATCACTCCCCTGCCGTAAGAGGGTACAGAATTAACACCGCAAAACCATGCGACTATCCGATAGAGCAATTCGGAAGTGGCGAGATCGATTATGCAAAAAAATGTTTTTATCTTAAGGATGAAACGCTTGGTTCTTCCGCTTTTCACCATGCTGGAGCGGTATATATTCAAGAACCGTCTGCAATGATTCCCGCCCTTGTGCTTAATCCGCATAAGGGGAGCCGTGTATTGGATTTATGTGCATCCCCGGGTGGCAAAACCGGGCAATTATCTGCACTTATAGGTGATGACGGTGTATTGGTAAGCAATGAGATTAATCCGTCGCGAAATAAAACGCTTGTAAGTAATGTGGAAAGGTTGGGCTTAAGAAATACAGTTGTGACAATGCTTGATCCTAAGTCCCTATCAAAAATGGCATATGGATGGTTTGATTACGTTCTTGTGGACGCACCGTGTTCGGGTGAAGGAATGTTTAGAAAAAACCCCGAGGCAATTACCGAGTGGTCACTAAATAAGTCAATTTCACTGTCTGATCTGCAAAAGGAGATAATTACCGAAGGCGCCAAATGTGTGCGTACGGGTGGCTTCCTTGTATATTCTACATGTACATTCTCGGCAAGAGAAAACGAGGAAGTAATACAATACTTATTGAATAATGGCGAATTTAAGTTATTACCTATTCCCTCGAAATTTCCCGTTGATAAGGGAGTAGATACCGACCGATTAACAGGAAGACTTTATCCCGATAAAATTCGCGGAGAAGGTCATTTTGTGGCACTATTGCAACGCATAAACAGTGTCGAAGAATCAAACAATAAGATGCCGTTGAGAGCATTAAACCGTAAAGAAAAAGAGAGCGTCGAGCAATTCTTATCAAACTTAAATATTGCCGTAAACTCATATATGTATAATAATAGCATCGTTATTCCGCCTCATATTATCCCGCCTATAACAAAGCAAATTACAGTAGCGGGAGTGAAGGTTGGCGAAATCGATAAACGCCTTATGCCGCATCACCAATTCTTTTCGGCATACGGAGTATACTTTAAACGAAAAATAGATTTTCAGCCCGATAGCAATGAGCTAAAACGCTATCTGAGAGGAGAGGAAATCGAAACAACACTACCTGACGGATGGGCAGTAGTTACCGTATGTGGTTGCCCGATAGGCGGTATCAAAGTTAGTTCCTGTCGTGCCAAAAATCATTATCCAAAGGGGCTCAGAATAAAGTAATTATCTTAATTAATCGGAAATCAAGATTTTTGAGCAAATATTTGCAAGCTATCTTGTAATTGCAAGTATTATATGGTACTATATAAATAATAAACTTAGGAGTTTGTTAGAAAATGACTTGAGATGACCGAATGGTTGTTTCCTTTAAATATACGGAGGATGTAAAGGATGACAAAAAAAGGCCAGATTATTTATAGCTATGATTTTGATAACATTGAGTATGGAGAAATACTTGAACATTATTCTTATGATGACAATAAGGAACTCGAAAGCCGGAAAGAAATTATTGATAGAATAGCGAATTGCAATTTTTCGAACCCACGTGAAAACCAAGATATTATCAATTCGATTGTGTTGTGGAAAATTAATCGTCGTATTGAACGGAACGATGAATTAATAAAAGATATATACTTGCTTTCTCAAACCATAAACGGGTATAAGGATATTAAGTTTAAAGATATAAAGGCCCACGAAGAAAAGATTAAGAAGGTATTTGAAGGGCTTTTAAAAACAACAGGGATTAGTGTTGCAATGGCAAGTACCATTTTGAATATGTTTATGCCAAATGCGTTTCCCATCATAGATAAAAGGGCGTATCGTGTAATTTATTGTGAAGAAATGTCCACAAACATTAATCCAGAAGGATATTTAAAATATGTAGAGAAAGTTTATGATTTTTACGATAAACGTTGCCAGAAAATTATCAATTTTAGCGATATAGATAAGGTGCTGTATCAAATTGATATAGAAAATGGGAATACTGTTAAGTAGTAATATTTTTGAAGTCAAAAAAATTGATTTTTATCTTTGGGCGTTATTTGCTAAATAAAAGGAGAAATAAAATGAGTGACAGAGTACAAAAACTTTTAAAAAAGCATCAAAACGAAATACAAAACAGGGCATTTTTGCCATTATTTATTGTAGCGTTGGTTGAGGGCGGGGTAAAATTACTCGATGAAGTTCGTGATGTTCTCGAAGAAACAGGTCTTGACCTTACAAATGCGGATTTTTCAAGATTAAAATAAGGATTTATGAAGAGTATAAGTAAGCGAGTATCTTTTATTTTACGGCATAAGCCCGAATCTATAGGTATTATTTTAGACGAAAACGGTTACGCCGACGTTGCGGAGTTGATTGAAAAATTCAATAACAACGGAGTCTTTATCGATTTTCACGGATTGGAAGAAATTGTAAGAAATGACGCTAAAAACAGGTATTCTTTTAATGCCGATAAAACAAAAATTAGGGCGAATTACGGACATTCTTTCCCTGTAAATTTAGCTATAAATCCTTCTTCGCCACCGGAAACGTTATATCACGGTACGTCTATAAACTATGTAAACAGAATACTGAACGAGGGAATTCGAAAAAGAACCCGCAATTACGTTCATTTATCTTGCAATGAAGATGTTGCCCGTTCCGTCGGAGCACGGCACGGAGAACCGATAGTGCTAAAAGTTAATGCAAGAAAAATGGAAGACGACGGATATGCTTTTTATCATTCCGCTACGGTGTGGCTTACGGAATACGTTCCGCCCGAGTATATCGAATTTCCGAATGAAAAAATCTAAAAATCAAAAAATCACAGGGACTTTTTTTACAGCCCCTTTTTTCTTTGCATAAAGGAGCTATTTTCCTATCTGTAGTGTAAGAGGTTGTAGGCGTATTATTTGGCGGTTTTACGGGGCTTTTTATTATTACTTAAAGAACTACAGGATGAAGGATTTATCAACGATACAAAGGCGTTTTAACGGAACGATAGATGGATTAATGGAACAAAAGGTTATAAAGAGATATGGTAATTTTCTTTTTCTAATATTTTCCGGCATAGGGGAGTGAATATATTGAAAAACATCATATTTTGTGGTATAATAAAATCGATAAAAATTGTAATTTGTAGGTGAAATAATGATTGTTTTAATTACAGGAGCATCTCACACGGGTAAAACAGTACTTGCACAAAAACTGCTCGAAAAATATAAATATCCGTATTTATCGATTGACCACTTGAAAATGGGGTTAATTCGTAGTGGAAACACAAATCTTTCGCCGATGAGTAGTGAGGATGAACTCACGGCATATTTATGGCCCATTGTCCGCGAAATGATTAAAACTGTCATTGAAAATAAGCAAAACTTAATTGTCGAAGGTTGCTATATTCCGTTTGATTGGAAAGGAGATTTTGAAAAGGAATACCTCAAAGACATTAAATATTACTGCCTTATAATGAGCGATAACTATATAAAAAATCACTTTGCGGATATTAAAAAGCATGCAAGGGACATAGAAAACCGATTAGATGATGATTGCTGTACTATGCAAAGTGTGTTTGCTGAGAATGCACGGATATTGGAACTTGCTCAAAAACATGGCGTCAATTATTTGCTTATAGATGACAAGTATGAAATTGATATTGAACAATAAATAGTTTTATAATGACAATAAGGTTAATCGTTCTACCGAATCGTGATATACATTATTTCGCCGTCGTCTGTAATGTAGTATTCTTGCGAAATCTTTTCAGCCAATAGGGTGACGAACTGAGTTATGGACGGCTTGTCGTACTGAGTGTAAAGATTGAGTCCTACGACTTTATTGATAGTTTTTGCCCGTGCATTTCCCCAAATGACATCTAAAGCATTGCGTATGGCTCTTTCAACCGAACTTGGTGATGTGCAATATTCGGTTGCAATTTGCCTGTACATTTCTCTAAATAATCCGCCGACCCTACCACCTTTCATTAGAGTCATCATCACGCATTCTTTTATGTAATGAAATCCGCTAAGAGCGGGCGTAATTTTTAATTCTATCAACATTTTATCGATTTTTGCTTGTATTTTTTTATTATTCATGGTGTATCTCCTTTGTATCAAAATTGCAAAAAAAAAGTTTTTGCTTAAATATATTATACCGTTATTTTCGGCATTATTCTACAAACGATGACACTATAATCTTGTCGAATGATTGAATTTTATGTCGATATTCATATGTGGATTAAGATACCGACGCTGTGCGTCGTCTTACGGGTTCGACTACAGACTCAAGATGACATGCTTTGGCACTAATGCTTACCCTAATATGAATATGAATGGCCATATGTTTTCTCGCAAGTTTTTGTAGCAAAAATTCCATTGTATTTTAGCGCCGATTTGAGAGATAAAAATCAGTCCAATAATTGTTAAAAAAAAGCCCCGCAAAGAACGCGGAGCTAATATAAACCTTGTTTATTCTTTTTATTAGGAATCGGATTCCTCAGCCTCGATGTCGGCTTGAGTCTTATAACCCATTATGATATTGTCAGCAGATTGTAGCGCTTTATCATAAGAACCTAAATCGATTCTATATAAGTATTGAGAATTGGAATCGTTGAAGTAGTAGATGTAAGCATTGTTACCGTCAACTACGATTTCAGGATTGATAAACTTAACGTGAACCTTATCCGAACCTACAGTTTGAAGATTTTCAGACATATCGATTTTGATTCTCTTGAAGAGGTTGCTTACGATAATATAAACATAGTCATCGTGAACGCCTACAACGGTTGCGCTTTCGATCTTAGCATACTCGGTAGAGAAGGGCTTTTTAACATAATACTCGGAGTCAGCGCTATAGGTATAACTTGTTAATGTACTCGAAGCAGAAAGGATGGTATTTTCGTCAACGATTGTTAAGGAAGACAACGAATCGGTAGAAACCTTTCTTTCTTTCGCCTTGTCAAAATCGAAGGTAGAATCGAATGTATACATATAGGTACCTGCAGCGGTAGATGTAGAATCGGTAGATGCATAATAAGCCTTGGTGTATACGATATTGAGTTTACCGTCGACGACCTTGTTAGCAATAACGGAAATGCTGAAAGCATTCTTGAGGTCCTCTTGAGGCTTTTCGGTATATGTGTTCTTATCGATTAACTTCTTATTGAATTCGCCGTTAGCGGAAGAAACATAAAGTTCGTTGGTATAATCGCTGTTATCTTCGGAAGCTTTGGTGTAGAGGAAGTAGTCGGCAATATTGTCCGAACCCTTCTTATAGTTTTCGCTAACAGGGAATATAACGTTGGAGATTTCTTCTGCAACTACGATGCCCTCGTCCTTTGCCTTAATTTTACCTTCGGTGGATTTGAAGTAAACATTGCTGTTGGCTACATAAAGGATTCCGTTAGGAGTATACTTATATTGGGTGCTGAGACCGTTATCGACTGATAAAAGAATTTCGGTTTCTTGACCGTCTGTGCGAGTGCGCATAAACTCGAGGGTTGAGCTGTTGACGGAACCGTCTCTATTTTCGGTAACGGATGATGTTACATAATAGATATAGTCGCCGTAGATTGAGAATCCAGTATTGGAAGCTGTACTGTAAACTGCCTTAGGAACGATTATTTCGACATTAGCCATATCTGTGTCGTCTTTCTTGAGACGCATAATAGCACCTTTTTCGACATTACCGAACCAATTCTCTTGGTACTCATCGAGGAGATCGCTGTAGCCGTTGATGAAGTAAACATAATCACCATGGTATACAACGGAACCGCCGTTGCTGATCGATTCGTCGTTACTATCTAAAGCGAACGAGTCATTCTTGTAGGACTCACAGCCAACCATAACGGTAACTGCAAGAATTGCTACTAAGAGGATACTGATAGTTAAAATAATTTTTTTAGTCATTTTTATTCTCCCATTTGCTCTATAAAAGAGTTTGCGAATAATTTTTTATCTCGGTACATAATTATATAATATAAAAAGGCATTTTGGCAATAAAAAAAGTGCATTTTTTTAAATACTATGCAAAATTTCGGCAAATTTAAAAAAATATCCGCTCTGGATGCTAAAAAAACGGATAAAAATACAACAATAACGCATTCCGATAGAAAAGGAAAACGGAATACCTATTTGATTGTTCTCGAAGAACATAATAGGCAAGTGCGAAAAATTAAAGAAAATAATTGAGGGGATAAGGGGGAAATAGCTTAATGCTTTACAAGAAAATCTATATAATGAAAGGGGACGATATGGTTAAAAGCGTACTCAAGTTGGCGCTAATCGAAAACGGATTCACCGAACTTGAATTGAACACCCATTACACATATGGCGAGAGTTATACGTTTATTCTCAAATCGGGCGTATTTGTTCATGTAGAATCGTTCAACGGGAGATATTTAAAAAGACGCTTACCGCCTTTTGAAATTGACGGCGTGTCCGCGGCGGTGTGCTATAACGGCAAAATCTTGTGTATGACTTCGCCTACTCTGTATGTACCGATGGATCTGATAGAATTATCTCAAAAATACAGCATAATTAAAGTAGATGCTCACGATGATGCCGATAAAGCGAAAACCTTGGATAACGATGCTGAACAAGAGACCGTCGAAACCGAACAATTGGAGACGGAGGCTGTTTTTGAAAGTAGGGAGACGGTTAGCGAATATGAGCATATTGCGGACGGCGATAACGATGAGGAGACGGTTGTCTCTTTAAAAAATGACGAAAGCGTGATGGCGGATGACCGCGATATAGGTGAGGATTTTAACATTTTAGACATTCTTCCCGACGAAAAGACGAGTGAGGATAATGATTTTAGATCATTGGCTATGGAAATAGAGCAGAAATACGAGGTGTATCCGCACAACGATGTGTTAGAAAACGTTTTTCCGGGGTCTAAATGGATAAACGGAGACGATTCGGAGCCATCCTTAGGCTTGCTCTATGACTCTACCGAAATAACTCATATATGCTATGCGAAAAAGGGAGACGAGCCGTTTGACTCTACTGCAAGTTTTTATGAAGGATATTGGGTGATTTTTGAAAATATAGCATAAGATAGTCAGCTTCTTTCTTGCCTTCCTGTTGACAACCGATTGTGGTGAGGCTATAATATTCTTACGGATATTATCCGAAACTACTTAAAAAGGTGAATTTATGGATTGGCAAGAGATATGGAAAACCGTGCAAGAGTGGCTTACTAACACGGGGATTAAGGTGTTGATATCGATAGTGATATTGGTAATTTCTTTTTGGATTATCAATTGGCTATCGAGATTGATTGCAAAGAAGGGAAAAAAACTCGAGGAATCTAAAAAGGTAGATAAGACTATCTATAGGACATTGAGTTATGTGACCAAGATTGGCCTCAAAACATTGATAATTGTGGCTTTAATCGGCTATTTAGGCATCGATACAAGCAGTATAACCGCTTTAATCGCATCGTTGGGCGTAGGCGTGGGCTTAGCTGTCAACGGCACATTATCCAATCTTGCAGGTGGCGTATTATTATTAATAACTCGTCCGTTTAAGGTCGACGATTATATAGCAGCATGCGGATATGAAGGAACGGTGGAAGAAATACTTATATGCAATACAAAATTGCGCACATCGGATAATAAAGTAGTTTATCTACCTAACGGAAATTTGTCTACTAAAGAGATTGTAAACTATTCCGAAAAACCTACGCGTAGAGTCGATATAACCTATTCGATAGCGTATGCCGACGATTTTGAGAGGGCGAAGTCTATAATTCTTGATATAGCGTCAAAACATGAATTGATTCTTAGTGATCCGACTCCTTCGGCGAGGGTTTCGGAGCACTCTGCAAGTCGTCTAAGTATCGGTGCGAAGTTTTGGTGTAACAACGGTGACTATTGGACTGTAAAGTTCGACATGCTCGAGCGTGTAAAGGTTGCTTTTGACGAGCAAGGAATAACCATACCTTACGAGCAGATCGATGTACATGTTAAAAACGACTAATGGTTATAAAAAACGGTCAACGTTTTATAAAAAAACAGCCCGAAACCGTGTTTTGTTAGGTTTTGGCTGTTTTTTTACTAATTAATTTTCGAATATTCGTCCGCTATTTCGAGTACAAGTTTCTCCGTCTTTTCCCAACCTAAACAGGGATCTGTTATCGACTGCCCGTATACTCTATCGGCTCCTATGTTTTGTTTACCGTCAACTAAGTAGCTTTCTATCATCAATCCTTTGACGAGCTTAAATATATCCTTAGATAATTCGCAACTGTGTAAAACCTCTTTTGATATCCTAATTTGTTCGAGATAATTCTTATTGGAGTTGCAGTGGTTCGCATCTATTATCACAGCAGGGTTGGATAGGTTGCTTTGGTGATATAATTCATTCAAGTAGTTGAGATCTTCGTAATGATAATTGGGCATCGATTGTCCGTGCTTGTTCATATATCCCCTTAAAATGGTGTGAGCGTATGGGTTGCCTTCGCTCTTAACCTCCCAGCCACGATATAAAAAGGTGTGCGGATGTTGTGAGGCGGTAACCGAATTCATTAGCACGTGTAAGTCGCCCCCCGTGGGGTTTTTGAGGCCAACAGGCTCTAATAGACCGGATGCTACAAGTCGGTGTTGTTGATTTTCGACGCTTCTTGCACCAACCGCCACATAAGCCAATAAATCGGATAAATATCTATGATTTTCGGGATAAAGCATTTCGTCGGACGCAAAGAACTCGGTTTCGTTAATTACGCGCATGTGAAGTTTACGAATCGCTATTACACCCTTAAGCATATCGGGGGCTTTGTTGGGATCGGGTTGGTGAAGCATTCCTTTATAACCATCACCGGTTGTACGCGGTTTATTAGTATAGACTCTCGGCAATATAAAGATGGTATCTTTGACCTTTTCTTGAAGGGTGCGAAGTCTTGTAAGATATTCGAGCACAGAGTCTTCGGAATCAGCCGAACAAGGACCAATTACGAGGATAAACTTATTTTCATTGCCCGAGAGAATGTTTTTCAACTCGTCAATATAAACAAGTCGTTTTTGCGCCATATCTGCACTTAGCGGATATTCTTTTTTTATGTCCTGAGGTATAGGTAGTTTACGAATAAAATCCATTATTATAATTATCCTTATAATATTTATGCGGAAGTGTGAAGTGTAATCCGCACAGAATGCGTTTTCGGGTTAAACGCTAAATAATTATATCACAAGTTGCTTGTCATCGCAAATGATATTGTCAAAAATATATAAAAATCTCAATTAATGAATAATGAATAATTATGCGTACATTTATACTAAATATGAATAAAAATTGATAGAATATACAAAAAATTGAAAAAATATGCGTAAAATATGCAAAAATCGTTAGACAATTATAGGCTATTGGATTATAATTATCGAGCAAATTTACAAAAGGCGGATTTAATTATGAAAAAAGCATATTCAATCATTCTATCGATTATAATGATGGCGGTTATCGCATTCGTTATGATCGGTTGCGGACCTGTCAATACGGGTGTCAAAATTATAGATATCAAACTTACCGACGAGCAGTACGCTTTCGTCATTAAGAAGGGCAACAGTGATTTGGTTAACAACTTCAATGCTTATTTGAGCGAAATCAAAGCAAACGGCGAATTCGATGCCATCGTTGCTAAATACTTTGAAAATCAGGGCGAAAAGGTAGGCGTTATCGTTAATACAGTCAATGACAACGACACAACGTCTAAGGCAAACGGCACATTCGTAGTTGCAACCAACTGCCCCTTCGAACCCTTCGAATTTATCGGCGATGACGGAAAAGTTTACGGAATCGATATCGAAATTGCAAAGGGTTATGCCGACTCTAAGGGTTTGAACCTTGTAGTTAAGAATATCGGATTCGATGCCATCTTTGCGCAAGTCGATTCGGGTTATGCCGATATAGGTATGGCAGGAATTACGGTAAATGAGGAGAGACAAAAACTTTACGATTTTACCGATACATATTTCAACGCATCTCAAAAACTTATTGTGGCGAGCGATAACACCGATTTCGACGATTGTAAGACGGTTGAAGACGTAGAAAACGTTTTGAAGGCGCTAAGCGGAAAGACCATAGGATATCAAACAGGTACTACAGGCAACTGGTATGTAGCAGGCGATGCGGATTGGGGATATGACGGATTTGCTAATATCAAGGCAAAAGGTTATGCTTCCGCACAAAATGCAATTATGGATTTAAGTAACGGCAATATTTACGGCGTGGTAGTAGACGAGGCACCCGCTCAAGCAATGGTGAACAGCACAAATAAATAAAATAGTAGAGTATGGATTGGTCTGCAAAATGGAACACTTTCGTTGAAACGCTCAAGGAAAGTCGATTCCGTGATATGATAACCGACGGACTGTTGGCTACGGTAAAAATAGCCGTATTCGGATTGTTGATCGGTATAATAATAGGTGCATTGATCGGAATGATTCGCGTTGCACCGAAATATAAATTTGTAATGAGACTGCTGGATAAAATTTCGGCAGTCTATGTTACTTTTTTCCGCGGTACGCCTATAGTCGTGCAGTTGCTTATAGCGTATTACGTTCTTTTGCCGGCATTGGGAGTTCGCGGAGTCGATGCGGTCGTTGTAGGAATAGCGGTATTCGGGCTTAATAGCGGTGCGTATGTATCGGAAATAATGCGGGGCGGTTTGAATTCGGTTGATAAAGGTCAACTCGAAGCTGGTCGTTCGTTAGGATTGAGTTATCCCGTAAGTATGATTAAGATAGTAATACCTCAAGCGTTCAAAAATATAATTCCGACTCTCGGCAACGAGTTTATCACGCTTATTAAGGAAACATCGGTATTGAGTTTTATCAGCGTGGTTGATTTATATGCGGCGTTCACTCAGATAGGTGGTAAGAATTACGAATTTATGATTCCTTATCTGGTAATGGCATTAATATACATTGGTCTTGTATTTATAATTAGTATTATAGTTAAGATGATCGAAAAGGCTTTTGCAAAGAGCGACAAGAAGAATTAGTATGAATGAGAATATGGATATAATAAATAATAGCGAATCTCACAACAAAGGGGATTTGCTCATAGAAGTCAAGAATTTGACCAAGAAGTTTGGCGATCTTTTGGTTCTCGACAACGTATCGGCTAACGTACATCAAGGAGAGCGTATAGTCATAATCGGACCGTCCGGCGGTGGTAAATCGACGTTCCTTAGGTGCTTAAATTGTCTCGAAGACTGTACAAGCGGTAGCATTGTTTTTGACGGTGTGGATATCGCGGATATGAAGATCGATATCAATGTGCATCGCCAAAAAATGGGCATGGTTTTTCAACAATTCAATCTTTTCAATAATTTGACTATACTGAAGAATATCATTCTTGCTCCCGTACATATCCGTAAAAAGCGGTTGTATCGTTTAAAAAGACAAAAGTTGTATGCTCCTATATACAATAAGGTACTCGAGATTACCGAGGATTATAGAACCAAACGCATCAATGAGAAAATCGACAAGTGTTACAAGAAAATTGCCTTGATCGATCAAAAACTCGAACCGTTGGAAAAAGAATGGGAAAAGACAAAAACCGTTGTCGAAAAAGCCGGTAAATACTTTACTACGTACGATCCCGACCTTACTGCCGAGAGATTTAAACTTGTAGGCAAAAAGGAAAAACTGACTCAAGAGATTAAGCATACTACCCTTAAACAACCGATTGAAGTAGTAGATACCGACGGGCTTACCGTTAATAAAATCAAGCAAGAAGAAAAAGAAAAAGCGATAGCATTGCTAACGAGAATAGGTTTGGCCGACAAAGCAAATGCATATCCTTCGACATTATCGGGTGGGCAAAAACAAAGGGTTGCAATCGTTCGTGCGCTTGCAATGAATCCGAAAGTATTATTATTTGACGAACCGACCTCCGCACTCGATCCCGAGATGGTATCCGAAGTTCTATCACTAATCAAGGAAGTAGCGCTCGAGGGAATGACCATTCTTTTAGTTACTCACGAAATGGAATTTGCTCGTGAAATAGGTACTCGAATTTGGTTTATGGCAGAGGGCGGAATCGCCGAAGAAGGCACTCCTACCGAGATTTTCGAGCATCCCCAAAGCGAAAGACTTCAATCCTTCCTCAAAAAAATTTCACAATAAAAAACTACAAATAAAAAAGTGTCACGGGATAAAGAGCCGTGGCACTTTTTCTACAAAAAAGGTATTCGAAGGAGCGAATACCTTTTTGTATTATGACGGTTAACGAATATTATGCGTTACCGTTTTCGATGTTTTTAATGAGATCCTTATAGGTGTTGGGGAAATACTCTAAGGAGTCTTCATCGATAGCACCCTCAAAGGCCTTCTTTGCTTTTGCTAATTCGATAGATTGAGCCTCACTGTAGAGGTCTTGCCAAATGTAGTAACCGATGCTACCGGCTTCGAAGGTGATTTCGTTAGTACCGTCGGAAACAACAGGATTCTCGCCTTCTTCTAATTCAGCTTTCTTATTGGTAACATAGTTCAAACCAAGTTTTACATATTCGGTACCTTCGATTTTGGAAACGTTCTCTTCGTTAACGTCTGCAACCTTACCGGTTACCATAATGAAGAATACGCCGTAATCGGGAGATACAACCCAGTCATAGGAGCCAACGCCTTGAGCCGCGAGTTCTTCGCACTTTGCTTCATAGGCAGCAACCATACCGGAATCGATATCGGCAGGAGTCATCAAGTAATCGAGATCATTTTCGATGTTGGTGAACATGCCGGGGTCCATATTATATCTATAGATATAGTTATACATAACCTCGTTTTGTTTATCTAAGTCGCCACCGCAAGCTTTGAGTTCTTCGCTAAGAGCGTTTACAACGTTCATAGCGTTAACGATGCCTAAATACTTTTTGGTAGGACAAGATTCACAGGTACAGTTAACCGTTCTATTACCATTTTCGTCGAAGCTGACGCAAGGATCGTTTTCTACAGAAGAATCGAGCCCGAACCATTTCTTGAGAGTGTCGAATGCAATAGATTCGCCGTTGTAATTGGAACAACGAGGACAAGTGCACTCCTCTTCCTCACAAGTTGCATCTGCATCATATTCGCGATTACTTTCCCAAACGGTTATTTCATTAATTAAACTTTCTGCAAAAGCATTGATAACGTCTTCGTTGGCAACCTTTTCAGCCTCAAAGTCGTCGATCTTCTTTTGAGTATCGTCATCGAATTGGAATAATACGTGTGATACATAATAGTAACCGAAGGACTCGCTTGAATAATCTTTATGAACAATTGTTTCAAACGGAGAGTCTTCGATGGTGTCCTTGTCGTAGTCTTCGGTCTTATAAGAACTCAATGCTTTTTCTACCAATTCGTTATATTTATCCAGAATTTCTTGGTATGTTACCTTAATGTTAGATGTAATCTTTTGGGTATAAGCAGAATTGACTTGGTCGCCATATGCAACATAGAGATAATAATCATAAGTTCTATAATTTTTCTCTAGTTGGTCGATTGTTCTCTTCATTGCGGTACGAGCAATCTTGAGTTCGCGAGTAGCCTCCTTATATTCCTCATCGGACATTCCTTCCTTGATGTAGTCTGCTTCGTTGATTTCGAAAACGAACTTAGCAAGGATTTCGGTATTGTTATTGGTTGCATCGGCGATTTCTTGATCGTGGTCGTGCTCTTCGGTTTCCTCAACGGGTTCCGATCTATCGGTCAAAGCGGTAACGATATCTACGGTGAAGGTTTTACTGTAATCGCCATAGGTAACGGTGATTTCCTGATCTTCGGCAGCACTGGAAGCGCTAAAACCGGTAACTGTTAAAAATCTATTAGGAATAACGACATCTTCGCTATTAGAGTACTTAGCAACAACCTTCATACCTGCAAGATTGATGGTAGCGTCGGAATCGACCTCGTAAATCAAACGGTTAGGATTGGAAACGATAACGATATCATAGAAACCGTCGGGAGTCTCGTCGTTATCTTCGATCAATGCGTCGAACTCTTCACGAACCTCTTCTACATAATCGTCGAAGAGACTTTCCATTTGTTCGTTAGCGGTATGAATTGCATTATTGATGTAAGAATAGTCGGCGCAAACAACTTCCAAAATGGATTGGATTTCGTTACATCTATCTACATAATATTGTTCTAATTGATCGACTTTACTGAAATCGTATTCTTTGTTAACGGTGCTGTTTGCGATCATATTTTGAACTTTATCGGCTTTATCGGTCATATTAAGTCCGAGTTTATAAAGCTCATCGATATTTCTCAATACATAGAGGGCGTTTTTAGCCAAAGATTCGTTACTGTCTGCGAAGGTTTGGTCCAAATTGCTCATATATTGTTGGAATTGCTCTGCGCTGATATAGCCGTATGAATAGTATTGATAGATATATGAATAGTATCTATAGAAAGATGTGTACAATTCGTTTACGTCTACAACAGAAACTCTGCCACCGTAAGTAGCGGTAGCGGTAATTTGTTTTGAGTATCTTTCGTCATTTCTCTTAAGTAAGCCCATGTCGGAATCGCATGCACAAAGAACGAACGACAGAACCAATGCAAGTAGAACGACTAAAACAATCAATTTTAATCTGAATTTCATTATGTTTCTCCTTATTTGATAGCAACTTAAAGATATGCCTCGGCATAAAGTTGCATAGTCACTTGTATATTATACATAAAATGTTTAAATATAGCAATTATTTTTATTAAAATAAATTGTAATTTCCGTTAGCATAACTTAAAAATTTTATCAAAAATTCCATTTTATCGGCAAGTGAGCCTCTAAAAAGTAAAAATTCGACTTGTTTTGTGGTTACAACGGGATAGACGGGCTTTTGTACCGTTTTGAGCGCTTGGTTAAAAGCAACGCTTGCGAGGTAGTCCGGAGAAACAAACTTCAGCCTCAAATATTTGGCATCGATTTCCGCCTTTTCCACTCCGCATCGTGAGGCAAGCACTCTGATGAGTGATACCCTTCCGAGGTTTTTGACGCTCTCGGGCAACTCGCCGTACAACTCTTTGAAGTCTTTTTCGAAGTCATCTCTATCTTTCGGCGACTCGAATTCGGCGATTCGCTTGTAAATTTTCAATCTTTCGCGCTCGCCGGCAATAAGGCTTTCTGGCAAATATGCATCGACCGAGGCGCTGACTTCGCACAGAGTGGATATCCCCGATATATCGCCTTTAAGTAACATGATAGTTTCTCTGAGCAATCGACAATACATATCATAACCGATTTTTTCGACATGACCGTGCTGTTCTCTACCGAGCACGCTTCCTGCTCCTCTTATTTCGAGATCCCTTAGAGCAAGGTTATATCCGCTACCGAGGTCGGTGTTCTCCATCAAGGCATTGAAACGCTTTTCAACGTCTCCCGTAGGTACGTACCCTTCGGGATAGGTAAAATAGGCGGTCGCACTGCGGGCACTTCTACCGACTCTTCCTTTTAATTGATACATTTGAGATAATCCTAATCTGTTTGCTTCGATAACAAATAGCGTATTTGCATTGGGAATATCGATACCGTTTTCGATTATTGTGGTCGAAAGAAGTATATCCGCTTCTTTGGTATAGAACTTATATATGGTCGCTTCGAGCTCTTTTGACGGCATTTGTCCGTGTCCTAAAACGATGCGTGCATCGGGTAATAAACGTTGAATTTTGCTGTAAAACGAATATATTCTTTCTATGCTGTTATATAGGATGAAAACTTGACCGCCACGATTAATCTCGCTGTTCACCGCGTCGACTAATATAGCATCGGTATATTCGGCAACCACCGTTTCTACGGGTTTTCTGCCCTTGGGCGGAGTGTCGAGAAGACTTACGTCGCGAATTCCCGACAGCGCCATATGCAAAGTTCGCGGTATAGGGGTGGCAGATAATGTCAGCACGTTGACGTTATTTCTAAAAGTCTTGATTTTTTCTTTATCTTCTACGCCGAAACGTTGTTCTTCGTCAAGTACAAGCAAGCCCAAGTCGTAAAAAGACACATCTTTAGATAATAATCTGTGTGTTCCGATTACTACGTTTATCGTGCCGTTAGCCAATCCCGAGAGAATTTCTTTGACCTGCGAGACTGTGCGAAATCGACTCAAACAAGCCGTTCTTATGCCGAAGGGTTGAAGTCTTTCCGCCATGGTCATAAAGTGTTGTTCGGTCAATATCGTGGTAGGCGCCAATACAGCAACTTGTTTGTTTTCGCATACTGTTTTGAATATGGCACGCAAAGCAACTTCGGTTTTACCGAAACCCACGTCTCCGCAAATAAGTCTATCCATGATTTTACCATCTTCCATATCTCGCTTGATATCGCGAATGGCTTTGACTTGATCGGGCGTTTCTTCGAACTCGAAGGATGATTCGAACTCCTTCATTAGTGTACCGTCTAACGGATATTTGTATCCCTTCGATTGTTCGCGCTTGGCGTATAACTCCAAAAGGTCGAAAGCAAGTTTTTTGATGCTTGCCCTTGCTTTTGCCTTTTGCTTTTCGAAATCACCCTTATCTATGTCCGATAACTTGGGTGCAGTTTCGCCGCCGGCGTATAACTCGAGAATATCCATTTGTTGTACGGGTACGAATACTTTTGAGCCTTTAGCGTATTCGAGTACGAGATAATCTTTTTCGCCCACATAGGTTTTTTGGTGTTGGATGCCCAAACATTTACCCACACCGTACTCTTCGTGAACTACATAGTCGCCCACCTTTGGTGCTACGGTACGGCGTTTAATTTGAGTTTTGGTGGCGGTAAAACTTATCAAGCATAGATCTTGCATTCCCAATACCGCAACCTTTGCAGGGGGATATATGAAGCCTCTGTCGAGCGGTTCATCTGAATAAACGACAGGCAGATCGCCAAGAAAACTTTTCATTACGTCAATGTTGCTTTGACTCCCGCAGAAAATTTTGACAGACCAACCTCGTGAAGTGTATTCGAAAACGTCCTTGACCATTAAAGCGCTGTCTTTAAAGAAGTCGGGTACCGCTGTAGAATTGACAAGGAAACATCCTTTATTGATATCGGATACGCCGAAAGGTGTCGGCGTACTGAATCCGAGTTGGTGGAATTTATTAAGATATGCACTTACCTTATCGACTCCGACGATAGAATCGGCATGCACGGATAGGGCGTCGCCATCCTTAGTGAGTGCTATGACTCTTTCTTTGTGCATATGTGCCGTGAGGTTAAGATAATCGAATATATCGCTCGGTTCGTCTAAAACTATCAATATATCCTCGGGAAGATAGTCAAAGACGGTGGAAAGTTTGTCCGCAATAAAAGGAATGATCCAGTTAAGCGAAGGATCGAATCTATTGGAATGCAGTTTTATTTCGATATCTGCAAGGATTTCTCCCGTTCTTGCGCTTGCCTTTGCGTTTTGAAGTCTTCTCGACGATTGTATTGCATGCATAATTTGCTCGGGGGTAGCATCGTAAAGCATGTCCGTCGCAGGTAATACCGTTATTCCGTCGAGTTTAGCGGTGCCTTGCATTGTATCGGGATTAAAACTTTTGATGGATACCACGGTATCGAAATCGAAGAGTATTCTCGTAGGCATATCGGCATCTGTCGGATATATGTCAAGAACGTCACCCTTAGAGGAAAAGGCGCCTTTTTCGTCGGCTACGGGCTGTCTTTTGTATCCCATATCGGATAGTTTATCGATTATTTCATCTAATTCGTATTCATCGCCCGTGTTGATTGTAAAAAACGATTTATCGAAAATTTCCTTATTTGGTAAGTATTGTAAAAGTACTCTTGGCGTAGCGAGCAAAACATCGAAATTGCCGTCCGAAATATCTTTTAGAGTCTTAATTCTGTTACCTACAGCCGTTAGATTTGTTGTACGACGATGAAGAATTACGTCATACACCGGTTGAAGAGTAATGGCATTGAGCCCTAATTGAGACAATTCCCTCGATATTTGTTGGATATGGTCTTCGAGGGTAATGTATAGCATTTTTTTAGACAAAAAAGAACATAAATGTAATTTATGTCCAAAGGCGATCTTGCTGACCACCGTTTTATCGAGAACGGTACACGAATCTTGAACATCTCGATAAAGATTATGAAGATTAGGTAAATTTATTATATCCGTCATTTTGTTCCGTTAAATTTATTACCTACGGCGTCTATACTGCGAGTCGCGATATACTCTTCGAGCGCTTCTGCACCGCGCTTGGTTGCAATGGCGAGATTTTTCTTTTTGTCGCCCGAAAGTTTGCATAATACATAGTTCATCAACGGAACATTTTCGGGGGGAGCACCGACACCTATACGTAATCTTGCTACGTTTTCCCCACAAAGGGATACTACCGACTTCATACCGTTATGCGATCCTCCCGAACCGTTCCCCCTTATTCTTAATGCGCCCTCTCCGAGCGCCACATCGTCAAATATTACAATGACGTCCTCGGGTTTAGCGCCGTACTTACCCATCAATTGTTTGACGCTTACGCCCGAATTATTCATATATGTCTGAGGTTTAGCCAATATTATTTTTTCACCTTTGATAAAAACTTCTGCGATTTTGGCTTGACAATCCTTCTTTTTGAAAGAAACTCCGAGTGTATCGGCAAGGTTGTCCACGCAGTCGAATCCCATGTTGTGAACGGTGTTTTTATAGGTTGTTCCGGGATTACCAAGTCCCACAATTATAAGCATTGTATCTCCTTTAGACCGTTAGGTCTTACTATTTTCGTCGTTTATTTGTTTGTTTTTCGCGCGCAATCGCAAAGGCGTTATCGGGAATGTCGTCGGTTATAGTGCTACCGCCTGCAATGAATGCGTTGTCGCCTATGGTCAATGGTGCTATCAAATTGGCATTACAACCGATAAATACGCCGTCTCCGACCACAGTTTTGTGCTTGTTGACGCCGTCGTAGTTTGCAAAGACTGTACCGCACCCCACATTGACACATTTACCAACGGTAGCATCGCCGATATAGGCAAGGTGTGCCGTTTTAACACCATCCGAAAGTGTGGAATTTTTGATTTCCACGAAGTCGCCGATGCGCACGTTTGAGCCGACAGAGGCATTTTGGCGAAGGTAGGCAAAGGGCCCTATCGAAGTGTTGTCTCCTATGCTACTATCGGTAATATAGCTTGATTTTATACTGCATCCCGCGCCTATTGAACTGTTTTCAATCATGTTCGAGGGATAAAGAATTGTATTCTCACCGATACACGTATCGCCCTTTATTATATTGAAGGGAAACACTCGAACGCTCGTGGCAAGGTGAACACCGTAATCGATAAAAACGGTGTTGCAATCGACTACTCCCACACCTCTGTGGTGATGATAACTCGCAATTCTTCGGTATAGTATTTGTTCTATATTTCGCAAGTTTTTATCGGTTAAGCCGATTGTTTCTATAGCTTTACTATAAACGGTTCCGTTACCCTTAGGATAAATAAGGCTACCGAATCCGAAAATCGCTTTATGTAATCGGTTTTGACTAAGATATGTCGCTGTTTTGAGTAAGGCATACTTAGTAATCAATGGTGCATAGCGGTCTACATAAAGTATAAAATCGCTTCCTTTGTTTAGCTTGTTTAGAACGTTCTCGGTCCAAATGGAAGCCGATCTTCCCGCGAGGATAACGTCCTCGCCCGATATATTGTTAATAATCTTGAATCGCATACTTTACTTTATGCGCTTCAAGGATGTTTATTTCTTCTTAATTCTCTTGTTTTTAAAAAAGTTGCTGAGTATATCTCCGCATTCTTGTTGCAAATATCCGCCCTTAACCGTCAAACGATGATTGAGTTTTTTATCTTCGGCAAGGTCATACAAACTCCCGAATCCGCCCGACTTGGGATCATACGCACCGAAGTAGACGGCTTTTAGCCTGGTAAGCATTATGGCGCCTGCACACATCACGCACGGTTCCAATGTGACCACTATTTCGCAATCGTCGAGATACCAATTGCCGACCACGCGAGTAGCCTCTTCTATTGCCTCGATTTCGGCGTGTCTGACGGCACATCCTTTTCGCTCCTTGTGGTTGTTAGCGCGAGCGATTATTTCGCCGTTACGAACGATTAGCGCCCCTACGGGTACTTCGTCCGCATCGGATGCATCTTTCGCTTCGTCGAGTGCTATTCGCATGTAATGTTCAATCAATTCATCGGTCATAACGGCCTAATAACTCCATTAGTTTAACGGACAGTTCGACTAATCTGTCTTTGTCTTCGTATAGTTCGATATATGTCTTAGAGTCGTCTCCAAACTCCACGGTATACGACGGTATTCTATCGATAAGCACGCACCTATCCTTAAATCCGCCGGTACTTCCTATTGTTTTCTTGGCGGGGTAGCCGAGCACTTCGGAAATACTTGATGTAAGCGAAGGATAAGGATCGTAATCACCGTAGCCGTAATAGAGTTCTTCGCCCTTTGCGTGAAAACTCAGCGTAAGCGAAAATCCGTCTTTGAGTAACTCGAGAAGGGCTATCGATTCGGGTTCGCTTTCGGGATATTTACCTATATAGCCAAATGGAGCAGGATAGGTCAAATTGCCCTTACCTTTACCCCAATCAGCATTAAAATTCAAATTTAAATCCACTCCTCGAGCATTTGACTTCCACAGAGAAAAATCATGGGAGTAGCCGTTTATTTTAAGTAACTCGGCTTGATATGGGGGAGGAACGCTGTTAAGCCCCTTGACACATAATTCCACGCCGTCCGGGTTGACCATCGGTACAAAACAAACATTATGAAGTAAGCGGTATCGCTCATTATACAGCGCCATTTGAGCGGTGATATATGCGGTAATGTGTTCGCGTGCGTGAATCGCGCCTTGTATAAGTATTCCGCCTTTACCCTCGTGAATAGCATAAATATTTCGTCCGAGAACAGATTTACCGATAACGGTGGCAATTTTGGAAATATCGTTAGTTAATTCTTCATATCCGTACATACCTAAGTATACGGTTTTTACTTGTTTCGGGTGTCTACTTGTGGTAATTTACTTTATTGATAATGGTAAATGCACGATAAAGCTGTTCGAGCAAAACTACGCGCATAAGCCTATGAGGAAATGTTATTCTACCGAACGCAATTTTGCGTTGAGCCGAATCGTAAACTTCCTTAGATGTGCCGTAAGACCCGCCTATAACGAAGGTGATGACTTGACCGCGGTCGATGTCGTCTTTTACCATTCCCGCCAAGTCTTCACTCGATACCTGAGTTCCGTCAAGCGCGAGTAAATAGACTTTTCCTTTGACTGCTTGAAGAATGCGCTTGCCTTCCTTTGACTTAGCCGACTCTATAGCGGACGGATTTTCTTGAACGGTTTCTTCGGCAACCTCGTACACATTAACTTCTGCAAAACGTTTGAGTCGCTTGAGATACTCATTAGATGCGTCTTTCCAGTATTGATCTTTTAAATTGCCTACTGCAACTATGTTTATCTTCATCGTAGAATACCCCAGACGAAGGTGAACAGCGTCATCAATCCGCACATTGTAATAATTCCGTACAATACGAAGTTATCCACGAGCATCGACTTACCATCGGGCCTAAAGACGTCGATATCGAGTTCGTATTTCGGCTTATGTTTAGGCGGTTCGTACATCGCTTCGGGAATTGTAAGGTTTTTCTGTTGATATTTGCGTTTTTGAACCATTTCTTTATAGTTGCTGAATGTGACGCTTGTAACGGCTTCTCTTTGTTCGCCGGTTTTGATAAACAATGTGAATAAATATACAAACAGCACGGCATTAACTATCAATACACCTATAAACAAATAGGAAGTAAGCACGTTTTTGGACCAAAAATCGTTTATGGTTTCTATAAAACCGAAGGCGCTGTCGGGATATTGAGAGGAGTATTCCTCAATGCACGCAAAAGCATTGTTTGCGAAGTGAAGCACCATTGACGGATAAATGCTACGTGACCGCATAGCGATATAGCCGAATATACAACCGCCCACGAAGGCGTAGAAACATTGTAGAGCATTGGTATGCATCAAGGCAAATAATAGCGCCGACAAAAATACCTGTGTAGCTTCGTTGCCCCTATCTTTCATAGCGTTCATGGCGAGACCTCTGTGAGAAAATTCTTCGAATATTGCAGGCAGAAGTGCGGTTAATGCTATCCATTTGATAAGATCGACGGGGCCTTGATATATCGTTGCCGACGATATGGGTATTGTAAAATTACAAATGAGCAAGAAGAATACCGTAATGGTGCTCATCAATCGTGTCAATAGATAGAAGCTTACCGCCATAGGTATCAATATAAGCCATTGTATCGGTTTAATTCCGTTATTATAACCGAAATCCGCCATCAATCGCTTGGTTGCATCGGGTATATGTTCGTCCTTTTCCTTGGTTAATAAAACAGCGAGCACGAAGGGAATGATACCCATACAGAGGATTTGCGAAAGAATGGAAAAAACGGTGTTTAGCGTGTTATCGGAAAGCCCGAGAGGCAATACGTTGAAAAAGATGTTCAACAACGATAGCCCGAGCATCGAAGCACCGTATGCTATAGTAAGTTTAGTTCTTCTCGAAAAATTGATTTTATTCATCATGATTGTACCCAACCTAATACTGTATTTAGTATCCAAATTGCCAATACTATGAGTAGTGCCACCAAAACAGGGGCGCGGTCCCTTTTGTCGTAACGACAATATTTATAGTCGGAAGTATCGAATAGCGCTTGTATTGTGCCCTTAACCTTGCCTTTTTCGCTTATTAGTCGGTCGCGTCTTTCTTCATAATCGGTGCCCTTGACATGGTTGATTACAAATAAGTTTATTCCGCAGTATAGCCCGATGATACCGACAACGAAAAATACGAGAAGTATCCACCACGATACGTCAAGGTTTGCCATGCCCGCCTGCGTTAAGGCAAATTCGAAGGTTACGACAATGAAATTATTGGTAAAATGGAATATAACGCTATACCATATGGAGTCTGTCAATATGACCAAGAATGCCATTATTATGCCTATCAAAAACTGATGGATAAACTGCACGGGTGAACCATGCATTAAAGCAAACATTAATGCGCTCATTGTTATAGCGTATATTGTTCCCTTCGACCTTAATCCGCGCATAAGGGTGCCTCTAAATACGCTTTCCTCACCTAATGCGGGAAAGATGCACAATCCAAGTATTCCCAATAGGTATACCCAAACCGAACTCGTATAATCGGCATATCCCGGGGTCTGCTCATATCCCCACTGATAAAAAAGATACGCTACTCCTTCCGATATGGGGAGAAATGCAACTATGGAAAATACCGATAAGAGAATTGAGAGTATTACGAGTACCGCTTTGGGCTTTTTGGTATATCCTAAAGCGTGAAATGAGTTCAGTCTGTAGTTTCCTAAGTCGGGGCAATCTCTTCTACAAGCCTTGTATGTATAGAAATAAGCCGTTGCCATGAAAAACGTTTGGGATACAAAGGAATATACCCAATTGAGGGCGTTCTCATTTTGAATAAAGAGCACCAAAATGACGCTGATAAACAGCGAGCCGAGGATAGCGCAAATAAACGCAAAACTTCCGTCGGCAGGCATTACGCCCTTATATTGATTTTTCTTATTGTCATCTATCATAAGCTTACTAAGGGTGTCGGGTTGTTTTGAGATGCGACTAATAGGTAAAAGCCTTGTCCCGGGGTGAATCCGTTTTGGACAAGTCTATCGTAGCAAACGCCCCAAGCGAGTTCGGGGGTGTTGTTTTCTTCCGATAAGTGGGCAAGAATGATGCATTTTGTACCCGATTTTGCCAACTCTACGGCAATCTCTGCCGATTGTACGTTGGAAAGGTGTCCGGTATTGCTCTTGATACGTGCTTGTAACTCGAGAGGATATCTGCCGTTAGCCAACATTTTGAGATCGTGGTTCGCTTCCAAAATAACTATATCCGAGCCTTTGACCGCATTGAATACACCTTGAGTTATATAGCCTAAGTCTGTAATATATGAAACCTTTCTGTCGCCCAAAGTTAAACTGTAGCCTACCGAACTCACGGCATCATGAGAGGTTCTAAATGGCATTACGTCGATAGTTTCGATTTTAAAGCCGGAATCATAATCGTTTCTACACCATTTAGCGGTATTGATATGCATGCGGATATCTATACTCATAGCGGTTTTTTGATTGGTATATATGGGTATTCCGTATTTCATTTCGAGCGTTCTTAAGCCCATAATGTGATCGGTGTGCTCGTGTGTTACGAGGACTGCCTTGATTGAAGATAATTCGATTCCCTTTTCGGCAAGCAGAGTTTCAACCTTTTTGCAACTGATGCCCATATCTATCAAAATGGCTGTTTCTCCGTCGGAAACGTAGGTGCAATTACCTTTGCTTCCGCTTGCTAATACACATACTTTCACTTCCATCATGTTCTCCTTTTAGTCTTCTTTTCGGTATAATATGCTTGATAATCGACATATTCTCTTTTCTGGTCGATAAATAAAACGAATTTACTTCCCATTGCGTCCTGTATGAGTTTTGTGGCGGTCGATAGATCGGCACGCTTGGTTATCTCGAGCGCTAACGGAATATCCTTATATGCCTTGACACCCTCGAATGAAGTGTGATTATAAATACTTGGATTGTAATCTCTCGGATCGAGGGATAGGTGAAGCCTAAGTTTGTTGCCATTAAGGGTGATTCGAGCAATAATGGTGTTGCCTATTTTGAAAGAATCACCGACATTGGTTAACTTGGACTTGATTCCTTTATACGACATCAAGGTGTTTTTCAGTTCGCTGTAGTAATACTTGATGCTGTTATTCGCATTATATAATTTATTTTCGAAGGCGGTAAATCGAGAAGTGTCGGTACATGTTCCTATGGTGTCATTCTCTTCGTTTTCTTCGGTTACTGCTTCTTCGGTGAGTTCATCGAGAAGTGCTTGTTGTTCATCGATAAGTTTTTGTTCTTCCTCTGTTAAGCCCTCGGGAATTACTATTTCGATTTTTTCTTCCACTTCTTCTTGCTTTTTGGTTTTATCGGGAATCTCGTCATATAGTCCTTTGGGCGGTGGCTTCAGTGGTGCTATGAACATCGGTTCAGTCGAATCTATAGATTGAGGTATATTCTCGCTCTCGAATTCCTCAAAGGTAAGAGGAATGTCGTCGACGCTGGTGGCTGAATAATTAAATTCGGGTGGTTCTATCGGCGCTTCTTCGTGGTATCCGCCGTCGAACCTCGAAGGTGCAATATTTTTCTGAGACAACTCCGACTCCATGAATTCGGGGACGGGGATATCTTTGGCTTTCGAGAGAGCGAATTTATCGGGATGGTCGTAAGAAGAAACGTTGACGGAACGACTAAACTCGGGGATTTGGTTATCTTCCTTGTTCGTTGCCGTTTTGGCTTGGTAATTTTCCAATTTTTCGGGAGCGGTATCAGAGGTTGAATTCGCATAAGAAAAATCGGGGGTATTGTTACCTAAATCAAACGCATCGGGTGCTGACTCGTCGTTACTTACATTCGGTGAGAATTTCGGAATAATATTTTCACGTGGCGGTACATCTAAAAACGAGGGTACCTCGTC
Source organism: uncultured Christensenellaceae bacterium (assembly GCA_964391805.1). Taxonomy (GTDB): domain Bacteria; phylum Bacillota; class Clostridia; order Christensenellales; family CAG-1252; genus RUG14300. The sequence continues at coordinate 117,345 of CAYMNK010000003.1, read as the reverse complement.
GAGTTTTTTATCCGCACGCTCAAAATCGAGCGTTGATGTTTCACATGATACAAACGGCTCCGGACTCGGCTCCGGACTGTCAAAAGTTTGTTCGTCGACGTTTTCCAAGATATCCATGTTCTCGGAATAATCGTCGTGCTTTTCTTCAAAAAGCGAAATTCCTATGTTATTCGGTTCGTTTTGTTTTTCTGTTACAGAAATGGTCGGTTCGTCTATTGTTGTGGTCGGCGTCTCTAAAATTTCGTTTTCTTTTATATCCAAATTAATAGATTTTTCTTCAATATTGTCAAAGTCTATTGATTCTTCTTCGGGCGGGATACTATCCTGAAATACCGTTTCTTCGGCGATAACATTATCGTCGACTGTTACGCTCTCGTCATTATCGATATCTTCTATTATCTCGTCGTCTTCAATTATTTCGTCTTCTTCAATTATTTTGTCATCGATAACGTCATCATCTTCCATCAACTCTTCTTCGATAATATCATTATTTGGTTCTGTATCGATTTGCTCCGACTCGGTAAAAGTTTCGATCATCGGCTCGATATCGGTATTACCTTCCGAAACAATTTCGGAATCGATACCATCGTTAGAGGTATTTTCTTTTTGTTTGGAAGTCTTAATTTCACTATTAACATCGGCAATAGCCCTTCCTATCGCTATTATTAAACCTATCGCGATAAGGACAACAAAAAGAGACGCACCAAACACCCAAAGTTCGGCGGTATTAAACGTATTTGCAATAGTCGACAACGATACGAAATACATTATATACTCCTTGACGCATAGTAAAGTAATAAAAGTAGTACTATTATATAACAAAAAATAAATAAAATCAACCGCTATTACAGAGAATAGCGGTTGATTAAAGGTAATTTTGCGTTTTTATCACATAAAAACGATTAGAAATCGATTATTAAAGCTTTGGCATTCTGCACACTTTTCCCCAAGGCGGGTTAGCCATACCGTTATTCAATACCCATAATACAGGTACGTCTAAGGTCGAATTTTCATTGGGCCATTCGGCGAATCCGTCGGTTATAAAGATGATACAAGCAAGATCCCCTTTGAAAACTTCGTTTGCTACTGCAACAACGTTTTTGAAACTCGTCCCGCCACCGCCTTTGATATCGATTTTGAGCACATCGTCGAAGTTTTCGAAGGGTTTGGGTTCGCTTACGGCATAGTCGAAGTAGGATATCCACCCTTTTAGTTTGCCACCGTATTGGTCTATGGCGCCTTTAATCTCGCTAAGCGCGCGCGTCAAATCTCTTTGATAAACGCTTCCCGAAGCATCCACTGCGATAAAGACGTTTTCAAGTCTATCGATGGTCTCGTTATAATCGGGAAGTAAAAAATCGGAGTCCAAAAACCGTCTATCGGGCGGAGAAAAGGAGTAATCGTTTATCTCTTGCTGAACGAAATCGTTGAGTACTATTCTCCAATCTATGGTCGGGTTGAACAACTCTTCTATTTGTCTTTCCGCCATAGAGGGTACCGAATTATATTGATTCGATCGTTTAAGTGTTTCGCTGATTTCGGCTATACGCTGTCTCCATATCGCCTCGTTATAACTTGAGTCGCCCTTGGTGCCCCAACGAGAATGGTCGTCAAAAAATCCGCCACCGTTTTCGTCGTCCGACACGCCGTCTCTTGAATTACCGTTACCGCTCTTTGACTTATTTTTACTATAGGAGTTGCCGTGATCATTATTATTATTGCTCTTGCTGTCGGTGGTTTTGCCGATGACGTCATCGGCTGATCCCAATCCGATACCGGCTTCCGCAAATGGGGTGTTATTTAAAAGCATGATGTAGACTTCTTCGGCGGTATAAAAACGACCTTCTTTGCCGTCGGGCGTGGTATGCATAATGTTTTGTCCGTATATCGAGATATTAGGCAGTCCCAATTCGTCGAGTAAAATACTGTTGATTACGATATCCGCGGCAATATTGTAGGTGCGGTGTATAGCATTTTCTCCCCTGAAACAATGTCCTGCAACAATGTGCATGATTTCGTGCATCAATACGAAATACAGTTCGTCATTGTCAATGGATAGCGAAAAATCGAAGCCGAAATAAACGGTATCTCCGTCGGTGCAAGCCGTCGGGCAGTCGAGGTCGATAGCGAAATTAAGTCTCGATACCAACAAGCCGAAAAAAGGATGCTCGGCGAGCATTCTTACCTTGATAGAGGATATTCGCCTCGAAAGTTCGAGCATTTTTTCACGCTGTAAAGATTCGTCCATAGTCTATCAAATAAACAATTTCGAATGAGTTTTGATCCAATTTTCAACCGTTTTGTTGTGGAAAACTTCTTTATCGTACGATATGAGTTCTTTATAGAACGATGCGGTCATATCGGGTGAAAAGTGCTGAGCATAGCGAACGCAGTTTTCCAATCCGGGTTTATCCGACGGATGCGATTTGATGTAGTGCATCATCAAACGAATGGTCGCATGCACTCCGTCTGTGGTTTTGGGTACAAGTTTACATGCACCATAAACGATTTCTATTATATCGGGCACGAAGGCGTTCGTCTTGCACCAAGTTATGAACTCCGATGCAATGCCTTGACCGACAAGTCCCGATATTATCGGGAAGCATTTTTTAAGGTCGGAATAATTGCCCGCAGATATGATGTTAGAAACCATTTCCCACGAACGCGGAGTAGCAAAGGCGACCTCTTCGTTTGAAGGGTTAAAGGTTGTCAAAAGGTCCCGCCTTTTAGTGAGAAAACCAATTATCCTATAATCTATTTGTTTTTCCTCAGCCCAACGTTTCCAGCTGTCAAAATCGGCTTCTACTTCGAAGTGACATAGACGGTTGGCAAGTGCTTTGGGCATTTTATAGGCAACCGACTTATCGGTAACTCTGTTGCCGGCGGATATTACAAAACAGTTATCGGGAAGTTTGTGTTCGCCGATTATTCTATCCAATGTAATTTGATACGCTGCGGCTTGAACCGACGGGGGTGCAGAGGAAATCTCGTCAAGGAATAAGAAATTGATGACGGAAGGCGAAGGATCCATATCGAAAATCTTGGGTTTTAACCATATAGCAAACGACTTACTTGCATCCGCCACAGGAATTCCTCTAAGGTCGATAGGATTAAATAAAAGTAAGCGCACATCTGTTATATGGGTGCGTTTAGAGGTTAATTTTTCAACCTTTTGAGCGATAGCGCGGACCGCTTGAGATTTACCCACTCCGGGCATACCCCATAGCATTATTGCGGGCAGGTCGCAAAAGGAAATATTGTTATCGACTGCCTTTGCAATCAAATCGCTCAAAGTTTCTATCAGTCTATTGACGGATAGTGTACTTATATTCGGGTTTTCAATTTTTTCGCCTTTAGTCATCGTCATAAACTCCTAAATCGTCTTCTATTTTTCTTAGTTTTTCGGTATAGATAAATATCTTATCATCGATATTTTCGCCGTCGTTTAGTTCGTCTTGCGCTTGCATGATATTTCGGTCAAGACGTAAGATTTTTTTGTGTACGTTGGTGATAGTTTCGGGCAAATTGTCCAAATATTTGTCAATTTGCTTAGCAACTTCTAACGGGGATAACTTTGTTCCTTTATCGCTATAAAGCAAGAATGATTTTTCATAATTGCCAATGAGATAGAATATAGGATATTCGGGACTGCATGCCACGCTGACTATTAACTTGAAACCGAATATTTCTCCAACCTCGATAGGTTCCGAGCGGATTTTATCCGACATACATTCCTCTGTGATTTTTTCGCCGAGTTCTTTAAACGGGAACTTTGCAACCTTGTTTTTGAGGTAAAGTTTATAATCTTTTTCAAGTCGTCTGTGTTGATCCTTCGCCATCGCCAATTCGTGTTGATAGGCTTCGAGATTTGCTTCAACTTCGAGTTTTCTTGTGATTTTATGTGCCTTTAAAAGTTTGAGCCTTGACAGTTCGTTGAATACCGTTACGCGCTCTTTTATCCTTGGGTCGCCTATGGCTAACGCCTTTATTTCGGCATATTGAAGTACCAAACTGTCAATTTCGTCGCCGTCGCGGACATCCAAACTGCCCGACAATAATTGACTGATAAAGCGTTGTTTGCTCTCCAATAACTGCCACGAATATGCATCGAAACTGCCTGCTGTAACATAGCGGTATATCTCAACTACATTGTTTTCGTTGCCTTGTCTGATCATCCTGCCTTCGCGCTGTATCATGTCGGCAGGTCTCCAAGGAACATCGAGATGGTGAACGGCAAATAAATGTTTTTGTGCATTAACGCCCGTGCCTAACATGGGGGTAGAACCGATGAGTATACGGAGTTTGGCGTCGTTCAACGCATCTATTATAGTTTGTCTTTTATTGGCACTCGTACCGCCGTCTTGTATGAAGGCTATAAGGTATCTGTCTATACCCATATCGACCAACTTATCAGCGATTGCATCGTACACGTTAAAAGAAGCGCTCGGCGTGGATATATCGCAGAATATCAATTGCGTGATTGACGGATCGCTAATAAAGATTTCATACACCTTCTCGGCGCAAGCCGTTATTTTGTCCTTTTCGACATATTGAGCGGTAGGATTTACCAAGCGCACGTCGAGCGCCATTTTTCGACCGTCCGAAGTGATTCTTAGCAAATTATCTTTAACGGGTATTTGACGTTTGATGTTCGAATCGTATCTTTTGAAGGTGTCGGGGGCGCCTTGTCTTATATTATTCGTTCTTGTAGACAGCGTCTTTAGGTATTCGCGCTGTGGAGTCGAAAGAGGAACTTCGATAGTATTCCTATTGATATTTATAAAAAGGGAATCGTCGTCCTCGATGTGGAAGTCAGCAACGCTCGAGAAAATATTGGCAAGTTCTGGTAGGTTATGGAATTTATTGAACCGTTCCACTATACGGAATCCGCACGAATCTACGTCCATTTCGAAGTTTTCGGTTTTCTCACCGAACATGAGTGCCCAATTGTCAAAAGTATCTATACCATAGAACTTCAATTCTAAAGGTTGTAAAAATGTTTGCATTACGAACAAATCGGATAAACTATTTGTTATAGGGGTACCGGTTGCGAAAACTATGCTCTTTACGCCATGCATTCTCAAAAGATTGATTTTGATGAGCATATCGTTTGCCATGTGACTGGTCGCACGACCAACTCCCAACAATTCGCTATCCGAAGCAATTGTAATGTTTTTGAAGTTGTGGGCTTCGTCAACGAATATAGAGGTTACGCCTAAGTCGTCGAAAAATACGCTTTTTGCCTTGTTTTTTCTTTCCTCTATAATTTTTGATTCCAATTCCACTATTTGAACGGATAAGTCGCTCAAAATTTTGGAATATTTTTTTGCGCCGTTTTGTGCGGAAAGTTCGCGGAATAATTTTTCGAGTTTGAGTTTCTTATACTTTAAACTGACGGGAATCATTTTGAACGAATTGTACGAAATAATGATAGCATCGTAGTCACCGTCACGCAGCTTAAGTAAGGTTTCTTCCTTTTTGCTCGGGGACATATTACGCCTGTCTGCCACAAAAACTTTTGCATTGGGATATAGATAATCGAAATCCTTGCGCCACTGTTCGATTATCGCATTAGGAACCACGTACATGTTCTTTTTACTTAGACCGATTCTGCGCATTTCCATACCGGCTGCTATCATTACATAGGTTTTACCCGTACCTACGGAGTGCGACAAAAGACACGCCGGCGTCAATAATATACGAGCTATTGCACTGCGTTGATGAGGATATAGCGACACTTCGGGGTTGATTCCGTTTAGTCTTAAAAATCCGCCGTCAAACTTGCGGGCGGTAATACAACCGTAGTTTTCGTAGTAGATGTCTTCAAGGTTTTTTTTGCGAGTGTCGTTTGCAAATATCCAATCACGAAATTCGCTTATCATTTGCTTTTGTTTCTCTTGTCCTGCGAATGTTCTTGACTTATTAAGCACGAAAACATCTCTTCCGTTTATACGTTTTTTATCGGTAATTCGAATGGGGGTATTGTTTAAGGTATGCTCGAATATCTCAACCGCGCTCATACCGATGACGTCAAAGCGTGAATTGATATCGCGTGTACTGTAATTGACCTTCCAACGCTTAAGAACATCGTCGTAGGTTACGCCGTTTGCCATCTTACGAATTTTGAGGAAATGTACCAAAAAATCGTTATAATATCTTGCGGGAATCCATGGCGAGCCTATGGTTACATATATACCATTGCTATGAATTTGCTCGGGACAAGCCGCCTTGAGCGCCTCGAGGTTCCTCGTGAATGTCTCGGGATAATCCTTTGCCATCTTTTCGGCTTTCTTGTATTTTTGCATAAGATTACCCGAAATATACGCGTCCGCAGTTTCCCAACCTTTATAGAAAAGTTTACCGCAAGTTTCTGGGTTTTGAAATATAGCGTTTTTGCTTTCAAGGTCGGCTATAACCTCTCTCGGTTCCATTCCGCATAATGCCGATATATATTCTATATCAACAGAGCCTAATTCCTCGAGGCAAAGAATAAGGGCGTCGGATGGGTCTGATGTTTTGGGCTTATTTTTGAGTGCCTCTTCGTATACATTGACATAGTCAAGGGGCAAAACTCTTGAACGCCTATCATCTTTTTCCTTTTCTTCTTTTTCGCTGATTATTTCTTTGGCGGTCTTACCCGACGAGTATTCTTGAATAAGTTTCTCGTATTCTTCATCGGTCATGTGAGCCTCGATATTTTCCGACTCTTTCTCTATTTGTTCTCTTAGTTGTTCGGGAGAAAGTCTCATTTCTTCGGCATTTTCGTTGATCGACTGAAAAAGGTCCTCGGCAGAAGCAATAGGTAAGATTTTCTCGGCCTTACCCTCGCCGTCGGAATTAAGCAAAATATTCAGTTCGTTATCGAAATATGCCTTCATCATTACCGTCCTTTTAAATGGTCTTTATCTTTAATATAGAATAAAAATTGGTAAAACTCAACATTTTTTATAAACTTTGCAAAATAAAAGTGTTTTTTATAAATTTCTCATGAATTCTCATAATACTAATACTAATCACTATGGTATGTGATTATAACAAAAGAAAAACTTCGATTTTTTATTAACGCCTTTATGTGTTTAGAATACTTTTCTTTATTCGTTTATCGATTATTCCCACTTATCAAAATAAATGTTGAAAATCCTCTTGCATTTTTAGCAAAATACATTTATCATTAAATGGCAGGGAATACACTGCTATACTTAGTTTTGGAGATTAACATGGGTTTTAACAATTTGCTTCTTAGCGTAAATTTGGAATCAAGCGAAATAGCAACCATTTGTTTTGCAGCATTTACCGTCTTTTTCGCTATATGCATATCTATAATTGGAATAATACTGAAAAGAAAGGAAAATAATAATAGCCCTGTAAAAATCACTAAAATCAACTCTTTTATCAAAGATTATTGGTTTGAAACCGCTTATTTGGCAATATCTTTTGGTGCAATTATCACTGCAGCTGTCTTTTTTGATTCACAAATTCTCGTTCCTATCTGCACGCTTTTGGGAATAATGGGAAGCGTGCTCAACAGTAAAGGAAATGCATTTTGTTACCTTTTGGCAATGTCATCTTCGATAACCTACGGAATAGTATCGATAAAGGCTAATTTTATTGGTGAAGTCATTTTACATTACGCTTTTCTTGTCCCGCTTTGCATTTTTTCGCTAATAAAGTGGCTAAGACCTCGTAAAGACAATTCCACACCAAAAGCAAGCCCTATGTATACTCTAAGCAAGGAAAAACTTATAATGTATATTGTCGTAGGAATTATCATCACCGGCGTATATGGAGTGATACTCGATGCAATAGGTTCCGACTTACCTTATCTAAATGCGCTTTCTACCGTAGTATTATTATTTGCCAATCTATTAGGTTCCAAACGTGTGCTCGAACAGTGGTATTTTTATCTTGGCAGCAATGTGGTATTAGTAATTTTATGGTTGCTCGGCGGTGATAAAGGCAATTATCCCATCCTCATTCAAAATATTCTCTATGTAATTATCAACGTTAGGGGCACCGTACTTTGGATCAAAGCGAGCGGTCGTCTTCACGAAAAACCCATCGAACCGGCCGACGAGCACTAATGCGAATGATGTTATACTAAACATAATGATATTTACCCTCGGCAAATGTTGTTTCGCTTGATATCTTGAGAATGGTAACAACAAGCTGGTTTTATTGTATCCACTTCACCCATTTTGGTGATATTACCATTGTTATCGTATTCATAATTTGTTCCGTCTGCGGATACAAGATAACCTCTATAATCCTATGAGTAAGTATACGAACCAAAACAACTATCAGTGATTTTTGTTACCAAGGATTTTTTTCAAGAAAAGCAAATAACGAAAAACGAGCCTACCCGAAGGTAGACTCGCCTATCAATTGCGTAATTAATTATTCTTCATTTTTTATATCATTCCATTTCTTGTTAATAAGAGTAAATGTGAAAATGTTCATTAAATAGCCGCCTATTACAAACTCGACTAATATTCCATAATTATCAATAAACCGAGTTATGTCTATTAATGAGTTTATAAAGAGCAAGAGTAAAATAACTACTAATTTCGATAATAAGCTCAATATTCCGCAACGAAAGAATAAAGCATTAAACTTTTTTTTGTTGATTTCTTTTCTTATCGACTTAATAAATAGAAATATTAAAATAATTACAGTTCCCCATGATGGTATTAGAACTAAGTAATTTATTTTTTTATTCATTTAGCATTCCTCCAATTAATGAAACAGTTTATACCAATCGATATTTAGAGATATTTCATATCCTAAGCCCCAACCTTTACCAACCTTTATGCCGTTTATAAAGTCAGCAGCAACGCCAATTCCTACATATCCTTTAACACCAATTGTTATTGCATCTCCAAAACGGATTCCAATTGTTCCTGAAAGAATTTCTATTGTTCCCGAAACGCCAACACCTATAGATGCGTTTAGGTTCAGTGTTCCAAAACCTAAATATACATTGGGATTAGCTAAATCATCAGAGGATAAAGAAGGAAACCACTTAGGTGTATGAAAAGTTGCATCTATTATTCCCGCATTAAACGAGGCGATAGAATATCCATCATTAATTGTATATCCCCACCCCAAGGAGCCTTTTGCATAAATAACACTTATGGACATCCAAGAAGGCTGCTCATATTGTTCTGGTGTCATCAATCCAATAGAAAAACCTAACGGATTCTTTGATGGTTTATTAGTGACGTTACCCGATGAATCCATATATGCCATGTCAAGTAAATCACCTGTTATTAAATAACCTCTTTTACTAACATTATTGCAAGAATTAAAAGAAAAGCCATTACAACATGCATACAAGTTCATACCGTTCAATGATTCAAAGTCAAGAAATGCGGGGTTGTCGGCGTTCAACCATCTACCCCATTCGGGTACGTAGTAACGGGATTGGCAGTAGTACATTTCACTTTCGGAGTCATAATAATAGCCTTTAAACCTAAATGGATTAAACACAGCATAATTATCAATACTCGAAAGTGATGTTACAGTACACTTACCATACGCATCGTAGTTATATTTTACCACTATTTTACCGTTAATATCAACTATTCCAAGTATATTTTTTAGACAATCTCGTATGTAATAATACTTTATTCTTGAGTTTACAATAAAACCGTAGAGGTCACCATTTTCATCATACAAGAAATCAAGTCTATTTCGAGGTCCTATTTCAGTAATTAGTTTATTTCCGTCATACTTATAGCTCGTCGTATTGCCATTTGAGTCTGTCTTCTGAATACGTAAGCCTTTATCATCATAGGTGTAATTATAACTAACGTCTGCTTTAGCAAATTTTATAAGGCGTCTTCCTTCAAATGAATAAGCACAATCTTTATAGGTGGCGGGATTAAATGGATTATCCGTAGCATAGGTGATAGCATTACCATCGTAAGATATTAGTTTATCTTTGATAGTCGTATCGTAAGTTAGCACCTTGTCGTCTATCTTAGTTACGTTACCGTTGTTATCATACTCATAATTTGTTTCGTCTGATGATACGAGATAACCTCTATAATCGTATGAATAACTATGTGTTCCAAAGAAAGAATCACCGACAAGTGTTATTTTACCTAAAGCATCGGACTCATAGTATCTGTCATTTGTGAAGTCTGTTTTTAGTCCGATTCTTTCCATTAGGACTCTTGGAGAGACGTGGGTTGTATCTTTATAGTCATACATGTATCCGTTATACATTATAGATTCGCCGGCTTGATGTAATTCTGTTTTTTTAAGCATACCGAAATCATCATACTCATGTACTCGAGAGACACACTTTAATTCACTAAAGAGTCTATTAATAGTATCCGCGTCACAGAATTCATTAGCAATGGATAACATCTCTATTTGACCATATAACGGATAATACTGTTTGCTTTCACCTAAATGATTTATACTTGTTTCTCCATCATATTTACGACCTATCATCAAAGAGAAGCTATTAAGCGTAGAGGTTAATGAACTACTAAAGCTATATTCTTGATCATCTAAACGAACGGTAACCGTCGAATTCGATGACCTGTGTACGGATATCGATATTGTATGCCATTCATTTGATGAAAAGGATAGATTTGTATTTTTCACAGTACCTTTATAGTAAAGGCGTAGTTTACCATCTACCTTATATAGAGCAAATCGACTTCCGCTTGATGATTTTCCGTCAAAGAAATATTGAGTATCTTCATCACAATCGGTGTAAGCTCGCATTGCTATGGTGAAATCATCGATATTACCTACGTTATATGCTAAAGCACCACCATCCGCAACGTATGCATATCTCTTTATCTTAGTCTAATTGATTATCCGTATTATATGCGAATCCATATCTATCTCCGGATTTTCCATATAAAGCTTGTACTATATTGCCCGTTTTTAGATTGTATCTATAACGCACTAAAGGTATACCGTTTACAGCTATTGCAATCAAGTGATCATAATTGTCATATCTAAACTGATATACAGTACCATTAGATAATGTTACCGTAGAAAGTCTCTTCTTTGTATCATAGGTATATTCGGCCTTTTGTTCCGATCCGTTTAGTGATCTAATTATGGATGATATGGTTTCGTCATCATTGTAGTTGTACGAAGTTGCTACGCTTAATGCATTCATGACGGTTTTTATGTTGCCATAAGCATCATACGTATAACTTGTTGTATTACCCAATGCGTCTATTGATTTTGATAAGAATCTACCGTCGGAAGTGTATTCTTGTTTCGTTTCCATTATCTTATCATTATCGTCGTTGGTGAGTTTGGTAGATAATAGATTATTCTTATAAGTACTATCGTAGGTATAATCGGTAGTTACTCCGTATGCCGATAACGTCTTTACAAGACGATTATTGTTAATTGTGGCTTGAGTTTTAGACGAATCTTTGCCGATAGACGTGGTCGGGTTATTGTTAGAGTTATACTCCGTTTGAGTACTACCGCTATCCGATAAGGTATAGGTAGGGTTACCGTTTTCATCATAAGTGTAGAATGAACCAAAGCCTTTTTTGAGTACTTGTATTCCGCCTATCTCTATACTTGCGTTATGTAGGTCTATCCATAGCCTTATGTAATCATATGATTTTTCTGCAGTTAATCCAAGTACATATACATCAAATTGATTATCTATAGTTTTTTTATCAAGTACAATACTTGATTCTTCGCTTTCGCCTGCAGATAAACTTATATTCATAAAGTTATCATCGGTACTTGGTGTCAGTTGTTTAACCCATATTACTGCCGTAATGTTATCGGTAGCTACACCGGATATAGCTTCATCCTTGTATAAAAAACTGTATTTAGTAGTACCGGTAGCTTTATAGGTAGAATTACCTAATATCTTACTAAAAAATTCATCGTTACATTCGGTCTTTTCGATATCGACGTTTAATAATTCAAAAGAACTTATATCATTTGAACTAAATATATTAGATAGTTTATTCTCTATAGTTGCAATAGTAGAGCTTGTTGATAATACTTTACCGCTTTCGTTATCATATCTTGTTTTGATAAGATATCCTTCTTCATCTATATCATATAAAGGTATACCGTTATTATCGAAAAATGAATATGCTTTGTTTCCGCAATAATCTGTTATTGTGGTTTTGTTATCATCATACTCGATAGTGGTACGTTTACCGTTGGTATAGTTATCGTTGTATCCGTCTATAAAAGATATTACTTTATTATCGGATAGAGTGTATTTGATCCTATATCCCGATACTTCATCTTTAACTATAACAGTATCTCCGTTAAGGGTAAAAGTAAATTCTGCTATTACAGTAGATTGATTATAGTACGTTATCTTTGATAGATAGTTATCGGTATAACTAAGTAGAGTATATCCCATTAAAGTACCGTTATGCTTGTATTCTATTCTGTTTATCAAAGTACTGTTATTACGTGATAAGGTAACTACATCACCGTGATTATTATCAATAGTTTTAGTTGCACTAATAAAGTCATAGGTATATTCGTCACCCGACTTGGTTGTGATAGTCTTTGGATATTCATCCGATTCATTCAGCTTGATAACGTTATTGTACTTATCGGTCAACGTATAATAGTGAGTCGTGTCATAACTACCTGAAGATACTCTACTAAGAGTCAACTCGGTTTGCTTGTTATAGAGACCGTTTGAAGTTAAGTACTTATCTACCGATCCGTCCGCATTGGTTACAGAGTATCCTCCCGCAATAGACTGTACATACATATACTTGTCAAGTCTACAACCATAACCGAACATACCATATTCCGTTCTATCCTGTAAGTTAAAGACAAGTCCTGTATCAATAGGACTGAGTCCTACCGTTGAAATTAATGGTACTCTAATATGTAAATTGGCATCCCGTTTACATACATTCACACCTATATTTACATCTCCTACCTGTTGTGTTAATTGTTTAGTGTTATTCTTCATTCCTTTATTCATTTTTTGTTTCTCCTTTTTGCTGTATTTTTATAGTTAATTATTATTTGATGAAGAAGACCGTTTAAAAGATCTTCTTCATTATTGCTGTGGATTTGATTAATTCGTCATCGAGATAATCACTAATTTCATTGAAGTCGATGTATCTATTAAATACATTGAAGTAGTACTTAGACAGATAATCGATATTTTCTTGTTTTTGTGCATGAGTCAAGTCATGCGAAAACGATATCAACAAGTCTATATCCGAGTCGATGCGTTCGAGCCCTTTTGCAAAAGAACCGAATAAGGTTATTCGTTTGATATTAAACGAGTTTTCGAGCATTGATCGATCTTGGTTAAATCTTTCATATATTTCGTTAATCGTCAACGGTCTTAACTTTTTATAATACGATTTCTCTTGATATTTTGCTTTTGGTATCAATCCATAAAATAGATTGAAGACAGGAACCTCATCACCTTCATAATACTTATCGCGTGCCTTCTTATAATTTTTTAAGTCCTGATATAAAAGTTGCATTGTGGGCGAATCGAACTTCAAAAGCATGTAGTTGAATAACATTAGCGATACTATAGTTCGTTCAACTTCTTCTACTTCTATCATTTCTTTATAAGCAAATAAATGGAATCTAACGGCGGATTCCATAGGTGGCATATCCATAAAATCGAAAGCACCGCTTGCAATTCGAATCAACATAGGCTGATCTGCCTTATGTCCGTCTAATATGTAGAAAAACTTATCCAATAGTTCTTTACTCAGTGCCGTTTTATGATTTGTCAAAAGATAATAATAGGCATCGTAATAGTTTTTGATCTTTTCCTCTAACGGCGTAGACGGAGTTATTTCCGAATACACAATTTTTTTATAAGTATCATGAGCAAAATCGTATTCGAAATGTCTAAGTAGCTTCTCTAAAAAATTAGCTATCCTTTTTCGAACGATCAATTCCTTCCCTTGTGTTAATTTAGTAAATTCATTATTCATCGTCATTCTCCTTGTTTTCTTCTTTTTCTTCTTTCTTATCAAATAGTTGTTTTACAATTTGATTTGTACCGGTTGCGGATAATCCGCTGAATATCCCCAAACCAAGTGCAACCCATACATTCTCAACTCCAAATATTATTTCGGGATTGGTTAAGTATATAAGCACACCCAAAGCTCCGCCCAAAGATGCCGACAGTATCGGGATAAGCTTGTATGCTTCGGTCTTATTTTTAAATATCCATTTATATATCTCACCCGCCATATAGCAACAGATGACGATAATCGGAACGCTTGTAAAATCCATAATTATTCACCTCCTCTTTGAACTTTCTCAAGTTTTTCTTGAGCAATCCGTACATTTTCTTCTAATTTAGCAAGCCTTTCGGTCATATCTATATATCGAGCATCGATGCTGTTTATATTCTTTTCCATTCTATCGACACTTGATTTGATATAGGCTATATCGGTTAGCATGGTTCCCTCGTTTTTACCTGCGACTTTACTATCGTTTCGCTCGTTTCGCCTATAACCGATAAACGAAAAAAGTATGCCTGATATCGATGCACACAGCCCTACTAATATTACAATTGCTTCTGTTGTCATTTTCATCACCTCCTTTTTACTAACATATATTCAAGTCATCTTACGCCACCTAATAAGAATGACCCGGAAATACGCTATCATTATAGGAATTAAAAACTACAAAAACAATGAACCGTCTGTAACCCGAATGTAGCCCGAATGTAGCCAAATTGTGATCAATTGTAACCTCAGTGTGATCAGTTGTGACCTTAAATCGTACTCTTTTGGATGAATAACAACAGTTTTTTATTCAATCTGGCAATGTACTCTCTCGAATATCCGAAATATTCCGCAGCACTCTCTTGAGTCATGTTATTGACATACAATGAAACATATAAATCAAATAGCCTTGGTGTTGCATGCCTTACGATTTTGCTATATTCCTTGACCAATTCAGCCGTATCACAATCTCCGAAGGTCAAAGCTTGATTCCTCATCCTTTTAGTTCTTGAATAGTAGTATTTGATTTCATTTAAATCTTTACGAATTTCATTTATTGTCTTCATTATTTTTTCCTCCCATGTGATTTTTTAAAAAAATATCCTCAACCTTAGCGCGAGCTTTTTCAAAGGCTCGCATTCGGGTTGGGGATATAGATCTCCTATCGAATCTTATCTACACGAATATTGAATGAGGATTTACCCTGAGCACTGTTTCAGCACGACCCCAGTGTGTTCGTAAGACGTATTAAGTTGTGTTATTTATGACGAATAGTTTTAATTAATCTCGTATAATTATGGTAATGCTCGAAATATAGTACATAACAGTGCGGACAACGTCCAACTAAATCGCCGTTGGGCTTTTCATTCACCGTGAAGTATTTACTACACTCCGGACACAATTTCCGTAATGAATGCTCTATCTCAAGATCTTTATTGTTCATACAATCCCTCCTTTTCCCCATTTTGTCATAAGACATTTTTACTTTTCTACATCACAGGTAAGGGGAATGCCCGTATAGTAGAAAATCGATTAAAAAGTTTTCAATTAATCTATAAATCCTTAATAACCTTAACGGCAATACCTTGGATGGATACGGTTTCATAATACATATCATCCATTGTGGCGTTCTCGGGGTGCAGACGCACCATCTTTTTATCAATATCGAGATAATAGCGCTTCAAAGTAGCTTCATCATCTATCAAAGCAACGATTATTTGACCTTCATCTGCGGTATTCTGACATCTAATGACTACAAGGTCTCCATCAGAAATACCGGCATCAATCATACTATCGCCCTTTGCTCTAAGGAGAAAGAAGTTTCCTTCTCCGACAAAATCTTTAGAAAAGGTCACATATGATTGGATATTTTCCTCTGCAAAAATGGGAATACCGCAGGCAATATCTCCTACTATCGGATAACTAACGGTTTCATTCTGCATCATTTGTATCTTAATAGTGCGAATATCACCAAATCGGCTACCCTTAATAAGTCTATTCTCATCAATTAGGCGGGCTATGTTCCTACTGACTGTAGACTTATTAACTCCGAGAATATCTGCAATCTGCTGGAGAGTGGGACATCTCATTTCTGTAGAGTATACATCATCGATTATGTCGATAATCCTTTGTTTTAGATCAACGCTTTTTTTTACCATATACACTCCGAACGCAACTCTTGTTGCACGCTATACTTCTATTATATACTTTTTTCGCAAAAGGTCAAGTCAAAAATACACTTTTCTCAAAAAAATTTTGAAAAAATTTTAAAAGTTGAAATTTTTTTTAAATCAACGACTAAAAAATACTCCTCACGCATCACTCAATATACTCTCACCTGCTTGGTGAAGATCGGTTTTCTTGAGCATGGCGATATGATAAAAATCTCCCGATTGAGTAAACCTCAACCGAGAGATTAATATTATAATTTTCTAATGATTAATCTTTGCCATCGTATTTTACAATTTTTCCATCAAACAACGCCTCAAACTCTTCAATTGATCCTTCAGTTATTAAATCTTTTTGGCAAAATACACTTATTATTTGGTGTTGGAATATGATGCCATAACTATCACCATAATCGACAACTTTTTTAACATTAATAATTCTCCGTGCATTATCGCAATTATCATAATAAAACCAAATTAGACCTTCATCTATTTCTATTCTTTTAGCATAGCATCTACGAATAGTGTTGTTATTTCTATTAGATATAAATATAATTACTGTAACAATTGCTGTAGATAAAATAAAAGCAGCGCTCAATAAAATAGTTACCGATTTACTTTTAATTGTAACGATCACACCTATCATAATAGCAATTATGAGTATATAGAAAAAAGTGCACGTAATAATGTCCTTCTTTCTTAGCTGTTTTTTTAATCTATTGAGATTTAGTTTGTTCAGTTATCCTTCAAATACGATCATGCTATTATCTCCTTAAAAATATATGGCTATACCGATATTCTCAAATATTCCTTTTGGTGGTCTGTACTCATTTGGCTTAGGAACATCTGTTCCATTAGAAGTGTCGACTTCTATGCCTTCCATTTCAATTCCAAAAGCCGGGAAAATAACAAAAGCAGAGATATCTACAGCTAACGCCCCAATCGCAAACACCTGAACTGTTGTTAGCTCCTTCATTGCTGCTATTCCTATAGTAGCAGCAGTTAGTTGTTCTACTATGGCCCAGGATGAAACAATAAAACCTCCTATCGCTAAGCCTACGCCCGCTCCAATAATAGCACCGCGTACAGTTTGCCAAACAAGATTGTTTCCGCTGTAGCCTTTTTTAGTAGCATTTTCATACGAAACAGCCCCACCGCTTATTCCGCCAGCTAAAGTGCACACCGCTAAAATCGCAATTACTAAAGCCGTTGTAGCGATACACCCACTCTCATCAACTGCATTGACAGGATCGTTACCGCAGTATGCATATAGGTTCATACCGTTTAACGAATTGAAATCTAAGAATGCAGGGCTATCGGCATTTAACCATCTACCCCATTCGGGTACGTAGTAGCGAGACTGACAGTAGTACATCTCACTTTCAGAATCATAGTAGTAGCCCTTGAATCGGAAAGGGTTAATGTTACCTAAGTCAATACCGGAGTTATCGTACGTAATGGAGTGCACGCCAAAAGCGTTATAATTATATTTTACCACAATATTGCCGTTAATATCAACTATACCGAGAATATTTTTCAAACAATCTCGTATATAGAAATATTTATCGGTTGAATCTTTGATAAAGCCGTAGAGTTCTCCGTTCTCGTCATAAAGAAAGTCTAAGCGTGCTAATGGACCGTTTTCATAGATAAGCTTATTACCGTCATATTCATAGTTGGTAATTTTTCCGTTACTGATGGCTTTTTGGACACGTAAGCCTTTATCGTTATAGTAATATGCAGTATACCCGGATCCCTTAGCCCATCTCGTTAGACGTCTTCCTTGGAATGTGTAAGTATAATTCATATACGAATACGGATTGAACGGATTGTTTGCATCATAACTAATAGAGCTACCATTAAAGGATATTAGTTTATCCTTGATAGTAGAATCATAGGTTAATACCTTGTTACCCATTTTGGTTATATTACCGTTATTATCGTATTCATAATTTATACCATCTGCAGATACAAGATAAAATGTGAAATTATGTCTGTATGAGATCGTTATTTAATTATTAACTCATTAAAAAAACGAGCCTACCCGAAAGTAGACTCGCCTATTGATTAATTTCCATTTTGATCTAATATTTCAACATCACATATTATCCGTGAATATTTAAAATATGTAATTCTTAGTTGCTCTGCTTCAAAAAAGTCATCAGGAACATCCTTAACGCTTGAATAATTCTCATTCCAAAACAATCTATATTTTTTCTTGTTCTCGTCATAGATGAATATTTCCATATTCTTCTTGCGAGAAAATGTATCACAAATAAATTTTTTTGATTCTCTTAAACATTGAAGTTCATAAGCTGGTAATATTTTAATAATAGTTATTATTTGTGATACATGCTTCTTAGAGATATCATCAATAATAAGGTTAATAAATGGAATTATTGATAATAAATTCAAAACAAACATAATTAAGAAACATAAAAACAAACCTGCCGCCCATCCATGAAAGTCTATCCCGATAATATCAACACGCTGAGTTTCCAGTTCAATCGTTGCATCTAAACCCCTTATTATCATACAACAAAAAAACAAAAATAAATTAACTAAAACACTTATAATCAAAGGGGAGATTATGATTTGGAAGAAATATTTCCAAATCAGTAATCGTCTCAATTTATTTTCATCAATTAGATCAAACATTTATTACTCCTATAGAATAGATATAACCATTTCAATAGCAAATGATGCAACATCTCCCAATGTATTCACTGCAAAACCCGCTGCATTGTTTGCGACTTTCATAAGCCCTGATACGCCTACTTGATCCGTAATAAATCTAATGAGGTTTTGTTGCTTGTTAATTGCAGGATTAAATGATGTTAACGAATGCATGTTTTGAGATTTTAAGAATAATTTCTTTTTAGCGTAATTCCCCTTATCTAATTTGGAAATTTTTCCCAAGCCTATGCATCTGGTTGCTAAGCCCGCGACTGCAGTGATGGCTGCACTTTTTGCACCGTCCAAGAGAATACGTCCCCAATTTTGCTCTCCTCCCAATAAAGAGTTTAACGATCCCGACGCAAACGAAACAGCCGTTGACAATCCAAGTCCTACACCAGGCAATGACGAAATCGCTCCAGAAACACCACTAACTGCAACTTGCCAATAATTAACATCCTCAAATGATTTGTTTTCAACTACTGCTTGCGAAAATAGTTCACCGGCGGCGCCTAATGTTCCACCAACTATTACTCCACACACAGCAGAACCTGCGCCAAGCGTTGTTACTGAAACGGTAACAATTAGAGTAGCAGCCAATACAATAAATAGTCCCTTTAAAAATCTCTCATTATCGAATGCACCATTTGTATCGACACCAAGAATCGGATCGTTGCCGCAGTATGCATATAGATTCATACCGTTTAACGAGTTAAAATCAAGGAACGCAGGGCTATCGGCATTTAACCATCTTCCCCATTCGGGTACATAGTAACGAGATTGACAGTAGTACATTTCACTTTCCGTATCGTAGTAATAACCTTTAAAGCGGAATGGGTTTAACTTACCAATGTCGCTACTTGTACTATCGTAAGTGATAGTACATTTGCCAAACGCATCGTAACTATATTTTACCACTATTTTACCATTAATATCAACTATTCCGAGAATATTTTTTAAACAATCTCGTATGTAGAAATACTTATTGGTAGAATCTTTGATAAAGCCGTAGAGTTCACCATTCTCATCATAGAGGAAGTCTAAGCGAGTAGATACATCCTTTTGATAGATAAGTTTATTTCCGTCATATTCATAGGATGTAGATACACTACGATAATCGCTCTTCTTGGTTCTTAGACCTTTATCATTATAGGTATAGATCCAATAACCTGAAGTGGTGGCAAATTGAGTAAGTCTTCTACCTTCAAATTTATAATAGTAGTTCTTATAGTTAGAAGGATTAAACGAATACGATGTACTATAGCTAATAGAACTTCCGTTAAATGATATCAGCTTATCCTTGATAGTAGAATCATAAGCTAATACTTTATCTCCTATTTTGGTTATATTACCGTTATTATCGTATTCATAATTGGTTCCGTCTGCAGATACAAGATAACCTCTATAATCGTATGAGTAGGTATGCGATCCAAAACAGCTATCATTAATAGCGGTAACTTTACCCAGCGAATCGGTAGTATAGAATCTATCTAAAGATGTTCCGTTTTTTAGAGAGAATCTCTCTTTCTTGATTTGTGGAGACGTGTACTTAGTGTCTGTCCTTGTCTTATAAGTTAAAGTATCACTCAATATACTCTCACCTGCTTGATGAAGATCGGTTTTCTTAAGCATACCAAAATCGTCATACTCGTGAACACGAGAGAATCCTTGTAGTTCACTAAAAAGTTTCGCAATATCGCTTGTTTGGTAATATTTATTAGAAATAGCCAACATTTCTATTTGACCAAACAATGGATAAGCATTGTTATAAATTCCAAGATTAGTTACAGTTCTTGTTTCGGCAAATGTTCGTCCTATCATCAAATTAACATTCTTATATGATTTACCATCGGAGAAAGATGTATTATACTCATTATCGTCAACTACCAATTTGATATCCGTATTTTTACTCTCAACTAAGTTATCATATGAATATGTATATTTTACAGACAAGGCTACACTATGCCATTCATTTGATTCCAATAACAAGCTTGATTTGTATATTTTACCGTTAAAATATAAATACAGTTTTTTATTTGATGCTCTATATAACATGAAGGGGTTGCCATCATCATTTTTTGTTTCAAATAATGTTTGGTTGTCTCCTTCTGTATCTATATAAACTCTCATAGCTATAGTAAACGTAGAAAGATCACCCACGTTATACGCTAACTCACTACCATCGGCAACATACGCATATCTCTTAATCTTATTATTGAAGTTGAAAGTTCTATCTTTATCTGCATCGGAAACTTTGCGTAAAGAAAACTTATAGGGTTCTTTGCCATCTAAAGATTTTACGCTATTATGTAAGGGATAGATTGTAAAATCTTTTTGAATATCGGGATCTATTGTATATAGATTGGTTTGACTGAAATCTACCGTTTGCGGGCTTGGTAACTGATTATCGATTAAGTAATCTTTCGTCAATCTATAATATCTCATGACCTTATCGATCGACATATATGTACGTTTTCCGATATATACGCATGTTATTCTACCCTCGAAATAGTATTTATTACTTCCGTTAGAGGTATATCCCATGTCAAACTTAGGAGCATTTGTAATACCGTTTTTATAAATACCGTTATTTATCCCGATATTTACATCGAAACGAGGATTTTTCTGTGTAAAGGTTTTATTACAACCGTTTAAGTTCAAGTTATATTCGCTAATATCGTTACTTCCTTCATCTTGCCTATTGATAAAACTCAATGACACAAAATTCCATTCGGATAGGTTAACCCCGCTTAACGATGTTAACTCTTTAGTTTTTCCATTTACATCGGTAGCAGTCAAATAAAGACTCTTTTGATACAAGTATACACCTATGAAACTCTTATTAGCAGAAGGATTTGAACTAAACAAGTACTCCTTTTTTGTATCGGAATTAGTTGTAGTTGGCTTAAACCAAAATTGAATACAACCGCATTCAAGAGGGTGAGGAGAATTGATTTTAG
The DNA here is from genome assembly GCA_964391805.1 of uncultured Christensenellaceae bacterium. Lineage (GTDB taxonomy): Bacteria > Bacillota > Clostridia > Christensenellales > CAG-1252 > RUG14300. Next base: position 95,583 of record CAYMNK010000003.1, on the reverse strand, counting down.
ATAAATTATAGCTAAACGTATTAGCAGATCCTATTTCAGCGTAACTAATAATTCCTTCTTTTCCCGTTACCGGAGTGATTAAGTTGAGCGAACTATCGGTAACGACTATGTCGCTATTACGATTGATCATACTGTAATCGTCAAATGTATCCAATAATCCAAGATTGGTATCAATTGTAGCAATTAACGAATCCGGTTGAGAACCCTTAGAGCGAGAGACGCTATCATATGAAGTATTGATAGTTTTATTATTAACCTTAGTTGATTTTACGGTTACGTTGCCTAAGTTGTCATATGTGTACTTGATAGATGTGTCGGAATTTGTTACTTCTGTCACTCTACCATCGTCATCATATGTATAATAGTATAACGTTTCGTCACATGCATCGCTAATTTCCTCTAATTGTTTCTTATCATTGTAATAATAATTGTAAACATTTAATAATTCACCGTTTGCGTTAGAACATGTAACATAGTCTAATTGATTATCCGTATTATATGCGAATCCATATCTATCTCCGGATTTTCCATATAAAGCTTGTACTATATTGCCCGTTTTTAGATTGTATCTATAACGCACTAAAGGTATACCGTTTACAGCTATTGCAATCAAGTGATCATAATTGTCATATCTAAACTGATATACAGTACCATTAGATAATGTTACCGTAGAAAGTCTCTTCTTTGTATCATAGGTATATTCGGCCTTTTGTTCCGATCCGTTTAGTGATCTAATTATGGATGATATGGTTTCGTCATCATTGTAGTTGTACGAAGTTGCTACGCTTAATGCATTCATGACGGTTTTTATGTTGCCATAAGCATCATACGTATAACTTGTTGTATTACCCAATGCGTCTATTGATTTTGATAAGAATCTACCGTCGGAAGTGTATTCTTGTTTCGTTTCCATTATCTTATCATTATCGTCGTTGGTGAGTTTGGTAGATAATAGATTATTCTTATAAGTACTATCGTAGGTATAATCGGTAGTTACTCCGTATGCCGATAACGTCTTTACAAGACGATTATTGTTAATTGTGGCTTGAGTTTTAGACGAATCTTTGCCGATAGACGTGGTCGGGTTATTGTTAGAGTTATACTCCGTTTGAGTACTACCGCTATCCGATAAGGTATAGGTAGGGTTACCGTTTTCATCATAAGTGTAGAATGAACCAAAGCCTTTTTTGAGTACTTGTATTCCGCCTATCTCTATACTTGCGTTATGTAGGTCTATCCATAGCCTTATGTAATCATATGATTTTTCTGCAGTTAATCCAAGTACATATACATCAAATTGATTATCTATAGTTTTTTTATCAAGTACAATACTTGATTCTTCGCTTTCGCCTGCAGATAAACTTATATTCATAAAGTTATCATCGGTACTTGGTGTCAGTTGTTTAACCCATATTACTGCCGTAATGTTATCGGTAGCTACACCGGATATAGCTTCATCCTTGTATAAAAAACTGTATTTAGTAGTACCGGTAGCTTTATAGGTAGAATTACCTAATATCTTACTAAAAAATTCATCGTTACATTCGGTCTTTTCGATATCGACGTTTAATAATTCAAAAGAACTTATATCATTTGAACTAAATATATTAGATAGTTTATTCTCTATAGTTGCAATAGTAGAGCTTGTTGATAATACTTTACCGCTTTCGTTATCATATCTTGTTTTGATAAGATATCCTTCTTCATCTATATCATATAAAGGTATACCGTTATTATCGAAAAATGAATATGCTTTGTTTCCGCAATAATCTGTTATTGTGGTTTTGTTATCATCATACTCGATAGTGGTACGTTTACCGTTGGTATAGTTATCGTTGTATCCGTCTATAAAAGATATTACTTTATTATCGGATAGAGTGTATTTGATCCTATATCCCGATACTTCATCTTTAACTATAACAGTATCTCCGTTAAGGGTAAAAGTAAATTCTGCTATTACAGTAGATTGATTATAGTACGTTATCTTTGATAGATAGTTATCGGTATAACTAAGTAGAGTATATCCCATTAAAGTACCGTTATGCTTGTATTCTATTCTGTTTATCAAAGTACTGTTATTACGTGATAAGGTAACTACATCACCGTGATTATTATCAATAGTTTTAGTTGCACTAATAAAGTCATAGGTATATTCGTCACCCGACTTGGTTGTGATAGTCTTTGGATATTCATCCGATTCATTCAGCTTGATAACGTTATTGTACTTATCGGTCAACGTATAATAGTGAGTCGTGTCATAACTACCTGAAGATACTCTACTAAGAGTCAACTCGGTTTGCTTGTTATAGAGACCGTTTGAAGTTAAGTACTTATCTACCGATCCGTCCGCATTGGTTACAGAGTATCCTCCCGCAATAGACTGTACATACATATACTTGTCAAGTCTACAACCATAACCGAACATACCATATTCCGTTCTATCCTGTAAGTTAAAGACAAGTCCTGTATCAATAGGACTGAGTCCTACCGTTGAAATTAATGGTACTCTAATATGTAAATTGGCATCCCGTTTACATACATTCACACCTATATTTACATCTCCCACCTGTTGTGTTAATTGTTTAGTGTTATTTTTCATTCCTTTATTCATTTTTTGTTTCTCCTTTTTGCTGTATTTTTTATAACCCTCTTACTTGCTCTTTTTACGATTTGTTAAGTCGGTGGCCTCCGAACATTCGAATGCTCAACGCTTCGTAAAAATCGCTTGTTTGACGATTACGTATACAATATAGGATAGAAAAACACAAAAAACAATGAACTCAGTGTAGCCTGATTGTAACCACAGTGTGAACTCTTGTGACCTATTTGTGATTAATTGTAAACAAAAAAAGGATGTTCAGCCCCCTATGGGTTGAACACATCCTTTTTTACATGGATTTTAGATACCGATGCCTTTGGCATCGCCCTACGGGTTCGACTGCGGTCTTTGCCCTTCGCTGTAGGGGCCGATTAGTAATCGCCATATCCTTGTTAATGCAGACGATAACGTCCAATATATGTCATGCCAAGCATAGAAAACTACGATAAGATTCAACCCATCAGTTGTCATCCTGAGTGTAGGAATGCGGAATCGAAGGATCTAATTCCTTGTTTATATGGATTAAGATACTGCAAGGCAAGCCTTGCACTGCTTCGCAGTTCGACTACGGTCTATCGACCTTCGCTCAGTATGACATTTGATGGTGCAGTGTTATTCATAATTTGATCAGTATGACATTTGATGGGTATCGTCCGTCATCATACTGAGCGGAGCTTTAGCGGAGTCGAAATTCGAACAAAGTGAGAATCAAACGACGTAGGCGTTTGGTATCTTGCTGACGATAACGATGAGTTTGTCTTATTGTATCCGCTTTTAAAAACTCGTAAAAATAACTAACTTATTAAATAAATTTTGATATCCGCGCGAATAAAAAAATAAAACCTTGACAATCAATTGTATAAAGATTTATAATTAAAGTGATCGGTTGTACTTGCCGATATTATCATTTTACCTAAATGAGAGGCGGTATGCTTGAAAAAATAAAAGGAGCGGTTATGGCGTCCGATAAAAACGGAAATAAAATTTTTATAGCTATCCTATTGTTGGGAGTGCTGAAGCTCGTGTTTACGATTGTCAAAGAGACTATCAAGGTCTTGGCACGTGTAATCGTATATTTTGGGCTTTATGTTCCGTTCTTTTATTTTATCACGGGAGCGGTATTGGTATCGCAAGGCTATTTCAGTTTCGACGTAATAGATATTGACAGTATATTGTTTTACGTGGGATTAGGTATGTGTTTATTATGTGCATTGGTTATCACCATTCGCAGTACGGGTAGAAATAGAATTTCGAGTGTAGTAGACGGTACCGCCGAGCATATTCGTAAGGCGAGGAACGAACTGCCCACCAGAAAACAATCGGACGAAAGGGTTTTATCCATTTATCACAGCGAGGACCACCCCGAACTTTTGATAGAGGAATATAGAGATAAATTCGTCGTATATTATGACGACGGAGTTAACGATTTACAATTTTTGCGTGTAGAACAAAAGGTTAGAGGATGATTGCCGTTAAAAAACTCACTAAAGAACAAAAGCAAGAGCGTAAAATTAAAAAACGCGAGTTAATTCTCGATCGTATTTGGGAATTGGATTTTTTGCGAGGCTTTTGTATATTGTTGATGTGCGTCGATCATCTTTTTTATGATGTATCGAGCATGTATAGTTATTGGATGCTCTGCGGTAATCCGTTTTTAGTAGCGTTTAATTATGCCGCACGTCGCTACGAGGGATACGTCGATCCGGTGCTTGTGCCATTCGATAAAATGGACTTGAGCGAATTTGTTTTCTTATGGCTCATTATTTTATTAGTTTCGATATCGTTTATTATCACCCTTGTTAAATCTAAACAAAAGCCCAATCGCACTTCGGTAATAAACTATGTTCTTGTTGTGGGTATCGCCGTTATTGCGTGTGTAAGTATGGAGCTAATTAACGAGTTTGTCGGATATAGTGAGACGAAAAACAGCTTACGTGATTTTATCCATACTATTATTTTATGGTTCTTTTTCTTGCTTTGCGGTATTGGCTGTAGGCTTAGTAAAAACAACTTCAAGCGTGCATTACAAATCGGGGTTTGTGCGGGACTTATATCCCTATTTACCTATTTAGCGGAAATAGTTCTTGACGAGTCGGGAATGCTCGTTACTTACGGTGTACTGCATATGCTTGCAACGGCGGTATTGATCTATGCGTTGATCGAACTTGTATGTCGATTAAGTATCAAAAATGCCGAAGTGCGTAAGTATGTCATATCGGGTGTATGCCTTGTGATCGGTATAGTAGTCTACTTCTTGAATCAATATTGGGCTGTTCACACTCCCGAATTGCGTGCACAATGGATGGTGTGGTTGCATAACGGTTTCAAGGAACACTACATTAGGTCAAGCGATTATTTTAGCATTTGTTCAAGCTTTTATAAGGTAATGTTCGGAGCGTCATTGGCGCCGTTTATTTATCCCGACAAAAAATCATTATTCCCCGAACTTAAGGTTGTAAATAAAGGTGTGTTTTGTTTTATGGGCCGTCATACCTTGTGGGTAGTGCTTATACATCAGTTGGCAATTTCTGGCATACTGTTCTTATTGGATTTCTTTATTCTCGACTTGGCTTTAGAATCGGGCGAACTTGCTATCATGTTAGCGGGCGTAGGCATAATCGTGTTTTCGGTGATATTAATAATAATTTTGGCAAATCGATTGTGTCGATGCAAAAGTGAGAAATTAGATTAAATATTTTATCCATATATTATAAAAGGTCTTTCGATATGAAAATTGTAAAAAGGACGACAACTATATTATTGTTAGTGATTATAGTTTTATCGCTTTGCTCCTGTACTCGGACACAGGAGCCTTTTTCACGCTACACAATCGAGGTTGGCCGACAGGTTTTCAAATCGGATAACGCCGATTACGATTGGACGGTGAGTAGTCAGGGCGTTGTTCCCGACGGATATCATTTTGTGGAGCCTATAGGGGATAACGCTTACATTTGCTATACCGAATTATCCTCGGACGGAGAGAGTAAGGCATACGGATTGATGAGCTTTGACGGCAAAATAATCATCGAATGTAAGTATGACTCCCTTTCGTATTCGGGCAACTTTATATGCGGTAGATATTATGACGATCAAGCGGAACTGAAAAGTGACGTATTCTATTTAGACGGAGTGCTTTTGATGAGCGGAGACGGAAGCGTATCGATCGAGGCGATAGATGACTATTACTGTTCTCTATACATAAACGGCTCGTCATATGTGTTCGATAAAAATGGTGTGAATTATTCGGGCGAGAATAGTGGGTTGTCCGAAAATGTTTGTTATTCGGTTTGTGGCGATTATTTGTTGGGATACGATAAAGAAATCGGCGATTGGTTTATTTGGCAGTTATATAATGGATTCAATTCCGGTTCTGGCTTTATGCTTCTTGATCGAATATTCGAAGCGAGTGATAAAGTATATTCGGTTGCGTATATCGGTTTGAATCGTTTTATGGTTATCGAAACGGTGGAAAACAAAGCTGATTACGACTATTTTGAAACCATTAACGGTAGCAAGTATTATATTAAGCAAAATTGCTATATCTATCACACAGGTAGCGGTAAAGATAAGTCGTTTAACAGCGAATATCCGATTATCTCTATAACCAATCGTTATTCTCCTACACTGAGTATAGCGCAAAAGTCTGCTGTCAATCTTAATGACGGCTACTCTGCAGTCAATGCAGGGATTGTCGAAAATGGAGAAAGGGTAGGTTATAGATATTTTGTGATAGATTCGGAAGGGCGTTTTGTAATACGCTATCCCGAGAGTATCAACTCAACAGCTATGAGATTTATAGACGGTTTCGGTTTTACACAGGGCGCCGGGAACGGTTCTACTGCGGGACTATATTATATGAATTGCGATCCTATATGGCAAAAGAGCGATCGAGAATACTATACTCAAAGCTTTTCGTCGGGTAGATACGTACTATCCGTAGTAGAAAGCGAAGGCGTTCGTTACGGTGTGTTGAATAGCGAGGGTGAAACGGTGGTTGAGTGGAACTACTCGTATATTTCGCCTTTCCGCAACGGCTTAGCGTTGTTTAGAACGACCGAGGACAGCGTAGGTATAATGAACGCCGATGGTGAAGAAATCCAAAAAATCGACGAATATATACACATACCTAGTTTAACGTCTTACGGATTATATGCGTCATTGTCAAACGGGACAAACACAATCAAAAATTTTAAAGGCGATGTGTTGATAAGTGATTTTGAGTCGATTTCGTATGTCGGACAAGAAAACGGCACTTTGTATATTGTACTGCAAAAGGACGGAGTCGAGAGTCTATATAAACTTGTTTGACTATAAATAAGGATATAAATATAAAATTTTAAGGGTTTTTTAAAATAAAATTTATCGAATTTAAAAAAATGGCGGAAAACAATTGACACAAATTAAAATGGGTGTTAAAATTGCTAATGCTTGTATTATAGGGTGCAAGTGTCTTTTTATATGCTGAATAAATTGACACGAAAGGAGTCTATATGGATTACAAGAAAATGATTTCCGAGTCCCCCTTGAAACTTGTAGGACTAAAACAGGTGTTAAGGGGTATCGAGAGTGGCGATGTCGGGTGTGTTGTCATCGCTGCCGATAGCGAAAGCTTTATCGAAGAATGCGTCAGGGACGCGATCGGTACTAAGTGTGTGAAAGTGCTGATATGTCCGACTCGTAAAGAGTTAGGCAGAGCGGTGTGTATCGATGTTCCCGCGGCGGTCGTAGGTATAGCCTAAGTGACGAAGTGTAACCGAGTTATCCTCTGGGTTGGTGGAGAAACTCATCCGATTTATTTTAACAGGAGGTTAAGGTAATGCCAACAATCAATCAATTAATTAGGAACGGACGTGTTAGACAAACGAAGAAAACTATGAGTCCTATTCTTCAATCTTGTCCTCAAAAGCAAGGCGTATGTTTGTCTGTAACCACAACTACACCTAAGAAGCCTAACTCCGCTATGCGTAAAATTGCAAGAGTGCGTTTGTCCAATGGTATGGAAGGTACTGTATACATTCCCGGCGTAGGACACAACTTACAAGAGCATAGTGTTGTACTCATCCGTGGCGGAAGAGTTAAGGACTTACCTGGTGTTAGATATCACATCATTCGTGGTACACGTGATACAGCAGGCGTTGCAAAACGTATGCAGGCTCGTTCTAAGTATGGCGCTAAGAGGCCAAAATAATCACTAATCGGGTGATTTTTTAACAACTTAATTAGAAATTTAGGAGGATTAATATGCCAAGAAGAGGTAACGTGCCTAAGCGCGAAGTGCTTCCCGATCCTATTTATGGCGACGTAGTCGTAACTAAGCTTGTCAACCAAATCATGTATGACGGCAAGAAGGGTATTGCGGAAGGTATCGTATACGGCGCATTTAAAATTATTGAAGAAAAGACCGGATTAAATCCGCACGAAGTATTTATTAAAGCATTAGAGAATGCTAAACCCCAAGTTGAAGTTAAGGCTCGTAGAGTCGGCGGTGCTACATACCAAGTACCTTGCGACATCAGAGAAGAGCGTAAGCAAACTCTTGCAATCCGTTGGTTAGTATCGTTCATGCGTAAACGTAGCGAGAGAACGAGTGATGCTCGTCTCGCAGGCGAAATCATGGATGCTTACAACAGCACCGGTGCTACCATCAAGAGACGTGACGAAATGCATCGTCAAGCAGATGCAAACAAGGCATTTGCTCACTACCGTTATTAATTTCGGTATAAAATATTCGGCGAATTATGAGTGAAAATATAGAATTACTGCGTAATATAGGAATAATGGCTCATATTGATGCCGGCAAAACAACAACAACCGAGCGTATCCTTTACTATACCGGTAAGATAAGAGCCGCAGGCGAAGTTCACGAGGGCGGAACCCAAATGGACTGGATGGAACAAGAGCAAGAACGCAAAATTACCATCACTTCGGCTGCTACCACGGTATTTTGGAAAGAACACAAAATTAACATTATCGATACTCCGGGACACGTAGATTTCCTTATGGAAGTCGAGAGAAGTTTGAGAGTCTTAGACGGGGCGGTTGCACTTTACTGCGCTAAAGGCGGTGTAGAGCCACAATCGGAAACCGTTTGGCGTCAATCGGAAAGATATCACGTTCCCAAGATCGCATTCGTTAATAAAATGGATCTTGACGGAGCAAATTTCCCAAGAGTTATCGATATGATGCGTAAACGCTTAAATGCCAACGCCTTTGCCATTCAACTCCCTATCGGTTCCGAAAAGAATTTTAGAGGTGTGGTTGACTTGGTAGAGCAAAAAGCATACTATTTCCCCGAAGACGGCGAGAGCAAAGATGAATTTGCCTCAGAGGGCGAAATACCCGAGGATATGGAAATAGCCGTATCCATTGCTCGTGACGAACTTATAGAAGTATGTGTCGATAATGACGACGACGTCGGTATGGCATATATGGAAAACGAGCCTATTACCGTTGAAATGCTTAAAAAAGCGATCAGAGGTATAGTTGTCGGGAGGAAGGGTGTACCTGTGCTTTGCGGTTCGGCTTATAGCAATAAAGGCGTTGTTAAATTATTGGACGCCGTTAACGATTATTTGCCTTCGCCTATGGATATAGGCGCTACCAAAGGAGTAGATCCCAAAACGGGAGTCGAACTCGTGAGGAAGGTGGATGAAAACGCATATTTCTCAGGCTTAGTGTTCAAAATACAAAGGGACCAGTTCGGAAAATTAGCTTTTACCAGAGTGTACAGCGGTTCGATAAAAGTCGGAGACGTGGTATATAACGTAAATAAAGGCGTAAGAGACAGAGTAATGCGTATCCTTAGAGTCCATGCGAACGATAAGATTGATGTGCACGAGTTGTCGGCGGGTGATATCGGTGCAATAATCGGTTTGAAAGAATCGGTTACCGGAGATACCATTTGCGATCCGCAACATCACATCGTATACGGAGAAATGTCCTTCCCTGAACCCGTTATACGTCAAGCGATAGAACCACGCACTAAAGCAAGCAAGGACAAAATGGAACAAGCTTTCGAAATGCTATCCGAGGAAGACCCGAGTTTTAAAACTTATGTAGATAAGGAAACGGGACAAACCATCATAGCAGGTATGGGCGAGTTGCATTTGGAGATACTTGTAGAAAGACTTAGACGCGAATATCGCGTAGAAGCCATAATCGGCAAGCCACAAGTAAGTTACCGTGAGAGATTATCCGTCCCTGTTACGGTGACCGGCACGCAGATAAAACAAACAGGCGGTAAGGGACAGTTCGCAGAAGCTAATGTTCGCTTCGAGCCCCTTGAAAGCGGTGAAGGAATTCATTTTGAAGATGAAGTACGTAACGGCGAATTAACCAAAGCGTACATCAATGCAACCGAAAAGGGCATCGAAAATGCGAGATTTAGCGGTAAGTACGGCTACGAAGTCGTTGACTTTAAAGCAACCGTCATAGGCGGTGCTATGCACGAAGTCGACAGTTCGGAAATGGCATTCAATTTTGCCGGATCCGATGCCTTCAAAAAGGCTGTAGCCCAAGTGGGAACCGATATCTTAGAGCCAATCATGGACGTTGAAATTACGTGTCCGTCCGATTATATCGGCAACGTTAACGGAAGCGTTCTTGAAAAGGGCGGTAAAATCAAGGAAAATGCGGTTGAAGGGAATGTATACACCCTTAAATCCGACATCCCCTTGAGAGAAATGTTCGGATATGCGAGTACCTTGAGAACAATTACATCGGGAAGAGGATCGTTTTCAATGCGATTCAAGTGCTTCGATGTACTGCCTCAAGACATCAAAGAAAGATTATTTTTCTATTAATTGCTTTGAAACACTTGCATAAAACGATAAAACTTGTTAATATTTATGTATACACTGCGAGAAATCGCAAAATAAATCAAAAAATAATGCCCGTTTTATAATATTATTAGGAGGAAACAAAATGGCTAAGCAAAAATTTGATAAGAGTAAAGTACACGTAAACGTTGGTACGATCGGACACGTTGACCACGGCAAGACCACTTTGACTGCCGCTATCACCATGTATTGCGCACACCTCGGTAACGCCGCCGTTATGAAATATGACGAAATTGATAAGGCTCCCGAAGAGAAAGCAAGAGGTATAACAATCAACACCGCTCACGTTGAGTACCAAACCGCTCACAGACACTATGCTCACGTTGACTGCCCGGGACACGCTGACTATGTTAAGAACATGATCACCGGTGCTGCTCAAATGGACGGCGCTATCTTAGTAGTTGCTTCTACCGACGGTCCGATGCCTCAGACCAGAGAACACATCCTTCTCGCTCGTCAGGTAGGCGTTCCTTACATTCTTGTATTCATGAACAAGGTTGACCAAGTAGACGACGCAGAATTACTCGAGTTAGTAGAAATGGAAATCAGAGAGCTTCTCGACAGCTACGACTTCCCCGGCGACGACACCCCCATCATTAAGGGTTCTGCTTTATTAGCAATGCAAGCTGGTGCTGAAGGTAACTGGGATTCTCCCGCATGGGCTCCTATCCAAGAGTTACTCGATGCTATCGATTCTTATATTCCTGATCCTGCTCGTGAAAACGATAAGCCTTTCTTAATGCCTGTAGAAGACGTATTCACCATCACCGGTCGTGGTACAGTTGCTACCGGTCGTGTTGAGCGTGGTCAAGTTAAAGTTGGTGACAAGGTTGAAATCGTTGGTTTATCCGATGAGAAAAAAGAAACCACCGTTACCGGCGTTGAAATGTTCCGTAAACTCCTCGACTATGCAGAGGCTGGCGACAATATCGGTTGCTTACTCCGTGGTATCGATCGTAAAGAAATCGAAAGAGGACAAGTTCTTTCTAAACCCGGTTCAATCCATCCTCACACCCACTTCACTTCTCAAGTTTACGTATTGAAGAAAGAAGAAGGTGGTCGTCATACTCCGTTCTTCAACGGTTATAGACCTCAATTCTATTTCAGAACAACTGACGTTACCGGTACAATCACTCTTCCTAAGGGTGTAGAAATGGTTATGCCTGGTGATAACATCGACATGGAAATTAAGCTCATCACTCCTATCGCTATCGAGCAAGGTTTGAGATTCGCTATCCGTGAAGGTGGCAGAACCGTTGGTTCCGGCGTTGTTGCATCTGTTATTGAGTAGTTGCAATACCACTGAAAAAATTATTGTTTAATTTAAAACGGCAGAAATTTTTCTGCCGTTTTTAAATGCTTAACTGCTTGGCTCATTAAAAGGAAAACTATGTCATTAAGATCGATTAAAAGAAATATAATTAGAAATAAAACATATGAAGGCAAACTCCGCGGTAATAAAAGAGGTTTTGCGTTCCTTTTGCATGAGCAGGGAGACTTATTTATACCGCACGACGATTTGCACGGCGCTCAGCACGGAGATACCGTCGTCGTTAGAAAAACTCAGGGCGACAGAGCGGAAGTTATCAAAATACTTGAAAGAGGCGTCACAAGACTCAGCGGTTCGGTTGCCAAAATAGGTAGGGATTATTATGTTATCCCAGATAATGATTGTTACTTTTCCGATATTAAAGTTATCGAACCGAACAAACTAAAAGAAGACGAAAAAGTAATTATTGATATTACCGATTACGAAAACGGTAGATACCCGATGGGTAGAATTGCCAAGGTGCTCGGAATGAGCGGGGACGAAGAAACCGAAATGTTGTCTACACTTTATTCCTACGGTTTTGCCGATACCTTTCCCGCAGAAGTTCTTAAAAGAACGGAATGGTTATATCCTTTAGAAATAGGAGATAGACTCGATTTGCGAGATTTGCTTACCGTAACCATTGACGGAGCGGATGCTCGAGATTTTGACGATGCTATATCCGTCATGAAAACCGAAAGCGGTTATACTGCTTGGGTACACATTGCTGATGTATCGAGTTATGTTATCAAGGGCGATCCTATAGATAACGAAGCATATAAGAGGGGAACCAGCGTTTACTTCCCAAAGAAAGCGTATCCGATGCTCCCCGAAAAATTGTGTAATGACCTATGTTCACTAAGGGAAAACGAGGATAAAGCGACGGTAAGTGTAGAAATGCACTTCGATTTTTATGGTAACAAGACTTATTCTAAGCCGTTTAATACTTATATTCGCAGTAATCATCGACTAACTTACGATATTGTTCAAGATATGTTGGACGGAATACCTCACCCCGAATACGACGATTGCTTGAATATGCTCACAGATGCTAACGAATTGTCGAAATTGCTTAGTGATAAGCGTGAAAGAAAAGGTGCAATAGATTTTTCGGATGCCGATGCCCATATCTTCTTTGCCGACGGTAAAATATCCGATGTCGAACTCGAAAAACAAAGAGATAGCGAAAAACTCATTGAAAATTTGATGATCGAATGTAACGAATCGGTCGCGGAATTGCTTGAAAAGGCAAATTTCCCTTGTGTATACCGTGTACACGATACCCCTGACGAATCGAGTTTGAAGTCGTTGACGCTATTTTCCGCATGTTTTACCGAAGTTCCTCGTAACAGATATTTGAAACCCGAAGAATTGTCCGAATTTTTCAAGAAGTTGTCCGGAACTCCCGAAGGCACTATCATCAGCAAAGTCGGTATCAAGAGTATGAAAAAGGCGGAGTATTCTCCTTATAACATAGGTCACTATGGACTTGGTAGTGAATGTTATTGTCATTTTACCTCTCCTATTAGAAGATATCCCGATTTAATAGTGCATCGTATGCTCAAAAGGTATATGACGGGTAAACCATATGCCGACCTTGCTAAGAAGAGTGCGGAAATGGTGGAGTACTGTGAAAATTGTTCCGAAAGAGAGCGTTTTGCCGAACACGCCGAAAGAGATGCTCTCGATTATTATAAAACGGTGTATATGTCGGAGCATATCGGCGAGATATACGAAGGTATTATATCGGGTGTTACCGCAAATTCAATATTCGTATTGCTATCCAACGGAATAGAGGGACGAATCAGACTCGATTCGATAAACGATTCCTTTTATTATGACGAAATGAGATACACCCTTGTATCCGAGAGACGTTCTTTCCGCTTGGGTGACTATATCAAAATAAGTGTATTAAGTGCCGATATCGAACTGAGAAAGGTGGCGTTTAGCCTTTACGAAGGTAAATAAGGTTTATAATAAACGTTGTCGATTAGGAAAAATGCGGTATAAATTACCCATTTTTCCTTTTTTATTTGAATTTTTTGAAAAAAATCAATTATTAAGAAAATTTAATGTTGTGTTTGAGACAAAACATTTGACTATTATTATATAAATAGGTAAAATTGATGTGCTTAGGTGAGATGTCGCTTTTTAGGGATGAAGTGTAAGGTTTCCCTCCTCGGGTTAATTTACATGGACTAGTCCGATTAATCGGGCGACTAACTCAAATTGGGGCAAGTACAGGACTTGCCTTATTTAATGAAGTGATGTGAAACACCCGAGTAGGAATATTAAAAACGAGTTAGAACTCATGGAGGTAAAAAATGTCATTAAAAATTCGTATCAAAATCAAAGCTTATGATCATCAATTGGTAGACGACGTATCTTTAAAGATCGTAGAAGTTATCAAGAAATGCGGTGTAGAGTTTTCGGGTCCTATCCCCCTTCCCACCGAGAGAGAAGTAGTAACCATCTTACGTTGCCCTCACAAATATAAAGATAGCCGTGAGCAATTCGAGATGAGAACTCATAAGCGTATCATAGATATCTATAATCCTTCTCAACAACTTGTCGCAAGTCTTTCGGGCTTAGACATCCCCGCAGGTGTAGATATCAGAATCAAGGCGTAGTCCTTAAATATAAATATCGATAATAATTTTAAAATATACATGGAGGTGAACTTTATCAATGAATAAAGCAATCGTCGGAAGAAAGTTGGGAATGAGCCAAGTCTTTGAAGCAGACGGCATCGCAGTTCCCGTAACGGTAGTTCAAGCAGGTCCCTGCCCTATCGTTCAGGTTAAGACAGTAGAGAATGACGGCTATAAAGCAGTTAAGATCGCATTCCAATCTGCTGTAAAGAGAGACGCGTCCAAGGCTAAGCGTAAAGATGAAAGCGTTGGAGAGTACAAGGGTGTAGATAAGCCTACCTTAGGTCAATACAAGAAGGCAGACATCGCTCCTATGCGTTATATGCGTGAAGTTGATATCGAGTCTTTAGTAGAAGACGGTAAAGAGGTTCCCGCAGAAGTAGGTAAGGTTGTAACCGTTGCTTGCTTCAACGCAGGAGATATGGTTGACGTAGTAGGTACTACTCGCGGTAGAGGTTATACCGGTGTTATCCAAAGATGGAACGCTCAAAGAGTTGGTCCTATGTCACACGGTACCGGTCCTATCCACAGATCAGTAGGTTCTATGGCTGCTAACTCGGATCCGAGTAGAGTATTCAAGAACAAGCACATGGCAGGACAATATGGACACGAGAGAGTAACAGTACAAAACTTGAGAGTTGTAAGAGTTGACGAAGCTCGTAACTTACTCCTCATCAAGGGTGCTATCCCCGGTCCTAAGGGCGGTTTAGTAATGGTTAAATCCACCGTTAAGAAACCTGCTAAGACCAAGAAATAAGGAGGTCTGACATGAATTTAAACGTATATGATAAGCAAGGTAAACAAACAGGCTCGGTTGAGGTTAGCTCGGTAGTTTTCGAAAGAGAGTTCAGCGAATCCTTAGTACATCAAGTAGTTGTATCCCAGCTTGCAAATAAAAGACAAGGCACCAAATCCGCTTTAACCCGTACAGAAGTGTCCGGCGGCGGTAAGAAGCCTTGGAGACAAAAGGGTACCGGTAGTGCTCGTCAAGGTAGCACCCGCGCACCTCAATGGACTCACGGCGGCGTAGTATTCGCTCCGAAGCCCAGAGACTTCTCACAGAAGATCAACAAGACCACCAATAAGGAAGCTGTTAAGAGCGCATTATCCAAGAAGGTTGCCGATAACGAATTCACAGTTATAGAGAATCTCGACGTAGAACCTAAGACAAAGAACGTACAGGCTATCCTCAATGCATTCGGCTTCAAGAAAACATTACTTTTGGTTAACGGTGACAATAATGATTTATACCGTGCGGCTCGTAATATCCCCGGCGTTATGGTTTTAGATTGCAGAATGTTGAACGTATACGATCTCGTTGCTCATCACAACTGCTTATGCACCGTTGAAGCTGTAAAGGCTATCGACCAAAGATTAGGCGAGGAGGCAGTAAATGAATAGTCACGATATTATCATTCGTCCCGTTCTCTCTGAAAAGAGTTTTGACGGCATCGGCAATAAGAAATACACGTTTATCGTTCACAAGAACGCTAACAAGATTCAAATCAAACAGGCAGTTGAAGACGTATTCCCCGGTGTTACCGTAGCTAAAGTAAACACTGTAAACGTACTCGGTAAAGTTAAGAGACGCGGTCGTACAGAAGGTCGCCGTCCCGGATACAAGAAGGCTATCGTTCAACTTACCCTTGACAGCAAGGCTATTGAGTATTTTGACAGCCTTAACTAATCGGAGGTAGACTAATGGCATTAAAGAAATATAAACCAACAAGCGCGGCTCGTCGTTTTATGTCGGTATCGGATTTCTCCGAAATCACAAAGACAACGCCCGAAAGGAGCTTGATCCGTTCCAAGAATAAGTCCGGTGGCCGTAACGTAAACGGCAGAATCACCGTTAGACACATCGGTGGCGGTAATAGACAAAAATACAGAATCATCGATTTCGTAAGAAATAAAGACGGAATCCCCGCTAAAGTAGTAGGTATCGAATACGATCCTAACCGTACTGCAAATATCGCATTGCTCGCATATGCAGACGGCGAAAAGAGATATATTCTCGCTCCTTTAGGCTTGACAGCAGGCGACACTGTTATGAGCGGTCCCGATGCAGATATCAAGGTTGGTAACACACTTCCCTTGGCAAACATCCCTGTAGGTACAGTTATCCACAACATCGAGCTTCAAGCCGGCAGAGGCGGTTGTATCGCTCGTGCAGCTGGTATCTCGGCTCAATTGATGGCTAAGGAAGCTAAGGGCGCTATCATCAGAATGCCCAGCGGTGAAATGAGATATATCAAGATCAACTGTCGTGCAACGATCGGTCAAGTCGGAAATATCGAAAACGAAATCGTTTCTCTCGGTAAAGCCGGAAGAAAGCGTCACATGGGCGTACGTCCTACAGTAAGAGGCGTTGTTATGAACCCCTGCGATCACCCTCACGGCGGTGGCGAGGGCAAGAGCCCGATAGGTATGCCTTCTCCTGTAACTCCTTGGGGTAAACCTGCTTTGGGTTACAAGACTCGTAAGAAGAAGGCTTCCGATAAGATGATTATCAAGCGCATTAACTAGTTAGGAGGCGTAGACAATGAGTAGATCAGTTAAAAAAGGCCCGTATGTAGAAGAAAGGCTATTAAATAGAATCATCGCAATGAACGAAGGTAAGGCAGAGAAAAAGGCTATCAGAACTTGGTCTCGTAGCTCCACAATCTTCCCCGATATGATCGGACATACCATCGCTGTTCATGACGGTAAGAAGCACGTTCCCGTATATATCACCGAAGAAATGGTTGGTTGCAAACTCGGCGAGTTCGCTCCCACAAGAAACTTCCGTGGTCACGGCGGTGCAAAATCAGACAAGTAGGAGGTCAATATAAATGGCTACAAGAATCAGAGAAAAGGCACAAAGACGCCAAGAGAACGCCGATAAGCGTCCCAGAGCGGTTGCTAAATATATAAGAATCTCCCCTTATAAGGTAAGACAAGTACTTGACGTTATTCGCGGTAAGAGCTATGTAGAAGCATATGCTATCCTTAAGAATACTAACAAGTCTTCGAGCGAAGTATTAATTAAACTTTTGAATTCGGCAGCAGCTAATGCAGAAAACAACAAGGGAATGGATAAAAACAGTCTCTACGTTGCAGAATGCTTCGCAGATCAAGGTCCTACGCTTAAGCGTATCAGACCGAGAGCAAAAGGTCGTTGCTATCGTATTTTGAAGCGTACAAGCCACATTACGATCGTTCTCGACGAAATCGTTGCTGAATAGGAGGAAAAACTATGGGTCAAAAAGTTAATCCTAATGGTTTAAGAATTGGTGTAAATAAAGATTGGGAAGCAAAATGGATTGCTGGTAAGAAGGACTTCGGTGGATATTTGATCGAGGATAACAAGATCAGAAACTTCATCAAGAACGAATATCAACCAAAAGCTTTAAATAAGAATGAGGCTGAAGCTCCCGCTCAAGAAGGCGAAGTACGTCCTGTAAGAAAGTTTGACGACAGACCTCGTATCAGTAAAATTTGTATCGATCGTTGCTCCAGCTACATCAAAGTTAGAGTATTCACCGGTCGTGCAGGTTTACTTATCGGTAAAGAAGGACAAGGTACCGAGGCAATCAGAAGCAGAATCGTTGAGATCTGTAAAGAATGCGGTCACAAGTACGATAACTACTATGTAGAATTCGTTGCTGTAAAGGCTGTTGACGCAGATGCTCAATTAGTTGCTGAAGAAGTTGCTAATCAACTTGAAAAGAGAGTTTCCTTCCGTCGTGCTATCAAGACCGCTATGCGTCGTGCCGAAATGGCAGGTGCTGAAGGTATCAAGGTTATGGTTTCCGGTCGTTTAGACGGTGCTGAAATCGCTCGTAGCGAGCACTATCACCAAGGAAGTATACCTCTTCAAACCTTGAGAGCTAAAATCGACTACGGTTTTGCGGAAGCAAACACAACATATGGTAAGATCGGTGTTAAGGCATGGATCTTCCACGGATCAGAATTCGGCAAGAAAGGAGGCAAAGCTTAATTATGTTAATGCCTAAAAGAGTAAAGAGAAGACGTCAAGCCCGTGGCAGAATGAAGGGCAACGCTAATAAGGGTAATAAGATCGCTTACGGCGAATACGGTTTAGTAGCTGCTGAATGCGGTTGGATCACTTCTAACCAAATAGAAGCAGCCCGTGTAGCGATGGCAAAATTCACAAAACGTGGCGGTAAGATCTGGATTGATATATTCCCTCATAAGCCGATCACGAAGAAACCTGCTGAAACTCGTATGGGTAGCGGTAAGGGTTCGGTTGAATATTGGGTAGCAGTAGTTAAGCCCGGTAGAGTAATGTTCGAAATGGCAGGAATCCCCGAGGCTGAAGCAAGAGAGGCATTGAGATTAGCTTCTCACAAGCTCCCCGTTAAATGTAAGATCGCACTCAAGAGCGAAATGGAAGCTCAAAACAATGTAGAGTGTGACAGCGAAAACGAATAAGGCGGTGATAGAGAATGAAAGCTTCTAATTATGTAAAAATGAGCACAGCAGATCTTCAACAAGAGCTTGCCAAATTAAAAGGTCAATTATTCAATCTCCGCTTCCAATTAGCGTCAGGTCAACAAACAAATAACCAGGCTTTAGTTGCTTGCAAGAAGGATATTGCTCGCGTTAACACCATTCTTCGTCAACGCGAATTGAACATCTCTGAAGAGCCAACCGCTAAGAAAAGCAAGTAGGAGGCAGTAGAATATGACAGTTGAAAGAAATTTAAGAAAAACCAGAACCGGCATCGTTGTAAGCGACAAGATGGACAAGACAGTTGTCGTTGCAATCGAAGTTAAGTATAAGCATCCTTTGTACAAGAAGACTGTTTCCGAGACTCGTACGTACAAAGTTCACGATGAAAACAACGAAAGTCATGTTGGTGATGAAGTAGAAATCTGCGAAACAAGACGTTTGTCCAAGGATAAGAATTGGAGACTCGTTAGAATTATCGCAAAGGCTAAGTAAGGAGAATACCGATTATGATACAACCACAATCACGTTTAATCGCAGCCGATAACACCGGCGCAAAGGTTATTCAATGTATAAAAGTAATGGGCGGTTCCTTCCGTAAATTCGGAAACATCGGCGACGTAATCATCGCAAGCGTTAAGACTGCTACCCCCGGCGGTACAGTTAAGAAAGGCGACGTTGTTAAAGCGGTTATCGTTCGCACGAAGAAAGGTATCGGTAGACCCGATGGTTCACACATCCGTTTCGACGATAACGCAGCAGTTATCATCGATGCACAAAAGCAACCCAAGGGCACACGTATCTTTGGACCTATTGCTCGTGAATTAAGAGATAAAGATTATATGAAAATAATCTCTCTTGCACCCGAAGTGCTATAATAGGAGGGCAAGTATGGAAATTAAGAAAGGCGATGCAGTATTAATTCTCGCAGGTAAAGATAAAGGCGCACACGGCGTTGTTTTATCGACAGTACCCTCTGCCAACAGAATCGTAGTAGAAGGCGTTAACGTAGTTAACAAGCACCAACGTGCTCGTAAGGCTAACGAAAAGAGCGGAATCGTTTCCGAACCTGCTCCTATCGACGCTTCTAACGCAATGGTAATTTGCCCCTTATGTAATGTAGCAACCCGTATCGAGCACAAACTCGACGAAAACGGTAAGAAAGCTCGTTACTGCAAGAAGTGCCACGGCAATATCGATGCAAGTAAGGCAAAGGCTAAATCAACGGTTAAGAAGGCTAAGAAGGCTTCTACCGCTAAAAAGAAAGCAGACGAAGTAGCGAATGACGCTAACGACGCTGAATAATTCGGAGGTATCTAAATGGCTAAAAAGAATGAAGAAAAGAAACAAGCAACCGCTAATAAGAACGTTGCTGTTGAAATCAAAGCCGGCGACAACCGCGAATACAGATTAAAGACACATTATCAAACTGTTGTCGTTCCTCAAATGATCGCAAAGTTTGGTTATAAGAATATTCACCAGGTTCCCAGAATCGAGAAAATCGTTCTCAACCGCGGTTTAGGTGACTGCAAGGATAACGCTAAGAGCTTCCAACTCGCAGTACAAGAGATGGAACAAATCTCCGGTCAAAAGCCCGTTATCACCAAGGCTACCAAGAGCGTTGCGAACTTCAAGGTTAGAGAAGGAATGAATGTTGGTGCTAAGGTTACCTTACGTTCGGTTAGAATGTATGACTTCTTAGATAAACTCATCAGTATCGTTCTTCCCCGTGTTAGAGACTTCAAGGGCGTATCCAACAAGTCTTTTGACGGAAGAGGCAACTATTCAATGGGTGTTAAAGAACAACTTATCTTCCCTGAAATTTCTTACGATCAAGTAGAAAAGACCAGAGGTATGGATATTTGTATCGTTACCACGGCAAACACCGATGAAGAAGCTAAAGAACTTTTGGCTCTCATGGGAGTACCCTTTGCTCGTAACTAATCGGAGGTGGACACATGGCAAAAACTTCATTGAAGAATAAACAAAAACAAGAACCGAAATTCTCAACTCGTGCTTATACTCGTTGTACAGTTTGCGGTAGACCGCACTCTGTACTAAGAAAGTACGGAATTTGCAGAATTTGTTTTAGAGAATTGGCATACAAGGGACAAATCCCCGGTGTCAAGAAAGCAAGTTGGTAATTTAAGGGAGGTATATGACAATGTTAGTAAACGATCCAGTTGCTGATATGCTTACCAGAATTAGAAACGCTTTAACCGCTAAGCACGAAACCGTTGATATTCCTCGTAGCAAAGTTAAAATTGCTATCGCAGAGATACTCAAGGAAGAAGGCTACATCGCAGGTTATGAATTGGTTGGCAAAGAAGATTATTCGGGAGTTATTCGCATTAAGTTGAAATATGCTTCCGGTGGACAAAATGTTATCACAGGTTTGAAGAGAGTTAGTAAACCCGGTCTTAGAATCTACGCTAACTGCGAAGATTTACCCAAAGTTTTGGGTGGCTTAGGTATCGCTATCATTTCTACAAGCAAAGGTATCATGACCGATAAACACGCTCGCGGATTAAACATCGGCGGCGAAGTAATGGCTTACATTTGGTAGGAGGTGCGTTATGTCGAGAATAGGAAGATTACCCATAGCAATCCCCGCAGGTGTTACTGTTACCAATGAAAACAATGTAGTAACCGTTAAAGGTAGCTTAGGAACATTGACCAGATCTTTCGATTCCAGAATGGGTATCGAAATCAAGGACGGACACGTTATCGTTACCCGTCCCAATGATGCAAAAGCAGTTAAGGCTTTACACGGTTTAACCAGAGTGCTTATCAACAATATGATTATTGGTGTTACCCAAGGCTACAAGAAAGAATTAGTAGTTAACGGCGTAAGCTTTAAGTGCACTCAAAACGGACCCGACGGCGTTATCTTATCTGTCGGTTATGCCAACGACAAGGTTTACAAGGCACCCGCAGGTGTTACCATCCAAGTCACCTCCGCTACAGAATTAACCGTTAGCGGTATCGATAAGGAAAAAGTTGGACAAGCCGCAGCCGATATCAAGGCTATCAGAGTTCCCGATCCGTACCATCTTTACGGAATCAAGTATAAAGACGAAGTTCTTGTAAAGAAAGAAGGTAAGACAGCCGGTAAGTAAGGAGAATAGAAAATGATTAGTAAAATTGATAAAAAGGCCGAAAGGATTAAAAGACATAAGAGAATCAGAAACCATATCTCCGGAAGCGATGAGAGACCTCGTCTCTGCGTATATCGTAGCGAAAAGCACATCTACGCTCAAATCATCGTTGACTTCAAGAGAATCAACAAGGACGAAGCTATTCAAGCCAAGACACTTTGTGCTGCAAGCACCGTTGAACCCGAAATTGCAGAGCAAATCAAGGATATGAATAAATCCGAATCCGCAAAGGTCGTTGGTAAGGCGATCGCTCAAAAGGCTTTAGCACTTGGTATCAAACAAGTTGTATTTGATCGTGGCGGTTATATTTATACCGGTCGTGTTCAAAGTCTC
Source organism: uncultured Christensenellaceae bacterium (assembly GCA_964391805.1). Lineage (GTDB taxonomy): Bacteria > Bacillota > Clostridia > Christensenellales > CAG-1252 > RUG14300. Next base: position 73,243 of record CAYMNK010000003.1, on the reverse strand, counting down.
GCTGAGGGCGCAAGAGAAGGCGGTCTTGATTTCTAATCGGAGGTAAACACAATGGCAAGACAAGATAAATTTCAAAAAATAGAAAGAGACGATATCGAAAAAGTTACCATATCGATGAACCGCGTAACCAAGGTTGTTAAGGGCGGTAAGAATATGCGTCAAGCTGCTCTCGTAGCAGTTGGCGATAAGAAAGGCAGAGTCGGTTTAGGTCAAGGTAAGGCAGTTGAAGCTACCGAAGCTATCACCAAAGCTGAAAATGCTGCAAGACGCGATATGATCAACGTTCCGATGGTCGGTACAACAATACCTCACGAGATCGTCGGTGAATATGGTAGTGCAAGAGTATTATTAATGCCCGCTGCCGAAGGTACCGGTGTTATCGCAGGTGGTCCTGCTCGTATCGTATTAGAGTTATCGGGAATCAAAGATATCAATGCAAAGTCTTTAGGTTCTAACAATCCTATCAACAACGCAAGAGCTACTTTGAACGGTTTGATGAGACTTCGTACTGCAGAACAAATCGCTGCATTACGCGGAAAGACCGTAGAAGAAGTTACCGCATTGTCTGTTAAACCCGAAGATAAATAAGGAGAAGAACTATGGCTAAGATTAAAGTTACTTTAGTAAAGAGCACAATCTGCGGATTGGAAAAGCAAAAAAAGAACGTTGCCGCTTTAGGATTAAAGAAGGTTGGTTCGAGTGCCATTCACGAAGACGGTCCCGTAGTTCGCGGTATGATTAAAGTCGTTTCTCACCTTGTTAAGGTAGAAAACGTAGAAGAATAAGGAGGAAGATATGAGAATTAACGATTTACAACCTCAAGTAGGCGAAAAGAAATCTTCCAAGAGATTAGGTCGCGGTATCGGTTCCGGTCACGGTAAGACTTCTACCAAAGGTCACAAGGGTCAATGGGCTCGTAGTGGCGGTGGTGTTCGTCCCGGATTCGAAGGCGGTCAAATGCCTTTAACTCGTAAGATCCCGAAACGCGGATTTACGAATATATTCAAGAAAGAGTACACTGTTGTAAACATCGATAAACTTAACGAGTTGTTCGAAAACGGTCAAGTAGTTGACGCCGAGAGCTTAGTTGCAGTAGGATACGTTACCAAGGTAGCTCCTTACGGACTCAAGGTTTTGGGCAACGGTACATTAGATAAAGCGTTAACAGTAAAAGCCGCTAAATTCAGCGCAACCGCTGAAGCAGCTATCAAAGCTGCAGGTGGAGTCGTAGAGGTACTCTAATATGTTTAAAAATCTGAAGGATGCCTTCAAAACGAAGGATATAAGAAATAAAATGCTTATGACGCTTCTTATTCTGTTAATTTACAGAATAGGTTGCTTCATTCCGACCCCCGGTCTAAATCCGTCATTGATGGGAGACTTGGACAACGAATTTTGGTCAATTCTATCCACTATTACCGGTGGTTCACTGGCTAATGGTACATTGTTTTCATTAGGTATCGTTCCGTATATCAACGCGTCGATTATTATGCAATTATTGACGCTAATCATCAAGCCTCTCGAAGAATTATCCAAGAAGGGCGAAGAGGGCAGACAAAAGATCACACAAATTACCAAGTATGTAACTATACTTCTTGCAATCGTTCAAGCTATCGGTATCGTTATCAGTTGGAATAACAGCGGATACATCAAGGTTATGTTCGGTAGCGAAAGCAAGGTAGCAGAAGTATTTACGGTTATCTTCGTTATTTTGTACTTCACCGCAGGTAGCTGTATCGTTATGTGGTTATCCGATAGAATTACAGAGTACGGTATCGGCAACGGTACTTCCTTGATAATCTTCGTAGGTATTCTTTCCGGATTCTTTACAGGTATCATTTCTGAAATCGGAATCATCTCTAACGATGTTACTAACATTTGGAGATTGTTATTATACTTACTTGTTGTACTTATTGTTTTCTTATTCATCGTATTCATCGATATGTCCGAAAGACGCATCGAGGTTATCTACGGTAATAAGCAAAGAGGTAACAGAAGTTACATGGTAAACAATAGCGTTATACCTATCAAGATCAACGCAGGCGGTGTTATGCCTATCATCTTCGCAAGCTCCTTCCTTATGTTCCCTCAATTGATCGGTAGTATGATCAACAGCGGTAATAACAGTTTTTACATTTGGTGGACAGCTAATCTCGGTGTAGGTACTTGGTTATACGGTTTAATTATGGCATTACTTATCTTAGGATTCTCCTTCTTCTATGCGAAGATACAATTCGACCCCTATGATATCAGTAAGCGTATTCAAGAGAATGACGGTGTTATCCGCGGTATTTCCCCGGGTAAGAAGACTGCCGAGTTCCTCAACGGTGTAAATAATCGTATTACGTTCTTCGGCGCTATCTTCCTTGCAATATTATCACTCATTCCGAGCTTAGTGTTCAGTGCGATATTGAGTGACAGCAGTCAATTGGTTAACGCCTTCTCCGCAACCGGTATGTTGATCGTAGTAAGCGTAGCACTCGAGTTCAATAGAACATTAGAGGCTCAACTCGCTATGAAGAACCTCGGAAGCAGAAAGAATCTTCTCTAATTATGAGAATTGTCCTATTAGGAGCGCCGGGTGCAGGCAAAGGCACGCATGCCGGTAGACTTAAAGTAGATTTCAACCTTCCGCATATCAGCACAGGAGACATCTTTCGTGCCAATATCAAAGGTGAAACTCCTTTAGGTGTAAAAGCAAAAGCATTTATCGATAAAGGCGAGTTAGTTCCCGACGAATTGACTATCGACCTCGTTAAGGATAGACTTAGTCAGGATGATTGCCGTAACGGATTCATCCTTGACGGTTTTCCGAGGACGGTACCTCAAGCTGAGGCTTTGACCGACTATATCGATATTGACGCAGTTATCAACTTCATCTTAGACGACTCTGTGATCGTTGATCGCATCTCGGGAAGAAGAATGTGTACCTGCGGTGAAACCTACAACGTAGCGTTCCTAAACGGAGCGACAAAATGTATTAAGTGCGGTAATGAGCTGTATCAAAGAGCAGACGACAATCCCGAAACCGTTCAAAAAAGACTTCATGTCTATTATAAAGAAACGGCTCCGTTGATTGGTTACTATAGAGAGAACGGCTTGTTACTCGACCTTAACTGTAACGATAAATCCATAGACGATGTTTATAGCGAACTAAAGGCTATGGTTTCAAAATTATGATTAATATAAAAACCGACGCCGAAATCAAGCTGATGCGTGAAGCGACTGCCGTGGTAAGGGATTTGCTCCTCTATATAGAAGAATACATCCGTCCGGGTATCAGCACTTACGAGCTTGACAGGCTATCTTATGAATTTATAAAGAAAAGAAATGCGATTCCGTCCTGCTTGGGTTATGAAGGTTATCCCGCCAGCATATGCTCATCGGTAGACGACGTCATCGTCCACGGTATACCGAGTAAAAAGGTAATACTCGAGGAAGGACAAATAATAGGAATCGATGTTTGTACAGGCAAGAACGGTTTTATAGGCGATGCGGCAAGAACGTTTGCCGTTGGTAAAATATCTAAAGAAAAACAACGTCTTATCGATGTAACTCGTGAATGTTTCTTCAAAGGTATACAGGGAGTTAAAGACGGAGTTAGGTTGGGCGATGTATCGCATGCGGTACAAGAGCACGCCGAAAAAAACGGATTTTCGGTAGTACGCGAATTAGTCGGACACGGAATCGGAAGAGAAATGCACGAGGATCCGAGCGTTCCCAATTACGGAATGGCGGGTAGAGGCGTCAAACTTAAGCGCAATATGACAATCTGCGTAGAACCTATGATCAATATGGGAAAACGCGACGTAACGCTTGACGACGACGGCTGGACGGTAAGAACCTTAGACGGGCTTCCCTCGGCGCATTATGAAAATACCATTCTTATCAAGGACGACGGCGTAGAGATATTGACATTATAAAGGCGGTCGAATATGGAAACGGGTAACGTGGTATATTCAAAATCGGGACACGATATTGGCGAGGCTTATATGGTCATCGGCATAAATGATAAAAACGGATATTTAATTCTTGCGGACGGTAAGAGAAGACCTCTCGAAAATCCCAAAGTTAAAAATCCCAAACATTTAAGATATATCGGAGAAAGCCTTCCCGAAGCTAAGCAAAAACTTGAACAGGGTAATTTATTAGATAGTGACTTGGTATGGTTCTTGAAGCCTTACCGCAAATAGGAGGTAGTTGTGTCTAAAGAAGACGTAATCGAATTGTCGGGTACAGTAGTAGAAATTTTGCCTTATCAAAAATACAAGGTTAAGCTGGATAACGGTCTCGTGATCACGGCATATCCGTCGGGCAAAATGAGAATAAAAAGTATAAAAATAATCGAAGGCGATACCGTTAAGGTAGAGCTGAGTCCATACGATTTGACAAACGGAAGAATCGTTTGGCGTAATTCAAACTAACGGAGGGTAGTATAATGAAAGTAAGACCGTCAGTAAAACCCATGTGTGGTAACTGCAAAATAATTAGAAGACATGGTATTGTAATGGTAATTTGCAGCAAAAATAAAAATCATAAGCAAAAACAAGGTTAAAATAGTTGCTTAATTTTCTTTTTGGTGTTAAAATATCATTTGCATCTTTTGTAATTCACTGAGGCAAGAGCGGCTGGACAATTATTTTCCACTAATTGTCCTCTTGTTATGCAGTTGGTTATATATAGATTGATTTATATCAAAAGACTAACAAACAAAAAATTAACGTTTAACAAGAATTTGGAGGTAATTTAATGGCTCGTATTTCCGGTGTAGATTTGCCGAGAGAAAAGAGAGTAGAGATTGGTTTGACCTACATCTACGGTATCGGTAGAACGACTGCAACTAAGATTTTGGAAACTACCGGCGTTAATCCTGACACAAGAGTTAAGGATTTAACCGAATCCGACGTTTCCAAACTTCGTGATTACATTGAAAATCATCTCACAGTAGAAGGTGATTTAAAACGTAAAGTAGATATGGACATCAAGCGTCTGAGAGAAATCGGATGCTATCGTGGTGTTAGACATCGTAAGGGATTACCTGTTCGTGGTCAATCCAGCAAACGTAATGCTCGTACAAGAAAGGGCAAGCGTCGTGCAGTATCTCGCTCTAAGAAATAAGCGGAGGTGTAATTATGGCAGGTAACAAAAATAGTTCAAAACGTAAAGAAAAAATCCGTGTTGAGAGAGGACAATGTCATATTCGTTGTTCTTATAACAACACTATAGTAACCTTCACCGATATGAACGGTAACGCAGTTTCATGGTGCAGTGCAGGTAAGTTAGGATTCAAGGGTGGTAAGAAGTCCACTCCGTTCGTTGCTCAAATGGTAGCAGAATCCGCAGCTGACGTTGCAAAAGATTGTGGAATGAAGTACGTTGAAGTGTTCGTAAAAGGTCCGGGACAAGGTAGAGAAAGCGCAATTAGAGCTTTACTTAATAAGGATATGAACGTAGTATCCATTAAGGATGACTCTCCTATCGCTCATAACGGTTGCCGTCCCCCCAAGAAGAGAAGATTGTAATTTGGAGGTAACAAATGGCTAAATATACAGGTCCAAGTTGTCGTCTTTGCCGTCGTGAAGGCGAAAAGTTATACTTGAAAGGTAATAGATGTTATAATATAGCAGCAGACGGTTCCAATAAACCTCTCTGTCCGTTTGATAAGAAAGATCACAAAGTTACTCCTCCGGGACCCCAAAGAAACGGAAGAAAAAAGAATAGCGACTATTCGTTACAACTTCGTGAGAAGCAAAAATGTAAGAGAATTTACGGTTTACTCGAAAAGCAATTCTACGGCTACTATAAGCAAGCAGAAGGCATGAAGGGTATCACCGGTGAAAATATGCTTATCTTGATTGAAAGAAGATTAGATAACGTAGTATTCCAAATGGGCATTGCATCGTCGAGAGCGCAAGCAAGACAGGTAGTATGTCACGGACACATTACCGTAAACGGTAAAAAGGTAGATATACCTTCATACCTCATTAAAGCCGGAGATAAGATCGAAGTTAAGGCTGAAAAGGCTGACAACAAGTTCTTCCAGGCTTTGAAGGAAGCAACAATAAAATCCACTCTTCCTGCATGGGTTACGTTCGATCGCGTTTCATTAAAGGGCGAAGTATTGTCCTTACCTACAAGGGAAGATATCGATTCCAGAATAAAGGAGCATATGATCGTAGAATTATACTCCAAGTAATTTCCTAAACAAGGAGGTAATATATGATAGAAATCAAAAAACCACAGATTATTACCGAAGAAAGCGAAGATACGAGTTATGCCAAAATTATTATCGAGCCGTTAGACAAAGGCTTGGGCATCACTTTGGGAAATGCTTTAAGAAGAATGTTGCTGTCTGCGCTTCCCGGCGTAGCTGCAGTTGGCGTTAAGATAGAGGGAGTTCAACACGAATTCTCCACTATCCCGGGCGTTGTAGAAGATGTTGTTGAAATTATCTTAAATATCAAGGGCGTATGCTTTAGAGCTAACGGAAATATCGATAATAACGAGAAACCCATTGTTCATATTTCCAAGAACACTCCGGGCCCCGTTACCGCCGGTGATATTCAATGCGGATTAGACGTAGAGGTTGTCAACCCCGACCATTATATTTGTACTCTCGACGAGGGCGCAGATTTACAAATGGATCTTTACATCGGTGTAGGCAGAGGTTACGTTCCCGCCGATAAGAATAAGGATTATAAGCAACCTATCGGATACATACCCATCGATAGCATATTTACACCTGTTGTTTCGACCAGCTACTCGGTTGAGGATACTCGTGTAGGTCAAAGTATTGACTTTGATAAATTGACCATCGAATTAAGAACGAACGGTACCGTATCTGCAAAGGAAACCATTTCACTTGCAGCAAAGATCTTAGATGACCATGCTAAATTGGTAGTTGATTTGTGCGGATCCATGAGTGATATTTCCATCCTTGTTTCTCAAGAAGAAGACAAGCAAATGAAGGTAATGGAAATGACCATCGAGGACCTTGATCTCTCCGTACGTAGCTATAACTGCTTGAAGAGAGCAGGTATTCAAACCGTAGAAGATTTGACAAGAAAGTCCGAGGATGATATGCTCAAGGTAAGAAATCTCGGTAAGAAATCTCTTGATGAAGTTATCAAGAAACTCGAGGATTTGGGATTAAGTTTACGTAATAACGACGATTAATTAGGAGGCTGACAATGGCAAGAAAATTAGGCAGACCAACAGATCAAAGAATGGCAATGTTAAAAGGTCAGGTTACCGATTTGCTTTGGTATGGAAGAATAGAGACAACATTAATGAGAGGTAAAGAAGTTGCAAGAATGGCTGATAAGCTCTTAACTCTTGCTATCAATACCCACACTGATACCGTCAAGGTTCAAAAGCAATGCAAAAACAGCAAGGGCGAAGTTGAAACCAGAGAGTTTATCAATGACGGTGCTAAGAAGTTAGCTGCAAGACGTAAAATTATGGCTAGCGTATATGATATTCAAGAAAGAAAGGAAGATGGCGAGAGCAAGAGAGCATATAAGGCTCGTATCCGCGACATCAAGCACCCCTTAATCGAGAAGATCTTCAACGTATACGCTCCTAAGTATGCAGCACGCAACGAACAAAACGGAATCGGAGGCGGTTACACCAGAATTATGAAATTAGGTGCAAGACGCGGTGATGACGCAGAAGTAGTAGTTGTAGAATTAGTTTAATTACTATATTTGGTAAGAAAGCGGTCAATCGACCGCTTTTTTGCTATATATTTGATATACTGAGCGCTAACGTGCTGAGAAGTCTTTGCTACCGCAAAGGTGAAGTTGCGTTGCAGTGAAATTTTGCTTAGCAAAATTGTGGATAAATATATATATATCATATTAGCCTGCCGTCATACCGCGCTATTTTGTTATGAAAAGAACTCCACCATCAATGTCATACTGAGCGAAAGGGCACCGCCCTGAAGTCGAACTGCGTAGCAGCGATGCCAGAGCATCGGTATCTTATTCCAAATTAAGCGATAGCGTCTTATCTTGTCATTCTGAGCGAAGGGTGACAACCCGTAGTCGAACCCGCAGGGCAATGCATAGCATTGGAATCTTAATCCTTATTTTAATTCTATTAAATTAACTTATTGTATATTAACAATTACTTTATCTTTGTTTGATACGCTTAATTGTACCCAATAAATGTACTATAAACACTACTTTTCTTCTTGTTTTAGGATATAATATTTTATTATTTTACAATTTATTTACAAATTGCCACTAACCACACTAAGGGGTGTCAAGTATTGACTTTTTGGTGTAAATGTTGTATTATATAATAAAGTAATGTGCGTATTTTGCGCAAATTTATATGGAGGAATTCTCAATATGAAAAAGACTTTGACAGTCATAATAGCCATTATGCTCATATTTACACTATGTTTTGCATGTGTGGCTTGTAATAATAATCCTAATGATCCTGTAGGCGACGACGGAGGAAACAACGGTGGCGATTCTACCGGTGGAAACAACGGTGGCGATTCTACCGGTGGAAATAACGGTGGTGATTCTACAGGAGGAAACAACGGTGGTGACTCTACAGGGGGTGATTCTACTAAGAAAGATCCTACCGTGCAAGATCTTGCCGTTAAAGAGATTATCGACTCTTACGCTTCTGCTTGGCTTGTCAATAATGCTTCCGAAAATGATTTGAGTAACAGCCTTTTGACAGCTATCGAAAAATTGCGTTCTAATAATTATCAAAGCGTAGTTTCTGCCCTTAACGTAGAACTTAAGGACGGTAACTATATTATTAAGTATAGATTTGCAGATAAGAGCGAAATCTCTACCTCTATTCCTGCTTCTTCGGTTAATAATGGTAATTATGCGGGTTATGTTTATGATGATCTTGAAAGCGAGATGAATGCCGATGAAATGTTGGGCGCTATCATCAATGCTTTGTTTAGAAGTATTGAGGCAGGTGCTTTGGACGGTGCCGATTTCAATGAAAACGGAATCGGTTTTGACGGCACAGCATACTTTGACTTCTATTACGGCGATATGGACGAAAGCGTAAGCTATGGCTTAAGACTTGCCGGTCAATTCGGTTTATCCGCAAAGGATACCTTTGCCGCAATCGAGGCAGTTGATGCTAATAACAATGTTTTGGGCGGTTTGTACTACGAAGGTGCCGAAAATAAGGAAGATACAAAACTATATCTCAATGCAGGTGAGTATAAGTACTACATTGATTATGCCGATATTAATGCTATCGTACTCCAAATTATCGAAATGATTCAGTCCGGTAGTAACCCCGGTGCAGGTGAAGTTATTTCCGGTTCTGAGGATGCACCTTTCTATGAGATGAAAATATCGAAGCTCACAGATTTGTTTGCCGATGTTCAAATTTCCGGTATGTCAATTTCGGGTATAGTTAGCAGTCTTTTAAATCAAGTTGTTCCCACTGTATCAGAAAAGGAAGTTGATAACGGAACCAGATATCAAGTTTTGATCGATATAGATAGTTTGCTTGATGGGATAGTTAGTGACTTCGCTTTTATTATTGACGGTATCAATATCTTTCAATCCCTTCCCGCACCACTTAATCAACTCAATCTATCCACCTTCCAAGGTGTTGGCGGTACGTTGCTAATTACGGCTGTAGTAAGTGAAGACGGCTTACTTAGCGATATCGAAGTCAGCTACAATTGTGGCGTAAAGGATTTCCGCTTTAATGCTGAAGATGCCGAAGCGAAGGTTTATGGACCTATCAATGTTGCAATCGGTATCAAGAATTTTAACGTAGGCTTACAAGATAAGACGAACATACTTCCTTCTTTCGCTGAATATGAATATTTCAGTCCGTTGAACGCAAGTATTACATTAGAAACAACTGTAAACGAGGAGAAATATGTTACAGAGATCGTATCCGATGTTAATCCTTTCAACATTAGTGGTAGCGTTATAACCTTCGTAACCAATAAGGGTGATGCTGAATTCTTAAGCGGTAGAATTACACCTATTGACGGCGGTGTTCACGTAAAGTGCGGTGAAATGGTTATCCATACCACGGTAAACGAGCTTGCACTCAGTGGATACGAATCATTAACTTATATCTATAGAATGGTTCTTGAATCCGAAGATTCCATCTTTACACCTATCATCAGTTACATCAAAGGTTTGATTGCCGAATTTGGTCCTACCGAACAAATACCTGATGAAAATCCCGATTCGATCTCTGCCGCAGAAGACGGTGGATTCGATATTAACACCATTACGAATGCGTTTGGCATAGTAGACGCTGCTAAGGACCTTATCGAAAATTGGGAAAAGAACGGAACCTTTTCTTATGAGATCGTAGAAGGTAACATCTTAGATAGTTATATCGAGATCAATCTTGATTATGAAAGATATAACGAGGTTATTAAACTTATCGAAGATTATCTCACATTTATTCCCGAAATCGGTCAATTAGATGACACTGCTCCTAAGATTTACATCAATTATAACCATGGCGACTATGAGAAGATGCTCTATGTCAAGGTTGAAGCTAAATCTCAGACAGTTATCGTTAAGTTGGACGGAAGCAAGTTCGAAGAAGGACAAATCGTACTCGATGTAAACGTTGGCGAAAAGTTATACAAGGCTGTTCTTGATATTTCCGGATGGGAATCCGAGCACAAAGCAACCTTGAACTTTACAATTGATGGCAAAGAATATGCCGACGTCGTATTGGACGTTCAAGCAAAATCCTTAGTTGCTGAATTGACTTCTAATGGCTCGGTATATACTTTCTCCGGTACATATGATGTTACAGGCGAAAAGAGCGGCGAGATTACGTTAAATCTCAATGGAGTTGAAATCAAGTTGAACGGAGGAAATGCATTTTTCAATAAGAGCAACGAACTTGTTACAAGCTTCGGCGTCAAGACATTTATTGCAGGCGTTGATTTCGGCTGGAAAATTCCTAACGATGAGACCTCTGTATCGGTAAAGATTACACTCAATAGTTGGGGTGAGGCAGTAGAGGTTGCGGATAATGCAAGTATCTTAGAGGAAGAAGCAACAATAACCATAGATGATTTGCTCGATGTAATAGAGAAAGTGGTTCTCCAAAAGCTTGGAGTTTCATCATCTTCCGATGCTGAGTAATTAAACATTTAAATAAGAATAGTATTAAAAGGGACTTTTAATTAGGTCCCTTTTTCCTTATAATTCGGATTTCGACTCCAAACTACGTTTTCCACTCAGTATGTCGAATTGACTAACTTTCTTGTAAAAGCAATCAATATATCATATATATGTCACACCGAGCGGAAGGAATGTGGTATGATAAATTACCAAAGAATTTAAATTACAAAAAGATAGTCAAAAAAGAGATTATTCGTTTTATGAATATGCCTACTATATATGTCATTCTGAGCGGAGCGTAAGCGTAGTCGAACCCGATAGGGCGATGCTAAGCATCGGAATCTAAATCCATAAAAAAGCGGATAAAATAACTAAAACTTATTGTTATTGTCCGCAAGATACCAAACTCCTAAGTTGTTTGATCCTCGTTGTACTCGGATTTTGACTACGCTAAGTGTGACGGCGGACTAATCATAGTTCATTTACTCAAACCGCTCAATTGAAAAAAATTATTCAAAAATTATCTATAACTTAATCAAAATTTTATAAAAAATATTTGCATTTTATACCATTGACAATGCTTTCCCTAAGGGTTTATAATCTATACTGTGTTATTATAGCCTATAATAGGGTTAGAGCGGACGAAATATGAATTTTGACTGATTTCTATACCTAAAATGTGCAATATAACTCACAAAAACGCATTCTATTCCGCCAATCGAATAGAATTTAGTTTGGTCGGTTGGTAATTTAACTACAGTAATAATTTTTGGGCTGGTACCCAAATTTCGGAGGAATAAATACAATGTCTGAAATGATGCACAAAGTAATGTATGGCAATACCGAGCGTTATAGCTTCAGTAAGACCAAAGACGTTTTGGATTTGCCTTATTTAATGGAGTTGCAAAAGAGCTCGTATAAGAGATTCATGAATGAAGGTATTCGTGAGATTCTCGACGAGTTTTCTCCTATCGTTCACAAAGCTACCGGCGGTGGTCAAGAGCGTTTTGTATTGGAATTCGGTGATTTCCATTTCGATGCTCCCAAATACTCCGCACGTGATTGTAAATGTAAGTTTGTGACGACCTACAGCGCTCCTTTAAAGGTTGAGGTTAAGTTGACTCTGCGCGAAAAGGGCGATACCGTTTTGAGTAAAGAAGTCTACATGGGCGACTTCCCTCTCATGACCGATACCGGTTCTTTCATCATCAACGGTGCAGAGCGCGTAATCGTAAGCCAACTTGTTAGAAGCCCGGGCGTTTATCTTGATAAGGTTTTAGATAAAAACGGCGATCCTTGCTTTACTTCTACCGTAATTCCTAAGAACGGTGCTTGGTTGGAGTTCGAACACAATTCCGATAATATCATGTACGTTCACGTTGACCGTAAGAAGAAAATCACGGTTACCCTTTTACTACGTGCATTGGGCATGGTTGAGGATAAAGAAATTCTCGACACTTTCGGTAACGAAGAAGTTTTGGTTAAGACAATGGCTAAGGATAGCGAAGCTGTTCGCGATCTCACATTTGCTAAGACCGAGTTATATCGTAACATCCGTAACGGTGAAGTTATCACGGTTGAGGGCGTTAACGCACACATTCCTTCGATCTTCTATGATAAGAAGCGTTATGACCTATCCAGAGTAGGCCGTAATAAATATAATAAGAAATTATCTATTGCTTCTCGTATTGCCGATAAGACTTTGGCTGCCGATATCGTCAACCCCGAGACAGGTGAAATTCTTGCTTGTAAGGGTGACAGACTCAGCTTAGAACAAGCTAAGGCTATTCAAAATAGCGGTGTAAACGAGGCATACGTAATTGCTAAGAACGACAACGGAACCGGTGACGGCGAAACCGTTAAGATCATCGGTAACAACCATGTAGATCTCGCTGCATTCGTTTCTTGTGATCCTGCCGACCTCGGTATTTTAGAAATGGTTCACTATCCCACTCTTATGGAGATTTGGAACGGATTGACCACCGAAGAAGAAAAGCTTCAAGCAGTTCGTGATAACGTCAACAGATTGGTTTGCAGACAAATCAAATTTGACGACATCGTTTCCATCGTTAACTATAATATCGCGATTCGTCACGGCTTAGGAACCACCGATAATATCGACCACTTGAGCAACAGAAGAATCCGCGCGGTTGGCGAATTGCTACAAATCGAGGTTCGTAAAGGTTTCCAAAATATGGAACGTCAAATCCTCGAGAAGATGAACACAAATACCTCCGATAACGCCGAAATCAGTAAGTTTATCAACGTTAAGCCCGTCGTTAGTAAGGTAAGAGAGTTCTTCAATACCAACCAATTGAGCCAATTCATGGATCAACAGAACCCCATTGCGGAATTGACTCATAAGAGAAGATTGTCCGCATTAGGTCCCGGCGGTTTGAATAGAGAGCGTGCAGGCGTAGAAGTAAGAGACGTTCACCACTCTCACTACGGTAGACTTTGTCCCATCGAAACCCCTGAAGGACAAAACATCGGTTTGGTTTCTTCTTTGGCAACATATGCAAGAGTAAACGAGTACGGATTCATCGAAACTCCTTACCGTAAGATCGATAAAGCAACAGGCATTGTAACCGACGAAATCGTTTACATGACCGCCGACGAAGAAGATAATTACATCATCGCTCAAAGCATCGAGCCTTTGGACGAAAACGGCAGACTCAAAAATTCGGTAGTTGCTGCTCGTATTCGTGAAGATATCCGTAACGTACCCGCTGATAAGGTTGATTATTTGGACGTATCTCCTAAGCAACTTGTATCGGTAGCAGCTTCCCTTATTCCGTTCCTTGAGAACGATGACGCCAACCGTGCGTTGATGGGTTCGAACATGCAGAGACAGGCAGTTCCTCTCATCCGCCCCGAAGCACCTATCGTTGCTACAGGTATCGAGCATAAGATCGCAACCGACTCGGGCGTAATGATTCTTTCCGAGTTTGACGGATTGGTAACACACGTATCTGCCGACTACATCACCGTAGAAGGCGACAACGGCGAGATTAAGACCTATCAATTGCATAAATTCGAGCGTTCCAACCACGAAACCTGCGTTAACCAACGCCCCATGGTAGAGGTTGGTCAACGTGTCAAGAAGGGCGACGGCTTAGCTGACGGACCTTCCACCAAAAACGGTGAATTGGCATTAGGTAGAAACATTCTTATCGGCTTCATGACATGGGAAGGTTACAACTACGAGGACGCTATCCTTATCAGTGAAGAATTATCCCGCGAAGACGTCTTTACTTCAATCCACATCAGCATTTACGAAACAGAAGCTCGTAACACTAAACTCGGCGACGAAGAAATCACTCGTGACATTCCTAACCGTGGTGAAGATATGCTCAAGGACCTCGACGAGAACGGTATCATCAGAGTAGGTGCAGAAGTTCACTCGGGCGACATCTTAGTAGGTAAGGTTGCTCCTAAGGGCGAAACCGAACTATCACCCGAAGAAAGACTTATGAGATCCATCTTCGGTGAGAAGGCAAGAGACGTTCGTGACGTATCGTTGGTAGTTCCTCACGGCGAACACGGTATCGTAACCGAAGTTCAAGTATTCACCAAAGAGAATAAGGCAGACCTCAACACTAACAGTAAGATGCTTGTCAGAGTCTACATCGCTCAAAAGAGAAAACTCGGCGTAGGCGATAAGATGGCAGGTAGACACGGTAACAAGGGTGTTGTATCGAGAGTTCTTCCCAAGATGGATATGCCCTTCCTTCCCGACGGTACTTCATTACAAATCGTATTGAATCCGTTAGGTGTTCCGAGCCGTATGAATATCGGTCAGGTTCTCGAAGTGCACTTAGCGCTTGCTTGTAAGAAGATCGGTATCAACATAGCAACCCCTGTATTCGACGGTGCTAAGGAATCGGAAATCAGACAATTATTAGAAGACAATAACCTACCTGCAGACGGTAAACTTCAACTTTACGACGGCAGAACTGGTGAGCCTTTCGAAAACAGAACCACAGTCGGTTACATGTATATGCTCAAACTTATCCACTTGGTTGATGATAAGATTCACGCAAGAAGTACCGGTTCGTATTCACTCATTACCCAACAACCTCTCGGCGGTAAAGCCAAGTTCGGCGGACAGCGTCTCGGTGAAATGGAAGTTTGGGCAATCGAGGCATACGGCGCTGCTAACGTACTACAAGAAATGCTCACAGTCAAATCGGACGACGTAAGCGGTAGAGAAAGAGCTTATGCAAGCATCACCAAGGGACAAAACATCAGCGAGCCGGGTATTCCCGAATCCTTCAGAGTATTGGTTCGCGAAATGCGTAGCTTGTGCTTGAATATTTATCCCGTTGACGAGAACAATCAGGAAATCCCCGATTTCGTTCACGACGATGCATACGGTGATGAAGAGCCCAAGGAGACCAACGATATTGCTCTCGACAGCATATTCGGCGGTGAAGATACTATCCAACCGTTAACTGAAGAACTCATGTATGACGATGATGACAACATCTTCGATACGAGCGGTTTATTCGGCGACGATGATAACAACTAACGGGTTAGCTTAGAGTATTTGGAGGCAGTAAAATGTTTGAAATTAATAACTTTGAATCAATTAAAATAGGTTTAGCTTCGCCAGAAAAGATCCGTTCGTGGTCTCACGGCGAGGTTACCAAGCCTGAAACTATAAATTACAGAACTCAAAAGCCCGAACCGGGTGGTTTGTTCTGTCAAAAGATTTTCGGACCTATCAAGGACTGGGCTTGTGCGTGCGGTAAATATACCCGTATTCGTCACAAGGGCGTAGTTTGCGATAAGTGCGGTGTAAAGGTTGAGCCTTCCAAGGTAAGACGTGACAATATGGGTCACATCAATCTTGCAGCACCTGTAGCGCACCTTTGGTATCTAAAGGGCGCTCCCAGCCGTATCGCTACCGTACTCGATATGCCACCTAAGGATGTAGAACACATCGTATACTATGCAGCATACGTTGTAACCGATCCTATGCAAACCGAGTTGTCCTATAAGCAAGTACTCAACGATGTAGATTATACTGCTGCTATCGAAAAGTACGGCGAGGATTCCTTCAAGTGCGGAATGGGTGCAGAGGTAATTAAGCAATTATTGATGGAAGTCGATCTCGATTCCGAAATTGCTACATTAAGAGCCGAAATCCTCAAGGACCAAAATTCCAAGAAGGATAACGAAAACGCTCCCAAGAGAATGAAGATGGCTAAGCGCTTGGACGTACTTCAAGCCTTCAAAAATACAGGCAGTAAGCCCGAATGGATGATTTTGGACGTACTTCCCGTATTACCTCCCGATCTTCGTCCTATGGTACCGTTGGAGGGCGGTAGATATGCATCGAGCGACCTTAACGATTTGTATCGTTATGTCGTTAACCGCAATAACCGTTTAAAGAACTTTATGGAATCCAACGGTGTAGATGCAATGATTCGTAATGAGAAGCGTATGCTTCAAGTTGCAGTCGACAACCTTATCGATAATGCTAAGCGTGCTAAAACAGCCGCATCCAGCAGATCTCACGAACTTAAGTCGTTGACCGCTATGCTTCGCGGTAAGCAAGGTCGTTTCCGTCAAAACCTTCTCGGTAAGCGTGTAGACTATTCCGGTCGTTCGGTTATCGTAGTAGGTCCTGAACTTAAGTTATATCAATGCGGTCTTCCTAAGGAAATGGCACTCGAACTTTTCAAGCCTTTCATTATGAGAGAACTTGTAGAGCGTGGTAAGTGCACCAATATCCGTAATGCTAAGCGTTATGTAGACCGTGCTCGTCCCGAAGTATGGGATATATTGGATGACGTAATCAAAGATCATCCCGTATTATTGAACCGTGCTCCTACTCTTCACAGATTGGGTATCCAAGCATTCGAGCCTGTATTGGTTGAAGGTAGAGCATTAAAACTTCACCCTCTGGCATGTACTGCGTTCAACGCAGACTTCGACGGTGACCAGATGGCAGTTCACCTTCCTTTGAGCATCGAGGCACAAACCGAAGCAAGATTCTTGATGTTGTCCACCAATAACATCCTTAAGCTTTCGGACGGTAAGCCTATCGTTTCTCCTACACAGGACATGGTATTAGGTAGCTACTATTTGACAATCGTTAAGCCTTATGCTCCTAAACAAGAGGGCGAATCCGAACTCGAATATCGTCGTCGTACCGAGAGAGCATTTATGTCTGTCGAAGAAGCTAAGATGGCATATCAATGTAAGCAAATCGACTTACAAAGTCTCATCAAAGTTCGTGTTTCCAAGGAAATCGACGGTAAGGTATACAGTAAGTTCATCAAGACCACAGTCGGTAGATTGATCTTTAACGAGGCAATTCCTCAAGATATCAATTTTGTACCTCGTGAGACTCCCGAGCAAATGCTCGATCTCGAAATCGACTTCTTAGTAGGTAAGAAACAATTACAACAAATTGTTGACCACTGCTATAAGTATAAGGGATCTACAATTACAGCCGAAGTTCTTGATAAGATCAAGGCTCAAGGTTATAAGTATTCCACCATCGGTGCTTTGACGACCAGTGTATTCGATATGACGATACCTGCCGAAAAAGCATCCAAGATTCAAGAAGCCGAAGCTCAAGTTGCTAAGCAACAAAGAAACTACGACAGAGGTATGATTACCGATGAAGAGAGAGAAGCTAAGGTCATCAAGATTTGGTCCGACGTAACCGATGATATTAAAGCGATGCTTAACGACACAATGGATAAGTTCAACAACATCAAGATGATGATGGACTCCGGTGCTCGTGGTAGTATCGAACAGGCAAGACAGTTGTCCGGTATGCGTGGCTTGATGAAGGATCCTTCGGGTAAAACCATCGAGTTACCTGTTAAGTCCAACTTCAGAGAGGGCTTGAACGCATTAGAGTACTTCATTTCGTCACACGGCGGACGTAAAGGTTTGGCGGATACCGCTCTTAAGACTGCAGAATCCGGTTACCTTACCAGACGTCTTGTAGAAGTTGCTCAACCTATCATCGTTATGGAAACCGACTGCGGTGACACCAAGGGTGTAGTTGTTGAGAGAATCACCGGTGCAAGAGATTCTACAATCGAAGCATTGAAGGATAGAATTATCGGTCGTTATTCCATTAAACCTATCTGTAATCCGGAGACAGGCGAAGTAATCGTTCCTGCAGATTCCATGATTACTTTAGATCAAGCTAAGGAAATCGAAAACTGTGGAATCGAAAAGGTTAATATTAGAAGCGTGCTTGCTTGTAAGCATCCTTACGGTGTATGTGCTAAGTGTTACGGTGCTAACATGGGTAGCGGTAACCTCGTTAAGATCGGTGAAGGCGTCGGCTTAATTGCTGCACAGTCCATCGGTGAACCCGGTACTCAGCTCACCATGCGTACATTCCACACCGGCGGTGTTGCGGGCGCAGACGATATTACCACAGGTCTTCCTCGTGTACAAGAGTTGTTCGAGTGCCGTAACAGCAAGGCGGAAGCTATCATTGCTACCATTGCCGGTATCGTTTCACTCACCGAAACCGAAAAGCACGTAACCATCACCATCACACCTAAGGACGGTGGAAATCCTTGCGAATATCAACCTCCTTATAATGCTAAGGTTTTGGTTTCCAACGGTCAGTTTGTCGAGGCAGGTACTCAGCTCACCAACGGTTCCATCAAACTTAAGGAATTGTTACAAGTTAAGGGCTTGAAGGGCGTACAAGATTACTTGATCAAGGAAGTTCTAAAAGCTTACTCAACTGCAGGTGTTGCTATCAACGATAAGCATATCGAAATCATCATCCGTCAAATGCTCCGTAAAGTCCGTGTTGAAAATCCGGGCGACACCGAGTTACTACCGGGCGAATTGATTGACGAGGCTAAGTACAACGAGATCAATAGAAAGGTTCTCGAAAACGGCGGTGTTCCCGCTATGGTTAAGAGAACCATCTTAGGTATCACCAAGGCAAGTTTGGCAAGTGAATCCTTCTTGTCGGCAGCATCCTTCCAAGAAACGACCAGAGT
This sequence comes from uncultured Christensenellaceae bacterium, assembly GCA_964391805.1. Lineage (GTDB taxonomy): Bacteria > Bacillota > Clostridia > Christensenellales > CAG-1252 > RUG14300. Next base: position 54,153 of record CAYMNK010000003.1, on the reverse strand, counting down.
TCTTACCGATGCAGCTATCAAGGGTAAAGAGGATCCTCTACGCGGACCTAAGGAGAACATCTTACTCGGTAAACTTATCCCTGTAGGTACAGGCTTAAAGCGTTACAATACCGTTAACGTTTTACCTATCAGTAAGATTCAAGAAGCGCCCTTAGATATCCCCGATATCGAGGACGAAGAAAACTAATTAATGGGCTTTGCATAAGGTAACCCCTTATGCAAAGCAATATTTTATAAAGGTAAATTATACAATGGAAAGAAAAAATAGATTATTTACAAGCGAAAGCGTTACCGAAGGACATCCCGACAAGGTCTGCGACAGTATTTCGGATGCAGTGTTGGACGAATTATTGAAGCAGGACGTCAATTCGAGATGTGCTTGTGAAACTTGTGCTACTACCAATACCGTAATGGTAATGGGTGAGATTACGAGTAACGCGAAAATCGATGTCGAGAATGTTATCCGCAATACTATCAAGGATATTGGATATACTGAACAAGATATCGGATTCGATTTCAATTGCCAAATTATCAATAAGATCCATTCTCAATCTGCCGATATCGCTATGGGCGTTGATATGAGTCAGGAGGCAAAAACGGGTGACCAATCTCGTTATGACCTTATAGGAGCAGGCGATCAAGGTATGATGTACGGTTATGCGTGCAACGAAACCGAAGATTTGATGCCGTTACCTATCACATTGGCTCATCGTTTGACTGCAACCTTGACCTCAGCTCGTAAATCGGGCGAGATTGAGTGGCTTCGTCCCGATGGGAAGGCTCAAGTTACGGTAGAATACGACGAGAATAATAAGCCTGTCAGAGTACACACAGTCGTTGTATCTACTCAGCACTCTGCCGATGTAGAGCATGACGAAATAGAGCGTACAGTTATCGAAAAGGTGATCAAGAAGGCTATACCTAATGATTTACTCGATGCCGATACCAGAATATTTGTAAATCCCACCGGTAGATTCGTTATTGGCGGACCTAACGGCGATAGTGGTTTGACGGGTAGAAAAATCGTTGTAGACACCTATGGCGGATATTGTCCCCATGGCGGTGGTGCTTTTTCGGGTAAAGATCCTACTAAGGTTGACCGCAGTGCGTCTTATTATGCAAGATACGTATGTAAAAATATCGTTGCATCGGGACTTGCAGAGCGTGTAATGCTCGAAGTAAGCTATGCTATAGGTGTAGCGAAGCCCATATCCTTGAGAATATCCACCTTCGGAACAGGTGTTTTAGCCGATTCTAAGTTGGAAGAGATTTGCGCTAAGGTATTCGATTTCCGTCCGGGCGCAATTATCGATAACCTCGGATTGAGAGCACCTATATATAAGAGAACAACCAATTACGGTCACTTCGGTAAAGGCGACCTTGCTTGGGAGCGTACCGATAAGGCAGACGAACTCAAAAAGCAAGCCAATATTTAATAAACGAATGGAATTAAAAGGAACTGTAGAAGGAATCGTATTTAGAAATGCCGAGAACGGTTATACCGTTTTGGCAGTAGATGTCCACGGATTAATAATAACTGCCGTGGGCATTTTTCCACCGATAACCGAGGGCGAAAACGTTACCTTGATCGGTGAATATAAGACTAATTCTCGATTCGGAGAGCAGTTCGTTGTCAACGAAGTGGTGGTCGTTCCCCCAACCAACGAAGAGGGTATGATTAGATACCTTTCAAGCGGATTATTTAAAGGTATTGGCGAAATTACCGCTACCGCTATAGTTCGTAAATTCGGCAAAGATACCTTCGATATTATAGAGTACAATCCGTCGAGATTGGCTGAGGTTAGGGGTATATCTGCTAAGAAATCGGAAGAAATTTTCCTCAAATTCGAGCAATTACGCTCTATGCAAAATACCATAATGTTTTTGACCAAGCACGGCGTCAGCTTAAACTTGGCAATGAAAATCTATAAACTTTACGGTGTATTGAGCGAGAGTATAGTGAGAACCAACCCTTATCGTATGGTAGGCGAGGTGGACGGCATAGGATTTAGAACCGCCGACATTATTGCCTCGAGTATGGGTATAGAGCACGAGAGCGTCAATAGAATCAAGGCGGGTATTAGGTATGTCCTTGATGAAATTGCATCGCGTAGCGGACACACTTATTTGCCGATAGGTAGAATAATTGCCGAGTGTAATAAGGTATTGGGATTTACCGACGAGCAAAAGCCTCTTATAGAGGATGCCATAACCGATATGGAAACGCTTAACGAAATCGTGCGTATCGATACCGGTAAATCGGCGGGGATGATGCTCGACAAATATTTTAATCTCGAAAATAGCATAGCGAAAAGACTTGTTACTATTATGGACGAGGCAAGACCGCTTACGCTTAACTTCGACAGAGAAATAGAGTTCTATCAAAAGATAAACGATATCACCTTACACCTCACCCAAAAGGAAGCAATATCTATGGCACTAAATTCGGGTGCTGTTGTCATCACCGGCGGACCGGGAACAGGTAAAACAACCATAATCAAGTGTATAATATATCTGCTTGAAAGAATGGGTATAACGTATTCGCTTGCAGCCCCGACTGGAAGGGCAAGTAAGCGTATGAGCGAGGCGACAGGTAGAAACTCCGCCACTATTCATAGACTTCTCGAATTCAATAAGGCTTCGGATTCCACGTTTGTATATAACGAGCGCAATCCCTTACCTCAAGATGTTTATATCGTGGACGAAGTCTCTATGGCGGACGAATTTATATTTAATGCGCTATTAAGGGCAATGCCGAGAAGTTCCAAACTTATTTTGGTAGGCGATAAGGATCAGCTTCCCTCTGTCGGAGCGGGTTCGGTGCTTGCCGATATTATTCAGTCGGACTTGATGCCGGTAATTGCACTTAACCACATTTATCGTCAAGCAGAGGATAGTTTTATCGTTACCAATGCCCACCTTATCAATAAGGGCGTAATGCCCGAACCCGATAAGCGCAGTTCGGACTTTTTCTTCGATTATCAAACCGATCCAAGCGTTGCGCTCGAGCATACCATTCAATTTTGCACCAAAAGGATAGTTAACTATCTAAATGTCACTCCCGATGATATCCAAGTCCTTGCACCCCTCAAAAAGGGCGAAATCGGCGTCATAGCGCTTAATAAAGCACTTCAGTCGGCTCTCAATCCGCCTGCGTTCAACAAGAAGGAAATAACGGTCGGACAAACCGTTTTCCGTGAGGGCGATAGAGTTATTCAAATTAGCAACAATTATGATATTCTATGGGAACGCATAGATGGCGATACTTCCACCAACGGTGAAGGGGTGTTTAACGGAGATATCGGTAAAATAGTCAGCGTCGATAAAGGCGAAATGCGCGTAATAGTTCGTTTCGAAGACGGTAGAGTTGCCTCATATCCCCCCGAGAACCTCGATCAACTCGCTTTGGCTTATGCCGTCAGCGTGCATAAATCGCAAGGATCCGAATTCAAGGTCGTAATACTCGTTGTAGAGAGATATAACCCGATGGTTCTATCCAAAAACCTATTGTATACCGCAGTTACGCGTGCTAAAAATATGGTGGTACTGATAGGTGGTAGAGAAACTTACGAAAAAATGGCTAAGAATAAATATACCGAGAGAAGAATGACCGCATTGGTCGAGTTTATTAATCAATATCGTAATGAAAACTAAGTTCGGTGATAAGATTCGTAAATTTTTCAATTGGATATTTCCGAATGATTCCGCATGTATTGATTGCGGACGAGACCTTTTCGTACCGTCACCGCGTTACGGACTGTGCGAAGAGTGTGCCAAACGAATCAAGCCTATCACTATGCATTGTTTGAAATGCGGTAAACCTACCCGATACGGAGAGTACTGCTCGGTTTGCAACCAAGAACATATTTACTTCGAAAGGAATTATTCCTGTTATTACTATAAGGACGTTATCAAAGATGTGATGCTTGCTTTTAAATTCAAAAACAAGCAGTATTTTGCACCCTTCATAACGTCCTTTTATGTTGATAAGATTATAGAAGAAAATATCGAATTCGATGTTATAGCCGTCGTTCCTATGACTAAGGTCCATAAACGTGAGCGAGGTTATAATCAATGCGATCTTATCGCTCGGGAACTGTCGGAGAGACTTAATGTGCCTTACAACGAAGGATTATATAAAAAGCCGGGCAGAGGCAGACAGTTGGGCAAAAGTTTCGCAGAACGCAAGAAAAACGCCGAAAACGCATATTTTACCATAGATGACTCATTTAAGGGACTGCGTGTACTCGTCATAGACGACGTGTACACCACCGGTAGTACTATGAATAACGTCGCCAAGGCACTTCTCAAAGGAAAAGCCAAAGGCGTAATAGGGCTAACTCTCTGCAATGTCGAATTCGGAATGGGTACTTCTCGCAAACCCTTCACCGAAAATACCAGAATTAAAGAATAACATATAGTGTCGGTATCTAAAAATCCTTATGAAAAATGATGTTGGAGTGCACACTTTTTACACAAAGGACAATAACATATTATAAAATTGTAGCGGCGATTAGTAATCGCCATATCCATATTAATAAGGAATAAGATCCTTCGATTCCGCTATCGCTAGACTCAGGATGACATATGTGAGGCATAAAGTTCATTCGTCCGCCGTCATACTGAGCATAGTCGAAATTCGAACGACGTGAGAATCAAATTGTGCAACAATTTGGTATCTTGCGGACGGTAATGTGCAGTCGATTGAACGACAACCATATTAACAAGGAATAAGATTCCACCTCACTATGTTCGGTGCGACTACGCCGTTCGACTCCATACTTCGTATTCGCTCAGAATGACATATACATCTATCCACAATATTGCGAAGCAATACATCATTTGCCATAAGGCAACATCATTCATCATTATGCATAGCATAACATCAGTTGCAATGACGGGACGGGAAAAGTATGACATATAATCTTCCGGACGAAAAACAGCGCAAAGTATCGGTATCTGCTTTCATGTTACAATCAAAGGCACTCTCAATTATTAAATTTTGATTAAATAAAGTCTTATAATCTTTACTTAAAGAATATTATATTATACAATATTATTGTTCTTGAGGTATAGAGGTATTTTTTGCTTGTCGCAAATATGCCCCATATTAAAGAATAAAAAATAAAAATTTTTATAGGGAGATTTCAATCAATGAAAAAACTAATTATTCTAATTAGCATTATTCTCTGTCTTGCCGTTATCGGTTCGGTATTGGCAATCGCAGTTTATGATGCTGCTCCTATAGAGGGGGGGGTAAACACCGATACCTATCTATATCTTAGTCTAAACTCGACAAGAGGTACGGGCATAACATTAAATAAAAATAATGCAACGCTTATACCAATTGTTTTAGGTATAGATACCAATGAAACAGAATGGTCTGGCTCCGCAACGTTGACTATTACCCCGCAAGCTGTTGGAGACAATAAAAACATAGACAATGTTACTATTGGATACTATGCTGATTCAGGATGTACTAAAGCTGTTGGCTCAGTGTCGGATGGTGTATTTACATATACAAAAATTAAGGAAGGTACCACTGTTTATGTAAAGATCGAATACAAGGAAAATGTAACCGCAGATCAAGTTAACGCCACCAATGGAAAACTTGTATGCACATTTAATGTAGCATAATGGAGGTGTTAACTATGAATAAAAAGATTTTTGTTATATTTTTATCAGTAATTTTATGTCTTTCTGTTGTTGGAGGATGCTTTGCTCTTTATACTCAGAATGATAGTTTAGATATAACTTTCGGCTCCGGAGATGCCGTTACGCTGACATTACAATCCGTAAATTCAGAGAACGAATCAGCCGATTTTAACTTTGGTGGTATTGCATTGAATCCAAAAGATTCTTCCGCTACTCAACGTATCAAATTGAATGTCGATACTACAAACACAGATTCATTAGCCGGTTTAAATGGTAAATTGACGATTAGCGTTGACGGAAGTACTCTTGATTCTCAATACTATACTCTTTCCGGTGTAGCAGTAGACAAGAATAATGAAAATTCAAAAGATTATGCAAGTAGCGATTTATTGAGAGGTTTAACTCTTCCTTTGAATGATTTACCCCAATATCTTACTTTAACCGTAGCATTAAAGAGTGAAATAACTAATAGCGAGTTTAAGGATGTATCTAATAAGAAAATTAAAGTGTCTGTTAGCTGGGAATTTGTTGACTGGGCTCCTGTAGAAAACGCATACTATATCGTTGGTGACTTCTCTAATTGGTCTGTCAACGAGCAAGCTATTAAGTTAGGCGCTGGCACGGGAACAAACAAAGCAGAACTTGCTAATTATCAACTCACCACGGCAATGGGTGAATTCAAGATAGTTCAATATACTCAGGTTCAAAATGATGAGAACGAGACCGTTTGGGGCTTAAGATGGCTAAAACTTGGTTGGAGTGATGGTAAAGTTGCAGTCGGTGATGGTGTAGTTGCCATAAATAATAACGATGATACTTCAAATATAAAAGTTACTTCGGATCAAGCATATTATATTTGTGTTAATGGTAGTGATAATGTCTGGGTACAAAGTCAATCTTCGGTAAGCACAAGTAATAATTAACAATCTAAACAACCAATTATGCAAATACGGTCAGGGATTTCCCTGGCCGTAGATTGCAATTATTATAAATGAAAAACGAAGGTCAATACGAGAATAAAAAGAATACTAAAGCTCGGAAAGCGGTTAAGATTATCTTTAACGTGCTTTTTTATTTGGTTATGGTAGTTTTTATTGCCGTATTGATCTTTTCTTTTGTTCAGAAAATCGCTGGTAATGATTCCTATCCGTTTTTTGGATTTAGAGGCATGATCGTACGGACCGGTAGTATGTCGTTTAAGTACGATACCGAATTTTTAGAGGGGCACGATAACCAACTCAAGGTTAACGATCTTGTGTTCACCAGACAAATTAAGGATGACGAAGAAATAGAGGTATACGATATAGTAACCTTTAAACTCGGTGATGCAACCGTTATTCACCGTGTAGTTGATATCCAAATCGATTCCGTTACAGGTCAAAAGTTGTATATCACGCGAGGTGATGCAACTCCCGATAACGATTCCGCTAAAACGAGGGAACAGCTTACAGGTATTTATGCCTTCTCGTTAGGACAGTTCGGTGTGGTGATTAACTTCCTACAGAGTGTATATGGAATAATAGCATTGATAGCGTGTATCGCCATATTGGCAATTGCAAGCCTTATCATCCGCTATATGAAAAACGAACAACCTAAAAACGATAAGGATACACCTCGGGATGACAGCGAATCTTTTGCCGATTCTCTTGAATCATCTGAAAAGAACGATGCTGATTCTTTTGAACCATCTGAAGAGGGTAATGAGTCTCTTGAACTATCTGAGGACGTGTCACAAAGTGATTTTAAAGAGTAACATTTCGCCAACATTTTGTAGACCATCATGTCATACTGAACGAAGATATTCTCGTCCGCCGTCATACTGACTCCGTCCCGTCATACTGAGCAAAGGTATTCTCGACCGACGTCATACTGAGCGTAGTCGAAATTCGAACGAAGTGAGAATCATATTGTGCAACAATTTGGTATCTTGCGGACGATAATGTGCAGTCGGTTGAACGACAACCATATTAAGGTAAGCGTTAGCGACAAGTCTTGTCATACTGAGTGTAGGTCGACAGACCGAAATCGAACCCGACGGGGCGACACAAAGTGTCGGTATCTAAAATCCTTGTAAAACAAGGAATAAGATTCCACCTCACTATGTTCGGTGCAGCTACGCCGTTCGACTCCATACTTCGTATTCCGCTCAGAATGACTATATGGAGCGCTATCGCTTGCTTTAACAAGGAATTAGATTCTTCGATTCCGCTATTGCTACACTCAGGATGACATATGTATTGTATGACAACTTCCTAATCTGTCACCCTGTTCAGGATGACACATATGGGATCGCCCGCTCATCAATGTCGCGCACTAAACCAAAATAACATAAAGGAAAACATATCAAAATGGCCGTCAGATTAAAGGCAATCACTGTATTAATAGCATTGGTACTATGCGTTTCGCTAATAAGCGGAGCGTTTGCTCTTTATTCGACCGACGGCACCATTGATATCACATTTGCCGGTGAAGCGAATGAACCAACCTCGAGAACTGTGTATTTCTACGATGCATATTCTTGGCACACATCCGGCACCGTTTATGCTTATGCTTGGGAATCGAGTACATCTTATAATGAGGCATATCCGGGCGATAAAATGAATGCAGTTGATGGTTATTCGGGTTGGTATTCTATTGATATTGATAATAAATATACATCCGTAATTTTTAACGCAAATAATGATAGTAAAAAAACCGCTGACCTTACTATTGACGAGAACAATCTATACTATAATGGAAGCAGTTGGGTAAGTGGTTTTGAACAAACTATCTATTTCTACAATGTGAGTGGTTGGACCACTGTCTCCGCTTATGCTTGGAATTCAAGTACAAATAGCAACAATCAAGATTGGCCCGGTGTGGCAATGACTGCGGTAGATGGTCATTCTGGTTGGTGTTCATATACACTGTCCACAAGTTACAACTGTATAATTTTTAATAATAATAGCGAAAAACAAACTGCCGATTTGATTATTGATTATTCACAAGGCTATTTTAATGGTTATATCTGGACTGATGGATTCATTCTAAATGAAAGCGAAAAAAAACGTATTTATTTCAAAAATACGAGTAATTGGGAAATTGTTAATGCATATTATTGGAATTCATCTAATGGAACAACATGGCCAGGTATTCAAATGACGCATTATTGTAATAGTTGGTATTATATTGATGTACCAAATGAATACAATTATATAATTTTTAATAATGGTAGTACTCAGACTGGAAACCTAACCATTGGCGATAACATCTATTACGATTATGGAGAGAAAAAATGGAAAAATTAAGACTTAATTATAATAGTGATACTCAAACCGGCAATATTGAATATGGTATAGGCTGTGTGTATTATGATCCCTCTGGAGATGAAGGTAGTGGGAAATGGGTATCGTCAATGTCATAAATTACGCACGTTCCCTAATGTAAATCACGAAAAGGCAAACTTTATGGTGGCAATCTTGCACGAAAAGGCAAACATTGAGCAAAAATCGATAAAAACAAGGAATAAGATCCTTCGATTCTGCTGTCGCTACACTCAGGATGACATATGTATTGTATGACAACTTTCTAATCTGTCGCTCAAAATGACTATATGGGACACTAACGCTTACCTTGATATGGAACTTAAACCCTTATGAATCTCGTTTCAAATACATCCCCGTACCCGTCGTAGTCGGTGTATACTGCGTTGTCGGCATTATCTATGCTTTTGAATCGTGCTATCTTTATCCATTCGGCGACGAGGTTTAGAGTTGTCAATATTACATCATTTTGGGGAATTTCCAATATTGTTTGCTTGTCTTGTAATCGAATAAGGTAATACTTTACGGCTTGTTTATCTGCGTTACTTTTCTTGTAATAGGTTGCGAGCAACACCCCGCCGACTTCTTTTCCTCGATAATTAAAGGTTATATATATCATTGTTTCTTGTTTTGTTTTTCCTTTTGGGCAATTTTTTCTGCCGTATCGTCACGAGCATATAGCAATATGCTTTTAATGCGGGGATTTGTTGAGGCATATGCGAGTCTCTCGTAGACTTTAAGGCAGTACTTATCATAGTCTGCATCGATATTTTGATATATCTTATATGCATACAACCTTTTTGACGATACTATACGGCAACCATTGATAAATCTCGCTATTAATCCGCCACATAAACAGCGAGTCCACTCGTATTTGACAAGGCACTCGTTTAGTGTATCCAAATCTCTTTCAAGATTGGTTTCGTTATAAACTTCAAGCGCCATATCAACTGCGATTTTCAACTCTTTTAATGCAACTCGAGGTTTTCTCGAATCAACATGGATATCTGCAACATTAGTCTGCGCATTGATAAGTTCACGCTTCACTCGAATGGTGGGTGATTTTTGATATAATTCAGTCAAGCGATTTAGCGCATACTCGAACCACATTAAGGCCATTGATTTTCTATCGACTTTTGTATAAAGAGAAGCAAGGTCTATTGCGCTTTTTGCATGCATAATTTTTGCTTGTATCGGATTATTACTTCTTTCTATAATTCCTTTTGTCCTGCTTAAGGCTCCTTTGAATGTTATTTCTGCATTGCTAAAATCACCCATATCGATTTGAATATATCCAAGTATGGTTTCAATATTTGCCACATTTTCATCCCATCCGAGCCGTGCGTAAATCTCGATGCTCTTATTGTAATACTCACATGCTTTCGCCAAGTTACCCAACTGCCTATACAGATAACCCAAATCAACATAACACTTGGCGATATCTCCTCTTTTAGAACCTGTAGTCGAAATGGGATTATCGGTGAGTTCTTTGAGAATCCTTTCGGTAATATCTATAGATTGATCAAATTGGAAATCGGCTTCTGTTTTTTTGCCAAGTATAATGCACAATCTGGCATAATTTATAGCATTTCTTAGCATCGTTTCTTGATATTTCAGTTTATCGGGTAAATGATCTATAAGATCTTGGGCATCGTTTGCAACCTTTTTGTAGTAGTTCATCGCATCTTCGAGGTTGAATAAACAATAATGAATGTGCGCAATGTACTCATTGACGAGTAACAACTTATCTTTATAAAGAAGTGAAGCAATTTCCCCTTTTTCGATTAGGTTCTCGAGCCTTTCGGTAAGAAAAGAAGCATATCTGTACGCGCATTTGAGGTCTGCTTGATTAGACTCGGGATTTTTGCTAATCGGTTCAAGCTTATTATAAATAACAAATAGTGTCACTTGCAGGTTTTTGTTAAATCTATCCGCGAATTTTCTAAAGGACAACTCGGAAATTAGAGGATGGAGGTAATAAGAGTAGGGCGTATGTTCGGTAGTTTGAATATACCCTAATCTTACGAGGTATCTCAATTCATCGGCTGATAACTCCTTGACGAGCATTTTGATGTCGCGAGCGGATAGTCCGTCGGTCGGAATGAAGGACAAACAACCCAATAATTGTTTCTGTGGCTCGGTTAAACGGGTAAGTGCGAAGAGTTTATTGAGATAGTTATAAATGGTGTCATATTCGCCAAAATCGTCAAATCTCGCGTTATCCTCGAGCCTTGTTTCTGCACTGTTATTTTCGTCGAGCATGGTGTCGAGAATTTCGGATGGTGTCAGTCCGCTGACATCGTTGCCTATTGCTCTTGCGACGAGCTCGATAGTCATGGTGTGACCTTCTGTAATCTCTATCAATTTGGAAATAATCCTATCGTTTTCTTCCGAGCGTTGTAGATACGAATCGCGATAAAACAGTTCAAAAAGCGAATTATCGTCCATCTTTTCTACGTCAATAATACCTATATCCTGTCTTTGAATATTGGCATTACGGGTAGTGATAATGAATTTACAGTCGGTAAGGGTGGATATATCGTCAAAAACTCTGTTATTGTCTTTGCCAGTAAAATCAAAATTGAAGTTATCTATAATGATAAGCGTGGGCTTATGAATCTTAGATAAATGGGTAATTGCTCTGCGATACTCTTCGTTATATTTGAGCAGGGGCTGTTGTTCGTATTTATCGAGCGATACTTGTTCCACGTTGTCGGATATAAGTTTGGTGATGACGTTTTTTAAGGTGGCTTCCTCGGTGCAGTAATAGACTGATAGTGCAAGTTCGGGATGCTTGATCGCATACATCTTGGCAAGCGTAGTCTTACCGATTCCGCCGAATCCCGATATGCATATGGTGTTATGACGATTGAACAAGCAATCCATCGTTTCGAGTTCGGGAATTCTTCCTAAGAAGATCTTAGAATCACCTATAGCGTACTCGGCGAGGGTTGCTTCGTTTTTACCGGCATAAGCGAGAATCGGATTACCTGATAGACGTGCTTTTGCGAACGAGAATATCTTATTTAAAATGCTTGCAATAGTATTGTCTGTCAAATTGTCGGTATAGTACTCTGCCGAAATGTTTTGGAAAAGAATTCGATACCCCGGTTCCAATTCGGTTATCGACGAATCCTTGACAAGCATTATGTCTTTAGATGTTTCTTTGGCGAGCGAAACTTCGTCATATACGATTTTGTAGTTGACATCCGCACCGTTAACTTCGTCGGTTTTGACTGCAGTGCTTGGTGAGATTATCGCCAATACGCAGTCGGAGGATAGCACTGCATTTTCAGACCATACCAAAAAATCTCCGAAACATCCGTTTTGGGCGCTTTCCATATATACGGCGTTCATTTTGATATATTCGCCTTGAAATTCGAAAGATGCATTGTTGATATGTTCGGCTAAAAATAGCGCTTTATCTTTATCCTTTTCGACATGGCTTATCAAAACGTTATATTCTCTCATGGCATCCTCCTATAATCGAACCGATTATATTATATAATATCGTTTACAGCTTTTACAAGTATCGCAAGCAAAAAAAGTTAAAAATTAAACGCATTGCAACATCAAATGTCATACTGAGTCAATTTCGTCCGCCGTCATACTGATTTCCGTCCCGTCATACTGGTCAATTTCGACTACGCTCAGTATGACGGCGGACGGGAATGTATGACAACTTTCTAATCTGTCACTTAACGTTTGTGAACGACTATATGGGTAGAGCAGTGGAGTGAGCGACATCGTTTTTATATTAAAAAAGGAGCGCAAACGCCCCTTGGTTAATTAGACCCAAACAAAAAATATACTGCGGTTCAGCACGGTATTAATCGTCAAATATGAATATATGGATAAGGTTAGTTGAAGGTTATTCAGCGTCCAAATCGACCGAATTCAAAATTTCCTTTAGTGCCTTCATCTCGTCTAAAGATAAAGCCAAACCCTTACCGGGAACATTATTTTCGGTATTCCATGTTCTGATATCGTATTTTGGGGCATTGTCGCTCCATTCGATGAGGTTAACCTCTTTGGACCATTTGCCTGATTCTGAAAGTACGCCGAGTTTTTTAACTATGTTGTATGTAAACTCCATAATTCCTCTCCCATAAGATAAAATTATCCACACTTGTGGATACATTTATTATAACATATGTTTTTTTTAATATCAATAGGGGTTTTGAATTTTTTTATAAAATATTTAAAATATTTTTCTTAAATAATGGGCATTTTTGTGGATTATTTTGCCTTTTATTCGAATTTGTACCCCATTCCTCTCAAGGTGACGATATGGTCGCGGTATTTGCCGAGATTACCTCTAAGCATTTTGATGTGGGTGTCCACGGTGCGGTTTTCACCATAAAAATCGTATCCCCATACCTCGGAAAGTAACTTTTCACGGCTCATTGCTATACCCTTATTGCGAACAAGGAAAAATAACAAATCGTACTCTTTCGGTGTCAAGGGTGCTCTCTCTCCGTCCACTAAAACCAATCTTCCCGAGAAGTCTATTTCCAATCCGTCAACGATGTACTTTTCTTCGGTATTGGGTTTATAGGTTTTGCGTTTGAGTATTACCCCGATACGTGCAAATACCTCTCTCGGCGAAAAAGGCTTGGTAACATAGTCTTCTATGCCCAACTCGAATCCGAATAGTTTATCGTATTCCTCACCCCTTGCACTCAGCATTATGGTGGGGATATCGTAGTTTTTCTTAATCATTTTAATTGTGCTGAAACCATCCAATCCCGGCATCATTATATCCATAATAATGAGGTCGATTTTTTTGTATTCAACCTTTTTGAGGGCTTCGTAACCGTTGCTTGCTTCTATCGTGTTATAGCCGTTGAACGTGGCGTACTCTTTGAGCACCTCTCTGATTTCGGCTTCGTCGTCTACTATTAATATGGTTTGCATGTCGTTCCTCCGTTATTATCGCTCTCGTTTAATTCTATTTCGTACCAAAATACGCTTCCGACACCTACAACACTATCTACGCCGTATCGTGCGGAATGCAATTCGAGTATGGTTTTGACTATACTCAATCCTAATCCGTTGCCGGATGACGAGCGCTTGTGTTCTTTTGCGCGGAAATATCTATCCCAAATAACCTTTTGGTTTTCTTCGGAAATACCTTCACCGGTATCTCTTACCGTGAATCTTGCGCAGTTTTCGACTTTTTCGAGTTTAATATCCACCGTTTTATCTTCGCCGGTGTAATTGATGGCATTGCTAATTAGATTATAGGTCGCCAATTGCATTCTCATTCTATCGGCGTATATGAATAGTCCATCTTGAACGGTGGCTGTGATATTGTAGCCTTCCATCTCGTTATATAGCGACAGACTGTCGGCAATATCCGATACTATATCGCTTAACGATACCACCTTTTTGTCGAGGTCGGGATCGGTTTCCAATCGGGATAATTCGAGCATATCTTTGACTAATATGCTAAGTCTATCCGTTTCCTTGATGATTGCATCGAGTTGGCGTTCGCGCTTTTCCTTGTTGTCGCCCGAAATATCCCTTATCATTTCGGCATTACCTTTGATAATGGTCAGCGGTGTCTTGATATCGTGCGAAACATTTGCCATAAGTTCTCGCCTTAGCCTGGTGGTTATAGCCATTTCTTTGGTTGCGTAGTTGAGGGTAGAGGCTATCTCTGCAATTTCGGTTGCGCCCTTTTCCTCGAATACAACGCTATAATCGCTCTCTGCTAACCTCTTAGCCGAGTCGGATAATTTGGATATGTCCTTGGTGAACATCGTACTGACTATTGTGGATAAGCACGCCATCAATATTAGAATGGTGATGGTGACTATAATCATTTGTGTTCGCAAAATACGCACAGTCGAGTCTATCATTTCGGTTGATTGTGAGAGTACGAGTAGGTCTCCGTCATCGAGGAATATGCAGTAGTAGTATCTACTTGTTTCGGAATCCTTGATAAACGATTCGCTGTCTTTGTTTAATTCCTCGATGGCTTGATCGATTATGTTGTTATTGCTGATAGAATAAGCCCTTTCTCCGAAAACCATATTGTTTGAGGTGAATTTGATGACGTAACCGTCTTCCGTTTTGGTCAATACGTCTATCATACACCCCGATTTACTCGCGAGATTGTAGTACTTAAATCTATCGTCTTCTTCATCTTTTAATTCCGTTACATATTCTCTAAATTCGTTCAGCTTGTATGAATTGAGATAGTAACTGAGGAAAATAACCTGCGACACCCACAACAATCCTATGATGACAACGGCAAAGGAAATCAGGGTAATCCAAGTTTTGAGTCTAAAACTATTAAAATCGATTTTTTTCTTTTTGTTACTCATACTGTAATATTATAACACATTATTCTTCTTCATTTCAACGGCTCTAACGGTATCTTTGATTATATTTCCATTAAAAACGGCTTGATTTTGCGCCAATGTACACAGTCTTGTTATACTGAGTGTAGGTCGACAGAGCGAAATCAAACCCGATAGGGCGACGCAATGCGTCGATATCTAAAATCCATGTTAAGGCAAGCGTTGGCGATAAGTCCCGTCATACTGAGCGAAAGACAAAGTCTGGAGTCGAACTGCGAAGCAGTGCGAGGTGCAATCGAGCAGTATCTTGGACGGTAACGAGCAGTCGATTTAACAACATCCTTATTAAAAAAGCGGATACAATAACAAAAACTTGTCATTATCGTCCGCAAGATACCAAACGATTGCATCGTTTGATCCTCGTTGTACTCGGATTTCGACTACGCTCAGCATGACGGCGGACGAAAAAATATTACCCTTCGCTCTTACTACTGCTCAAAAAAAAAGCGTAGCCCATTGCCACGCTCTTAATTCTCGATTACTCGATTATTATTCTTCTGTTTCGTAGATAACTAAGTTGCCCGAACGCTTAACTTCGATACCGGCTTCTTCAAAATTCTTTTGACAGTCCTTGGCGTCTTCAGTCTTTTCGAACTTAACGTAGATCTTCATCATGCCTTCTTTAACACCGCCGATAATAAACTCTATATCACCGTTTAAGCCAAGAATTTTCTTTGTTGCTACTAATGTAAGCTCGTTATCCTCGCTGTTAACATTGTACAAAACATTATATCCGTCGTTTCTGAGTGCCTTTTCATAATCGTCTGCAGAACAAGCAACGAATGTGAAAAGCATAGCGATGACCATGATGATGCTGATAACTAAAATCATTTTCTTCATAATTATACTTCTCCTAAAATTTTATTATTTCCACAAACTATCGGAAACTATTGTTATTATATACTGTCAAAAAATTTTTGTCAATAGCCATAGCTTTGTTTTAAAATTAGTATTCCTTAATAAAGGTGCAAAATAATTACATTTTAGTTACCGCATTATTGGTTTTTTGATATAATTTTGCCCTACGTTACAGGCGTTTGTCGACCTTTATCCGGTCCATGACGAAATATTAATAATACAAGCGTGTGAAAATACTTGATTTTTTTGCCGTTAAATATTATATTTATTAAGTATTAAATTAAAGTGTATAGGATAAGGATAAAATGATTAGAAACGATTTAAGAAATATAGCAATCATCGCACACGTCGACCACGGTAAGACAACCTTAGTCGACGAAATGCTTAAACAAGGCGGCATTTTTAGAGATAACCAAGATGTTGCCGATAGAGTTATGGATAGTAATGACCTTGAAAGAGAAAGAGGTATTACCATTTTGGCGAAAAATACCGCCGCATACTATAAGGATATCAAAATCAACATCATCGATACTCCGGGACACGCCGATTTCGGTGGTGAGGTTGAGCGTATACTTAAGATGGTTAGCGGTGTACTTTTGTTAGTTGATGCGGTTGAAGGACCTATGCCACAGACTCGCTTCGTTCTTCAAAAGGCACTCGAACTTAACCATAAAATCATCATTTGCGTTAATAAGGTAGACAGAGCCGACGCAGATCCCGATAGAGTGGTTAACGAAGTTCTCGATTTACTTATCGACCTTAACGCTACTCCCGAACAATTCGATAGTCCAATAGTTTATTGTAGCGGAAGAAACGGTACCGCTTCTATGAGCATCGATCAAAAGGAAGATTTGACCGATCTATTTGAAACTATCGTCAATTACATCGATCCGCCCGAGGGCGACGAGACAGCTTCGCTACAACTTCTTGTAAGCAGTATCGACTATAACGACTACGTAGGTAGAATCGGTATAGGTAGAATAGAGCGTGGTGTTATCAATGTCAATCAGGACGTAGTTGTTTGTGATTATCATCAAGGTACGCCTAACTATAAGGCACGTATAGTATCGTTGATGCAGATCAGCGGTCTACGCAGGGTTCCCGTTCAAACTGCTAAGGTAGGCGATATTGTATGTTTTGCAGGTATTTCTGAAATAACCATCGGTAACACTGTTTGTGCACCTGCAAATGTCGAACCGCTTCCTTTTGTCAAAATCGGCGAGCCAACATTGGAAATGCACTTCATGGTCAACGACTCTCCTTTCGCAGGTAAAGACGGTAAATTCGTTACTACGAGACACTTAAGAGATAGATTGTATCGTGAACTTCTCAAAGATGTTTCCTTGCATGTTGAGGACGGCGAAAACACCGATACGTTTATCGTAAAGGGTAGAGGCGAAATGCACCTTTCGGTACTTATCGAAACAATGCGTAGAGAGGGGTATGAATTCTCCGTATCCATGCCTAAGGTTTTGTATAAGAAAGAAGAGGGTAAACTTTTAGAACCGATGGAACAGTTGATTGCCGACGTTCCCACAGAATCGGTAGGCGTTGTTATGGAAAAGATCGGTTCTCGTAAAGGCGAGTTGATCGGTATGACTCCGATGAATAGCCGTACCAGAGTAGAATTTAAGGTCCCTGCAAGAGGCCTTATCGGCTATAAGAACGAGTTTTTGACCGACACCAAGGGTGAAGGTATACTCAATACCTTATTCATCGGTTACGAAGAATATAAGGGCGATATCCAAAGAAGAGCAACCGCTTCGTTGGTTGCGTACGAAGCAGGCGAAGCTTGTACTTACGGATTATTCAACGCCCAAGACCGTGGTCCTTTATTTATCGGACCTAACACCCCCGTATACGAAGGAATGGTTGTAGGTTATACGATGCATGCCGACGATATCGTAGTCAACGTATGTAAGCGTAAGCACGTTTCCAACATGCGTTCATCGGCATCGGACGATGCGTTGCGTTTAACACCTCCTCGTAGACTTTCGCTTGAAGAAATGCTCGAGTTTTTAGGTTCGGACGAATTGCTTGAAGTTACACCCAAGAATTTGCGTATCCGCAAGAGAACGCTTAGCAATATGTACAGAGCTAAGGAAAAATTCGGTAAAAAATAATATTTGGAGATAGATATGAAGGTTAGAACAAGATTTGCACCAAGTCCCACAGGCTTCATGCATGTAGGTAATTTGAGAACAGGATTATACGCTTATTTATTTGCACGTCATAATGACGGTACCTTTATTCTTCGTATAGAAGACACCGATAGAGAACGTTATGTAGAAGGTGCTACCGATGCTGTATTCCGTATTTTGAAGACGGCAGGATTAGAATATGACGAAGGTCCCGGTAAGGAGAAAGAAGGCGTTATTTACGTTCAAAGCGAACGCAAACCTTTATATATGAAGTACGCTCTCGAGCTTATCGAAAAGGGCGGTGCATATTACTGTTTCTGCGATAAGCGTAACGTTACCGACGGCGGAGTTGGTAAATATGACGGTAGATGTAGAAAACTGTCTGAAGAAGAAGTTCGTCAAAAACTCGATTCGGGTTGTCCTTTTGTTATTCGTCAAAAAATCCCCGAGGGTGACGGCGTAAGCGAGTACGATGATATGGTTTACGGTCATATAGCAGTTGCTTATAAGGACATGGACGACGCCATTCTAATTAAGAGTGACGGAATGCCCACTTATAATTTTGCTAATGTCGTTGACGACCATTCTATGGGTATCACCCATGTTTTGCGTGGTAACGAGTATCTAAGTTCAACCCCGCAATATAACTTGTTATATGACGCATTCGGTTGGGAAAGACCTGTATATGTTCACCTTCCCGTGATTATGAAGGACCAAACTCGTAAACTCAGTAAGAGATACGGTGACGCAAACTTTGAGGACTTTTTAGCAAAGGGCTATGTTTCCGAAGCGATTATCAACTATATTGCATTATTAGGTTGGAGTCCCGAAGGTACTCAAGAAAAGCTATCGCTTAAAGAAATGGAAGATATGTTCGATGTTTCTCGTATCAGTTCGAGCCCATCTATATTCGACGAAGCTAAAATGCGTTGGTTGAACGCCGAATATATTCGTGCGATGACTCCCGAAGAATTCCGCGAGCATGCTATTCCGTTTATCGAAAAGAGTAAATGTAAAGATAAGTACGATTACACCCTTCTTTGTTCGTTATTGCAAAATAGAACCGAAATATTCTCCGATATTCCCGAACATATCGATTTTCTTGAAGAGTACGGCGATTTTGATCTCAACCTCTTGGTAAATCAAAAAAATAAGACAGATCTTAGCATTGCAAAGACTGTTATATCAAAATCTATAGACGTTATGAACGCTTGCGAGTGGAATAATGATACGTTGTTCGCATCTTTATCCGCACTTGCTCTCGAATTAGGAGTCAAAAAAGGCGCTGTAATGTGGTGCGTCAGAATCGCAATCACCGGTAGAGAAGCAACCCCCGGCGGTGCAACCGAAATGGCGGTATTGCTCGGTAAGGATAGAACCATCGAACGCTTAAAAGCAACACTTGAAAGACTATAATGAAAGCGATAGTTGCGGTAGATAATCATTGGGGAATAGGTAAAGCCAATTCGTTACTCTTTTCCTTAAAAAAAGATATGGCTTTTTTTAGGGAACAAACACTCGGTAAGGTTGTTTGTATGGGGCGTAACACACTTTTGTCATTTTCCCAAGCTAAACCGCTTCCAAAAAGAACGAATATTGTTTTGTCCGATCGACCTCTCGACGTTGATTGCATCGTTGTGTCGTCGCTCGAAGAACTTTTCGACGAGCTCGATAAGTACGTAAATGACGAGATATTTGTTATAGGGGGAGCGCAATTCTACCGTACGATGCTTCCGTACCTCGATGAAGTGTTAGTCACTAAGGTTGATGCCGACGGCGATGCGGAAGTCTTTTTTGAAAACCTTGACAACCTTCCCGAGTGGGAACTTGTGAGCGTTTCCGAACCTATAGAGGATAACGGATATACCATAAAATTTACAAAATATCGTAATAATTCACCAATTAATTTTAGGGAGAACCGATAATGCCTATTTGCACCTTTTCTAATGACTACGATGCCAATAAATATACCCTTGTTGAGAATCGATTTATTGTCGATTATCTTCCTATTATGGATAATAACGACATACGGGTATATCTCTACGGGCTATATCTATGCCACAATGTTTATAGCGTAAATAATAACCTTGACGGTATATGTAAAGGGGTCAATCTCAAAAATTCCGAGGTCAAAAAATCATTTGAATCATTGCAAGCATTAGGTTTGGTAAATATCACGTCTACTGCACCGCTTAGCGTAATATTCAATTCACCCGAAAAGGCACTTCCCGCTCATCGTACCTATAATGCCGATAAGTATTCCGATTTTATATTGAATATTCAACAGCTGTTCGTCGGTAAGGAATTAAGCGAAACAGATTTGCATGCTTTTGTCGATTTTCTCGAATCGTCCGAAATGCAACCCGATGCATTAATAATGATTGCAGGGTATTGCATCGATTTAAAGGGTGGAAACGTCAGCCGAAACTACGTTTTGACTGTGGCGCGCTCTTGGGTAAGCGAAGGTTGTTTGACGGTTGCTGACGTCGAAAATAGGCTATTACAAGCCGAATCGGTATCCGAACATATTAAACAGATACTTCATGCTCTCAGATCTAAGCGTCAACCCGATATCGATGATAGAGAGTACGTCATCAAATGGGCAAAACTCGGATTCGATATCGATGCGATTTTAGTGGCTTGTAAGCGTATAAAACGCGGAGGTATGCCTGCACTCGACGAACTCCTCGAAAGCTTTGCAAACGACGGCGTATTCACTGCACCCGACATCAAGGCCTATACCGAGCGTAAGGAGCAGATCGAAAATTGCACCGTCAAAGTTCTTAAACATCTCGGCTTGCGTTATCAAGATATCACCGCTGTTTGTGAATTGAGTATAGCGCCTCTTTTCCAAAAGGGATTCACATCAGAAGGACTTCAAAAGGTTGCAAGATACTGTTACATGAACGGTACTAGAGATATAGCGGGATTTAGTAAAACTGTTGAGGATTTCTATAAGGGCGGTTATATATCCGATCACAGTATCGATTTACAGCTCGATGCTTTGACAAGATTCGACGATAATGTGCAAAACGTTATTTATGCGACCGGATCTTCCCGTAAAATTACCTCGGCAGACAGAGATTTATATCGCACATGGTCGGTTGTATGGGGCATTAGCGATCAAACCATACTACAATATGCTCGCGAAAGCCAAGGAAAAGCATATGCTATGAGTTGGTTGAGTAACCGATTATCCGAACTAAAAGATAACGACGCATTCGTGCCCGATAAAACAGTGAACGAAACTGTTGAGAAGAAGCCAAACGGCATAAGCGACTTCGAAAAGGCTGAAATCAGAGAGAAACTATCCGAAGACGCTATATATGCATCGCTTATGGCGCGTAAGAAGAAGTTGGATTTCGAGTTATCTGAATATATATTTTCGGATAGAGCAATTCCACCCACAAAACAAAAGGAAGTCGACGACTTGCAGCGTCAAATCGATGCACGTGTTGTCGAGTTGGGATATAAGACCGAAGATCTTAAATAGTATTTATACAAATAGTGAAAAACGGACAGTGAAAATTAAATCATTGTCCGTTTCTTCTTATAAAAAGAGTAGTAATTGCTATATCCATATTAAAAAGACGGATATAATAACAGTAGACGAGGGAAGAAAGTCGGTAGAGTTTTTCGTCTAAATATCGATGTTCTTCGATTTTGCATATGCGCAAACTTCGTCGTAAGATGGTATTGAACATTGCGCTCCACGCTTACAACACGTTAAAGCAGAGGCAACTGTAGCATACTTGAGTGAACGCTGCAAATCAACGCCCTTTGCAATTTCTGAAGCCAATGATCCAACAAAGGTATCTCCTGCTGCGGTAGTATCGATAGCATCAACAGACAAAGCCGTCTGTTGATATTGTGTTCCATTGTTGAAGCAAATCGAGCCGCGTTCGCCAAGAGTAATAACTAAGGTATTTACTCCCAATTTTGCAAGTTTAAGATATGCTTGCATCATAGAAGTTTCATCCGTTACCTGAATATCTGTCAATATTTCACATTCCGTTTCATTTACTATCAATATATCAACATAGCGATAAATATCATGAGATAACTTAATAGCAGGCGCAGGATTGAAAATAGTAATCAAGCCATGCTCCTTGGCGGAGCAAAGGGCATACTGTACGGCGTCGATATTATTTTCTAATTGGGTGATTAAAATGTCCCCGGGATTAGCATCTGCAAGCGCTATATCGATCTGCTTTTGTGAAATGCATAAATTAGCTCCGCCGTCTAAAATAATGCGATTATCATGATTAGCGTCGATAATAACCATTGCAACGCCTGAAGATGTATCGGGCATATTAGATACAAACTTAGTATCAACGCCATATTGTTTCAAACCTTCAAACAAATCGTCTGCAAAAGCATCAGCTCCTATTGAGCCGATCAGATGAGTTACGCACCCTTGTTTTGCGCATGCAACCGCTTGATTCGCGCCTTTTCCGCCGCCATTTGTAAAAAAATGTTCACCGCTTAACGTTTCGCCACGCTTGGGCATTCTTTTTACAGAGATGGTTAGATCCATATTAATACTTCCCAATACATATATTTGATTCATTCTTATATTCTCCGATTATTAATATATAATTCAATATTGTTTAACCTATTTAAGACCTGACGAAACGACGCCTCTGACAAAAGCTTTTTGTGCCAATGTTAGAACTAAAACCATTGGGATGGAGAAGAGCACACAAGCAGCCATTACTAAGGTCCAATCGGCGGAGCCTGTTGAAGAGAAAAATTGTTGCATTCCCAATGATAGCGTGAATAAATCGGGATTGGACTGCAAATAAATGCTCGGTCCTACGTAGTCGCACCACGCATTGATAAATGAGTAAACGGCAAGCGTCGCGATGCAGGGCTTGATTTGCGGTAAAAGAATTCTCCATAAGATATAGAAGGAATTTGCACCGTCGATTTTTGCAGCTTCGTCAAGCGCAATTGGAATATCGTCCATGAATTGCTTTAACATAAATATGTTAAATGCAGAACCGCCTATCCAAGGAATTATCAAGGGCAAACGGGTACCGATCCATCCAAGACTCTCATAGAGAGCATACGAAGGGATCATTGTAACGACCCATGGGATCATCATTGTTGACAATAGGACGGTAAAGAATATATCGCTGTACTTATTTTTGAAGCGAGAAAAACCGTACGCCACAAGGATAGAAGATGTAATACCTATCAACATTGTACTCACAACCATGATTAAAGTATTTAAAATCAACTTTCCCATATCAATAGTTTTCCAAGCATTGACGTAGTTCTCAAACTGAAATGCGCCCGAAAAAAACTTTGGCGGATACTCAAAAATCGATGCGGAGGAGGTCATTAAAGACATCAAAATCATATAAGCAAACGGAAGCGCAAAAAATATGGAAATTTTAAGCGCGACAACAAAGAAAAGCCCGTTTACAACCTTCTTTTTAGTTTTTGCTTTCATTATATGCCTCCTTTCTGCCTTTTATATTGAATAAATGCCTTCGAGGTTTTTTAACGTTTTCCTCGCTTTTTTTGGATAATTTGACGTAAGCAACACCGAATATGAAGGTCATTGCAAAAACAAGCCATCCCTGTGCGCAAGCGTATCCTAACGTTTTGTTTCCAAGCGTTTTAAACGCATTGGATACGATAAGCATGGACATGGTTAGTGTTGAATTGCCCGGTCCGCCCTCCGTTAATAGTTTCACTTCCGCGTATGTCTGTAGCGAAGAAATAAGAGAGGTTAATACAACAAATACTAAAGTTTTTGAAATAGACGGTATTATAATATGAATTAACTTTTGGAATGAGTTAGCGCCGTCTAATTGAGCCGCCTCTAAAATATCCTTAGGGATTCCCTGAATTGCGGCAAGAACAATTAGCATTGTGGGGCCCAAACCGCTCCAAATACCAATAAAGATTATTGTACCCATTGCGCTGACGCCATCTCCAAAAAAGTTGACGGGAGCCAAGCCCAAATAACTTAGGAAGTAGTTAACGACATTGAATTCGCCGCCGGTAAAAATTAGTTTCCAAAGTAGAGCGACTCCGACAACCGGGATTACAGCAGGCAAATAAAGCATAACGCGAAAAACCTTTCTGCCCAATATTTTGCGATCTAATAAAAGTGCGACTAATACCGCAAGCACGACGAGAAGGGCAACTTTTACAAAAGAATAAATAAGCGTATTCAAAATCGCCTGCAAAAAGTCAGCGTCTTCGGTGAAAATGCGTACAAAGTTATCGAAGCCCACAAAGCTCAACGGCTCCGAACTTATGGTTGCCATTTTAACATCTGTAAAGCTGTAAATTAGCGATAATACCATTGGAATAATGGTAAACGCGGCAAAACCGATAAGCCAAGGACTTATATATGCGAAGAACGTAAAGATTTTTCTACGCTCTCTCTTAGTGGTTGGTTGTTTTTTCATATTATTTAGCTAACCTCACGTCTTACGTCTTCGGCAATATTACTAAGAACCTTTTCTAATGTTGTTGAAGACGGATTGGCAAGATATGCGGACATATATTTACCTATTATATCTTCAAAGGTTCCTTGGCTCATATATTTATTGAAAACGATGGCATGCGTGTAATTGTTAGCGATTTCCAAGAAGTATTGATTGATTTCGGCAAGTTCCGAGTTTTCCGGATAACGGAATGCATCGCTATTTGCAACAATCTTATTTCCGGGAATATTGAAGCCCTTACCTGCCATATATTCGTTTCCTTTTGTCATGTAATAGTTGAGGAATTGAACAGCCTCATCTTTCATTCCCGATTCCTTGTTTACCGCAAGAGAGATCATACCGCAACTACCTGCATAGATATCATCCGATGTTAATTCGGAACCGTCACTTTTTGCAGGAACAGGAGCGGGGCAATATCCGATTTCGAAGCCGACGCTATCCCACGCATAGGTTGAATATGCCCAACTTCCGAAGAATACGAAACTAACGTTTCCGTTCGCAAACGCATCACCGCTTCCGACACCCGAGGGACCTATTACGGGCGCACTTGCTTTGTCACCTATTTGAAGGTCGACAAAAAATTGGAAAGCCTTTAAAACATTGGGATCATCACTATTAAAATATTGGTTGTCGCCTGTCCATGTAGATGAGCCGGTCATTTGTATCAATTCCATAAGATGATTATAGGGAACTCTGTCAAGCATTGTTCCGTATCTGTTTGTTTTACGGAGTTTATACGACATATCTAAAAATTCATCCCAAGTCATAGGCACATCTTGCGACGGATACTCCATAAATCCTTCGTCACCCTTCGTTAATCCATTCTCTTGATTATATTCATCGATGTGTGATTTGTTATACCAAAGTACGAAATCGGGAGACCAGTCCTTTATCAGCGCGTAGTAATCGCCTTTACCTACGGTTTTTCCGTCATAACGATAAGCATCGTTAATATCCCATAACTCGATGTCTGCATCTTGATTTGAATCGGTTTTAATATCCAATTGTCCGTTTTCGATATATGGTGTCAAATTAAGGAGCTTACCGCTTGCAATATGTGACAAGAACTCACCTGATTCAGTAAAGAAAATATCGGGTGCGTTATTTTTTGAGGAAAAGGAGATATTTAAATTGTCATAATAGTCTCCGGTAGCGGATAGCACCTGAACATGGATTCCTGTTTCCTTTTCAAAATCGGATACAATTTTTTCGTAGCTGGCAATTTCGGCGGCATCGCCCCAAACGTAAAATATCAGATAATCACGTGAAGTGCTTGTGTTACATGCTGTCATTGCAAGCAACATCACAACTAATAAAATGCAAATCAATGCTTTATTCATTTTTTTCATAATGTCCACCTCTTAATAACATTTGATCTATAATTTGTGCGCAATATTCATTCGAAGCTGAAGGTCTAATGTAGTAGTGATTTCCTTCTTTATCGGGGGAAAATGTTGTACAACCATCAGTTTCTATTGTTACCTTTCCGCTCTCGGATATCTCGAACACATCATTGGCTCCGTATATTGCATATAAAACGGTTAACGGATCCCAAGATTCTCTCGGCTTGTTTTGGAAAATACGATAGCATGCCGTGACAGGATTCTTAGGGTTATCTTGAACAAGTAGCGAACCGCCTGTAAAAATTTTGTAGCCGGCGATAAAATCCAAAAACAGTGTTTTAACTTTGTTTTTTTTGATAAAGTTGATTGCAGACATAACGTCTGACACTATATTGTACTCAACCTTGTAGGGACAGCCATCGAATATGATTTCCTCGTCCGATTGCGAAAAAAGACCGCCCATCACTACAAATTCTTTGACTTTTTTATGCACCAACTCCACGCCGTCAAGGGATGAGAATTCGTCGGGTGGTGAATCCAATAAGTCGGATATGTTATTCAATTGACCAATACAAACAAATGTTAGCGAACCATCAGCCATTTTTGAGAGCGCGCGTCTAAGTAGCCTTACTGCATCTTCCGCGGGTGTAAAAGTGTCTGTTTCTTGGTTGTAATAGTCATTTGGAAAATGTTTTGCAACGTATTCTTGGAATGGATTAACCGTTTGACAAAAATTCTGTCGAAACGTCATTCCAACTGGAATATTTTTATTTCCATAGTATGTATTTATTGCACTTACACAGGCAGGACCTGCAGGTGCCGACGTAGTAAAGGTCATTCCCAAAAGTTGTATTGACCTCTCTCGTTCAGCTATATTGGCAAGTGCTATCGCGCCTGCATCATCGCAGTCACCGCCGATGTCTGTGTCGATCCATAAATATTTATTCATTTTTATTATCGTTTTCTCCTTTTATTCTAAATACACCTATATCAACTTCGTTCTTTTGCGAATTTCGAAATTGACGCGGAGAAATATTCATTTTTGATTTGAAAAAGCTACTGAAATGAATTGCACTTGTAAATCCGCAATAGAATGCAATATCCTGAATGGACCTATCCGTCAAAAGAAGCATTTTCTTCGCCATATATAATTTACAGTTTAAAAAGTATTGGTGAATCGAAATGTTTGTTTCTTGTTGGAATATATGCCTTAGACGATCATAACTGTAGCCATAAGACATGGCAATTTGCGAAAAATCAATAGCTTGATTATAGTTTTCCTTCATAAATGTTTTTAATCTTGCAATTAATTCATCGTTTGATGCCCGATGTCCCTTAAATTCTACCGTTTTGCGAAGGAAACAACTTAGAATTAAGCTGAAATAGGCGTTGATCTTTTCTTGATAATATGCCCGTTTATTAACTTCCTCTTGCTGTATGTCTTGAAAATATTTAATGATATCCATATCTTCATCCGATAGCTGTAGATGCAAAAAGGGCTGTGGTATCTCAATCCCTGTTACTTCAAAAAGAACGATGTAGAGCGAAGAAAATTCATAAGTTCGCTCGTCGTGTTTTATTGAGGGAGCCGTGACCGTTAGTGTGGGCGCAACATACTCAAACATATCGCCTTCAGCCGTAACTGCACCCCGACCGCTTAGATAAAGCACGCATTCATAGTAGTTATGACTATGCTCCGTGACATACTCATTCGGTTGATGCTCATAGTAAATAAAAGACTTTACATTACATAAACTCATATTTGTTTTCCTTTATACATTATCACACGTTGTCGATGTAACCGACTGTTTGATTTCTCTAATACGGATGCGCATCAGCTTTCCGCTTTCTAACGAAATAGGGGCGCCGATGTAAGCATCGTCTTCGACTACAAACTCACTTCCGTCGAAATAGCCCGTTTCACCTCTCATCACATAAACTGCATTGTTTATAGTAAAAGTACATGCCGTGGTTGAATATAGGTAAAGACAGCCCTCATGTTCGATTGCAAAGGCAATTCCGCCTAAGTCCGTGTTGTAGGTAATCGATAGTGATGAAGTGCATATGGTTTGTGTATTAACCTCACGCGGCTGTTCTGTCAACACATTGAAAGCGGCAAAGTTTTCCGACGAGATGAGTGGGAGAATACTCCCCATGCTTGCAATTCCCTTAATTATACAAGCGGTTTGTGCGGTGTGAGCCTTGTAAGTTAAATCAGGATTCAAGATTCCTTGATCCATATGGTAAGAGCTTCCTTTATTGATATATACAAAATACTGCGGTGTTGCTAAATCATAAAGCATATATGCACCGCCGGCTTGATATGCCGAAAGTATCATTGATGGGGTTGAACCATAATCCCCCATATTTTCGGCTATATGCGGATAATTTCCATCAACTGAATATTTTTTGACCGTGCTGTTGATCGCTGTAGGATTGGTTGTGTACGGGTCATCACCGATCATGTCAATTCCTTCCAAGTGTAAAATATCTAAAGGTGAAAAACCCAATCCTGCCCACTCAGGAAATTCTCCGACGCCAAAGCTTGTAGTTATATTACAGCGCGTGTATATTTTATAGTTAGCGTTTTTTACGGCTTTACCGGCATTGTCTAACGCATCGAGCGTCATTTGCCAAAGTTCTTTGGGTGTTATCGGGGTATCTCCGTAGGATAGATTTTTTTGATTTAATCTCCATCTTAGAAGTCCATCCGATTCGTTGTGAATTTGTATACCGATAAGTGGATTTAGCGAATCGTTGTTTTTATTCCAATTGTCAACATGTTCCATTAACGCGGTAAGGACTAAGCTCTCGCGCTCCATAAGTAAAGGGTTATTCAGGACGAGATAAAAAATATCTCCATACATATTGGAGTAATAGGTGTTTTCTGCAGATAAGCGCGGATAGTTTTCGGGATCATCTATGATATAGGACGGAACACAAAATCCATGTCCGTCTCCGCACATATTCGTGGAAAACCATAGAAATTCACATTTAAGACCGAAATCATTTGTAAGTTTCAAAAGCTTGTCCACGAGCGTAAAGTCATAGCAATCCTTTTCAATCTCAATTTTACTCCATTCTAAAGCAAGTGACAAAGTGTTTATACCAAGTTCCTTTGCTTTCTCAAAATACTTTCTTAATTCATCGTCTGTAACAGGCTGAGGAGCGTCGGTTAAACTTTGATTCCTATTATATAAGCCGTCTACGCGCAACTGTGCTCCAATTAGCGTATATGGTTTACCGTCTACCTCTAAATATGTCTTTCCGTTAGGAAGAGTACAAATCTTAGACACTAACGTTACACCTCCTTCTTCAACATCCTTAGGATTTTCTTCATTAGGACTGACAGCCCGATTACAGGCTGTCAGTATAAACAATTGTGATATTAATAGAATGCATATAAAAATCACAAGGGCTTTTCTCATATGTTACTATCCTCTTATGCTGTCGAGCGGAGAGAGGAAACCTTGCTCCTTAAGTGTAGCAGAGGATGGCAATGAGGAAACATTGCCGACGCGGATGCGATATACAATACCCGACTCACAGGAAAGCGTGGTATTATTGCTAAGCATTACGTTGCCATCGTTGATCCATTCGCCATCTTCGTCGAAGGAACCTTTTTGACAAACTGTTAGGGTGCAATTTAAAATAATCAATTCTGCATCCGCATTTGACCAAGCGTAAATATAGTTTTCGTCATATATAGCAAAGCCTATTGCATTCTCAGGGTTAGAATAGGTAAGCAAAATTCCATTGGATAGGTAAATGTTTTGAGTCCTTTCTTCGCCTGTTTTGTTATTTAACAAATTGTTAAGTCCAAATGTTGCAAACAGTGATCGTGGCGCATTGGCTACCGCTATATATGCCTTGAGTAACGCTCCGTTTATCGAAGCTGTTGTTGTTGCGCGAGTACCCTTTTCCGTAAATTTTTCAGACAAAGTTTGTCCGTCCGGGTTATATCGACTGTAAAGTGCACCATTAGGCGATTCAGGATAATACCTCGGGCTGGAAAGCTGATAAGATACATATCCGCTTGCACCCATTCCGAACGTGGCTAATATTTGGCGCTCGTTAAGATCCGACGCCCAATTTTCCGCATTCATAATGAACATTTCGGAGTATTCGTCAGCAAATGATTTAATACCGTTCTTCGTTGAGGAAATCTCGTGCAAATATGTGGGTGATACTACATCTACATATTCGAGCTTTTCAATATCTCTAACATAGTTTACAACCGCAGTTTGCTCGCAAAATTCAACGCGAGTTAACGCCTTGTAGGATGAATACTTTACGGCTCGTGCCATTTCATTGATGTAAGTCTGCACCATGCTCCATGCCTTTTCTTGGGACATAGTAGAACCATCATCATCGATTATGTTGTAAGCCTCTATTCTCCAACGCTGGAAACGATCTGTGCCCTGTCCGATTTGAACCATAATGACCGGATCATAGTGATCGTTGTTTTGGTTCCATTCGTAAATAAAGTTCATAGTGTTCCAAAGTGCAAGA
This sequence comes from uncultured Christensenellaceae bacterium, assembly GCA_964391805.1. Taxonomy (GTDB): domain Bacteria; phylum Bacillota; class Clostridia; order Christensenellales; family CAG-1252; genus RUG14300. Next base: position 23,507 of record CAYMNK010000003.1, on the reverse strand, counting down.
CTTTCTCTTTCAAGCAAATTTTCATTTGTCCAGTCCATAATACAGCATCTTCCGTAGTTGGCAAAATCATACAGGTCCGCTATAAGTGGATAGGTATCGTGATCGTCGGCAATATAGTCGGGTATATTGGCAGTATGTGTTTCACCGTCTACAAAACTTCCGTACCATTCGATATTAAGTTTTAAATTATACGTTTTAGCATAATTGAGATAGACTTCAAGAGCGGAAAAATCATAAGCATCCTTTTCGGGTTCGATTTGACTCCACATTAAAGTTAATTCTAATGTATTAAGATTGGTTTCCTTGGCTATCGCAAAGTAGTCCTCCATTTCTGAAGGCTGTAGAAAATCGGCATTTACCAATAAATCCGTTCTCAAAAGTGCAGAGGTCATTATAATCGGCACCGATTGACGATTAAGCAAAACGCCCTTGCCACTCGTAGAAGTGCTCGCATTATACGGCTGGTCGTATTTATCCGTAATATTTTTTATCTCGTTGTTTGTCGTGCTTACAACCGCGCACGATGAAAGTACGAAGCATATGACAAGCAAAAGAGGAATTAATTTTGTGAACTTTTTCATTTTTAACCTCCTATTGCATCCCATGTGGTTGATTTTTGTACACCGGCATCCTTATAGGAGATGCGATATAGCGTACATGCTGAAAGGTTGATCGTAGCATCTGTACCAAGGCTTTCGGAAGATGTAAAGATTCCGTTTGAACTATATGTGCCTGTTTCGACAGCTGTTATCGTTGCGCCACTGATTGTCAAGGTTGCGTTTTCGGTTGTATATACGTCAATATGTGTTCCACAATCGATAGCGAAACCTATAGCGCCGTTTTCAGTCTTGAAATTCAATATTGTATGAGTGGTTGAAATTACTTGTTCTGTTACTTGTTTTGCGTTATCTGTTGCTAAATTAAAGCAAGCAAAGTCTTCTATAGATACCCGATAAATTTCGTGAGCAACCGAACGTAGTCCTATTATTAGGTCATGTGTTTGTTGCCAATGTGCTTTTTCGACGACACTGTCAAACGTTCCTTCTGCAAAACTCAAAATACCTTGATCTACGCTACCCGTTCCGTTTTTAACAAAGAAAGGTGAGGTAATAAGGTCATAGATAGAGTATCCTCCGTGTTGAGAAATTGCCGTTAGAATCAACGATGCCGTATTGGAATAACTACCGTTGTTTTCGGCAATTTGTCCGAAATTGCCCTCGAGTTTTGTTGAGTACATCGAGACAATACCCTTGTTGTTCAAAATGCTTGATGTGTATGTGTCATCACCGACAAAATCAATGTACTCTAATGATTGGAAAAGCTTGGCAAATTCGGGAGCATCCTTAACAACGCCGTTACTCCAGATTCCGCCTGTATTTCCAATAGAGTCCGAATTTGTGCTCGATGCAAGATTGACTCGTGTATAAACTTGATATTTGCCTTCCTTAACAGTTTTTCCCAAAGCATTAAGACTATTACAAATCTTTGTATACGCCTCTTCCTCGGTCATTATCTCACCGGTAACGGATGATAATACCTCTTGTTCGGGTACACGCCATCTAATAAAGATATCGGGCTCGTTGAGAACTTGTATGCCTATGACAGGCTTTTTTGCACCGTGTGTGGAATCATATTCGTAAATATAATCCATCATCTTTGCTATGGCATTGCTCTCGCGTTCAATTAAGTTCTCGTTATCGAAGTCAAGGAACCACATAATTCCATAGTAAGACCAAAATTCTCCGGTACGGAGAGCGTCAAACTTGGGATAGGTTTTACCATCACGCAAAATATAATCGGGTACAGTGTATGAATGAGTGTCGCCACACATATTGGTACCGTACCACAAAAATTCCATTTTTAAATCATATTGATTTGCAAATTTCATCATATAGTAGAGATAAGTAAAATCAAATTCATCCTCTTCGAGTTCGATTTTAGCCCATTCTACAGGTATTTGAACACAAGTTACACCTAAGCGAGAAGCTTCGTAGAATAAATTGCCAACTTGCTCGTACGACAGTTTGTCGCAATTCATCAATGCGTCTATACGAATTTGTGCGCCAATATACAAAAAATCCTCACCGTCGACCTGTATGTGAGAGCCGTATTCTGTAGATACAAGCTCCGATACTTTTACGGTACTACCATCATAAAGAGGATCTTGCTTATCTGTATCCACGATTATGGGGTCATTTGGCCGGTCATCCTCAATAGGATTATTAGGGTTGTTGCCGGGTGCACAACCTGCTCCCAGCAACATAATAACAAGCAAAATGGATATTAACGCAATAAGATATTCTTTCTTATGATCTAACATTCATAGCTCCTTTTAATTCTTATTTTTGGCTCTTTTTTTTCTTAACAATTAATATGACTGCTACACCTGCGGCAATAACAACAACTGCAGCTACAATTGCAATAATAATTCCTATAGATCCGTTGGAAGCCTTTTCAACGGAAATTGTCCTTGTTTCGGTTGCTTTATTACCGTAAAGATCCTCGGCAACAATCTTTAGTGTGTAAGAGCCTTCTTCTTCGGGGGTGAATTCATATTGATTAGATGCATTAAGCTTAATCGATGTGCCGTCAGGTTTTTCCAAACTGACAGTAACGTCACATTCGCTATCGTCGCTTACTGTAATTTCGGGTATAATGCTTTCTCCGACGGTTGCTTTGTCCGATACGTTAACCGATATTTCAGGATTTTTGGTATCATATACGTTGATTGTTACAGCGATACTGTTTTCGTTGACTGTGGGTTGTGCCGCATCTTGTCCCAAATATGTAATCACATATATACCGGGATTAGCAAATGTGAATGTATCGCCTACAGCTACGACTACCGATTCACCCGATGGACGTAAAATCGTGATAGAACTATTAACTACATTTTCCGAGTATGTTACAGGAAGGATTGCCACAGAGCCGTTTTGTTCATAGGTTTCCTGATATTTACCCTCAAGTGTAATTACAATCGGATCGATTTCACTTTTAGCAACTACTACAAAGGATTCTTCAACTGTTTCATTATTTAATCCTTGGGTAGATATTGTCAGTTTGTATTCGCCAAGTTGGCTAAAGGTATAGTCAATAGCGCCGTCTATCATTGTAAGGTTTTCGGTTGTACCGTCCGGAGCAACAACGGACAAACTTAGCGTAACATCGCCACGTATATCCTTTGCATATGCGGAAATTGACAAACTCGAATCTTTCTCGATCTTGCTCGGTATATCTGTTTTTACGCTAAGGTAAGCATCATTCCAGACAATTTCTTCACCGGCTAAGTTTTGACCGTTGAGTTCTGTAAGGATAAACTCATAGTTGCCGGATGAAACATTTAACTGACCTGCGTCCATATAAAGAACGAAGTTGTTGGACGGACAGCTCTCAAAGAATGCAACTAATTGCTCATATGCGTTATCTACACGCGTCATACCGCCTGTGCGCTCACCAACGAATGTATCCTCCATATTGAATGACATATGGTATTGTCCTTCAACATCATCAACCAAACGTGAAATCCAGCCTGTATCGGTAATATCGGTATAATTTTTTCCGTCGGTAGAGATATAGACATTTGTTGCACAATCTGCGCCTGAGTGTGAAACCCATACACGATACCTAACTCTATATGCATCGTCATCGGCATTAACAAGCCAGATTTCAACGGAAACGGTATTATTTACATCTCCGTTTAGGGTTGTTGGGTTGACGATAAATTTAACGTCAAGACCTTCGGAAATGTCAAATTCACCCAATGAAAATTGAGCCCATGGCTTTAATGCACTCAAATAGATTCCTTCTGAAAGATATTGCGCCAACATTTTGCTGTCAACCTCGGTAATAAAATCTGCGCGATTAACATCGTTTATTGTGAAAGCTACTGTCTGAGGCTCTGAAGAAACGGATCCTGCGGAGTTTGTAACCTCATAAACGAAGGTATAATCACCTGCAACAAAGTCGCTTGTAATCAAATATACAAATTTACCCGATTCATTTTGTTGAAGGGTTATCTCATCTTCACCTTTTGTAATCTTTAGGACTACTGTTCCTGTACCTGTTTCATCTTCATATTCGGGAGCATCGAAAACGATTGATTCGAAATATGAAACTGCCTTACCTTCTATAGTCGGTACAGATTTAATTGTAGGCTCGGCAATCGTAGAAACTACATTGAAGGTGTATTCCTTCTCGGATGAATTTCCGGCTGAGTCTGTTGCAACCAACGTGACCTTCATCTCACCGGGTTCATTGGGTGTAAATTCTTTACCTTCGATAGTATTTTCGCCTATTTTAAGTGAGTAAGTAACATCGCTCAATAAATCGTGTGCTACGGTGGGGATTGTATAAGACTCGCCCATGTTGAGAGTTTGGTCTACATTTGCAGGTAAAAATACGGGAGCAATAGTATCGGTAAATTCTCCGTTGTTATTTGCTAAGGATTGACCGTTAATGCTACGAATTGTTATTTCGGTACTGTTGGTAAAGCCGTTTTCTCCACCTATTTTGAAATAGATTTTGTCAACGTTTTTCAATGCTTCTTTTCGGTCTGCGATAATTTCATCGTTGCCGAGAGGAACCATACCCTCTTGTCCGCCGACATAGGAGGAAATAAAGTTTTCTTTGTCAAATTTAATAGTAAACTTGGATTCTGCGGTTGCATCGCCCATGATCCAGTATTCCGCTCCTTTATTATCCCAATTGGAGCTCATAACCTGATATGAGTGGTTACCGTTTGTTGCGCTTTCGCTCCCGGTCCAGATACGAAGCAATCCGACTTGAGAATTATCACTTGCATTGTGAATGTAAATATCGAGAGCATCGCTGTTTTGTGATTTCGTTACCTCAGTTCCGTCACTATTGAAGTACTTCACCGAAATCTCGATAATTACAGCTTGTCCGTCAGCGATTGAAAAGGCGGGCATCATCGAATCGTCATTGGGAATTTTAGCCTTGTAACTCCACGCGTCACCACTACCAACGGTATCTGCACCGGGAACTGTTACAAGCACGCCGTTAGAGGTATAGCTCGAGTCGATTCCCCAACCACCTCCGAATTTCCATGCATCGATTGTACTTGTTGATACGGTGCCTTCTGCCGATGCAACTATCACAGATGATGCAATAGTCATAGCGAGAATAGTCACCAAAAACAATAACCAAAAATGTTTTATCTTTCTCATTATATTCCTCCTAAAAAATTTGTGTTTCATTTTAATGCTCAATTTTTTATTGGCAAAACGAGCATTTCATCTACGAATATAGTATACTTTTCCCCTAATAACAAATCAAGACCTTTGGGTTAACTCAACCATTTTTGATAAGTTTATATAAAGACATTTTTGAAGGAAAAACAATGTACTGTGAGATGATTTTTTAGCAACCATTTTAGGAAATAATGAATAAATTTATTTCATTTGAAAGTTTAAGTTAAATATGGGTATAATTATTACGAATGACTTATAAATATAATTACTAAAAAAATCCACAGCTCTGCGAAACAATATATCGCGTAAGTAGAATTTGCATTCTGGTCACACTGAGCAAAAAACATGAGAGTAGCAGCGATGCAGCGCGTCGGTATCTAAATCCTTGTAAAAAATAAGTTTAAAACTTAAACTTAATGCTTCTTTATGGCAGTTTTGGACATAAAAAAATCGGGACGAACCCGATTTTTTTTGTACAAATAATGTATTATTTCTTTAATTTGTTGTCGACTACATCGGCAAGTATTGCTTCGAATTGCTCGAGGGATATAGATCCTAAATCCTCGCCCGAACGATGACGAACGGATACGGTATTATTTTCGATATCTTTATCACCAATGATAACCATATATGGGATTTTTTCGAGTTGAGCGTTTCTTATCTTGTATTTTAATGTATTAGAGCTGTCGTCAAGCGTTACTCTATATTTTAACGAATGAAGTCTTGATTTCACATTCTCTGCATACTCTATAGCTCTATCTGTGATTGTCAAAATTCTAACTTGTTCGGGAGCGAGCCAAGTAGGAAGTGCGCCTGCATAGGTTTCAAGTAAGTATGCGAGGGTACGCTCATAGCAACCCAAACTGGTACGGTGAATAATGTAGGGGAGTTTTTTCTTTCCGTCTGCATCCACATAGTACATTCCGAATTTCTCGGCAAGCAACATATCGATTTGGATGGTTACTATGGTGTCTTCCTTCCCGAATACGTTCTTATATTGAATATCAAGTTTCGGGCCGTAGAAAGCGGCTTCGTCGATACCTATGGTGTGTTCTACGTGTAAGTCCTCGAGAATCTTTGCCATTAAGCTTTGAGCTTCATCCCATTGTTCTTTGGTGCCTTCGTATTTTTGAGTGTTGTTGGGATCCCATTGAGAAAATCTAAATGTACAACGGTCGAGCATTCCTACGGTGCCGAGGAAATATTTGCATAATTCGAGACAACCTTTAAATTCTTCTTCGAGTTGATCGGGTCTAAGTACAAGGTGTCCCTCGGAAATCGTGAACTGTCTAACCCTTATCAATCCGTGCATTTCTCCTGAATCCTCGTTTCTAAATAAGGTAGAGGTTTCGCCGAATCTCATAGGTAAATCCTTATAACTGCGTTGTTTGTTGAGATATACTTGGTATTGGAACGGGCATGTCATAGGTCTAAGTGCGAAACATTCCTTGGTTTCGTCATTTGGATCGCCCATTACAAACATTCCGTCAAGATAGTGATCCCAGTGACCGGAAATCTTATACAATTCTCTCTTTGCCATCAAGGGAGTTTTGGTCAAAAGGTATCCGTTTTCTTCCTCTACGTCTTCAACCCATCTTTGCATTCTTTGAATGGTTCTTGCACCCTTAGGAAGTAAAATCGGTAATCCTTGACCGATACAATCGACGGTGGTGAAGTATTCGAGTTCTCTACCGATCTTGTTGTGATCTCTCTTACGTGCTTCTTCTCTTTGAACGAGGTATTCTTCGAGTTCTTCTTTAGACGCAAAAGCTACACCGTTGATACGTTGAAGCATCTTATTATTTACGTCGCCTTTCCAGTATGCACCCGAAATTTGAAGTAGTTTAAATGCCTTTAAAGCCTTGGTATATGCAAGGTGCGGACCAACGCACATATCGATGTATTCGCCCTGTTGATAGAATGAAATAATCGCGGAATCGTCAAGGTCGTCGATATGCTCGAGTTTGAATTTTTCGTTACGCTCCTGCATAAGTTTCTTTGCTTCTTCTCTCGGTAGCGAAAACGCCTTAATAGGTAGGTTCTCCTTACATATTTTACGCATTTCGTCCTCGATTTTGGGTAAGTCGGCATCCGTTAACTTGGTGTCGCACAAATCAATATCATAATAGAATCCGTTTTCGGTTGCGGGGCCGTAAGCGAAATCGGCTTGGGGATATAATCTTTTGATGGCTTGAGCCATGATATGTGCGGCGGTATGTCTGATTACATGCAATTCTTCGTTAGCGGGACATTCGCCTTGACTTCCATTGTTAAAAACGACTTTCATAATTAACTCCTTTTTCGTTTTAAAATAAAATAAGCACCCAAAACAAAAATAAATTTGCTTTAAGGGTGCTTGGATAAACACGGTTCCACCTTAATATTTCGCTCATTGACCTTTAACGACAAGGGTACGGTACCGCTTAGTTGCTCGCGGACGGCTCCGGAGTGGTGGTTTAATCTTGATCTGTCCTATGCTCACAGCCACGGCTAAGGATCTCTGATTCAGACCGTCTAAGAATAAACGTCTCCTTCAACGCTTTTACTTATTATAGACTTCCTTTAACGGCTAAGTCAACATTTTTTAGAAAAAATTCAAAAGAAATATTTTGAATATTGACAAACCGAGTGCATAAGTTTTATCATTATTATGAGGATTTATCCTAAATTTTAAAAAATATGGAGTATTATTATGAATAAATATCATGGTACACAAACCGAGAAAAATCTCGAAACAGCATTTGCCGGCGAATCACAAGCAAGAAATAAGTATACGTACTTTGCTTCAAAAGCTAAAAAAGAAGGTTTTGAACAAATAGCGGCGTTGTTCCTTAAAACAGCAGAGAATGAAAAGGAACACGCCAAACTTTGGTTCAAAGAGTTGAACGGAATAGGCGATACTCGTGAAAATCTACAAGCAGCAGCCGAAGGCGAAAACTACGAGTGGACCGATATGTACAAGGAGTTCGCAGAAACAGCCGAAGCGGAAGGGTTCCCCGAACTTGCACTCAAATTCCGTTTGGTTGCCGAAATCGAAAGACATCACGAAGAACGCTATCGTGCTTTACTTAAAAATATCGAAATGGCAGAAGTTTTCAGCCGTAGCGAAGTCAAGGTTTGGGAATGCCGTAACTGCGGTCATATCGTAGTTGGAACCGAGGCTCCCGAAGTTTGCCCCGCTTGTGCTCATCCGCAAAGTTACTTCGAAATCTCCGCTGAGAATTATTAAAATAGTTTTCGTCAATAAGATAGCTAAATGAAATCAATCCATATTAACAAGGAATAAGATTCCAATGCTATGCATTGCCCTAACGGGTTCGACTCCATACTTTCGTATCGCTCAGAATGACATGATAAAAAAATATTATACCATATATATGTCATACTAATAGAATTTCGTCCGCCGTCATACTGAGCGAAGCGTAAGCGAAGTCGAAATTCGAATGTAGTGAGAATCAAATTGTGCAACAATTTGGTATCTTGCGGACGATGCTACGCGAATGATGCTTGTCTATGGCAAATAATGCATTGCTTCGCAATGTTATGGATTTTTAATTGATGGGACGATACTAATCGCAACTACAGTACACTCAAAATCTAATTCGCATTAAACATATATCGTCAAAAAGGGAGTAAACAATGTCTTCATACAGCGAGCTTATCAAAAATTTTGAGAAGATCAGAGCATATATGCGTGATTTTTACGTTTATGGTTTTAAGAGCCGTAACGATTATCTTGGTAAAAGTGCTCGTTCTTATGATGACGAACGCCGTCGTATCGAAAGTTGGCTTGGAGACCATATGAATTTCGTTCGCACACCCGAAGGCAAAAATGTTTTTATCTCCATCGACAGTCGAACGATCAGTCATAATCCGCTTTACAATGCGTGGAAAGCAAAGAGCTTTACCGATGGCGATATCACATTGCATTTTATTATCTTTGATATACTCTACGATTCATCTGTTAAGCGTACCATATCGGAGTTACTTTCTGAAATAGATGAGTATTTGTCGGGGTTCGAAACTCCTATGATGTTCGACGAATCGACTATTCGTAAGAAACTCAAAGAATACGCGGAAAACGGTATCATTGTTGCCGAAAAAGAAGGACGAAAAATGTATTATCGTCGTTCGAATAATACCGACACTTACGATCTTGACGATGTCTTACATTATTTTTCGGAGGTTGCTCCTTGCGGAGTTATCGGTTCTTTTATACTCGATAAGGAGGAGTCTGATACCGATGCGTTCACCTTTAAACACCATTATATAAACGGTGCCATCGATAGCGGAATTCTTGCAACTTTGTTCACGGCGATGAGGGAAAAACGAGCGGTAACGGTATCGAATTTGAGCCGTCGTAAAGACTTGCCCAGAAGAAATCGCATCATTCCGCTTCGCTTGTTCATCAGCGTGCAAAACGGTAGACAGCATTTGTTCTCATATTTGCCCGAATATAACACTTTCTTTTCTTACCGCGTGGATTACCTATCGAATGTAAAACTCGAAGATCCCACACCTCGCTTTGACGAGCTTCGTGCCGAACTTGACAGAATGCAAGATAAGATGTGGGGAGTAAGTGTTAGACGTAATAAATGGGGAGTAGATCGCCTCGAGCATGTAGAATTTACCGTTAAGGTGGAAAACGGAGAAGAATACATAGTTAAGAGACTGTATCGCGAAAAGCGTATCGGTACAATCACTAAGCTCGACGAATACACCTATCGTTTTTCGGCAGACGTGTACGATTCAAGTGAAATGATTCCTTGGATTAGAACATTTATTTGTCGCATAATAAAAATGAACTTTTCCAATCGTACTTTTGAGAACCAATTTAAAAAGGATTTAGAAGATATGTACCGAATCTATGGTATAAAAGCGGAGGTGGAAGAATGATTTTTAGCGAACTTTACTCTGCTTATTACAATACCGTTGCAAATATTATATCGAGTATACTCGATGGCGAGCATTCCGAAAGCGAATTGCAAAAGATTGTCATAGATCATGCGTTCGGTGAAAGCGTTTTGACGATCATACCCGCTCTCAAAAACGGAAAATGGCAACTTGTGCATCCCGATATGACAACTCCGCTTAAGCATAAACCGACGATGCCCTTGACGACCCTTCAAAAGCAATGGTTGAAAGCGATCTCTCTCGATCCTCGTGTGAAATTATTTGGTGTCGAGTTTCCTAATCTCGATGACGTGGAACCGCTTTTTACCCCTGATGATTATCACATATATGATAAATACGGTGACGGAGATCCTTTAGAAGACGAGGAATACATAAGACAATTTAGAGTCATTTTAGATGCAATTCGTAACGGCTCTCAAATTAAGTTTGAAATGCTCAATCGTAAGGGCAATTTCATGTTTGTGAGATGTCGCCCCGTAAGACTCGAATATTCCGAAAAGGATGACAAGTTTAGGTTGATTACAGCAGGTTGGCGTACCGTTTCAATCGTTAATCTTTCCAAAATTAGAGGTTGCGTCCCCTATACGGGCGAGAGAAAATCGAGCGGGCGAGAAAGAACGGTGCAATACGATACAGTTACCGTAAAAATACGTGACGAGCGAAATGCAATGGAGCGGTTCATGCTTCACTTTGCCCATTTTGAAAAACAAGCCGAAAAGATTGATAGAAAGCATTATATTGTAAAAATAAAATATGCTCACGACGATGAGCCCGAACTTGTAATTAGAATTCTTTCCTTTGGACCGATGGTTGAAGTTTTAGAGTCGGAATCCTTTAGACAATTAGTTATCGAAAAACTAAAAAAGCAATTCAATTGCGGAATAAAATAACAAAAACACTTCGCTTTATCAATGAATTTATCTATGTGTAATTATTAATTTTATAAAATCGACGTTTTTTTAGGTGCCGCTTTTCCTTTACTTATTATTTTGAATTTGTATTCTTATTATTATCTCATAATGTTAGGTCTAAAAAGCTTTTTTTTATTTTCGCAGCTTTTTTTCCGTGAAAAAGGGTAAATTGAATGATAAAATATGCTTGCAAGGTTACTTCAAGCCCGTGTTTGAATCAATCTTTCACAGCGGTGCACGAGGATGTTCCAAAGTGTATGCCCGAAGAATGCTTGCCCTTGAGTCGGTTTGACTCTACTATCGTGGGTTCGAATCCCACCGTATGCACTCTCATTTAGCATATCGCCAGTGGTTTGGTTTTTGTCCTAATGGACGCAAAACAGGTTGTTGCACAATCTGTGCAACGAAACATTCATGTTAAGCTATTCGTTATCATTCGGCAAAGCGAGAAGTCTTTCGGGACGTTTCGCCGAGCAATGTAAAGGAAGCCTTGTCTGAGAACGGATACCGTATTATCCCAAATAGAGCCAAAAGATATCTTTCCGCTCTGTGCAGGAAATGCTCAAGTTTTCAGCCGTTACCTTTGCATGAATGATAGAATGGCAACAACACTATTATTTACAAGGAGGACTACATATTATGAAAAAGATAATAATTAACGAAAACCAAAAAGGCTTTCTCTTCAAAAACGGAAAGTATATCAAATTGCTTAACGCAGGCAAATATCACCTTTTCGGAGAAAGCGAAGTTGTAATATCGGATTTAGAACAACCTATCGTATGCAGTAGGTGTCCTCTTGACACATTGCTTGCCGATGAAAATATTGCTGACAGCGTTGCTGTGGTAGAGGTTAAGGATGAGGAGCTTGCACTCCATTATGTGAACGGTAAGTTTTCTTCCGTCCTTCGCATAGGCAAACATGCATTTTGGTCAGTTGTAGATAAACATGAGTTCAAAATCGTGGATATTTCTACACCAGAAGTCGATGAATCTATTCCGAAATACATTTTTTCGAAGATTTCTCAAATCTACTTTACCAAGGTTGAGGTTGCCGAATATCAAAAGGCAAGGCTATTCTTTAATCAAAAACTCGAACGCATTTTGGATGCGGGTACCTACTATTTTTGGAAGACTCCCGTCAAAGTCGAAGTTGACTTTGTGGATACACGGTTGACTCAAATGAACATCACAGGACAAGAGATTCTCACTGCGGATAAGGTTTCTTTGCGTATCAATTTTATTTGTAATTATCGCGTGACCGATTACATCAAAAGTTTGACCGAGGTCGATGATTTCTCTGAGCAAATCCATGTGTCGGCACAACTTGCCTTGCGTGAGTATGTAGGCAAATACAAATTGGATGAAATCCTTGAAAACAAAGAGCAAATGTCCGAGTTTGTCTTTGAAAAGTTAAAATCGAAAGAAAAGAACTTGTTTGTCGAGATCACGGATGCAGGAGTTAAGGATATTATTCTACCCGGTGAAATCCGCGAGATAATGAATACCGTACTTGTCGCCGAAAAGCGTGCGCAAGCGAATGTCATTACACGTCGTGAGGAGGTTGCGTCCACTCGTTCGTTGCTGAATACGGCGAAGTTGATGGATGAAAATCAAACCCTATACAAGCTTAAGGAATTTGAGTACGTTGAGCGTATTTGTGAGAATGTAGGAAACATCTCACTAAACGGTAGCGGAAATATTCTTAATCAGCTTACAGCAATTTTAAACGGCAACAACGATTAATGCCGTCTGCGGTCGGGTGCGTTGTAATCTTTGGGTAAATTTGGCCCGACCGTACACAGAAAAAGGAGTTTAATATGATAGAGATAATAGGAAATTATAACACAGCTAAGTGCTTTGCAACCACAGTTGACGAGTTAGCAAAAGAGCAACTCAAGCTTGTGTGTGATACAGAGGCGTTTGCGTCCTCGAAAATAAGAATAATGCCCGACGTTCATGCGGGGAAGGGATGTACTATAGGTACAACCATGACTATAACCGATAAGATTGTTCCTTCGATGGTCGGAGTCGATATCGGTTGCGGAATGTATACCGTTTACCTTGGCAAAATCGATATCGATTTTGAAAAGTTAGATGCCGTAACACATTACATACCCAGCGGTAGAGATGTTTGGGAGGGTAGACTCGAGCGTTTCGATCTTACACAACTTCGTTGTTATAGACACCTCAAAGATACCAAAAGACTCGAGCGTTCGCTCGGCACACTTGGTGGCGGAAATCACTTCATAGAGATAGACGTGGATGAGAATGGTGGCAAGTATCTTGTCATTCACTCGGGTAGCCGTAATCTTGGTACTCAAGTAGCGCAATTTTATCAACAGATTGCTGTTGACCTCAATGTAGGTAAAGAGGAGTATTTCAAACAACGTGACGAGATTATTCGTACATACAAAGAGCAAGGAAGAAAAAAGGAGATTCAATCTACTATTAAAGCACTTGAGAGAGCGTTTAATGCCAAGGAGCCCACGCTTCCTCGAGATCTTTGCTTCCTCTACGGTTCTTTTATGGACGATTATATACACGATGTAGATATATGTCAGCAGTTTGCGGAGAGAAATCGTGCAAAAATGGCTGAGATTATTCTTCAACGCTGTAACTGGACTTCAGTAGAGATATTCCAAACCATTCACAACTACATAGACGTGAAAGAGATGATACTCCGCAAGGGTGCCGTGTCGGCGAAGGCGGGCGAGAAATTGCTCATTCCTATCAATATGCGTGACGGATCGCTCATTTGCATCGGTAAGGGCAATGACGATTGGAACTGTTCCGCACCTCACGGAGCAGGAAGATTGATGTCTCGTTCTACCGCTTTCGAGCGTCTTACAATGGCAGAGTACGAGGCGGAGATGGCGGGAATATACTCAACTTGCATCAATCCCGATACCATTGACGAGTCGCCTATGGCTTATAAGAGTTTAGACGAGATTGTCGAGAATATCGAGCCTACAGCGGAGATCGTTTATAGAATCAAACCGATTTATAACTTCAAAGCAGCGGAGTAGGAACGCTACGCTAAAGCGAATTATGATTATGCTCCGCATAAAAGAGTAAGGTGCAATGCATACTTTTTCAACGAAAAAGACAACAATATATAACAGACAAGTAGGGGGGATTAGTAATCTCCCGCCAAAAGCAAGTCCTCGTACTTGCTTTTTATTTTGCACTTACTATATTTGCCCATCATGTCATTCTGAGCGAAGGTCGACAGACCGAAGTCGAACCCGGCAGGGCGATGCATAGCATCGGAATCTGATTCCTTGTTATTGAAGCGGATACAATAAGACAAACTCATCGTTATCGTCCGCAAGATACCAAACGCCTACGTCGTTTGATTCTCACTTCGTTCGAATTTTGATTCCGCTTACGCTCTACTCAGTATGACGGCGGACGGATGCCAAGGCGAATGATCTTTACTTCTACCTTTTCACTCAAAAAATCAGCACTGTATTGCGAAATCTATAAAGAAATTTTTATTTTATGTTGCAATTCGGTAAAAAACATGTTATATTATTAATATCCGCATAATTCGGATAATTCATTAATCAATAAAATTCTGTATGGAGGAATATAATATGGGTTTACAAGGTAAAGGATATAAGATGGACATCGTTTTCGTAATCGATGCTACCGGAAGTATGACACCTATCATGAACGAGGTTAAGGCAAATGCTTTATCTTTAGGCGATAAAATCACCGAGGCTCTTAAGGCTGCTAATAAAAATGTTGACGAACTTCGTTTGAGAGTTATCGACTTTGCAGACTTCGCATCCGAGGGTGAAGATGCTATCCGTTTATCCGACTTCTACACTATGCCCGAGCAAAAGGCAGAGTTCGAAGCAAGAATCAACAACATCGATATTGATATGCGTGGCGGAGATATTCCCGAGAATGCACTCGAAGCATTGTATGCTGCTATTAACTCCGACTGGGTTAAGATCGGTGCTGGCGAAAAAGGCCGTCACATCATAGTATTGATGACCGACGCCGTTCCTCTAAACTTACAAGAGCGTGCAGGTTGTGTAGGTTATCATGCAGATGAGTATCCTTCCAATATCGAAGAACTTACCGAGATATGGAGTGCAGATTCTCAATCTTCTATCACCAAGTTATCACCTACCAACAAGAGACTTATCATATTTGCTCCTACAGGTAGCGATAAAGCGGGACACACCTGGGACGACGTTACTTCTTGGGAATGGGTTACCGGTGCAACTGTTGACCCCGCTAAAGGTCTTGCAGAGCTCGATTTGAGTGTAATAATTGCAGAAATAGTACGTAGCGCATAATTGAACTTTTATTAGGACAACTGTCGTTACGATTACGGCGCGCTTGTCCGCATAACGCGGTACGGTGTGCCGTTTTTTATCAATCAACCACAAATTTAAAGAATTAAAATGAGTAAGAATGAATTTATAGGATATAGACCAAACGGAGTTTCTGTAGGCGCTGCCGATTCTAAAATAGTTACGGTATTTGCCGAAAGAAACAATGATAGAAGTTTGGGCGAATACGGCGGGGATGGTTATCCTTTCACCTACGAAATCGAACAGGACGGTAAAACATATGGTATATCCGTCGTTGCGGATGGTGTCGGTAACGGGGGATACGTCCATCCGTCGCTTGAAAAAAATCTTAACGAGTATATTTTAAAGAACTATCCCGAACCGTCTAAAGAAATAAAGGATGCAACTATGTTGTATGCTTTTTTGACTATTCTTTACGGTGAATCCTTTGTTAAGGACTCGAAAGCACTTGATTATGCTTTGAAATGCTTCGGTTATGTTCCTACTGCAGGATTCTTTGCCGAAGATAAGGCTTGTTGGTCGGGATTCGATTCTACTATCAATCCTACGACCGATAGAAAGGGGCAAACCGTTATTCCGTTTTGGCGTCGCGACAGTCAGTCTTTAGGTTCGAGAATCGTTTGCGTGGGACTTTTCTATAAATTCCGCAATTACTTGGCAAATAACCATAAAAAATGTATAGACAAGCAATTCGCAGAGAGCTTGCGCGTTGAAATTCAAAACTATTTAGTTCATTTATCCGATAATATTTCTAAACTGTTCAGCCACGAAGATGCGCCTAATACTGTCAAGAGAAAATACTATTTTCTCTGTAGCACCCTTGCGATATGGTTTTATATTGCCGACGGCAAAAATGTATCGGCGTTATCGTTGAACTGTGGAGATGCGCGTTGTTATATCGTTGATACTAAGGAAGGCGTAAGACAAATATCTATAGACGATGCCTTCCCCGACGGTACGATGTCCGCGTTTATTCATTATGGAGAAGAACAGCGCAACACTGGGGAGTATCACGACGGTAAATTACATGCAAGGATAGTTAATTTGGAATATCCCTGTGCGCTATTTGCGTGTTCGGACGGTATATACGATACATGTCCGTCCAATAAAGGGATATTTGTTTCCGATAAAAACGAAGAACCTAATGCCAACGATTTTCTTTTCGAACTGAATATGCTTAGGGCTTTGAGAAATTGCTATTCTTTAGAAGATTTTAGGCGCGAGGTTGTATTTAATTTTTACGCTCAAGCGGATACGTGTTGTGCGGAACTAACGAATGCCGGTAATTATTCGCAAATCAAAAAAGATGACAGCGGGACGTTGGCAGGTCGGTTCTTTGCAAAATCTGCAGTAGAATTATTCGATGCACTGCGTGAAAAAGAAGTTTTTCTCGATAGATTGATAGGTTTACTGCGTGATGAAGGTAATAGTGAAAATCCAATCCCGTATTATGCACCGAAAGCATCTTCGAGCGATCAAAAACAGACTGATTTCTTTGGTGATTATGCCCAAGAAACTTTTAAAAGCGCTGTACTCGATATATTGGTATCGGCTTATCCTACGACCTTCGAAGCCATGAAAAAGAGCGGAGAAAGTAAATTGTGGGGAATTGAGGGATGTACAGAACTTTTGGGTGGTTTTAAACTTAAAAAATTATTATTGGCAAGAATCAATCTTGAAATAATGCTGAAGGGCGCAATAGAGGCATATAAAGCCGTTTCTGATGATAATTCGATCGAACACGATCCGTGGGATAACGTATTATGTGTTAAGGGTGTAAAAGAAGTATTGGAAAATGCAGAGCCCCCTATAGGTGAATTTATCGCTCAATATGATGAGTTATCTAAAAAGAGCAACGATGACGATACAATTGAACTGTATAATAAATTTAAAGCGTGTCTATTCGGTAATATTCCCGATAACTATGAAGTTGATATCGTCAAGAACAGAACACTTAATTCTTTACAACAAATCGGTTAATGAAGACAAAGGAAATAGATTATGAAACTATCAGATTTTAAAATGGAAATACGTAATATTGCCAGCAAGGACGAACCCGTCAAAATGGGCGAATTCCAAGCCGGATCGCGTGGAAATATGTGGGGCAAGGGCGAATACAAAGGATCCTACTATCAAGTAAAGGTACATGCCGCCGAGCCTAAATGGAATCTTGCCGATCAAAAAATTCGCGAGAAAAAGGAAGAGTTAAAAAAAGTCGGTTCATCCGATCCCGATTCAGCCGAGCGCTTGCGTAATGAAATCGCAACTCTTGAGAAAAACAGAGATAAGTATAATAAGAGGGATAAGGATTCGGACGACTATGTAGAGGCAAAAAAGCGTTTGATATCCAAAATACATGCAATAGGCAGTAAACAATTGGTTTGTCCTACCGATTTTTGGGCTGAGCCTATATCGTTTAAACAGGATGCGACCTTTTCAGCAGAGGCGGTGCCTTGGATTGAACAAAACGTCGGTTTCGATCTTTCTTTGCCAATAGATTTTCGTAGAGATTTATCCCTTGACGAACAATACGAAATAGTCGCGTCTTTATGCGAGGAACTCGAAAAACTCCATAAGGCAGGAATATTGCACTCCGATCTTAAATTAGGTAACACCGTTGTTAGCAAAGACGGTGACGGTTTTAAATGTTCCATTATCGACTATGACAGTTCTATTGTGCTCGATGATTTGCATAGTAGAAGATACGGTGTTAACGTATGGTACTATCTTATGGGCGGTACCTTCTTTTCGCCCGAGCTTCAACCTCTCTTCGATATATGTAGAGAAAATAAGGATGTCGACGGATTTAATGAGTTCGATGTAAACTGTATTACAACAAAATCTGATATTTTCTCGTTAGCCATTACCATATATGAGTATTTTTACGGAGAAGCGGACGGATCAAATGTAATGCCTTTTGTCGGTCCCGACGGCGATAAGTTGGATGCACCGCTCTATGGATTGGCTGTCGATCAAGATTATAAGCCCGATTTACCCGATACGGTCAACGACCTGCTTTACGGAGTTATCAATTGGGCACTTGCCAAAAATCCCGACGATAGACCGACCGCTGGGGACATTGCTAAGGTTTTCCGTTCTAAAGATATCGCTTCGATACCGTCTAAGTATACAAGGAATCCTTTGTGGGAAGAGCATCAATCGATGTATAAATTAAATCTTCCCGAAGATATCTCTATCAAAAAGGCAATAAAGCCTCGCTATCGTATCACCGTTAAGGGTACGACCGTTACTCGTTCGATAGACGATTTGTTGAGAGAAGGCTATGTAGTGCGCTTAGGCGAAGACGGTTCGCCCGTTACCGAGGAAAAGAAAGAGGTCAAAAACAACATTGCTTGGGAATCGGATGGCGCAGGTGAACTTCCCTCTTGTATAAGAAGGGCGTTTAGTCAAGGCAAATACGTATTATCTCAAGGTGGCATTCAACGCGGTGGTTTTACCTACGCTCAACTCAAGAAGGAAGGCTATATTTGTACCGAAGAGGAAAGAAAAACACCTTGGCCTCAGGATGCTAAACTTAAATTCACAGGCAGTAGACCTATTTATAGAAACATATCCAAAGGTCCAGGATATTATTTGATCGGAAGCGGTGCATTTGCCATCCAAACCACTAAAAACGAACTATTGGCTAATAGACAGGCAACCGAAAGCATTATATTTAAACTTTGCGACGACGATACCGTGTTATATACACCTAATTCGGATAGGATCCCTGCCGATATCAAAGGAATCACGAGAAGTTCAATCGTCAATCATCAATACCGTTTGGAGCATTCGGACGGTAGAATCGAGAAGATTATGATAGACGAAATGGTTTCGAGAGGGTATGTTGTAAAAAAATAATAGATGTCATAAAGTATAATAATGTTAGAAGAATTGGCTAAAAAAATATATATTCCGTGGGAGGACGATGAGATTAAATTTCTCGATGGCGACTGGCAAATTTGGCGAGACGATTGTTTTGGTATGTATCGTTATATTGTTAGCGGTGTAGAGGGCCAAGAGGCTGTCGATGCTGTCCAGCTGATAGCGTGGGGTATGGCGCAGATATTGTGCTATGATTCCATGACGCCGTGGAGTCGTTCCGATATAACCTTTATCACCAATGCGGTCATTATTCGGAATCCTATCGATACGTCATCTCCGCAAGGAATGCGTACCTACATAATAGAGTCTGACGACAGTTTTCTTAAAGTTAATAAATACTATTTAATTTTGAAAAAATACGCCGAAGCAGGTAAGAAAACTAACGGATTAATCAATGATGTAAAGGTTAAAGTATGTGATATTTATCCCGAAGATGATATTGTATTGATCCCTTATTCTAACGTGACGATATCCAAAGCGCGAACTAAGGGGCTATATCAAATTAAAATAAACAGTATGACCTTGGTTAGGGATGCGAAGTATCTATTAGACAACGAATATGCAAAACCCGCCTACCAAGTAAGGCTCGAGGAGCTGTCGAAAACATCTTCTGTCACTATCGAAGAATTGAGGCGTGATACATGTAATTTCTGGTTGTCTGCCAACGCCGACGAAGTTGATTCGTTGCGTCAAATTGCGAGGACCTATGAGAAAATCGAAAATGGTGGAGATGACGAAATATTTAGGCGAATTGACGAAATGGCTAAGCCACTTCACGATATCGAACAAACAATAGACAATATTGAAAAATCGATATTGAATTATCGAGAATTGAGTGCTAAACTGTCACGAATTGAAGACGAATCGATGGCGCTTATTAAAAAACTGCCCGATGCTCGATATGTTGATGTTCTATCGAGGTTTAATAAGACTGAATGCGAAAATGCTTATAAGTCTATATGCGATAATTCCGAACAAGCAAACATCTTGTTTACGAATTGTCAAAGTGAACTTGATATAATCGCGAAAGTCAACGCGATAGATGTTCCCGAAATTTCTATTAAAAGTAAGGGTTTCCCCAAGAACGCTACCGCAAAAATCGACGGACTTGCCAATCTAACTAAAAAAATCAAGCAAAGAATATCCGTTATTAGATCAGAACTAAAACTATTTAAAGGCGGTTATGTGCCTGTTGTCGATAAGAATTTTCTTTTAGATAACGGTAAATCTCTTAATGTGACCGATATAAAAATGTTAGGAAAGAGTTTGATAGCGCTCGAAACTTGTGTTAAAGATGCAAATGATAGAATTGTTGCCGTAAGAAATGTTATCGAAAGACGGGAACGACTCGATAAGATAAGAAATATATTGGGTAAAGATGCCTATAAATCAAAAAAATATTTTATTAACAAGAGCTATAAATACGATAGGATTAAATACATTACTGCAGTAAAAATAGTGCATGTCGGTTGGGGCAAATATACCATTCCTAAAAATCCTATCGCTAAAAATTTATCTTTTTCGGCAGTTGACCTCATTTACATGGGGTTGGCGAAACGCTATTAAGGAGAAACTATGGAAGACAAAAAAGTTTGTTTTACAAAACAGCAATTGATTGAGATATTTAAAAGGAGTATCGTCGCAAAATTAGACGAATGTGCTAAACAAAATACCGATGATTATGGTATTGCCGACACCGACGCAGGGGTATTGTTGAATTTTACCCAAGACGTGATCGAGTCGGTATATCAAGCGTTTTTGAAAACGCACTCGGTGATTCCCTCACCGAGTGAAAAAACTGTAGATTCTTCGTGTGACGATTCTCGATTGGTACTCGATAACGCAATGCAAGAAATATCGAACTCATATATTGCAGGGCTTGTCGGAGATAAATCTTATTTTATTGAGCATGTATTAAGTCCAAATGCAAAAGCAATTAATAGGTTTGAGGGTGCGTATTCTAAAATTAACGACGGATATCACCAAGCAATGATACTTGCCGAGGACATCCAAAGAGCAAAAGATGTGTTAAACCAGTATATCGAGTACAAAAAAGCAGAACCATTTGTTATACTACAAAAGGAAATTAATACTGCAGTTAAAAGTTTGAGCAAGTTAAATGCAAAAGATTACGGTTTTTCTAAAACAAGAGACGGTGTCGGTGTTTTAAGATTCCCGAACGAGCCGTTGAGAAAGGCAATCGACCTTGCTAAAGCTCAAGGCGAAAGACTGAAGAGGGAAGAGCAAGAACGAATTGAACGTGAGAAAAGAGAAGCAAGAGCAAGAGAGATTCGTCCTTTTGTAGATGTTATTGCCGACAAGTTAAACTTAGCAAAAACGGAAGAATATAATTACAGCGCCGAATCGATAATTTACTCTGTTCAGTCGGGCTTGAAGTGCATGGAATGCAAAGGTTTTGATTTTAATGAATGCGCGGTAGTTACATTAAGCGAGTTGATTGATGCTATAAAAGTGTTTACCGGTGCTAAATTGTCGGATATTTTGAAAGAAAAACAAATTGTTTCGAAAATGGCAAAAAAGATACTTATAGTTGACGATGGATATAAAATTCCGGGTACGTCTATAATAAAATGTCTCCAAAATAGTGATTTTAGCGACATTTATATTAGCGATAGCGTAAAAAATGCTTTGGATAAAAAATAAATAGGAGAGTGAAATTATGGCAAAGTACATTACATTGATTGGAAGATGTTCTACTACCTCAAGAAAACTCGGTATTCAACTCGAGTGCGGACAAGACCTCATTGCCGTAGGTTCATTTAGCGTCTCAGCCGAGGATGACTCGGGCGAAAAACAAGAATATATCGGTAAAATATATGCAGGTTCCTCGTTTAGATGTAGGTATTGCGGTAATAACTCTATTTTGCAATGCAAATGCGGAATTATTTCTTGTATAAAACATGATGAAAAGAAATTCACATGTCCTGCTTGCGGTCAAAATTATGATGTTGTCATCGTTTCTATTGACGAACTGGAAGCAGGAAAAATAAACACCGATAAACAATAACATTCTGTTTCATAAAGATAATAAGCCCTAAGGTTCTATACATTGAGAAGTGTGGTGAGCCTTATGGGCTTTTTGTTTGCTTTATTTGCTATTCTTGAAAATAATGGGTGAATTTGTCTTGCTTTTATCCATTAAAGTGCTATAATATAGGAATGAAAAAGTTTAATAAGTATTTAATCGTAATATTGGCATTGATTGTAATGCTTAGTATATTTGTCGGTTGCCAAACCATTATCATACCTAACTATAACATTAATTACGGTAGCTCTTCGAGTGATAACAACAACCCCAATGGGGATATATCACCCGACATAGGTGATAATGATAATGAAAAGGATGACATAATAGACGATCTTGGCAAAGACGATGTCATTATAGACAACGGGAATAGTGACGATAATATTGTCGATGACGGTAATATCAAGAATGACGATGTAATTATCGATGATAGTAACAACGGCAATAATAATGATAAACCCATTATAGACGATAGTAATGACGACGATTTCGAAGACTATGGACTTGAAGTTATTACGGTATATTTGTCCGATTATACCATCGAAGCCAACGGAAAATATACGTCGATGGCTGAAGTCGGTGCATATATTTATTTGTTCCATTCGCTACCATCGAATTTTTTACCGAAAAGCAGTTTTAATAAGAAAAACTGGACCTCAGAAAACAAACTTAGCTGTGGTGGCGATAGATTTTATAATAAAGAAGGGATTTTACCCAAATCTAAGACTTATACAGAGTGTGATATAAACTATAAAGGTGGAAGTAGAAACGCTACGCGTATCGTCTTTGCGTCCGACTGGACTATCTTTTATACAGATGACCATTACAGCAGTTTTAAAATACTAAAATTTGTATGATTATTACGATCGATTTAGCAAATTATAATACCAAAAATAAGTTGTTATCCTATTTTAGAGATATTCTCGACGAGATGTATGGGTTGAATTATGATGCCCTTATAGATACTTTTACTTTCGTAGACGAAGAAACGATAATTGAATTTAGCAATATCGACCGATTCGAAAACGTTACCGATTTAAAAGAAGTTATGAGTATAATAACTAACGAGAATGCAAATATAGTAGTTAAATACGTTTAACTTTTATTCAAAATAACCGATATATGATATAACTTAAGCAAGGAATCACAAGTTCCTTGTTTTTTGTATAGCGAAAACCACCAGATAGTCTGGTGGTTCAATAATAGGCTTTTG
>CAYMNK010000002.1:0-219868 GCA_964391805.1 uncultured Christensenellaceae bacterium | reverse complement strand
TTACCCATAAAAATATGCACCTCCAAAAGTGTCTAACTTTTGGGGTGCATATCATCTTATTTTTAAAATTTTTATTTTTTCTCAAAAACTGCACTTCATCAAAACGCAGTTTTTATTTTTTTGTTTGATTATTGTTTTTTGTCAAACTAACATTTATGTTTTAAACTAAAAGCATTTTATTTAAATCAAAAATAAGGAGATATTAAAATTGAAATTCAAACAATGGTTATTAATTTGGCTTGAAAACTATGTCAAACCCGGCGTAAAAATGCGTACTTATACAAACTATAAGCAAACGACCGAACGTAAAGTTATTCCTACCGTCAGTGATAATGGTGTGATTTCTTTCGCTCCCGTTGACGGAGCAACTTATTATCTCGTCAACGTAGACGGAACCGATAATAAAGTATACGACCTTTCGTACGATGGATTGCTCGCCGGAACTCACACAATAAAAATATGTGCAAAGGCTGATTCCGACAGCGGAAGCGTTTGCTATTATTCTAAATACAGTGCATCAAAAACGGTTACCATTTGTGGTGAGGTGGATAAAACTAAAATCAGTTTTAATTCGCTGACGAGTACGTTATCTTGGCAGGGTATAAGTTACGCAAACGGTTATGAAATTTCAGTTCAAACTTCTACAGACAGTTACAGCGAAACGGTAAATAAAACTTCTTATGAATTTGATCCGCATAATGCAAATTTTACGATAAGCATCAGAGCACTTGGTAATCATGCTACTTCTTTTGATAGCAATGTTGCGACAGAAAAGACTTTCGTTTATTTAGAGACAGCACGAAATATTCATCTTGAAGACGGAGTTCTTTACTGGGATGATGTCGTTGGTGCCGATTATAAACTAAAAACGCCTAAGCTTACTTTGGGAACCGATAGGTATACTTGGAACGCTGTATCGGATGCAACCAGCTATGTCTTCTATATTGACGGAGAGGTTGCCTCTTTGGATGTTCACGTATCGGGAGAAGAATATTATGTTATACCTAACTTTAACAAACTAAAAACTTATACAGTTCAGGTAAAAGCGATAGGTGACGGCGGTAGAAGAACAATAAGTTCGGGCTTTGCTACCATCGAACAGGAAACAAGACAACTATCAACTCCTGATTTTAAAATCGGATATTCGGAGTCGTCATATAAAGCAAACGGTGAAATATTGGTTGATATTACCTTGGAAACACCTAATGCAAACGGATATGCATATATCATCGGTGGCGTGGTTACAACAAGCACGGAAACATCTTTTAGGTATAATCCTAACGGTGCTGGAAAATACGAGGTTGGTGTTTATGCAATTGGTGGCATATTTGATGAGAATAACGTATATTGTTTGTCGTCGCAAACATGTGGTAATAACAGTACATATAGTATAAATTTGCTGGGTAGTGTGGATGAATCGAGTGTCAAATTGAGTATGGATGGCAGGATTACTTGGGGTGCTGTGGACGGAGCAGTTAGTTATACCATTAAGCTTACTATAAACGGAGAAGATCAAGAATTGATTACGACTTATAATCCGGCATATGATTTATCCGATATAATTGCTTTCAAAAACGTAAGTTCACTTGATATCGAAATTCAGGCACATGGAAACAGCAAATGTATATCGTCATCTGTTACAACAAAAAACTGGCCTGTAGTAATACATTAAGTTGATTTTACAGATTAACCGAATATAAATAAAAAGTATTTTTTTGTTATAGATAGCAAGAACAACGCCCTGCAGTTGAATCTGCAGGGCGAAACTATCGTTATTTAATTCCTTGTAAAAAAAACTTATTAAAGCACAAACTTTTTCAATAAAATAACCACATTACGCGGTCATATTGCGTGAAAAAGTTGCATAGCACTGTACTATCAATGTCATACTGAGTGGAAGACGAAGTCTGTAGTCGAACGGCGTAGCCGCGACGCGTAGCGTCGGTATCTAAAAACCGAATTAAGGCAAGCGATAGCGACCAATCTTGTCTTCTGAGCGAAGGGTGACAACCCGAAGTCGAACCCGTAGGGCGACGCAATGCGTCGGAATCTTATCCATGTAGAAAATTCGAATGAAAATAATACCTCTTTCAATATCCACAACTCACTGATTATAATAGATTTTTATAAAGATTTTTTTACAAATAACAAATAATTACTTGCTTTTTAAAAACCGATATGGTATCATTATTTAGTAAGCCGATGTGATGGAATGGCAGACGTGATAGACTCAAAATCTGTTGTAGGCAACTACGTGTGGGTTCGACTCCCACCATCGGCACCAAAGAAAGGCACGCAAAAGCGTGCTTTTTTCAACTAAATCCGCTTTTGCGGAACAAATCCACTAACGTGGATGAAATCTTGCTTCGCTTGGTTTAGGAAAGGAGAATTTAATTTTATCCAAACTTGTTTAGATTTCATTTGTGCTTTTTATACAAAAACATACACATTGATTGTGCTGATTAATATCAGTCGGACCGGAGAAATGTAAAATGAATGCGGATTTTCACGTAGGATTAATAAGAATAGAAACGGACAGGTTGATTCTAAGGGCTTTTGACCAAAGTGATTTGAGCGACCTTTTTGAGTATGCATCCGTCAAGGGTGTCTTTGAAATGGCAGGCTGGAAGTCGCACGAAGATATTCGACAAACGCAAGATCTTTTGAATAACTTTATTTTGGAGGATAATACCTTTGCTCTTGTGCTGAAAGAAAACAATAAAGTTATTGGTTCGCTTGGAATTCGTAAATACGGATTAGAAGATGTTTTGACGGAATTTCATGGTTATTTAGGGTGTGAAATCGGATATGATTTATCTAAAGAGTATTGGGGTAGAGGACTTATGCCCGAAGCCTTGAGAGGTGTTTGCGATTATTTATTTAACAAGGCCGGTTTTGACTTTATCCTTTGCGGTTATTTCGGATATAATACACAATCAAAAAGAGTGCAAGAAAAGTGCGGATTTAAGCCTTATAGAAAGCTTGTTTTCGACACGCAAATCGGTACGAAAGAGAATGGCATTTTGTCTTTAATCCTCAATCCCAATAAAAATATTAAACTTATTTTTTCACATCCCGAGACATTGATATGCATTCCTGATGATTTTGTCAATCCAACACGAGTTACCGAAGAATTAAGTGCAATGGCAGTGGTTGTGCTTGGTGATAAAATTCTCGCCACTAATGAATTAATTTACGGTGTTGAGAGATTGTCTTTGCCTAAAGGACATAAAGAAGAGGGCGAAACTTTAGTAGAAACCGCAATTAGAGAATGTTTTGAAGAAACAAATATTGTTATCACTAATGAA
Organism: uncultured Christensenellaceae bacterium; assembly: GCA_964391805.1. Classification (GTDB taxonomy): domain Bacteria; phylum Bacillota; class Clostridia; order Christensenellales; family CAG-1252; genus RUG14300. Next base: position 216,560 of record CAYMNK010000002.1, on the reverse strand, counting down.
GATCTTATTAAAGAATTAAAACCTTTTTCATATGAATTCTTGACTCCTTCTAATATACTTATTAGAAAAAGCATTGTTCCTTTTCTTTTTGAAGCGAAAAACGGCGGAAATCCGTTACCGAAAGAGAAAAGGGTACAATCTGTCGAATGGATGAATATAGATGATTTTTTTAATAAATGCTCTTATGAAAATGTAAAAGAAGTGATAAAAGAGTTAAAGGAGTTAAGATGTTAGGTCAAACCGTTAATGTTATTGTGGATAGACCGCTTGGTTCGTACCATTCGTTGCACGATGACATCTATTATTCGGTTAATTACGGATATGTACCCGATGTGTTTTCCGCTGACGGTGAAGAACAAGATGCGTATATTTTAGGTATTGATTATCCCATAAGTGAATTTACCGGAAAGGCTATCGCGATAATCCACCGAATTGATGATGTAGAAGATAAATTAATCGTAGTACCCGACGGCGTAATGCTAACAAAGGAAGAAATAGCAAAACAAGTAGACTTTCAAGAAAAATTTTTCAAAACGGAAATTATAATGTAAATCTAACACATGTTGTACGCAATTTCTGTCACAGTCAACAAAAAAGTAATCGTACACTTTTATTCATGTTTGGCGATATAATTATTATGTAGCCAAAACCAACAAGAGCAATGGAGGTATTATTAATGTATTTTAAACTTGATTTACTAAGAGAAGAAGACTTGATTCAATATAAATTAGATATGCAAGAATCTTTTCAAAAAGGATTTGAATCAAAATACGGAAAGACAAGTGCTATAGTTTTGCCTGAAAAAGATATTGATTCCTCATTAAACGCAAAAGGTGCAGTTGCATACAAAGCCGTGGTTGATGATGAAATGGTGGGAGGTGCGGTGGTAGTTATTGATGAAGAAACACAGATAAACTCCCTTCACATTTTGTATGTGAAAAACGGGATGCAGTCAAGTGGCTTAGGCAAAATGATTTGGGATGAAGTAGAAAGACGGCATCCGGAAACTAAAATATGGGAAACTTGTACCCCATATTTTGATAAAAGGAACATTTATTTTTAATTAAACAAATGTGGCTTTCATATCGTTGAATTCATACGAGAAGTTAAAGAAGAAAACTTTATCGGAGACGGTGGCGAAGGAATGTTTGAATTTAGAAAATATATGAAGTTATAGTAGTTTAGGTTTGATGAAATTGGTGTCGAGCCTTTGTATTTAGCGGAATAGGCTAATATATTGAAAAAGAGAAAAACTTATGCTATAATTTTAAAAAGTAATGTGTATTTAGGAGTGAACTATGAAGATATATGACGTCTCTCAAGAAGTTTTCGATTGTTTGGTGTATCCCGGTGATCCTGAACCTAAAAGGATAACGCTTAATTCAATCGAAAAAGGTGATCTATATAATTTGACCGCATTCAGTATGTGTGCTCATAACGGAACGCATATAGATGCACCACGTCATTTTATCGAGAGCGGTAAAGCCGTAGATGAGCTGTCTCTTGAATCATTTATAGGCCTTGCATATGTAGCGGAACATCGTGGTGGTATTGTAACCGAGAGCGATGCAATACAAATAATTGAAAAAGCTAAAAAACAAAATGTTGAATCGGCAAAGAGAATATTGATAAAAGGTGATATAGAGGTATCGTTAGAGGCATCAAAGGTATTTGCATCTTCCAATATATTGCTTTTTGGGAATGAGCCTCAAACCGTAGGACCGCAAAACGAACCTATGGCGGTGCATCTCGAGTTATTATCCGCAGACATTGTTTTACTTGAAGGAATCAATTTATCCGCTGTTTCCGAAGGTGTTTACTATTTGAATTCTGCCCCCTTAAACTTATCTGGTGCAGACGGCTCACCATGCAGAGCGGTATTGATTGAATTCTAAAAACAATAATATACGATTGTGCTAAATAATTTAGAAAGAATTTCTAATGACATCAATCTTGTCATACTGAGCAAAAAAACTATGAATAGCACTGCACTTCAAATGCCATACTGAGCCACGAATACTGAGCGTCCGCCGTCATACTGAGCGAAGCGTAAGCGTAGTCGAAATTCGAACGAAGTGAGAATCAAATTGTGCAACAATTTGGTATCTTGCGGGCGATAATTCTCACATTCAATGTCATACTGAGCGGAGCGTAGCGTAGTCGAACTGCGAAGCAGCGACGCATAGCGTCGGTATCTGCATCCATATAAAAAGGTAAGTCTTCGCATATACTCTTCACTCAAAAACCTTAATACTCTACGCTGTATAAATACAATCCCTTAGCCTCGAGCGTTTTGCCCAAAGAAGTTCGATCCCCTGTATTTAATGCGTTTTCAACGTCTTTTGCTTTTATTTTACCAATTCCCGCATAATAAAGCGTTCCGGCGATTATTCTTACCATATTGTATAAAAAACCATTCCCGGTAACTGCGATTTCATATAGATTACCGTCACTTTTGATATTTATCGAATAAATGGTTCTTACTGTTGTTTTTACATGTCCGCCTGTGGCTTGACAGCATTTAAAATCGTGTTCGCCTTCTAATAAGTCTGCAACCTTCCGCATTGAGTCATAATCGGGCTTAATCGGTAAATGTGCATAACCATCGAAGAGCAAAGGATTTTCGTGGGGCGTGGTATAGAACTTATATACATAAGTTTTCTTTTTTACGTCAAATCTTGCGTTGAATCCGTCGTGAACTATTTGTGCCTCAACAACTTTTAAGTCGTTCGGAAGACGAACATTGAGGGCGAAAGGTAATTTTTCGGCAGGAATGCTTGTATCTGAATCGAAATGAACCCTTTGACCTAATGCATGTACGCCCGCGTCTGTTCTACCCGATGCGTGCAGTGTGACTTGTTCACCTGTTAATTGATATATGGCATCTTGAAGCGTTTGTTGCACCGTCCTAAGATTCGGTTGAGTTTGCCAACCTGCAAAGTTTGTTCCTTTATACTGTATCGTCAATAAAAATCTCATAATTATAGACCAAATAGAGAGAAGAATGCATTATCGTAAAAACCTTCTATCCAACTTGATGAGCATGGGAAATAAATAGGCATAGCAACATCTATAATTGCCATAGCCATAAATAGGAAGAATAGTGCGATAAATGCGAAGTCTCGTCCCTTTAATGTAAGCACCTTATATGTTGTGCGGTTCGGGGTAGCGTCATAGCAACGAGATTCCAATGCGAGCGCTAATTCGTCTGCGCGCCTAAATGCACATACAAAAAGCGGAACGAGTATAGGAACCATCGACTTTATTTTTTGGAATAAATTGCCGGTGTCGAGATCGGCACCTCTTGCTTTTTGTGCAAGTGTAATTCTTTCGGTTTCTTCCATTAGGGTGGGTATCATTCTGAGTGCGATACTCATAATAACCGCAAGATCGTGTACGGGGAACTTTACGAGTTTTAGTGGCGACAATAGACTTTCTATAGCATTTGTTAATTCAATCGGTGTCGTGGTATATGTCAATATCGCAGGACCTAAAACGAGCAATATAAGTCTAAGAGCCATTTTAGAGGAGAATACCAATCCGTCGATATAGACTGTCAATATCCACCACGACCAAAGCGGTTCGCCGTCTCCACTATAGAAGAATATGTTGATGATCGAAATAAAAATAACGAGGAACGCTACCGCTTTAATGGACTTAAGCAACGACTTAAAAGGAATCTTTGCTATAGCCGAAGCAATAACAACGAAAAGTGCGAATAAAAGATATCCGATGTAGCTTTGAATAAAGAATATCAAAACGACATAAGCAATCATCATTAACAGCTTAACACGAGGGTCGAGCCTATGAATTACCGAATTGGTAGGATAATATTGACCGAACGAAACATCTTTAAGCATCGTCGTTCTCCTTATTATCGAATTCATTATTAACGCATTCTGCCACTTTTTCTACAGTAATAGCGTTTTTATCTATATTGAAGCCTTGTGCCCTTAGTTCGTTAGCGAGGACTACGCCCGAAGGCAATCTCAGTGAACAACTTGTTACAAGTCCGTTATTTGCAAACAGTTCTTCAGGTGTACCGTCATAAGCGACTTCACCATTTTTCAGTACGATGACGTGTGTAGCGTATTTTGCTACAAGATCCATATCGTGTGTAACCATTACCACGGTATGAGTCATATTTTCTTTTAAAGAGAGTACCAATTCCATTATTTCATTTTTACCCGATGGATCGAGTCCTGCAGTAGGTTCGTCGAGTACGAGAACCTTAGGTTCCATGGAAATAACACCCGCGATGGCAACTCTGCGTTTTTGACCTCCACTGATTTCAAACGGTGATTTTTCAGCTATTTCATCGTAGTTTAAACCGACTAATTGTATAGATCTCCTAACTCTTTTATCAATTGTTTCGGAGTCGAGCTTCATATTTTTAGGCCCGTATGACACGTCTCGTGCTATAGTATCGTCAAAGAGCTGATATTCTGGATATTGAAATATCATTCCTACTGCGAAACGCAGTGCTTTATAATTGAATTTTTTCTTAGTTAAATCGAAGTCGAGAACTTGCAAGTCTCCGTCTTGTCTTTTGATAAGGCCGTTAAAGTGTTGGAGTAGGGTACTTTTACCCGAGCCTGTTTGACCTAAAATACAGCAAAAATCTCCTTGCTTAATATGCAAGGTTACATTTTTCAAGGCGTGCTTTTCGTAAGGGGCACCCTTAGAATATGTAAAATTTAGATTTTTTGTTTTAATTGCCATAGCAGTTGAGCCAACTCCTTTTCGTTTTTAATAGGCTTATCTATATCTATTCCGTATCCTTTGAGTAGATGTACCGCATTTTGTAGGGGCGGAAGTTCGAGATTGCATTTTTGTACTAAGTCCAAATCGGAAAATAAATCGTCGGGTTTACCGTCGAAGACAAGGAAACCGTTCTTTAATACAAGCGTTCTTGAACCGAATGCACAATCATCCATATTGTGAGTTATATGCAGTACCGTAATGCCGTTTTCTTTGTTAAGTTTGAGCACAATATTCAATACTTCTTCACGTCCGTCGGGATCGAGCATCGAGGTCGATTCGTCGAGAACCAAGATTTTAGGTTTCATAGCAAGCACACCGGCAATAGCGATACGCTGTTTTTGCCCTCCGCTAAGTCGAGTAGGTGTATGCTTTCTATACTCTTCCATTCCGACTGCACGAAGCGATTCGGTTACTCTTAATTCGATTTCTTCTCTCGGAAGACCTAAGTTTTCGGGGCCGAAAGCCACATCGTCTTCGATTATAGACGATACCATTTGGGTATCGGGATTTTGGAATATCAATCCGACTGTCGAAAAGATTTCAAACACTTTTTTATTTGATTTATCGTTTTCATCGGGTGTGGTTGTCTGTCCGAAAACTTCGACTGAGCCGTTATCGGGGAGCAAAAGTCCGTTGCAGAGTTTAGAAAGGGTGCTTTTACCCGAACCGTTACCCCCGCAAATAGTGACAAATTCGCCTTCTTGAATATCAAAAGAAACATTTGTCAGTGCATTGACAATGTTTTCTTCGTCTCCGTCATATGTAAACGATACATTTTTAAATGAAAGTGCAGTCAACTTGGTACTCCCGTGCAAAAAGTATACTTAATTATAACCTTATATAGGAATTTTTGCAAGTCATTAGATTTGTTTTTATTGAAAAGACAAAAAAGAAAACGTCCCGAATTTGTGTTAACCGATAAAACGGTTGATTCGAGACGTTTTAACTTTTAGTTATTTTAGAAACAGAGTTTGTTGATAGCTATGCGGTAGATGTTGAATGTATCCATGAAGTCTTTTACGCTCATTCTTTCATTAACGTGGTGGCATAGATTATCTTTATCGGGGAAACACGGACCGAAAGCCAATGCTCTTGGTAAGGCTCTTGCATATGTTGCACCGCCAATGGTCATGGGACGTGCGTCGGCTTGACCTGTTACTTCCTTATATGCATTCAAGAGAACTTGTACAAACGGATCGTCTTCTGCGAAATAAAGAGCGGGATGAGAGCCTTCCATTGTAAACGTAGCATTTGGAAAGTGTTCTTGTAGTCTATTTACGATTTCTTCGTGGGTGAAAGATATGGGGAAACGAATATCGAGACCGATAAGCAATTTGTCGTCCTTCTTTTTTGCATAACCTACGTTCATGGATAGTGAACCGCTCACTTCGTCGCTAAGACCTATATTGCACTTAGAACCGTCACAAGAGCCCAAAGAAACGGCAAGATTATTCAATTCTTCGTCGATCGAAGCGACTGTATTTAGTATTTTGAGTAACGCATTATCGCCGAGGCAAGGTGTCGAACCGTGTGCCGAACGTCCTTCTGCGGTGGCGATCCAATTATCACCGTCCATTTTGAGTTTAACGCCATAGTGTAGAGCATAAGTGATTGCAACGTCGGAAATGCACGAAAATTTAGCATAAGCCTTATCGGGAACCATATTTACTCTGTCGCCAGCATCGATTTCGAGAATATATTCGGGGCAGGGTAAAGCCATTTCGAGATGTGCAACTGCTTTTTCGCAATTAATTACGGGGAAGTCTCCGTCGGGAGAAATAGCAAGTGTCGGAATTTCTTCTGTAAGCAGATATCTATCCATACAAGCCCAACCGCTTTCCTCGTTAGCACCGATTATAAATCTAATACGTTTATTAGGCAATTTGCCTTCGTCAAGTAAGGATTTGACTGCATAAAGGGATAGAATAAACGGACCTTTATCGTCTACAACACCTCTTCCGATGATTTCGCCGTCTACGATATCGCAAGACAAGGGATCTGCTTTCCATCCGTCGAGTAGCGGTACTGTGTCTACATGTGCCAATATACCGAACAATTCGCCTTCTCCGATTTCAGCCCAGCCGACATAATTATCTATGTTTTTAACCTTGAACCCTATGCTTTTTGCCAAGTTCAAAGAATATTCGAGTGCCATTTTAGGACCTATTCCGAAAGGAGCGTTGTCTTGAGGCTCACCTTCAACTGAATTGATATTGATTAAGCCCCTAAGAGCTTCGTACATTTCATTAAAATAATTTTTCATATTACTCTCCTAAATCCGCTAATTAAGCATATATACATATTTTATACTTTTACACCCGCTTTCGTCAATCCATTTTGAAAAATGGTGTAAAAAAGTCGTAAAATGTAGAATAACAGGCAAATATGCATGTCATTCTGTGTAATAATAGAATAGCACTATACCATCAAATGTTATACTGAGCGTAGGGTGATAACCCGAAGTCGGACGGCGTAGTCGCGATGCCGTTGGCATCGGTATCTGATTCCTTGTTAAGCGATAGCGTTCTATTTTGTCATACTGAGCGAAATTTCGTTCGCCGTCATACTGAGCGCAGTCGAAATTCGCACAAAGTGCGAATCAAATTGTGCAACAATTTGGTATCTTACGAACGATAACACACATACTATCATGTCATACTGAGCGAAAGATGAAGTCTGTAGTCGAACTGCGAAGCAGCGACGCAACGCGTCGGTATCTGATCCGCAAAAAAACAGTATGTCTCAATGTATATTACAAAATCCACTGTGGAATTTACTTTGGGAATTCACTTCCATTTTAAATATAAAAAATAAAATAAAAATCGCTATTGACAACAAGCGAACAAGTATTGTATAATATTATAAATGTTGTTTTTTAGAGGAAAACAATTTATTTTATGATTTTGTATACTATTAAAGGAGGGCTAATATGGCTCATTTAAGTGAAAATGCTGTTACGCTAATCAATGCAATCTGTGACAGATATTTGGACGAGAAGACTCCGCTTATGATGATCCTGAGCGATATTCAAAAGGAATTCGGTTATATTCCTCTTGAAGTTCAGGAGCTCGTATCCGAGAGAACCGGTATATCTGTTGCCGAAATCTACGGCGTCGTTACATTCTACTCATTTTTCTCCCTTCAACCTAAGGGAAAGTATGTAATCGGTTGTTGTTTAGGTACTGCTTGCTACGTCAAGGGTGCACAACAGGTTATCGATAAGTTCTCAGAAATACTTGGAATTGCTCCGGGTGAAACCACCGAGGACGGATTATTCACGATAGACGCATTGCGCTGTATCGGTGCGTGCGGTATTGCTCCGGCTGTAACCATTAACGGTCAGGTATATCCCAAGGTATCCGTTAATTCAGTTCCCTCGATCATAGAAGAGTATAGAGCGAAGGAGGTATAATAAATGGAGATCATTAGGAGTTTTGAGTCACTTGAAAAGGTTTGTGAGAAGTATTCTTCTTGTTTAGATGCTAAATTCACAGGTGCAGACGGTAAGCGTCACATCGTATTATGCGGTGGTACAGGCTGTTTATCATCTCATTCCGAGGAAATCAAGAACGAATTCGAGAGATTGATTGCCGAAAAGGGATTGGAAGATAAGGTATCCGTTAACTTGGTAGGATGTTTTGGTTTCTGTTCTCAAGGACCTTTCGTTAAGATTTATCCCGAAGATACCCTTTATAGAATGGTTGGTATCGAGGATGTAAAAGAAATTGTTGAGCAAGATATCGAAAAAGGCGAAATAGTCGAAAGATTGCTTTATGTTGATCCCAGAACGCTTGAAAAGGTAACCAAGCAAGATGAAATCAATTTCTATAAAAAGCAGGTTCGTATAGCATTACACGGTTGCGGTAGCATCAACCCCGAAAAGATTGAGGAAGGCTTAGGCGCAGGCGCATTCCGCGGATTGGCAAGAGCCCTTCAAATGGATAGACAAGACGTTATCAATGAGATTTTGAATAGCGGATTGAGAGGCCGTGGCGGCGGTGGATTCCCCACAGGTCGTAAATGGCAATTTGCATATGCACAACCCGAAGGCGAAAAATACGTTGTATGTAACGGCGACGAGGGCGACCCCGGTGCATTCATGGATAGATCCATTCTCGAAGGTAACCCCTTGGCAGTTATCGAGGGTATGATGATAGCAGGTTATGCTATCGGCGCACAAAACGGTTATTTCTATGTTCGTGCAGAGTATCCTATCGCAGTTAAGAGATTGAACATTGCTATTAAGCAAGCCGAAGATATGGGCTTGCTCGGAGATAATATCTTAGGTACTAACTTCTCATTTAGAGTACATATCAGACTCGGTGCAGGTGCATTCGTTTGCGGTGAAGAAACTGCATTGTTGAATTCTATCGAGGGACAACGTGGTATGCCTCGTCCTCGTCCTCCTTTCCCCGCTGTTAAGGGATTATGGGGTAGACCTACCATCGTTAATAACGTTGAAACATTGGCATGTGTTCCCTACATTTTAAGAGAAGGATATCAATCATTCACACAGCACGGTACCGAAAAATCGAGAGGTACCAAGGTATTCGCTCTTGGCGGTAAGGTCAATAACGTAGGTCTTGTCGAAGTACCTATGGGAACCACACTTAGAGAACTTATTTATGATATCGGTGGTGGTATTCCTAACGGTAAGGAATTTAAAGCTATTCAAACAGGCGGTCCTTCGGGCGGTTGTTTGACTAAGGACGATTTGGATGCATTGATCGACTTCGATAACCTCGTAGCTAAGGGCTCCATGATGGGTTCGGGCGGTGCAATCGTAATGGACGAAGATAACTGTATGGTTGACGTTGCGAAGTTCTATATGGAATTTATTTGTGACGAATCCTGTGGTAAATGTTCTCCTTGCCGTATCGGTACCAAGAGAATGCTTGAGATACTTACCAAGATTACCGAGGGTAAAGCTACCATGGAAGATCTTGATAAGTTAGATGAGCTTGCTAAGAATATCAAGAACAACTCGTTGTGTGCATTAGGACAGACTGCTCCTAACCCGATTCTTTCCACTCTTGCACATTTTAGAGATGAATACATTGCTCATATCGTAGACAAGAAGTGTCCTGCACACGTTTGTAAGAAATTGATGGTTTACGATATCGATAAGGATAAATGTATCGGTTGCGGATTATGCGAAAGACAATGTCCCGTCAACGCTATCGCTAAGACCGACTATGTTGCTCCTAATCATAAACTTCCGTCAAGAATTATCGATACCGAGAAATGTATCAAGTGCGGTATGTGTATAGCATCTTGTAAGTTCAAAGCAATATCTAAGAAATAAGGGGGTTAAAGCATATGTCTAAGGTTAATATTAAAATTGAAGGCGTACCTTATCAGGTAGAAGCCGGTTTAACTATATTGGAAGCAGCTAAGGCTTGTGGATATGAGATTCCTTCCCTATGTGCTTTCAACCACGGAGAATGCTCCAGAGGTTCTTGCCGTGTATGCTTAGTTGAAGCTACAGGTGCCAGAGGTTTGGTAGCAAGTTGTGTATATCCCGTCAACGAGGGTATGGAAATCACCATTTCTTCACCTAAGGCAGTAGAGGCGAGACGTACATCTGTAGAGTTACTATTAAGTAACCATAATAGAAATTGCCAAGAATGCGATAAGAACGGTAAATGTGAATTGTTGCATGTTGCGACCCTTACCGGTGCAAGAGAAGGCTTATATGAAGGTGAAAAGACACCTACTACCGTAGACAACGTTACTCCGAGTATCAAACGTGATACCAGCAAGTGTATTCTTTGCGGTAGATGTATCGAGCGTTGTAAGAATGCTCACGGTATGTCTGTTTTAGGCTTCGAAAAGAGAGGTTTTAAGACCATAGTTGCTCCTGCTGAGAATAGAAGTTTTGCGGATTCTCCTTGTATTCTTTGCGGACAGTGCGTTACCGTTTGTCCTACCGGTGCTTTGATGGAAGTTTCCGAGATAGACAGAGTTGACGAAGCATTTAAACAAGGTAAGTATGTAGTTGTTCAAACCGCTCCTGCAGTTCGTGCAGCATTAGGCGAAGAGTTCGGTATGCCTATAGGTTCATTGGTTACCGGTAAGATGGTTGCCGCACTTCGTCGTTTAGGCTTCAAAAAGGTATTCGATACCAACTTTGGTGCAGACCTCACCATTATGGAAGAGGCTACCGAATTATTGGACAGAGTAAAGAATGGCGGTGTACTCCCCATGATTACATCTTGTTCACCGGGATGGGTAAATTATGCGGAATATTATTACGGAGATTTACTCGATCACCTATCATCTTGTAAGTCACCTCACGAAATGTTCGGTGCTATCCTTAAGTCTTACTATGCCGAAAAGATCGGTATCGATCCTAAAAATATGTATGTAGTATCCGTAATGCCTTGTGTTGCCAAAAAGTACGAAAAGGAAAGAGAGAACCTCGGTCATGACGGAATGCAAGACGTAGATGCGGTTTTGACAACCAGAGAGTTGGCTAAACTCATTAAGCGTGCAGGTATTATCTTCAACAGACTTCCCGACGAAGAATTTGATAACGATATCGTAGGCGAATATACAGGTGCAGGCGTTATCTTCGGTGCAAGCGGTGGTGTTATGGAAGCAGCTTTAAGAACCGCTTCTGCAGTTATCACCGGTAACGAACTCGAACATGTCGAACTTACCGACGTTCGTGGTTTAGAGGGCATCAAAGAGGCATCGTATAACCTTGGCGGACTCAACGTTAAGGTTGCAGTTGCTCACGGTATGAAGAATGCTAAAGTTCTTCTTGACCAAATCAGAGAAGGTAAGAGCGAATATACATTTATCGAGATTATGGGATGTCCCGGTGGTTGTGTAGCAGGTGGCGGTCAACCTTTCGTTAAGCCTTGCTTCCTTCCTAACGAGGAAGACGATATTCTCGATACTTATAAAGCAAAACGTGCAAGTGCATTATATAGAGAAGATGAAATGAAACCATTGAGAGTTTCTCACAAGAATCCTCAAATTATCCAACTCTATGATGATTATCTCGGTAAACCCAATTCACATAAGGCACACGAGTTATTGCACACCACATATAATAAAAACCGTAAGAGATTTAAATAATAGTTCAAATATAATATTCATTCATCTTAGGTTAAACTTCACACTTGAACTATTATTAATCACGGGAGGGGGATGCTTTGCACCCCCTCTTTTCCTTACCGTCCGCTGTCATACTGTTTCCGTCCCGTCATACTGAGCGGAAGACGAAGTCTGTAATCGAACTGCGTAGCAGTGCAAGGCTTGCCTTGCAGTATCTAAATCCACATAAAAAAACAACACAGCGGTTTTTGAAGTGAACCCCAAAAGTTAGACACTTTTGGAGGTGCATATCATTTGCCATGTTGTTTTCTATTCAAACCATAAATTGGTTATTTGTATTCTTGTAAACTATTTTCGGTGAGCGTTACACTCTTTGTCATTGTTTCTCCGTCTCTTTCAAAGGTTATTGATATTTGATCTCCGACTCTTGCTGTAAGCATTATATCTATCACTATGAAATTACGTGTGATTTCATACTTTTTACCGCCGATCGATATGCTCTTCAACACATCGCCCGATTGGAGAATTCCTTCCGACATAGAGTCGATATTGACCTCTTGAACGGTTACTGTTTCTAATAGTTTGGTGGTTTGAGTTGTTTGATCGAAATATGCACATGAATCGGTTACAGCAATTGTTATACCGAGCATACATTTTTTCATTGTTTCGGATTTTTGGTTATCGCAATAATACAATATGTTATCAGCTACATATACTGCAACGTTTGAAGGAATTGCATAACCGATATTTTCAACGCTACTGTCGATGATTTTTGCATTAACAATGCCGATAAGCTCGCCGTGTGCATTGAATAATCCGCCGCCCGAATTTCCTCCGTTGACAGCGGTATCAACTCTCATTACTCTAAACGATACCGTTGTTTTTTCATCAGCAGCAGTCATTTGTAATGATTCGCTATCGACGCTAACTATACCCGATGTAACAGATATACCGTTTGCTTCGGGGTTGCCTATAGCGATGGCTTTTTGACCTACAACCACATCGTTACTGTCCGAAATTGTAACGGCAACCGCATCGCTGTTTTTGAGAATATCGTTGTTTTCGATTTTCAGTACCGCAATATCGTAATTCATTGAACCGCCGATATAAGTTGCCACCATTCCACCATTACTTAGTTCTTTTCCGTATAAGTAAACTGTGATAGTCGATGCGATTTTATTCGATGTTGATGAATTTGAATCGTAAACGACATGGTAATTCGTGATGATATATGCGCTACCTGTTTCTTTATTTATCCTATAAATAACACCTGAGCCTGATGCTTTGTAATCTTGCCCTTGATTGTAGAATCCCTTTGGAGTAAATGTCGAAACGATGCTAACGCAAGATAAAATTGCTTTACTAACATATACTTCATCTTGAATAGCGGTGTTATCTTTTAGATACTCGGCAACAAAATCTTTAAATGTACCTTCATATCCATCTTCGACCAAAGCATTGTAGATATCTGTGATAGTAATACTTTCGGCATCTTTGCCGTCTGTACCGTCAATTCCGTTTGAGCCTTTCAGCGATTCGAGCCATTCGGTTTCCGTTCCCTCGTAGCCGTTTTCGACCGCTATTTCATAAGCGGATTTACCCGAATCCGAACCCTTTAGAGATTTTAGCCATTGGGTTTCTGATCCTACATAACCGTTTTTAACAGCAATTTCGTACGCTGATAATCCTGACGCGCCCGAAGTTCCGCAAGCGGTTAAAACGGTAACCAATATACAGATTACGGTAATAACCGTAATAAACTTGATTGATTTTTTCATATTTAACCTCTCAGTTTTCTAATATACATAGATTATAAAACTTTTCTATTAAAACGACCTTAAATTTCGCAAAAATAGTATACATTTTATTAGTATTCTCAAAATTGGTTAAGTTCATTCTAATGTTCTGTTATTCTTAAACCACTCGGTATCGACAAATATTGTATTGTTATTACTGCAATTTACTGCGACTTCGCCATTTTTGTTAAAGGATACCACAATGTTACCGTTAAGTGATTCAAATACACCGTTTTCGTAGTCTGTTACTAATGTAGTGACATAAATATTATGTGTGTACTTTGTGACTCTCGATATAAAAGCTTGAGCAGGGAATACATTGTCGAGATTTTCGGTGTATTCGGTAGAACCGCAACAACAGCAAACACATACAATTTCAGGCTTGATTACGCTAAGTAAAGCGTCGGTCGATGCTGTATAGCTTCCATGATGACCGCCTTTAAAAAGTTTACACTTGGGTAAGTTATTGTATTGAACGAGATATTTTTCACCGTCTTTTTCTAAATCGCCGGTAAAAAGAGAATAAACACCGTTATTATTTAATAAGCAACATACCGAATAGTCATTTTCATCTGATGTAGCATTTTCATAATAGTAGTTATAGAGTATAGATAGTGTTACGCCCTCGCCAAGGGTGTATTCTCTCTTCGCACCGTTTTCTTCATTCCAGCATTCGAGTGCCGTATAGTGCGTTGCACCGGCTTGAATTTCGGCATTTCTCTTTTCTATATAGCTCTTATAGATGTTACTGGTTGCATTTGTTTTTGGAAAATCTATGATAGTTTCACAAACGTAACTTTCAAATACGCCGGGGTTTTCCTTCGAACCAACGAAGCCTGCAATGTGATCTTGGTGTGCATGAGTAACAATTACGTATTCGAGAATACCGTCGGTGCAGTATTGATCTACATATTCTTTTATTGCTTTTGATGATGACTGTCTACTACCTGCATCGATAAGAACTTCAACATCTCCGCACTTAATTAGAGTACAATCACCGGTGTATTTATTGCCAAGCTCGAGGAAGTGAACCGAAACATTGCAATCGTCCACCAAAGCAGGTAAATTGCCGTTAGAGGGCTTATTATTTCCTGCATTGTCATCGTCGGACGAACTTGCTATTAACTTGACTACCGTGTCAAAAACCGTGTCGAGTTTAACTTTTATGTCATCGTTCACGAAGTAGAGCACAGCAAGTATTGCTACAACCGAAAAAACGATGATTACCAAAGCCAACATTAGATTAAATGATATATTTTTCTTTTTTCTTTTTGACATATTAAACCGCCTTTAAATTATCTATTGTATTATGCGATATTAAACTTTGAATTTTGATAAATCGGTAGGAGAATCAAACCTATCCGCAAGTGTCATTTCAACACTCTCGCTTTCTTCGAGCAAGTCAAATATTTCGTTGCACAGGTAGACTTCGTCGTAGTGACGCAAACTTCTTTTTAGAATGCTGTAGTCGGCTTTCTTTACAGTGCAACCGTTAGCCAACAATTTGACTATTTCGTCATAGTCAGCCAATCGTCCGGCGTTTTTCCTAAGGGAATAGGCTTTATCGACATACTTTTCAAAATCTGCTTTATCGCCCAATTCCGTTTCTACTATTTTACCGTTTAAGAGTTTTTCCTTAAGTGTGAGCATTGTCTTCCTCCTTGTACTTTTTAAAAAACGTATAATTATTATACTATCATAATTTGCAAAAGACAACAGCAAATAATAAATCATTACAATAAGTTTTGAATAAAAAAATATTAAGCATTTTCGTCCGCCGTCATACTAAGCGCTATTGCGCAGTGAAGTCTTTGCTTCGCAAAGGTGAAGTTGCGTTGCAGTGAAGTTTGCCTATTCGGCACGTGAAGTTTTGCTTAGCAAAATTATGGATTATTTGATTGATGGCGTTTGTCCGCTGTTCTACTGAGAGAACTATGAGTAGCGCCGAACCATCAAATGTCATTCTGAGCGAAGGGAATGTGGTATAATAAATTCGAAAAGAAATCAAATGACAAAATGACAGTCAAAAAGAAGGAGAAACATATGCCAAAAGGAATACGCAAAGATTATACAAAAGAGTTCAAGTTGACAGCAGTGCATTTAATGAAGAGTGGTTTATTTAGACCGAAAGAAGTATTTGAAATGCTTGGAGAGATAGACAGGCAAACAGTTTATCGTTGGATAAAAGAGTACGATGAAGGTGGCGAGGCTGCGTTCGATAGTAAAGCAGTTCTTCCGGGAAACGAACTAAAGAGAATGCAAAAAGCGAATAAAGATTTAGAGATGGAGAATGAGATATTAAAAAAAGCTATAGCATACTTTGCAAAGCAGAATCAGACAGAATAGATTTTGCGATAAGGGAGCTGCGGGATTATCCTGTAAGCAAAGTATGCAATGTTTTAAAGATTGCTCTCTCTAATTATTACTATAGGCTTCATCATCCTTGTAAGAACTTGCCAATAGAGGAAGTAGAGTACGTTGTTTGGATGTATAAAAAGCACTTTGGAAATTTTGGAAGGCGAATAATACATAGAGAACTTCTTAAAGGAAATGTTAGCATATCAGAGAAGAAAATAAGCAAAATAATGAAAGAAATGGGCTTAACTTCAAAATATGGAAGAAAAAAAGGAAAAAACGTACATACGAAAAAAGAAGTAAGTGAGAAATATATATCTGAGAATTTATACAAACAATTAGACAAAGAAGAGAGAGAAGAAAGGATCTTAAGTATAGATTTTACAGAGCAGAAAATAAATGGGAAAACGGTGTATACATGTGGAGCAATAAACGTAAACACAAAAGTGTTAGAAGGAATGGTATACGACTGTAAAAATAACAGTGAAGCGGCATGTGCAGTAGTAGAAATGGCAATAAAAGAATTTGGGGTACCATACATGGTAATGACTGATAGAGGATCACCATTTGTAAGTAAGTCATTTCATGAGCTATTAGAAAGGAATGGAATCAAGCATAGCATGTCACGACCGCATACACCTGCAGAGAATTGCTATATTGAAACATTTTGGAAGAGCTTAAAGACGGAAATAGGGAAGGTTGAAAAGTTAACTATCGAAGAATATAAGGCAATAATGAAGTTTTATATATATTATTACAACAATGAAAGACCGCATAGTTCACTAGGATACAACCCTCCATTGAAAGCAAAACAAAAAAATGTCATTTAATTTTGAAAAAATTTTTCTGAAATTGGTACCAATTTCAAGGACAACGTCCTGTAGTCGAACGGCGTAGCCGCGATGCCATTGGCATCGGTATCTTCATCCACAAACAAGGCAAGCGATAGTGCCCAACCATGTCATTCTGAGCGAAGGGTGATAACCCGTAGTCGAACCCGTAGGGCAATGCGTAGCATTGGAATCTTATTCCTTATTATTGAAGCATTATCGACTAATCTTGTCGTACTGACTTCTGTCCGTCGTCTTACTGTTTCCCGTCCAGTCATACTGAGCGAAAGACGAAGTCTGTAGTCGAACTGCGAAGCAGTGCAAGGTTTACCTTGCAGTATCTAAATCCTTGTGAATAAAAACGACGGAAAAAGTAGAACTATTTTATAAAAAAACAACAATACATTTATAGACACGTATAGACACGGGCGATAACGAACACCAGCAATCAAGCATCCCAACTTCCCCTTATTTCGATTCCTTCTTTTGAATAAGTCTATCCCTTAATGAAAACTCGCAACCGCAAAAATCCTGTCTATAAAGGTCGTATTCCTTCGACAATTCTATACTTCTCAAATAACGTCCTTTCTTTTTAAGGTCGGTAGGCAGATATAAAATGAATTGATCTTGATATGATAATCCTATTTGATTCAATAATTCGGTGTTTTTTAAAGGACTTATAGTCAAGGTAGTTGCGAAATAATCATAGTTTAAAGATTTTGCTATTTCGCCTGCTTTGGATAAACGCAACTCAAAGCACTTTTTGCATCGTAATCCACCTTCTGGAAGTTCTTCAAGTCCTTTAACCGCTTCTAAAAACTCTTTATGCTCGTATTGCGGAGCGATGATATCGATGTTTTGAGTGAACGGATATTGTGAGATAAATCGTTTCAACTCATTAAGTCTTTTTTTAAACTCGATCTCGGTTGAAATGTTTGGATTATAAAAGAGGATACCTATATCGAAATAATTCTTAAGGTATTCGAGTGATGCCGATGAGCAGGGTGCACAACATGCGTGTAAAAGCAGTTTAGGTTTCCTATCACCGAGCGTTGATATAATTTTATCTGTTTCGTTTTGCCAATTAATTTTATTCACGATATCATTTTACAATACTCACGATATTTTTTGCAAGTCAATTTATCTAAAACAAGTTGACTAATATGATTTTTTTTGTTAATATAATAAATAGCGTATGAAATAAATATTTGCGAAACATTTAAAAGTTATTTAGACTTTTAACTGATGTTTTCAACATAGTATTGACTTCATAGGCTAAATATTTAAATCGAGATATTTAAATCGAGGAGTAGCGCAGTTTGGTAGCGCGCTTGGTTCGGGACCAAGAGGCCGTGGGTTCGAATCCCGTCTCCTCGACCAAAATTCGACAAGCTTCGAAAGGGCTTGTCGATTTTTTTACTAAATTCTCATCAAGATAGGCGTTAGCGTTCTATCTTGTTATACTGTTTTCCGTCCCGTCATACTGAGCGAACTATAAAAAGCACAACACCATCAAATGTCATACTGAGCGTAGGTCGACAGACCGAAGTCGAACCCGATAGGGCGACACAAAGTGTCGGAATCTGCATCCGTAATTTTGCAGTAGCAAAACTTCATTTGCCGTAGGCAAACATCATACGAAGTGACATCATTATGCAGAGCATAACATCATTCGCGTTAGCGTCCGTCCACTGCTATATGGATTTCCAATTGATGCGGGCGATTACTAATTGCGTCCTTCGGCGTAGTCGAAATTCGAACGAAGTGAGAATCAAATTGTGGGCACTTGGTATCTTGCGGACGATAACGAGCACCATCAATCAAAAAAAAGCACAATTTTGCTTCGTAGAACTTTACTGTGTCTTATCACCCATGTTAAAGACTTTAATTGTTACAATTAATAACCAATTATTCACAATTATCGACTTTGCGGAAATGAACTATGTTGTGACTGTTATGTGAAATATATCGATGTTTATTAAAAATACTTTACAAAAAAACATTAAAATGATATGATAAATCCATACTGATTAAAATACTATCTTTGTACATAATAATGTACTGTAGGAGGCATAAATATGATATGGGGTAATTTTACCGTTACTCACATAGTATCGTTAGTAATAGCAATAGGAATAGTTGTCGGACTGTATTTTGTACTTAGAAATCGTAGTGATAAAGTCAAAACTGCAGTTCTTTTTGTGTTATCGTTTAGTGGAATATCGGCGATAATTTTTAATTTAGTCAAATGGGGATCACCTTTAGAATATTTACCATTTCATCTTTGTTCTATAGCGGCATTGGTACTACCGATAGCGGTTATTACGAGAAGCAAGATTCTCAACAATCTCTTATGTCTTTGGTCTCTTGGTGCGCTTTGCGCACTCGTAATGAATAACGGACAAGCAAATTACGAGATATTCAGCGACGTATTTGCGTTCTATTATTTCCCGCACATTTTTGAATTCGGGATACCTATATTGATGTTTGCACTCAAACTGACCGAAAAGGATTATAAGACTATAATTTCGACATTGGTAATAACATTTGTAACATATACGGCAATACACTTTATCAACGTTGGAATAAATGCATATTGCGCAAATAACAATGTCCTCGATCCGTCGGGTGCATTAATTATAGTCAATTACATGTATAGTATTACTCCATCCATTCCTGTTCTTGAGTTGTTCTGGAAGATCATACCGCATTCGTATTATTATTTGCTAATAGTATTGCCGATAATAGTTCTCTATCTCGGACTCCTTTATACTCCCCAATTCATCAAAAAAATCAAATCCAAAAATGCATAAAAAATATTGACATTAGGAATGTTTATTTATCATACTAAGCAGAGTCCGATGTCATACTGAGCTAATCTCGTCCGCCGTCATATTGAGCGTAGTCGAAATTCGAACGAAGTGAGAATCAAATTGTGGGCACTTGGTATCTTGCGGACGATAATGGTCATTATCTTTGACGATAACGATCACTATCAAATGTCATACTATTTCCCGTCCCGTCATACTGAGCGTAGGTCGATAGACCGCAGTCGAACTGCGTAGCAGTGTAAGGTTTACCTTGCAGTATTTTGGACGGTAACGAACACTAATTATAAGCGTCGGTAAATTTAACCAAGCATTCCCCTAAGCTTATCGGGTGAAGCGAATGGATCGACTGCAATTAGGAGAATGCCTTGATCGGTATTCTTTTTTTGTTTATAGGTATCAGCAAACTCTTTATAGGGCTTAGCTAACTCCTTCATTTTGATGTATAATGCTGGGAATAATCCAATTCTATGTTTTTTGTAATTATCTGTTAATACTGCAAACCCCATAAGGTCATCATTATAAAATAGGGCACGAGTGGCTGCCGAATATGATAAAGCCTTATAAAACAGGTATTTTTCGCTGTTTTTGATGTTTTTTAGTTCACTTTTTTGTATTTTGAGTAGTTCGATCGCGTCACTGTAGTGTTTATTGTTAAGGGGAGTAATCACTAAACTATCACGAATTTCTTCATAAGTATAAGACGGCTTAGAACAAGCAGAACAACATCCGCAGTTACCCGAACACTGTTTTCTTCGTTTTTTAGATACGACGGTAGCAATTAATGAAAAAAGCACTATTGCCGATAAAACGCATATAATTATGATTGTAGGAGTATTGAAATTTAAAGAGGAGATAAGCATCTTATAGCACTCCTGCCAAAAATCCGATAAGACTTACTACGCCCGCACATAACCAAGCGACGACGCATTGTAGCAAAACAATGACTGCCGACCATTTACCGCCCAGTTCTTTTTTGACCGATGCGATAGCCGCAACGCAAGGGGTATAAAGTGTGCAGAATACCAAAAGAGAGAAGCATGCACAAGGTGAAATCAATGCATGTAGCATTTCGATACCGCCTAAAACTTCGAGAGATGAAACGACGCTTTCTTTTGCGATAAAGCCTGAAATAAGAGCGGTAACGATTCTCCAATCGCCGAATCCGAGCGGTTTAAATATAGGAGCGATCCACCCTGCGGCAACAGCAAGGATACTGCTTTCGGGATCATCGATCAGTTGCAGATTGAAGTTAAACGATTGCAAGAACCAAATTGCGATGGTCGCTATAAGAATTACCGAGAAAGCACGCTTCAAAAAGTCCTTAATCTTATCCCACAACAACAAAAGTACGTTTTTCGCTCCGGGCATACGGTAGTTAGGTAATTCCATTACGAAGGGAATAGGGGAGCCCTTGAATACCGTAGCTTTGGAAATGAGAGCAAAAAGGATGCCGACGATTATGCCGATAAAGTACATAGCGATCATAACGAGCCAAGCGTACTTGCCGAAGAATGCGGATGCAAGGAAACTATAAACTGGGAGTTTAGCCGAGCAACTCATATAAGGAGTCATAAGTATAGTCATTTTGCGGTCGCGGTCGCTTGAGAGTGTCCTTGTAGCCATTACACCGGGGACAGTACAGCCGAAACCAATAAGCATAGGCACGATGCTTTTGCCCGATAAACCGATTTTTCTTAGTAGTTTATCCATTACGAACGCAACCCTTGCCATATATCCGCTGTCTTCCAAAAGGGAAAGGAAAAGGAATAAAACCACAATGATAGGGATAAATGATAAAACACTTCCCACGCCTTGCAGTATTCCGTCCACTATAAGCGAATGAATGACGGAATTGACTTGCCAATCGGTGAACGCATTGTCTATCACGCCGATAAAAGCATCTATACCCAATTCGAGAGCCATTTGGAGATAATATCCGATAACTCTGAATGTAAGGAAAAAAACCGCAGCCATAATAAGTATAAATGACGGAATAGCAGTGTATTTACCGGTCAAAATCTTATCGATTTTTTGGGACCTCGAATGCTCCTTGCTTTCTTTCGGCTTAGTGACCACTTGATCGCAAAGTCCTTGTATAAACGAGAAACGCATATCGGCAATTGCTGCAGCTCTATCGAGTCCACGTTCTTCTTCGAGCTGAATTATGATGTGTTCTACGAGTTCTTTTTCGTTGTTATCGAGATTGAGTGCATCCATAATGAGGCTGTCGCCCTCTATGATTTTACTTGCGGCAAACCTAATAGGAACACCCGCCTTTTGAGCATGGTCCTCTATAAGATGCATAATACCGTGTAAGCATCTATGTACAGCGCCTTCCTTTTCCTTGTCACAAAAATCAAATCTTCTTGGGCATTCTCTGTATTCTGCAACGTGTACGGCGTGTTCGATCAATTCGTTTACGCCCTCGTTTTTCGCGGCGGATATGGGAACGACGGGTACGCCTAATAGTTCTTCCATTGCATTAATGTCGATAGAGCCTCCGTTACCCTTGACTTCATCCATCATATTGAGAGCGACGACCATAGGTACGCCGAGTTCTATCAATTGCATGGTTAGATAAAGATTTCTTTCGATATTTGTAGCATCAACTATGTTGATAATGCCCGTAGGTTTGTTTTCGAGAATAAATCTACGAGAAACAATTTCCTCGTCGGTGTAAGGTGAAAGCGAATAGATACCGGGTAGGTCTGTTACCAAGGTATTATCTCTGCCCTTAATTTTTCCATTCTTTTGGTCAACGGTTACACCGGGAAAATTGCCGACATGCTGATTCGAGCCTGTTAGTTGATTGAAAAGGGTAGTTTTACCCGAATTTTGATTACCTGCAAGGGCAAATGTAAGAGTAGTGCCTTTAGGAAGGGGATGTTCGTCCTTTTTAATATGAAATTTACCGCCTTCGCCTAATCCCGGGTGAAAACGAGGAACTTTGCGAGAATTACTCGAACTACTGTCTGCTTCTTTGATATAAGGATCTCCGATTTCGATTTCTTTGGCGTCGTCGAGACGAAGGGTAAGTTCGTAGCCCCTTATCAAAAGTTGCATCGGATCGCCCATAGGCGCAAACTTAACGAGAGTAACCTCGACACCGGGAACTAAACCCATATCGAGGAAGTGCCGTCTAAGGGTATCCTCACCGTTGACGGCCAAAACTATAGCACTTTGATTAATTTTCAATTCATTAAGGTTCATAGTGAAAACTCTTTTTATAATCTTATCTTAATATTATCACACGCACATATGCTTTGTCAATTTCAATATAATAATATGATAAATGTTATCCAAATAAGTATATCTAAAAATAATCGTAGTGTTTTTGTATGATTTCAACTGGAGACAGGAGAAAGCGACCCATCATGTCATACTGAGCGAAGACGAAGTCTGTAGTCGAACCCGATAGGGCGATGCAACGCATCGGTATCTGCTTCCTTGTGAAAATAGAGTATGTCATCGCACTTGATTTATATTTTTGAACTTGTTATATTTATTTAAATTGACGTTTAAAGGGGTAAAAATTGAAAAATATTAAAAAAATACCCCCTTAACTACCATTTTGGAAGTACTATCAATCAAAAGAACTCCGCTTTTCTTATCTCTTTTTTTTCTTTTCACTCAAAAAAAGCCGTCCGCATTTTCTTGCGAGACGGCTTTAATAAACTAAACTATTCTTCTATGGCTTCTGCCACTTGTTCTTCACTTTTTTCAACAACCATGTCTTCGTCGTTGCCTTCATTTTCTTCCACGTCGTTTTCTACAAATTCGATATATTGATATTTACCGTTTGTCCATTTCGATAACAATTTTTTGAAATCAGCAGAGAATAAGAAGCCGATGAACATAATAATTGCGAATACTGCGAGATAACTCCATATTTGTCCGTGTCCCTTGTATGTATCGTATGCACAATAGCACATAAACACGCAACAAGCGGTTGCAAGTCCGGGCATTACGAAACGTTTTACGGGGTGTAAATCCTTACACTTAATCATCATTGTGACGAAAATAGGAATATAGAATGCGTACAATGTAATGATGGAGATTTCATCCGATTCCCAGCACCAAAACAACGAGATTCTGTCTGCGCCCATAGCAGCATTATCGAAGAAGAACAATTGCCATTGGATCAACCAACATGCACAAAGGAACAAAGCAATGATTGCGGAGTTGTGGGGCATATTTGTTTGCTTATCGACTTGAGAGAATACTTTCGGCATGGGTCCTTCGTTACGTGCTGCAAGCGAATACATACCTCTGCAACAACCAAGCATTACGCCATTCATCGTGCCCAAGCATGAAACAACAACGAATACCATAATAATGGTGCCCATAACCTCACTATTGAAGAGTGCCGTGAATGCATTCTGAGGAAGTTCATCACCCGAACCGATTATTTCCGACGGTGTCAAAACGCCCGATAGACCTAAGAAGTAGAGCATATATACGCCGACAACTATTATAGCGCCGAAGAATAGAGCGATATAAAGGTTCTTCTTGGAATTCTTTAATTCGGAGTTTATAGAGGTTGCTATGATCCAGCCCTCATATGCAAAAGCGAATGCGACAACAGCGGAGAAAATATTGTTTTGAATACCGCTTGTACCCTCTAATGATGTTTTAAAGGATTCTACGGTTGTACCGTTTGCAAGTCCTACGATTGTACCGACGATCGCCATTATAGCCAACGGAATCAATTTGATGATAGTGGTAGAAACTTGGAATTTACCGGCAATTTTCGGAGACAGTGAGTTAACCGCATAGCCTGCTATAAGATAGAATGTCGCAATAGCGATATGACCTGCACTTGAAATATCGAGATCGAAAAGGATAGCGGTATATTGAGCAGAAACCCAAGCAAGGGTAGATGTAATAATAGGATAATACATAGTGGTCATAAACCAACCGACGTAATATGCATATCTCTTACCGAGCATTGCTTCCGCATAGTCAACAACACCGTTGATTTTTTCGTATTTAGTAGACAAAGTAGCGAAAACGAAGGAGCAAATAATCATTATAGCGCCTACAATAGCGACAACCAAAAGACTGTTACCGATATTTCCGCCCGTATTAGACAATACCTTACCGGCTTTAAAGAATACACCCGAGCCGATAACGATGCCTACAACCATACAAATGGCAGTAATTAAACCGTATTTTTTCTGTAATTTTTCCATAATTCACTTCCTCTAAAGAGTATGTACAGTAATCATTCTAACATAAAGACGTCCATTTTGCAATAAATATATGAAAACTTTTTAAAATTCCTTAATTCAGTGAACTTAAAATTATAAGAGCATGACGAAATAAAAACTTTTAACAAACAACTATAATTGTAGTGGCGATTAGTAATCGCCATATCCAAATCATAGCAAGCGACAGCGCCCAATTATGTCATACTGAGCGCAGGTCGACAGACCGTAGTCGAACTGCAAGGCAGTGCAAGGCTTGCCTTGCAGTATCTTAATCCAGATAATAAAAGCGGTTCCAATAACAAAAACCTATCACTACCGTCCGCAAGATACCAAACGCCTACGCCGTTTGATTCTCGCTATGCTCGAATTTCGACTTCATTAACATTTCGCTCAGTATGACGGCGGACTGTATCATTCATTGACTTAGAATAACTTGATGATTTCTATATAATAGCAGACTACAACGATAACCATCAAGGTCATACTGAGCGGAAGGGCAACGCCCTGTAGTCGAACCCGCAGGGCGACGCATAGCGTCGGTATCTTAAACGTAAAACATCTATCATATTTCATTTTTTTTGTAAAATCTTTCTTGCAATTTTACTACCTAACTGTTATAATGATTAAGTCAGTTTGTTTTTTAAGGTGGAAATTATGAGGAAATATGTTTCTGTAGTAAGAATAATCGCAATCGTCGCACTGTGTTATACCATAATCCTTTGGCTTGGTTTATGGGGTTCTTCTTTAGTCCCGAGCGATAAATCGGGTGATATGACCACTCAGGTACAAGACAAGGTCAATGCTGCTTTCAGTGTACAAGATAAAATAGACAGCAATAAGACAGTTCAATCGGTCAGCGTTTATATCGAAGATCGCAAAAGTTATTATTTTTTTGACGATCATCCACGTATAGTTACAAAAGTTGAACCCGCTAATGCAGTCGATTCCGAGTTGGAGCTGACTGTTGGCCCGGCATTTGCAGGAGCCGGCGATGCTACCATAGATGACGACGGTATTATCACCTTTACGAAAGCGGGTATGGTTAAAGTTACGGCGACTTTAAAAAGTGATCCATCGATTTGGGATATAGTAACATTTACCTGTTTTGGTGTTGAGCCACTTCCCGATGATGAAACATTGCCAAGTATCGAACTTAAAGACGGTGATTTTGACAATATGCAAGTCGGTAAAATGTATCAGCTAAAGTTTAACGATAACAAAACGACATTTGATTGTGTTAAAGTTGAGGTTGAGGATGATTCGATTGTTGCATATGACCTTAGTTGTCTTTATACGAGAAAGGCAGGCAGTACTAAAATTTATGTTACGGTAACTAACGGGACTATCACAAAAGTAATAGAAAAGGATATTGTAACATACGGCGAACTCCCGGAAATTCCCAGTATTACGTTTAAAAGCATAGAAGATATTGAGGAAAATATCGAATTAAGACAAGGTCAATATATCAAGAAGTACGAATTGCTCGACAATATCGATAAATCCAATGATCTATATCGCTGTATCGTTACGAGTAGCGATGTAAACATCGTTTACTCATCCAGTTCCGATTATATCAATGCAAGGGGTAGCGGTAAAGTTACATTGACATATACATCGTTATTCGATCCCGAAAAATCGGCGAGTATAGAGATAGAGATCCAAAGGATACCGATGGAATATATGAAAATGATTGGTTCGGATATTATTACGCCCAGTGATTCGATCAAGTATAAGGTGGAAACATATCCTGCTAATTACGTAGAAGATGTTGAGTGGTCTGTTCTTGAAGGCAAGGCATCCATAACACAAGACGGAATTTTAACAGCCGAAACTTATGGAACGGTAGTTATAAGATGTCAAAGTCTATATGATCCGAGTATCTACGTTGATAAGACTGTTAAGGTTCAATTATATTCGTCATCATATTCTTTTGTCCGTAAATTTATGGGACATATGGGTTTATCGGCAGTATTGGGATTTGGATTATTCTTTACGGCAATTCTGTTATGTCCAAAAAAATGGCAAACGGTATTTATTGTTCCGCTATCCTTCGGTTATGCGGGTATATCGGAGCTGTTGCAAAAACTTGCTCCCGGTAGATGGTGTTTGTTTAACGATGTTTTGATAGACTTTATAGGAACATTAATAGGTATGGCGGTTGGAATAGTATTATATGCAATGATTCTTATTATATGGCGACTGATAAATAAGAATAGCTATAAAAAGTTGACCGAAGCAATCAAAGGTCTTAACTTTAGAAATGTTTTCAGAAGTGTTGATTACATTTTGAGCGTAAACGATTCTATCGAACCAAGCCTCGCTATTTCACCCGATATGGTTACAACCGATATAGTAGATGATACATCGTTAGAGAATGTATCGTCCGAATCGGAAAACGAAGAATCCGAAAATAGCGAAGAATAAAAAAGTAAATAAAAGGATTACATTAATTAAAGGCGAGCCGTCAATTGTAAAGATGACTTGCCTTTTTTGTAATAAAATTTCGAAAATTAATAAAATAAAGATTTGAAATTAGTTTACTATATTGCGAAAACAGTGATATAATATGATTATAATGGGTAATATGTGGTTATCCGTATATAAGTGTAACAAATAGATTTAAAAATACATAAAAGGAGTAGGACATGATAGGATTTACAGAAACTGTTTTAAGAGATGCCAATCAATCGTTGATTGCCACCAGACTGCCCTTTGAGAAGTTTAAGGATATTTTACCCACCATGGATAAAGCCGGTTACTATTCATTGGAATGTTGGGGTGGAGCAACCTTTGACAGTTGCTTACGTTATTTGAATGAAGATCCATGGGAAAGACTTCGTAAAATACGTGAGGCGGTACCCAATACAAAATTACAAATGCTTTTACGCGGACAAAACGTTTTAGGATATAAGCACTATCCCGATGATTTTGTTAAGATGTTCATCGAACGCAGTATTGCCAACGGTATGGATATTATTAGAATATTCGACGCATTGAACGATTTGCGTAATATTAAACTTGCGGTAGAGACCACCGTAAATGCGGGCGGTATCGCATCGGGTGCTATTTCCTACACACAAAGCCCTGTACACAACCTCGAATCTTTTGCAAACATGTCGTTAGAGATGAAAAAGATGGGTTGTCAAACCATATGCGTTAAGGATATGGCAGGTGTTATGGGACCTCAAGAAGCATATGATCTAATCCATGCAATCAAGGATAAAGTTGATATGCCTGTTATATTGCATACCCACTGTACGACCGGTTTGGCGTATATGACCGCACTTAAGGCAGTAGAAGCAGGTGTCGACGTAATCGATACCGCATCAAGTTGCTTCTCGGGCGGTACTTCACAACCCGCAACCGAAACTATGGCATATGCTTTAGGACAAATGGGATATGATTTAGGTAATCTCAACACATCCGTTCTTAAAGAGGTTAACGATTTCTTCATGCCGATCAAGGAAGAATACGTTCAAAACGGACTATTGATTCCTAAGGTATTATCAACAGACACCAATGCATTGAACTACAAGATTCCTGGCGGTATGTTATCCAACCTTATTGCTCAACTTAGAGCACAAAACGCTATGGATAGATTTGATGAAGTTTTATTAGAAACCCCCAGAGTACGTGAAGACTTAGGTTATCCTCCATTGGTAACTCCTATGAGTCAAATGGTAGGCGTTCAAGCGGTAACTAACGTACTTCAAGGCGAACGCTACAAAATAATATCCAAGGAAGTTAAAGCATATCTAAGAGGCGAATACGGCAAAGCCCCGGGCAAGGTGAACGAGGAGTTGCGTGCTAAGGCACTCAGTGGCGAATCTTGCGTTCAAGGTAGATTTGCCGATACTTTAGAGCCTATCGTTGAGAAGACAAAACTCGAGTTAGGTGATAAGGCAGAAAGTATAGAGGACGTGTTAAGTTACATTGCGTTCCCTCAACAAGCGGAGAATTTCTTCGAAGCTCGTAAGGAAGCAAGATGTAAACATGTTAAATATTCAATAAGTGTTTGTGAGGATTAATAATGAAAAAGCTATCCAAAATTATTTTATGTATAATGATAGCAGTGTTTACGCTCTTATTGGTGGCATGCGGAGAATCCACCGAGAGCGTTAACGGTTATTATTATAAAGAGACTGAGGACGGCGGAATCGAGGTTCTCGCGGTTTCAAACGGTTCGTTCGGTATATATAAATTCAATCCGAATGCGAGCGAAAACCAAACTACCGCTCAACTTCTTGAAATCATCAAAGCCGATCCGAGTGTCTATGTAGCGAATGCCGAGGCTAAGATATCCGAAGGCAGTTGTACCTATACGGATAACAGTTTTATAAACAGTAGACTTGACCTTAAATACACTACAGAGGGTAAGTCGTCCGAATATGCTTATCTCAATCTCGATAGTGCTACATTTGCATACAGTCCCAAAATCGGTTCGGTATGCTTATATGCATTGATAGGTTTCTGTATCACTCTTGTAGTATTATGTGTCCTAATGGGCATCATCAAACTATTGGGTGTTTGTGTCGAAAAGATTTCCGAGAAAGCATCCCATAAGAAAGATGAGAGTGCTGACTTGATAGAAGAAACTAAAGCCGACGCTAAGCCCGCTAAGGGTACTGCTGGCGATCTTGTGCTTGAAAACGTTAGCGACAGAGATGCCGCTATGATTATGGCAATTGTTGCGGATCAATTAGGTGAGCCGTTAAATACATTAAGATTTAAGTCCATCAAGGACGTTACCGATGAATCGGACAAGGAGTAAGTGTTATGAAATATAAGATTACATTAAATAATAAAGTATATGAAGTAGTTGTAGAAAAAGGCGAAGCGATGATCGAATCGGAATACGAAGCTGCTCAACCCGTTCAACCCGTTGTAGCTCCCGTTGCTACACCCGTATCGGCTCCTGTTCAACCTTCAGCACCTGTTGCAGGCGGTGATGCTTTCAATTCACCTTTACCCGGAATGATCGTGCAGATCAAGTGCGAAGTCGGTAAGAGTTATAAAGCAGGCGACGTATTGTTCGTAGTGGAGAGTATGAAAATGGAAAATGACGTAACACTCGATAGAGATGCTACCATTTCCGCTATCTTGGTAACAAAAGGACAAAATATCCAATCCGGCACACCTTTGTGCAATCTTAAATAAGGAGTGGTGACATGAATATAGGAGAAGTATTTTCCAGTTTATGGGAATCCACCGGATTCGTAAGTATAGATTGGAGACAAATTGTAATGTTAGTTATAGCGGCAGTGCTGTTTTACTTGGCTATAGCCAAGCAGTTTGAGCCGTTGCTTTTGGTCGGTATCGCCTTCGGTATGTTATTGACAAATCTTCCCGGTGTTACGCTATTCACTCCCGAACTTTGGGCAAGCAAGGGCGAGATAGATTATCTTGCAGTATTGCAAAGCGGACGATTACTTGATATCTTCTACATAGGTGTAAAGACAGGTGTATTCCCTTGTTTGATATTTATCGGTGTAGGTGCAATGACCGACTTCGGACCAATGCTTGCTAACCCCAAGAGCCTTATTCTCGGTGCAGCGGCACAACTCGGTGTATTTGTTGCATTGATTGTTGCTATCGCATTAGGATTTAGCGGTAACCAAGCCGCAGCCATCGCTATCATCGGTGGTGCAGACGGTCCTACCGCAATCTTCCTAACCAAGGAATTAGCACCCGAATTATTAGGACCTATCGCAATTGCCGCATATTCGTATATGGCATTGATTCCTATGATTCAACCTCCGATTATGAAGGCTCTAACCACCGAAAAAGAAAGAACCATCAAGATGGAACAATCGAGAAACGTATCTAAGATTGAAAAGATTTTATTCCCGATTATCGTTACCGTCATTACATCTATTCTTTTACCATCAGTTGCAGCCTTACTCGGTTGCTTGATGTTCGGTAATTTGTTAAAAGAAACCGGTGTTACAGCTCGTCTATCCGATACTGCACAAAATGCATTGATGAATATCGTTACGTTGTTCTTAGGTATATCGGTCGGTGCAACCGCTCACTATTCCACGTTCTTAGACATCAAGACGATTGAAATAATCATACTTGGTTTGTTTGCATTTAGTATAGCAACAGCCGGCGGTGTATTATTCGGTAAACTTCTTTGTAAGATCACAAAAGGTAAGGTTAATCCTCTCATCGGTAGTGCAGGTGTTTCCGCTGTTCCTATGGCAGCACGTGTATCGCACATCGAGGGTAAGAAAGCTAATCCCGATAACTATCTATTGATGCATGCAATGGGACCTAACGTTGCAGGTGTTATCGGTAGTGCGGTAGCCGCAGGTTTCCTACTTGCCATTTTCGGTTAATATAACAATTATTTAACGGCGAGTTCTTATTGAATTCGCCGTTTTTAATAGAAAGCACTTTCCACATAAAACTCGCAAAGTGGCAACAATATGTGACAGGCGTGTAGGGGCGATTAGTAATCGCCCGCCAAAATTTATTTTTCGCCCGTCTTTTAAATTTTGCACTAATTTTGTCATAAGTCTATCATTCATCCATATTAATACAAATGCAAGCGACTAATCATGTCATTCTGAGTAACTTTCGTCCGCCGTCATACTGATTACCGTCCCGTCATACTGAGCGTAGCGTTAGCGGAGTCGAACTGCGAAGCAGTGCGAGGTGTAACCGAGCAGTATCTTGGACGGCTGAGGAATGCCCTTAAATGTCCTACTGAGCAAGTTTGTAGTCGAACCCGCAGGGCGATGCTTAGCATCGGTATCTGATTCCATGTTATAATAGTATAGTAAAAGCAGAAATCTTTGATAAATACGACAACAAGTACCATCTATGTCCTACTGAGCGGAAGGCGAAGTCTGTAGTCGAACACTCAGGGCGACGCAAAGCGTCGGTATCTGCATCCACAACTTTTTAAAGCTTAAAAAACACAATAATATGAGTTCAAAACTAAAAGCAAGAAAAATAAAAAAATTAATATGTGACGGAACTGATAATCCAATCATATATCTAAATACCGTTACGTCAACTAACGATTACTTGAGAGAATTGGCAAATAACGGCGCGAAAAGCGGTACCGTAGTAATTGCACGCACTCAATTGGCGGGTAAAGGGCGAAAGGGTAAGACATTTCATTCCCCGTCAAGCGGTGGAATATATCTTTCCTATCTTTATCGTCCCGATGTAGATGTAGTATTATCGAGTATTACTCCACAGATTGCCGTAGCCGTATACAAGGCAATTATCGATGTTACGGGAATAGATACCGGTATTAAATGGGTGAATGATATTGTGTTAAACGGTAAAAAAATATGTGGTATCCTTACAGAATCAAGTGTAGTTAATACAAAATCGCCGTTTATAGTGGTGGGAATAGGAATCAATGTTAATACACCCGCTAAAGCATTTACGGGCGAACTTAAAAACATCGCATCTTCTCTTTTTATTGAAACGAATGATAAATATGATATTGATTTATTATCTGCAACTGTTATTGAACAGTTGAATTTAATATTTAGCGATAGATTTGACAATACTTTCCCAATATATCGTCAAAAATGCATTAATATAGGTAAGGAAGTTTTTTTCGAATATAATGGAGAAGAAATAAATGGAATTGCCAAAGACATTGACGAGCATTATCGTCTTTTTGTCGAAATAGATGGCGAACTATGTGCATTATCTTCGGGAGTAGTTAGCATAAGAGGCAAGAACGGTTATTGCTAATAATTTTAAAATAATCATTAAAAAGTTTTTAATTAGTATTGACACGATACAAACGAATATTGTAAAATAAAAATGTATTATTCGATGAATGATATAACTTTATAAAGAGGAGATTAAATATGAAAACAGTTGGTAACATTTTATGGTTCTTGCTCACCGGATTTTGGACAGGATTAGCTTATTTCATTCTTGGAATTTTTTGGTGTATTACAATTATAGGTATTCCTCTGGGCAAACAATGTTTTAAACTCGGTAAACTTATAATGTGGCCCTTTGGGAAAGATGTAACTACAGATTTTAATTCACATCCCGTAGCAAACATACTTTGGATCATATTCGGTGGATTAGAATTAGCAATCGGATTCTTCTTTGCTGGACTTTTATGGTTCATCACCATTTTGGGAATTCCCTTCGGTAAGCAATGTATGAAGTTTGCAAAATTATCATTCATGCCCTTTGGTTCAAACATCAAGAAAGCATAATTACGCAAACACCAATAAAACATAATAATAGTATAAATACAAGGAGTTCGACCAACACCGAGCTCCTTGTTTTTATCCGTCCACCAATGCACTCGACAGCACCACACCATTAATGTCATACTGAACGAAAACATTATGAACGCACTTCACTATCAATGTCGTACTGAGCGAAGGGTGAAACCCGTAGTCGAACTGCGTAGCAGTGCGAGGCACAGCCTCGCAGTATCTTAATCAAAATTATAAAAAAGCGGATACAACAATAAAGACTTATCTTTATCGTCCGCAAGATACCAAACGATTGCATCGTTTGATTCTCACTTTGTTCGAATTTCGACTTCGCTTACGCTACGCTCAGTATGACGGCGGACGAACACCATCAAATGTCATTCTGATCGAAAAACTATGAACCCACTGCACTATCAAATGTCATACTGACCGTAGTCGAACCCGATAGGGCGACGCATCGCGTCGGTATCTAAATCCATATAATAAAATATTAATCAAAGAATCCACATTTTTTCACTTTTCAATATTATCTTTTCACTCAAAAAAATGCCCCGTGTAGGGTATTTTTTTGTATGTCATCACCTCATTTTCTGTTATCCCTAATAAATGTAAACATACTGTCTATATCATCATGTAACGGGTATCTTTCCGTTGCTGTTGACGATAATCCGAATTGTTCTTCGACCAAATCCACATACATTGTAGATTCTCCGTCCTCTCCCATAAAACATTCGCCATATACGTCTTCGGGAAGTTTATTTTTAATATCCAACTGCTTGAGAGCAAGATTATCAAAACTAACAACTTGGAATGCATCGAATATTTCGTCAAGAGATAGAGCGATTTGATTGATACGTTCGTCTATTTCGGGTGTATAATAGCTTTCACCTCTTCCAAACTTTTTATATCCAAGCAATAGTATTTTTAAGTCTTTATTATAGAATAGTTTAAGTTTATCCATTGTCGGTGTACCCAAGATGAAATGGAAAACCACATTAGGATTATTAACGGCAAACAGAATTGTATCGTTTTCCGCTTTGTTTATAGAAACGCCTAATCCGTGAATTAATTTTCTATCCAAAAGCTTTTGAATTAATATCTTATTATTCAGTAAATGTACTTCATTTACGGTAACATTACAAATGATTCCTTGTTTTCTCATTCTTTTTAAAAACGGAATTAATTCAGGATGCGATAGGGGATTACCACCGCCGATTGCCAATTCGGTACCGGCTCTTAGCGTATTTAAAAACTTATGATCCAATCGAGCATGTTTACCATCTACCGTTGATTTTTCGTGGCACATAGGACAATTCATATCGCAATAATTTGTGATTTTCATATCCATAGAATCGGGGAATTCGGCAATAAATTCGTCGTCATCGGTGGTTTTAATTTTTGTGCCGTCGTCATATATTTGCACCTTGTAATTTCCGTTAATATATTCGTTAATCAAGTGTATTCTTTTCATTTTGCTCCGTTAATAAATATCCGCTTATAACAAGCGGATACCTAAGTAATTATTGTATTATTTGAATTGTTTATAGGTTAGAGTTGATAAAGTTTTCAATATCCCTATAGATATCATTTACAGTATCGCTTTCATTAAGAATCTCATGTCGAGCTTTTGGATATAGTATCATATCGACTTTATCATGCCCGGACTTGAGCATACTGTCGTAAACGCTCAATACACCCTTGCCGTAGTTGCCCACGGGATCGTCTTGACCGGCAATGAAAATAATAGGAATATTAGGAGTATTTTCTATGGTTTCCTTACTATTAGCATCCTTGAGTGCGGAGAATAGACCGATAAAACCGTTTATAGTGAACAGGAATCCGCAATCATCGTCGGCAATATATGCATCGACAATATCGTTATCTTTGGTCAGCCAATCGAAATCGGTACGGCCTTCGAATTTCTTGTTATATGAGCCAAATGCAAGATTATTGATAAATATTGATCTATAATGATCACCGCCTTTTAACTTTGCGACCAATTTTGACATAGATATGCCCAAGCCTGCAGCGGGATTTGCACCACCTGTACCGCAAATGATAGCGGCATCCACATTATCGCCGTATTTTACAAGGTAGTTTCTAATGATAAACGAGCCCATACTGTGACCGAAAATGAAGTAGGGGATAGCAGGATAATCGTCCTTAGCGATATCGGTCAAGAGAGCACAGTCATCCATCAATGTACGGTAACCGTTTTCACCGAAATAACCCTTTTCGTTTTCATTGCTAACACTACCGCCATGACCGAGGTGATCGTTAATATATACGGCAACACCTATAGAGCAAAGAAACCCTGCAAATTTTTCATATCTTTCCTTATGTTCAGCCATACCGTGAGCGATTTGCATTACAGCCTTTACTTCGCCCTCGACAGGAACATACTTCGCATATACGATATTAGCGAGTTTTGACGATGATTCAAACGAACCTTCAGTTTTAACGAAATTCATATCTACCTCCGATACAAAACATTCTTAATATATTTATACCATAAAAAAGGACGAATTTCAATAGGGAAATTCAAAAAAAAGCTGTTTTTCTTACAAATTAATGGTTAAAATAATCAATTATAGCCAATTTATAAGCATTTTTTGCTAATTCGTAGTATTGAGGCGAACAAGAAGCAAAACATTCGGTCATGACTCCGCTATTGATTTCCAATATATAATACTTACCGTCTACTTTAACAATATCGATTGAAGCAAATTTGATATCGAAGACTTTGTTTAGTCGATCAATCAATTCGGTAATACCGCTGTCGACATTTTCCAATAGTTGAGGTTTTGCACCACCTTGTAGATTATGTTTCCAATTTAATAGAATACGTTCACCTTTTTCGGGAATGTAGTCGGTTATTTTGAGACCTTCTTTATATCCATAGTTTTCTAAATACTCGTTGAAAGAGGTAAAACCGTCCGCAACTATAGAAGGTCTAATCTTTTCAAATGTAAATAGTGGCGTTCCGTTTAGAACTATCGTTCGGTATTCGGCTTGTATATCGACATAGGGCGATA
The DNA here is from genome assembly GCA_964391805.1 of uncultured Christensenellaceae bacterium. Taxonomy (GTDB): domain Bacteria; phylum Bacillota; class Clostridia; order Christensenellales; family CAG-1252; genus RUG14300. The sequence goes on along the minus strand of CAYMNK010000002.1, from coordinate 180,467 downwards.
TAGCAACCATACCATGTTTTTCGATTGCATCCTTTAGAACAGCAGTAAGTTTTTTAAGAGAGTCTTTAACTCTTATCACATCCCTACCGCCCGTACCGTTATTTGGCTTTATAACCAATTCGTGGTATTTATAGAGTAACACCCACAGAAAATTCTCATCGATTGAATCCGCGTAGAAATGAGGAATGCAAGGAATGTCCGCACGCCTAAGGTATTCACTCAACGAACTTTTATCGGTACATAATTCGCTTACCGATGCATCATTGTTTGGAAATCTATAGCCATAAATAAACATTTTTTTGTCTGTCGAAGATATTACGGCAAGCCAACCGTCGCCGTATGTATCGAGGGTATATCCCAATTCCTTACATATTTCATTTAGCATTTTCAAAAGCATCTTTTTGTGTTCCATATTTCTATTTTACCACAATATCCAAGCATTTGTATATTTTTTTAACTAACATCACAAAAATAAACAACATTTTTTACTGCTCCTTATGAACAGTCATTCCATCAATGTTATACTAAGTGTTAGAAATTCGTCCGCCGTCATACTGCTTCCGTCCCGTCATACTGAGCGAAGTGTGAAACATGTAGTCGAACTGCGTAGCAGTGCAAGGCTTGCCTTGCAGTATCTTAATCCAAATTATAAAAGCTGATGCAAAAAAATTTATCCTTATCGTCCAAGATACTGCTCGGTTGCACCTCATACTGTGTATCTAATTCCGTACTTATCAAAAAACAGTATAAAGCAATTACACTGCATTTTCTATGTTGCTTTTTGTATCTAAAATCTCGTCTTGTATATTGAATATATTTCGTAGATATGTAGCCATATCTTTGAGTTTCTTTTTCTTTATTGCGAAGTAACAAATGCAAAAACCGATACTAACGCAAACAAGTAGACATCCTATAATGATTGTTGCGATAGTCGCACCGGTCATTTCTTTTATTGCTATTCCGTTTATAAATTGATCATAGTATCCGTGAGTAGTAAAATAATATGGTGAGTTTTCATCTTTTAATAACAGTTCGGGTAAATTAACCAGCAAGAATGACAATCCCACTAAGGAGAGTATGCCTCCGAAAATTTGTTTCAAAGTGGGCTTGTCTTTATGAAAAATAAAATATAATAGATACATAATTGCAAGCGGTAAGAACATAAACAAAGCTGTGTTGAGTCCCGGTGCATAAAAAGCGGTTTGTCCCAAACTTTGATATGCATTTAGTGACTTATTTGCTAAAACGAGATGAATTACCGCTTCAAAAAGACTAAATATCGAAATCGCAATCCCCGCACCCGTATTCAGTCCCCAAACAAAAAGCACAATCATGCCGACAATCGCACCACCTAAATTGGTTATCATATCGGTTAGTTGATTCATAGGATAACGGTCGGGTGTAGAGTAATTTTCATTATAAATGTAGTGAAAACCCCCGGGCATTACCCATTCTTCCCAAACATGAAAACAAAGTACAATAATAGCAATCGTCCCTAAACGGTTACACCAGTCATATTTTTCCCAATGTGTTGCAAGCCATATCGTTAAAAAAATACCGATTCCAACCATAAGATAGAGCCAACCTGTGCTCACGAACCAATACCATAAATTCATAATTATAACTCCTTATAAATATTTCTAACCCAGTTAGATAAATTGCTATAAAAAATTCGGATTAATCCGAATAGTTTTAAATTTTAATAGTTTTAACTGACAGCTTTGTTTCTGCTATATCTTTAATTTCATTAGATAGAGAAATGAATTGATTAATTTTATCCATTCCCATTGTATCGATTACAATAGACAAATGCTCTTGCATCTCTGCTTGCATCGCATTCGCTGTTTGTTTGCCATAATCGGTTAATTTTACAATGGTAACACGAGCATCTAATATATCAGATTCCTTTAAAATATATTTTTTGTTCAACATTTTTCGAAGCAAAACTGCGACTCTTGCTGTACTAACATTCATCTTTTCACTAATTTCTCCGGCAGTAATAGGGTGAGTTGATTCATTTAAAATCTTTAGAACACAGCCAATGCCTGCATTTGCCCCGTTGATAAGCTGTAATAATTCAACGGGTTGCGATTGAATCAAATTATTGAAAACGTAATTAATCTGTTCAGGTGATACCAAAGTGAATCCTCCAATAAAAATATCTAACTCGGTTAGATTGTATCACTATCTGTTAATAAATGCAAGTTATTTTTAAATAAAATGCAATATACATCAATATTCATTCTTGTATTATTAATCGATATTTATTGACGGATTTTTGAATAGTTTGTATAATTGATATATAACAATCAAAAGAAGGCATAAAAATGTTAGAAATTAACAATCTTCATGTAAGCGTAGACAATGAGGGTAATACCATTGACATTCTTAACGGTGTCAATCTTTCTATCGGCGATAATGAATTTATAGTTATTACAGGGCCTAACGGTGGCGGTAAAACCACACTTGCTAAGTCGATAATGGGATTATATCCGGCTTCTGACGGCAGTATTATTTGGAATGGCGAAAATATCGAAGCTCTAACAATAACAGAGAGGGCGAAAAAGGGTATAAGTTTCGGATTCCAACAACCGGCGCGATTTAAGGGACTTACCGTATCCGATTTATTGAATACGGCATCGGGGCGTAAACTGAAGCACGACGAAACTTGTTCACTTCTTAATATGGTCGGCTTATGTGCCAAAGACTATCTTTCTCGTGAAGTCGGTCAAGGTTTATCGGGAGGCGAAATTAAAAGAATAGAGATAGCCACCGTGCTTGCTAAACAAGGTCAATTGATGATATTTGACGAACCGGAAGCCGGTATAGATATATGGAGTTTTTCCAAACTGACCGAAACGTTCAGAGCAATCAAAGATAAACGTAACGCTACCGTTATCATAATATCTCACCAAGAGCGGATTATTTCATTAGCCGATAAAGTCGTTTTGATTAAAAACGGCGTTATAACCGATGTAGATACACCGGATAAGATTTTACCCAAAATAGTAGGTAATACCGTGTATACGTGTTCTGCCATTCGTGCAAATAACGGAGGTGCCGTAAGTGAATAAAATAGATGCGGAATTATTACAACAGGTTGCCGATTTACACGAAATACCATTAGGTGCGTACAATATTCGTAGTAACGGAGCAAGTGTCGGACGTAACAGCACAGAAAATATAGAAATATCGTCAAGTGAACAAGGCGGTCTAATAATTACAGTCAAGCCCAATACCATAAGAGAAAGCGTGCATATCCCGGTTATTATATCTCAAAGCGGATTACAGGAACACGTGGTCAACGAATTTCATATCGGCGAGAATTGTGATATATTGATAGTAGCAGGTTGCGGTATCGATAATTGCGGTAATCTTGACAGCCGTCACGACGGATCGCACACTTTTTATATCGGTAAAGGTTCCAAGCTCAAGTATGTAGAAAAGCATTACGGTCAAGGCTCGGGTATAGGCGGAAGAATTATGAATCCTAAAACGCTTGTATATCTTGAGGAGGGTGCTAAACTTGAAATGCAGACCGATCAAATAAAAGGGATCGATTCTACTTTAAGAGATACCGAGATACATTGTAAAGCCAAGTCCGAAGTAACAATTACCGAAAAACTGTTCACGCATGGCAACCAAAGAGCTGAATCGAGAATGAACGTATACCTCAAAGGTAAGGACTCGAAGGCAAGAATTGTATCGAGATCCATTGCTAAGGATGATTCCGTTCAAGTATTTTATCCGTGTATGACGGGCCTAAACGAATGCTTCGGACACGTTCAATGCGACTCGATTATCATGGATAACGCTAAGATTAAGTCTGTGCCCGCAATAGATGCACAATCCACCGATTCAATGCTTGTACACGAGGCTGCAATCGGTAAGATAGCAGGAGATCAACTATTGAAGCTCGAAACGCTCGGCTTGACTTCGGAGGAAGCGGAAGAACTGATTCTCAAAGGATTTTTAAAATAAACAATAAACTAATCGCCGATTATCACAGCATAGTCGGCGCTTTTTTTGTACGTATCACAAAATAGTAACCTCACGCATATAATAATTTGTCATAATGGTTGTATCGATTTCATACCGAGAGAGAAAAAACAACTATTTTACGGAGGTCATTATGAAGGTTAAAATATGCAAAAAGAATATGAAAGTTATCGTCTGTGAGGATTATGAAGAATTGTCACGCCAATCGGCAGAGTTGATAGAGAAACAAATTCATCTTAGGCCTAATAGTGTATTAGGACTTGCTACAGGTTCCACGCCAATCGGTACATATAGAATACTCGCGGAAAGAAATAAAACCGGAGTGATAGATTTTTCCGAAATTACCACCGTTAATTTGGATGAATACTATCCCATTAGTCCTACCGATCCACAAAGTTACCGCTATTTTATGAACGAGCAACTTTTTTCTAAGGTGAATATCGATATCGATAGAACATTCGTGCCCGATGGTTCAGCTGTAGATCCAATTAAAGAATGTATAGAATACGAAGAACGTATCGATCGTTTAGGCGGAATCGATATTCAAATTCTCGGCATAGGTGTCAACGGACATATCGGATTCAATGAGCCCGATTTATCGCTAAACGCCTATACCCATCTAACAGACCTTACACCAAGCACCATAGCGGTCAACTCACGCTTTTTTAAAAGTGAGGATGACGTTCCTAAAAAAGCAATTACTATGGGTATGGCATCGATATTTAAGGCAAGACAAATAATACTACTTGCGTCGGGTTCTTCCAAAACAAAAGCTGTAACAAAAGTTTTAGAAGGCGATATCGACACATCATGCCCCGCAACCTTACTTAATCTTCATCCAAATGTCATCATCATCTGCGATAGAGATTGCTTACCGAACTAACTAAGACTCTCTATCTATCATTCTTCCATAACTTCACTTTTCACTCAAAAAAAAAGATCTGCCCCGCAAGGAACAGATTTTTTGTTTTTATATATCGAAATTATAAAACTTTTTGACGATTTTTTCAATCAAAGCAACGCTTGCATACATCAAACCTGCCAATACACACAATATCACGGTACTACACATTACCAAGCTTAGGTTAAACACTTGACCGCCATAAACTATCAAATAACCTAATCCTTCTTTGGAAACGAGGTATTCGCCCATAATCGTTCCTACCCAAGTCAAACCTACATTCACTTTAAGTATACTTATCATATTAGGAATATTCGATGGAATAATAAGCTTAAATAGTGTTTGTAATTTATTTGCACCCAATGTTTGCATTAGTAGCAATTTATCTTTTTCTACCGAAATAAAGCCCGAAAGCGTATTGATAATAGTGATAATAAGCGTAATCAAAAGTGTCATTGTGATAATCGCACCACGCCCTGCACCAACCCAAATGATGATAATAGGACCGAGCGCAATCTTAGGTAACGAATTAAGCACTACTAAATACGGCTCGAATACCCTTTGACAACTCTCTGAAAACCATAATAGAATAGCAATCACAGTGCCTATAACGGTAGACAAAACGAATCCGATAATAGTTTCTATCAATGTGGCGGAAATGTGGTGCCATATGTCATTACCTTTTACGAGACTAACGAAAGTGATATAAATTCGTGACGGACTCGAAGTAATGAACGAATCTATAATCTCATAACGAGCCAATAATTCCCAAACAGCGATAGCAAATATAAGCAATCCTATTTGAATGCTCAAAATAATAATAGAGATATTACGTTGCCTTTTTAGATATTTTTGATGTTCTATCGAACAAGTTTTCATCTTCATGTACATCTAACTCCTTCCAAATTTGTGTGAACAGCTCGGAAAAACCCGAGCATTCTCTTTTTTCGATGATAGTACCGCCGTTAAGTGTGGTGTCGAATATACTTTTCACATGGGCGGGCTTTTTTGAAAGCACGGCGACTCTATCCGCAATGGATATAGCCTCGGAAATATCGTGAGTAACAAGTATGGCGGTCAGTCCTTCGTTTTTGATTATTCTCTTGACATCCTCTCCGACTGCAAGTCTTGTTTGGAAATCGAGTGCGGAAAACGGTTCGTCCAAAAGCACGATTTCGGGTTTTAGTACAAGGGTACGAATAAGCGCCGCACGCTGTTTCATACCGCCCGAAAGTTGAGAAGGATACTTGTTAATAGCGTCCCCCAAACCGTATTTTTGGAGCAATTCTATAGCATACTCCTTATCGGATGCGGTAACTTTCCCCCTTAATTCAAGACCGAGTAGCACGTTTTTAAGTACCGTACGCCAGTTAAATAGTTGATCTCTTTGTAGCATATAACCGACCTTGGTACGCAATTCAAAATCGGCAACTATTTTACCGGCACTCGGCTTAAGAATGCCTGCAAACATCGATAAAATGGTTGTTTTCCCCGAACCGGACGGACCGACAAGTCCTAAGAATTCGCCTTTGAATACCTTGAGATCAAGGTCGTCAACCGCAAGGTTTTCACCGTTTTTGCTGTGATAAGTCAGTCTTACTCTCTCAAACCTCAATATTTCATCCATTTTGTTACCTCACGAACGAATTATCGACTATACTGTCGAAGTCGGCTTTAACCGAATATACGCCTGCCGATATGATTATATCTTGCAGTCTGTCGAAGTCTTCTTTGTCTATCGACAATTTTTCAGAATAAGCTCCGATTTCTTTGTAGCTTTCTACAGCCTTAGTAAGTAGTGCTAAATCGGTTCCTGTAAAAGAAGGTAGAACGGCGGTTGCTATTTCCGATGCGGAATGAGTATTTACAAACTCGACGCCCTTTTTCAGTCCGTTCACAAACGACTTTACCTTATCGCTATTTTCGTTTAAGTATTTTTGAGTTGCGGTAAAACAAGTATATGGGATTTTACCTGAAGAAACGCCAATTGAAGCGAGCATATATCCCTTACCGTTTTGCTCGTATAGCGAAGCGGACGGCTCAAACATGGTGCAGTAATCGCCCACACCGCCCTCGAATGCCGCGGTAATAAGATCGAATTGAACGTCATAATTAATAAAGACGTCTTCACCTATGGTATAACCGTTTTGTTTAAGTGCATATTCGAGCGACATAGCAGGCACCCCGCCTTTACGACCGCCTATGATTTCTTTACCTTTTAGTGATGTCGCCCAATCGAAATTTTCGTCCGTTCTACCTATTAGAAAAGAGCCGTCCATGGTAGTCAGTTGAGCAAACACTTTTGGATAGTCCTTACGCCCCTCGTTATATACATAAATAGCAGCTTCGGGACCGCAAAAACCTATATCTGCTTGATTAGAAATAACTGCGGTCATGGTTTTATCAGCACCACCGCCGTTGGTTAATTCGATTTGAATTCCTTCCGCTTCGAAAAAGCCCTCGTTTATAGCGACATAGAGCGGTGCATAGAATACCGAATGTGTAACTTCGTTGAGACGTATCACATTATCACCTTTAGCCTTACAGCCTACAAAAGCGACCAAGCAACACGTCGTAAATATGATTAATAGCATAATTGCTACCGATTTTTTCATTTTGTTTATGATCTCCTATGTTTTGAAATTAATACAGTTTATTCTCTATTTTTGATTACAGTTACCTTTATCGTGGTTATTATTTATAGGTGTTTTGGTAAATTGGAGACTTTTTCGTGTTTTCAGTGTTATTTTTTCGTGTTTTTAATTGATTTGATTGCTATATTTATGTATAATAATTTAGTAAAGATAACTTACTTGGAGATATGTTATGGAAATGGAAAAAACCTATCAACCGACATCTTTTGAAAAAGAGATTTACGATTTTTGGCAGAATAACAAGTATTTTCATGCGGAACCGGATAAGAATAAGAAACCGTTTACCGTTGTAATTCCGCCACCCAATATTACCGGTCAATTACATATGGGACATGCACTCAATGAGACTATACAAGATACCATCGTTCGTTTTAAGAGGATGCAAGGGTATTCTACTTTATGGCTACCCGGTGTCGACCATGCAAGCATTGCTACCGAGGTTAAAATCGTAGAAGCTATGAAAAAAGAAGGACTTACCAAAGAATCGGTAGGTCGTGAAGGCTTCCTCAAAAGAGCGTGGGCTTGGAAGGAAAAATATGGTAATAGAATTATCGAGCAGTTAAAGTGTTTAGGTGACTCTTGTGACTGGGATAGACTTGCGTTTACTATGGATGATAAATGTAACAAGGCAGTCAAGAGAGTATTCGTACATTTATACAATAAAGGCTTGATGTACAGAGGTAATAGAATTGTCAATTGGTGTCCGTGTTGTGGTACGGCGATAAGCGATGCCGAAGTCGAATATGAAGAACAAGCATCCTTCCTATGGCATATTCGCTATCCTTTCAAGGACGGATCGGGTGAAGTTATTGTAGCAACCACACGTCCCGAAACCTTATTAGGCGATACAGCGGTTGCAGTCAATCCTAACGATGATAGATATAAAGAGTTTTTCGGTAAGACTCTCATTTTACCTCTTGTCAATAGAGAAATTCCGTTGGTTCAGGATGCATATGTAGAGACCGATTTCGGTACCGGTGCAGTTAAGATTACACCTGCACACGATCCCAATGACTACGAAGTCGGCTTAAGACACGACCTACCTCAAATTCGCGTATTCAATGACGATGCTACCGTTGTAGAGGGCTATGGCGAATTTTCGGGACTTGACCGCTTCGAAGCTCGTAAACTCATTGAAAAGAGGCTCGAAGAGGGCGGTTTCCTTGTTAAGAAGGAAGCATACACCCATAATGTAGGCGCATGTTACCGTTGTCATACCACTATCGAAACCATTTTAGGTAAAAATCAGCAATGGTTCGTTAAGATGCAACCTCTTGCTAAACCTGCTATCGAAGCAGTTAAGAATAAAGAAACGAGATTTATTCCCGATCGTTTTTCGGGCGTATATTATAACTGGATGAATAATATCAAGGACTGGTGTGTTTCCAGACAACTTTGGTGGGGACATAGAATTCCCGCTTGGTACTGCGAATGCGGTGAAACCATTGTATCCGAAACCACCCCCGAAAAGTGTCCGAAGTGCGGTAGCGTTCATCTTAAACAAGACGAAGACGTTCTCGACACTTGGTTCTCCTCCGCTTTGTGGCCGTTCTCGACATTAGGTTGGCCCGATAAGACCGAGGACCTCGAGTATTTCTATCCGACAAACGTGCTTATCACAGCATACGACATTATATTCTTCTGGGTAGCAAGAATGATTTTCTCGGGAATCGAACATATGGGCGAAGTTCCGTTTAAAGACGTTCTTATTCACGGTTTAGTTCGTGATGAAAAAGGTCGTAAGATGAGTAAATCGTTAGGCAACGGTATCGATCCTTTGGAAATTATCGACAACTACGGAGCCGACTCATTGAGATTCGCTCTTGCTTACGGTATTTCTCCGGGTAACGATACGAGATTTTCTAACACCAAGGTTGAGTCTTGTCGTAACTTTATCAATAAGGTATGGAATGCATCGAGATTTGTTTTGATGAATGCCGAAAACGTAGAATTAGGCGACATCATGACTGTTAAGAAAACCATGGCTGATAAGTGGATACTCAATAGACTAAACGGAGTTATTCGCGATGTTACTAAGAATTTAGAGAAGTATGAAATCGGTAACGCATCCAATCGTTTGTACGATTTTGTATGGAGCGAATTCTGCGACTGGTATATCGAGTTGGTTAAACCCGTATTATACAGCGAAAACGCTAAGGCAAAGAGCGATACTTTGACCGTACTTGTATATGTTCTTGATAAAATCCTTAAACTGTTACATCCTATTATTCCGTTTGTAACCGAAAAGATCTATCAATCACTCCCCAATAGAAGCGAAACAATTATGCTCGAAGCTTGGCCCAAGCCTGTACAAAAGTTCGCATACAATAAGGAAGCAAACGCATTTGCCAAGATTATGGAATTGATTCGTACTATCCGTAATATTAGAGCCGATGTTAAATTAATTCCCTCTAAAAAGATTGAATTGATGCTTGTAACCGAAGACGAAAAGTTTGTAACCAAGTGCGGAGATTATATCAAGAAACTTGCAGGTGTATCGAGTATTGATTTCATTACTAACGAGCAAATACCCGAAAACGTTCAATCTGCAGTTACGGCAATAGGTAGTATCTATATTCCTTTAGGTGACCTTGTAGATGCCGAAAAAGAAATTGCACGCTTGACTATTGAAAAGGATAAGATGCTCAAAGAAATCGAGAGAGGCGAGAAGATGCTTAATAATCAAGGCTTTATATCAAGGGCACCTCAAAATCTTGTCGATAACGAAAAGAGTAAACTTTCCGCAAACAAAGAAAAACTCGACAAATTACTCGAAAGACTCAAAATGCTCGAAGTCCTTAAATAGTAAAAAAGATTACCTTCCTATCATACTACGCCGTCATATTGATTCCCGTCCCGTCATACTGAGCGTAGCGTAAGCGAAGTCGAACGGCGTAGCCGCGATGCCTTTGGCATCGGTATCTGATTCCATACTAAAGAATCTTCCATAGCATACACTATTTAATAAAAAACGACAATAATATATTACAAAAGTAGGGGCGCTTAGTAAGCGCCCGCCAAAGCAAGTCATCGCACTTGCTTTTTATTTTGCACCTACTTTCTAATTATTTCTACAAAAAATCCATATTAAGGCAAGCGTCAGCGACCCATCAATGTCATACTAAGCGTAGTTGAACCCGACAGGGCGACGCGAAGCGTCGGTATCTAATTTTATATTCATAAAGATTTGTAATATAACCATATACAAATTGATTATCGAAACGCCTATACTTTTTACACATATAATTACGACTGTAAAATGTACTCCGCTCCCAATTTAAGCACTTCGGTAAGTATATGGTTACTAATTGAATATATTTTCAGCTTACCTTCATTACGAGATTTTACCAAACCTTCCTTTTTCATAAGTGTCAGCTGATGTGAAACGGTAGTTCGGTTAAGGTTCGTTGTAAAACTGATATCACCTACACACATTTCGCTAATAGACAACCCGAATAGTATTTTTAGCCGTGTTTTATCGGAGAATAAATAGAAAAGGTATCCCATTTTTTCGAGTTTATCTCTATCGGGTAAATAATATGTTATTAGGCTTTCGACATGCTTATTGAGTTTAAATGTATTCACCTTTTAAGAATAAAACACATATAATCTAATGTCAATGCGTTATTTTGACCTTACATAGGATAATAAATAATTATAAGTCGAATATGGGGGTTTTTATGTTTACTAATAATGGCAATATCCTATTTATTTTAATACTCTTGTTGGTGTTCAGTTTTACAGGAGCGGATGGAATCAACGATACCGGCAGTACGGTATTGATATTCACGACCTTAGCACTTTTATTGAGTGGTGGTAATTTATTCGGTAATAATTGTTGCACCCGTCAAAACCAATAATCACATACCGTCAGATGTCATACTGAGTCGTCCGCTGTCATACTGGTTTCCCTCCCGTCATACTGAGCGCAAGACGAAGTCTGTAGTCGAACTGCGAAGCAGTGCAAGGCACAGCCTTGCAGTATCTAATCCGCATAAAAAAAGTATCTCATAATGCATAACCTTTCACAAATTGTGACAACAATATATAACAAGTGTGTGGGGAGATTAGTAATCTCCCGCCAAAGCAAGTCCTCGCACTTGCTTTTTATTTTGCACTATTAATATGTTCCTTTGTTAAAAAAATCAATTAAAAAAACCACGGCGTTGCGAAGCAACATATCGCGTGCCAAAGGCACATATCGCAGCGAAGCTATATCGCGTGTCGTCAGACACATATCGCGCAAGCACAGCTTGCATTTTTGTCATACTGAGCGAAGCCTAAGCGTAGTCGAACCCGATAGGGCGACGCATCGCGTCGGTATCTGATTCCATATAATGGCAAGCGATAGCGACAAATCTTGTCATTTTGAGTTCGCCGTCATACTGAGCGTAGTCGAAATTCGAGCGTAGCGAGAATCAAATTGTGTAACAATTTGGTATCTTGCGAACGCTAACGCACATACCATTTGTCATACTGCGCGGAGTGTGAAACACGCAGTCGAACTGCGAAGCAGTGACGCATTGCGTCGGTATCTGCATCCGTATCACGGTAAGCGTAAGCGCCCAATATTGTCATTCTGAGCGAAAGTCGATAGACTGTAGTCGAACCCACAGGGCAATGCATAGCATTGGAATCTTATTCCATTTTATAAAATGATGATACAATAACTAAAACCTATTGTTACTGCCAAGGTACAGCCGAGCAGTATCTTAAATCCTTGTAAAAAAATCCCAACCTTTTTTTATAACGCCTGTAAAAAAAAGAACAATGGTGCGTTCCACTGTCCTTTATGAATTTTGATATTATTGACTATTACGCCTTGCGGAGTAATTCTATTTCCTTAGGTGTCAAGTAACGGTATGTGCCTCTTGCGAGTCCGCCCAAGCGTACGCCCGCAATCTCTATTCGTTTCAAGAATATTACGTTTTTGTTTAAGCTTTCGCACATACGACGAATTTCGCGGTTTTTACCTTCGCGAATGGTTATGCGCAATTTACTTTTGCCGTCACCTTTTTCGAGTAATGCAACGCTTGCACCCGATGTTTCTTCACCTTCGCCAATATCGACTTTACCCTTGAGCTTTTTGATTTCGTCATCGGTAAATTCGCCTTCGGTCTTGACCAAATATGTCTTAGGAACCATATTGGAAGGGTGTGTTAGCTTATTAACCATTTCGCCGTCATTGGTGAGTAGGAGCAATCCTTCGGAATCATAGTCAAGTCTACCGACAATAGCGAGTTTTTGATTGATGTTAAGGTAATCGTACACCGTTTTCCTGCCATGTTCATCGGAAGCGGAGCAAATACATCCCTTCGGCTTATAGAACATAATGTAAACGTGTTTACTGCTGTGTCTGATTTTTTTACCGTCAACGATGACTCTGTCTACATCGGGATTGATATCCAAGCCCAGCTCGGATATAATTTTACCGTTAACGCTGACCTTGCCTTGTCTAATAAGTTCGTCAGCACCTCTTCTCGATGTAATTCCGCACTCGGCTATATATTTATTAATTCTCATATACAATACTACCTTTTGATTTGATAGTTATATTGTATATACTTTTTCGCTAAAAATCAAGCGATTTGCTATTTTTATATTTACGGTACCAATTTCGGTATTAGATTTGAGAGTTTTTTGGTTAGAGCGGATGGTATAAGAAATATCGATTTCATCGAGTTCGTCATCCGTCATTGGATAGCAGAGGTCGTTAAGGGTATGCACAAAAACCGTCTTGCCGTCTACTGTAACCGCTTTAAAATCTTCTTTCGACAGTATTCGTCTAATTGCGTATCTCGTGAAGTATTCTTCCAAGAGATATGCCGATTTTTGCCACATATTAGGTTCATTCAAAACTACGGAGATTAATTGCATACCGTTTCTTTCGGCTCCGAAAACCAAACATCGACCTGCGCGCTTCGTATATCCCGTTTTCACGCCGTTAGCCCCTTCGAATTGATTTAGAAGCTTGTTTTTATTGACAAAACACCGCCTTTCACCATTGTAATCATAATAGTAATGAGTGGTAGCCACTATTTTTTTGAATTCCTCGTTTTTATAAGCGTATGCTGTTATCATTGCGAGATCGTAAGCGGTTGTATAGTGATTATCGTCGGGCAAACCGTGAGGATTGACAAAATGCGAATAATAAGCACCGCACTTAATTGCGGTCAAATTCATTAGTTCCGCAAAGTCATCTTCAACACCGAAAATCGACGATAGGGCAACTGCCGAATCGTTTCCCGAACGAAGCATCAGTCCGTACAGAAGATCTTTTATTTTCCATCTTTCACCGCATTTTAGATAGATGGACGAACCGTCCGTATTTTCTGCAGACTTAGGAATAGAGATGTAATCTTCAATATTGCAGTTTTCAAGCACACATATAGCCGTCAATATCTTGGTTGTACTTGCAGGTTCCATTCTTGCGTTTATGTTATTCCCCGCCAATATTCTTCCGCTATTCTTTTCGATAACGATAAAAGAAGAACCGCTGTTGATAGCGGTTATATCCTCGGCAGACGCAGAGGTAACGCTTGCGGACAATGCAACGACCGAGACAATTAAAAACAATAACAAAAGGGCGGTGAACCTGACTATTTCGTAGGTTTTAGAAGATCTATTGCCGAATTTATTAGATTGGTCCATTTGCTGTTTTCTTCCTTATCGATAGCTATAAATTTTGTATTGGTGTCGTTCATCACCAAAAATCCAAGCGGGACTACCGAACCACCTGCACCGCCTCCACCGGCAGATTGAAACCCCTTTTTTAGCACGCCTTCCATCGATTCTCCGCTTCCCGAAACTATCCCTACCGATACCTTTGAGATTGGAATAATCAAACTATTATTCGGAGTAGTAATTTCTTTACCGATTACGGTGTCCGAATCCACAAGTTCTTTTAGGTTGTTTACCATTATAGAAAATAATTCAGTATCATTCATTTTATTTTTTTCCTTACAACCTTAGTATTAGTCAAAACGGCGGATAATATTTTAAAAACCGTGAATTTTCCGTACAACGACAATGAAACAGAAGGATTATTAGTATCTATCACCCATAGTTTTCCGTAATTTTTTAGGCATATTCCTATCCCTTGGATTAGAGCCTTAGCGAACGCATCCGAATCCGCGTTGAGTTGGATAAACAATTTGAGACCAAGGGAAGTGAATACTAAAGGTGATATTACTATTCTGTGTTTTGTCTTCTTTTTGTGGAATCTTTTTCTGTTGATGGTAATATGTGCTTTTTTGTCGATTTGGATGGTAATTAACTTAAAACTCCATATATATACTTCGAGGGATATTGCATTCTTTTCCATGCGAATTTGAGCCAAGCATATCAAAGGCACCGCCACTAAAAATAAAAGGATCATGACTTTAGTATTCATGATCGCTTAAATGTTATTCATGATTTTTAGTAATCGATTGCATTTATCCACACATCGCCTTCGCCCCAATTATTTATGTAGTCGCCGACAGCCGAGCGAGATGTGTAGAATAGGGTAATACGATCGCTGTCAAGTGAAAACTTTAGTCCGTTAGTGTTGTCTTCATCCCATACACTGCTTGCGGTATGCCCATTAATATCGTAGCGGTAAAGAGAGCACCCTTTGCGATTGACCGCCTTAAAATAAAAAGAACTGTTATATAGTATCATTTCACCTACGTCGGTAAAACCGGGATAATCGGTAGAATTGACGCTAACCACATCATAGTGATTGCATAGAAAATAACTTTGAGTTTGTTTATTTGCGCCGTAAACAATAACATAATAGCCGTTATCGGCACTTCCGATCTTAGCGTTATCCCCGGCACTAAGATTATCTGTCCCCAATGCCTCCAAACTATACGAGTATCTCTGCAGGTAGATCATTCCTCCGCTAATGGTGGCTAATAGATAGCCTTCTTTTGTAGGAATTACATCGAGTATGCGATTTATCTTGATCGATGAATGACTTCCGCTAAGTTCGAAATTGAATATTCTACCGCCGTTATCGCCGTTTGCAAATAGTGTAAATGTACCGCTTTTGAATAAGGCAATCGGCTTGGTCATTCCTTCCGCAGAAAATGATGTTTGATAATTGATTCCGAGTGATGCGCTTATAGAAAAGATTTTTGCTTCGTTCTCGCTAAAACAAGCCAAAATAACGCCCGATGAATAATAATATGTAATGCAATTGTCTGCTTTTATGGGGAGCAGAAGTCTATCCACACCGCCGTTCAAATCATAAGCATATACGCTTACACCATTTGCGGATGAGGTCGCAATCATGATGCCGTTGTCGTACAAACAAGAAGACAAATACTTTTCGGTGTTATCCGATTTTAGCGAAGAAACCGATTGCAATTCTCCTGTTTGGTCGAACACGGCGATAGCGATTCCGCTACCTTTTGATTCTATATCGCAATTATCCGAAGTCGATTGAAGAATTACAAAATATCTATTGGCAAGTTTATAATATTCCTTAAATTCTTCTTCACCGTAACCGCCTACATTATTTATAAAACCGTTTGTTGTTACAGTAGCCTTTCTCGGCAGTTCCGACCTAAAAATCGTAGGAGCTTCGATTATTTCATCATCTTTATCGATTGAAGGCGCACTTGGCGTTAATACACTTTCGACACCATTGTTTGTGTTATTGCTTTCGGCTTTAACTTCTTCTTGAACGAAGGTTTTATAATAGGTGATTCCGAAAAAGACGCTTGTACCTATCAATATGAATACGGCAATTGTTTTGAAAAAGTTTTTCATTTTACCCCCTGAATTATTCCATATTATCACCAATCTAACGATAATGAAACACCTTAGACAAAACTTGTTCAAATTCTCAATGAAAACATTTTTACCGACAAATCACGCCATTGATAAAACAATCCGCAACTTTGCGAAGCAAAAACTTCACTTGTCGCGAGGCAAACTTCACGGCTTTACAACTTCACTTTTGCGGTAGCAAAGACGTCACGGCGCTTTAGCGCCCGTCCCGTCATACTGAGCGGAAGACAAAGTCTGAAGTCGAACTGCGAAGCAGTGCAAGGTTCACCTTGCAGTATCTTAATCCAAATCATAAAAGCGGATACCATAACAAAAACTTATCTTCAACGTCCGCAACATAAAAAAAGGAACCTCGTCGGTTCCAATAATTAATCAAACAATTTTTCGTATAAAAATTCGTATATTTGAGCCGCTTTCTCTTCCCAAGTGTTACAAGCATACCTTGCGTTACCTTTACTGTCTGCGGCGATTTTGATTTCGAGCATATTTGTTCTTGACGAAGGATCGGCAATTACTAACTTAACCGTATATGTACCGTCCTTGTTGAGATAATAATCGAAATCGAGTTCTTGCTTTTTACGATATTCCAATCTCTTTTTCTTGACGAAATCTACTATTTGTTCTCTCTTAGAGAGCGGAATTTTTGTGTAGAAAGTGGCAATACAACTTCTTCCGGCGGGTGTGATATTATATATAACTTTACCGTTTGGTTGAGAACTGTGGATAAAATCCGAATCTTTGAGCTTACTTAAAGCATCGATGCAATTCATATACGGCATCCATTCATTGTCTGTACAGCAAATGGCTAAAAGAGTTTCTTCTACCAAAGAAACTTCCATTCTATCAAGCAGATATAGTATCATAAGCTTTTCAATAAGATCGTTTTCCATGTTGTTGCCCCTTGTCTTGCGTATATATTTTAATTGTAACACAGATTGATATAGACAAACAAGACTTTTTTGATATTTTTTTAAAAATTACTACATATTGTGGTATTCGGATGCAATTATAACAATTCAAGTTACATATAGTGTCATTTGTAAAGTATGTAAGCAATTATTATGATAAAATGGTTCGGTTTATTTGTTAAATTACAATAAAAGGATTGAAAAATTATAAAAAATGTAATATAATCATAATATCTAAGAAATACGGAGTGAAAAGATTATGGATCTAAATAGAGACGAAGAGTTTTTATTATTTGATAGTGCCGTTCAATCGGTTATAGATGCCAATATATTGATGATTGGAGGTAAATTCGAAGATTTACTCAAACTTATAGCCTATAATGCCGATCTTCGTGTTACCGTTTCGGAGTGTTATAAGACCATCAATTACGAAAAATTGCTTAAGAAGTGCATCGTTCAAAAGGATGGCAAATACTTTTTCCGTTTGCCTGAAAGTAAAAAGGGCATAGTTGCTTTTGTGACCAAACTAATCTATGAGTTTGCCAAAACTACTCAAACGATTGATAACGTACTCAAACAGTTGTATCCCGATTTGGATACTAAATCGGCGTACTCGGAGTTTTGTAAAGTTGTTTTCAATCCTTATAGATTGGCATTTAGAGAGGTGTTTTTATATAACGAAGGAGTTGACCAAGAGGACACCGATAGCGAATTGGCAACCAGTATCAGTACGGCTGCTGCGAATGAGATTTATTCGATAGTTAAGGATATTCGTAGGGAACTTGACGGCGATAACAAGATCGAAGCCAAACTTAGGAACGAATTGAACGAACTTTTAGATTATTTTCTTTTCAATGTCGAGGATGATAATCCCAAAATGGTCAGGCCGAGTTGGTTAGGTGTAAAATTGGCACTGGTTGACAATAAAAAATTTACTCAGCGTGTTGAGAAAATAGAAGAAGTACTTAAAAGGTTTTGCCTAATTTAGTTAATATGTTTTTATAATCGGCTTTATAGCCAAAGAATGTAGAGCGGCGGTATATTCGTCCGCTTTTTCTTTTTGGAAATAGACGGTTAAATCTCGTCCGTGGAGAGGGCGAAGCTTGACATGCACGCCCTCGTTAACCGACAAAACCTCTTTTGCCTGTGTTAGGTGTTTGATTTTATCTTTATAAAAAACATAATGAGTACAGCCCAAAATGACTGTATGAGCGTGTTCCAAAATTTGCGACTCTAAATACGCGTCGATTTCCGTCGAATTAGAGTCAATCATTGTAGCAAGTTCGGGCAATGCTTTGCTTTTTCCACCCATTGCATAAAACCAATTTGGCAGAGCGTTTACCGAATTAACCGTTCCTAAAAATAGGCAATCCGAAAAGTTTTCTACAAGTTCGAAAGGTATTCTTAGCGGAATGACGTTTTTTCCCGCGAAGTTGCATACCGAACTTAGCGTGTTGCAGGCGCAAACCGAAAGATCGACACCCATTGAGTGAAGTTTATCCAAACAATCGTCGGCAATTTGACAAAGATTTGCAACTGATTTATTACCAAACGGCGCATTAGAATAATCCGCGAAATACACCGCTTCACCTCTAAATCCCTTCCTTACACATTCCGCTAAAGTTGTCAATCCACCCTTACCGCTATCGAAAAAGCCAATCATAAAAGCCCCCATAATATAAATAGTTTTATCAAATGTTATTCATTTTGAGAAATAAATATGTACGGTAAGAGCTAAAAATAAACCGACATATACCGAAAAACACACCATATAAGGGTTGAAGTCATTGTAAAAAACGGTAAAAATCACTTTAAAAATAAAAAATTTACAAAAAAGTGCGGTTCTAAGCAAAAAATTAGTTGATAAAAATCAATTTATATTGTAATATTATAATAGCCATAAAAAGGTTAATAATATCCAAGGGGTAGTATAATGAAGGTTTTTGAAACTAATTCAATTCGTAACGTGGCTTTAATAGGTCACTCCGGTGAAGGTAAGACTTCTCTTGCCGAAGCCATGATGTTTAACGGTAAGACAATAGATAGACTCGGTCGTGTTGACGATGGTAACTCGACGATGGACTTCGATAACGAAGAAATCAGTCGTAAGATTTCTATCGGATTAGGTCTTGGTTATACCGTTTGGAAAGAGCATAAGATTAATATTTTGGATACTCCCGGTTCCTTCGACTTTGAGGGCGAGGTTGTTTCCGCATTGCATGTAGCAGACGGCGCTGTAATCGTTACCCAAGCGAGCGGTGCAATGTCCGTTGGTTGTGAGAAGGCACTTGAAATGGTAAGCGAGCGTAAGCTTCCCAGCATCCTTTTCGTAAACGCAGTAACTAAAGAAAATGCTAATTACATGGCAACTATTGAGGACATTCATAGCAACTTCCCGACAGTATGCGCATGTGAAATTCCTATTGTTGAGAACTTGAAGATGACAGGTTACATCAGCGTATTGAATGCTAAGGCGTACGATATGAATGGTAACGAAATTGCAATTCCCGCAAGTCATCAAGATGCTTATGACGAAGCTCGTCAACAACTCGTAGAGTTAGCAGCAGAGCAAAGTGACGAATTAATGGAAAAATATTTTGAAGATATGGATCTCTGCGAAGAGGACGTATTGGCAGGTATTAGAATTGCAGTTGAAAATGCTGCAGTTATCCTTGCATTCGCCGGTTCCGCTACTCAAAACGTAGCTATCACCAATCTTTTAGATAATATCGTTAATATTATCCCCGCTCCTAAGGCTAAGACAGAGAACTTCTCCGCTCAAGTATTTAAGACCATCGTTGACCCGTTCGTAGGTAAACTTTTGATGTTCAAGGTTATGGGCGGTAAGCTCAATTCCGGTGACAACGTATTGAATTCCGCAAGCGAAAAATCAGAGCGTTGCGCATCCATTTACTGCATCCGTGGTAAGAAACAAGATATGGTAGACGGCTTCAATACCGGTGATATCGGTGCTGTTGCTAAATTAACATCCACCAAGACCGGCGACACCCTTTGCGATCCCGCAAATAAGGTTGTATTAGATGCTATTCCGTTCCCCGAGCCTGTTATCTCTTTGGCAGTTAACGCGGCTAAGAAGGACGATGAAGAAAAGGTTATCTCCGCTATCTATAAGATTCTTGACGAAGAAAGCACTGCTCGCGTAGAGAAGAATGCCGAAACCAACGAGACATTATTACAAGGTTTAGGCGAAACTCAATTAGAGATCATCTGTAAGAAAGTTAAGAATAAATATAACCTCGATGCACTTTTGAGAGAACCCCGCGTTTCTTATAGAGAAACCATCCACAGATCTGCTGAAGCAACCGGTAGACATAAGAAGCAAAACGGTGGTGCAGGTCAATTCGGTCAATGTTCCGTTCGTTTCGAGCCGGGTGCCGAAGACGGCGTGTTCGAATTCGTAGACGCAGTTGTTGGTGGTGCAATTCCTCGTCAATTTATCCCCGCAGTTGAAAAAGGTTTACGTGAAGCTGTTAAGACTGGCGTTTTGGCAGGTTATCCTATGATCAACCTCAAGGCTACCGTATTCGATGGTAAGTATCACCCCGTAGATAGTAAGGAAATCGCATTCATCTCCGCAGCTAAGTTGGCATACGACGAAGGTGTTAAGGCTGCAGGTCCTTACTTCTTAGAGCCTATCATGGACGTAGAAATTTCCGTTCCTGCTTCATACTTGGGCGACGTATTAGGTGACGTAAGTAAGCGTCGTGGTGCTATTAAGTTCACCGAGCAAAAGAATGGTAGACAAATCATTTCCGCAAGCATTCCTCAAGCTGAAATGCTCAGATATGCTACCGACCTTCGTTCTATGACTCAAGGAAGAGGTAGATTTACCATGAAGTTTGCCGAGTATCAAGAAGTTCCTTCTTCCGCTAACCCCAAGATCATCGAGGATGCTAAGAAGAGAAAGGAAGAATTGGATTCCAGAAAATAATAATCTTGGCTAACCCCAAGCATATAAAAAGGGACTAATCGCAGTCCCTTTTTTCATGTCATACTGAGCGTTAGAATAGCACTTCACCATCAAAGGTCATTCTCGTCCGCCGTCATACTGCTTTCCGTCCTGTCATACTGAGCGAAGGAACTATGAGTAGCACTACACCATCAAATGTCATACTGAGCGAAAGACGAAGTCTGTAGTCGAACCCGTAGGGCGACGCAATGCGTCGGTATCTAATTCCTTGCAAAAAAAAGGACAATGCCTTTATCATCGTCCTTTTCATTATTTACTTAATTCTATAACTATATATCCTTTTCCGTTGTTCGTTATAATCGAAAGACTCTTGTCATATTCGGCATCTATTGATAATGGTTCCGAATCGCATATATACTTTAATCCATTTGATGACATTATTTCGGTTGGGAGTTTTTCGAGATATACCTTATCACGTCCGTCGCTACTAATTTTACTCAAAAATGTTTTTATTTTTACCGATTTACCGTTTTTTGCTTTGATGAATTTTCTTCCGTTGAGGGCGTAACTATCGAAATATAATAATACATCTTTAGGAATGCTTAGCGATATTATTAACTGTTCGGCATTTGCGGAATAATTGATGGTTAGTCTATCTTTTTCTTGTCTTAACTCCATTTCACACAAACACATTGCACCAGAAAACCTTAGTTTGATATGGTTTTCGCTTGATTCCGTTACTGTGTATAACGATAAGGGAATCCGCTTTAACGAATGCCCGTGTTTGGCCATTGCTTCTATGCAAGGTGCTTTGTGACTATGGAGTAGAAGCTTATTTTGTCCTACTGAAATACCTAAACACGAATTAATTTCGATCAGTTTCATAGTTAAATATTTATAGGTCTTTCGACTGTGCAGTATTTATCTATAAAGTCAATTTGCGATAAAATTTGGTCGTCCGAAAATTGCTCTTGAAAATTACCGCATACTATTCTATCTTCGTCGCCTTTTGACCTAATATAACCTAAGAATTCACCCGTATAACTATCTACCGGACTGTATACTCCCAATAAATAAACACGTCTTTTACCGTTTTGGCAGAAATTATCTTCTATGTAACCTACGTTTATCGGATAATAAATTCCATTATCGTCAACGCTTCCCTTCCTGTGATCTATAATGATCGATACCGTTTCGCCAATAATCATACGCACCTCTTATAAATTGCTTCTATTTTTTAACTTAATGGATAGGACGGCAAATGCTAAATTAAGCACAAGCATTACTGAAGAAATTACGATAAACCATATTCCTACAGACATAATTCCTTTAATCGCTAACGTAATATATACCGCAGTAAAGATGAGGAAGAGTAAATCGAGACTGAAAAAGCCTATTCCGATATATTTTGCATTTTTAATTAGTTTTTCTATCATTCCCAGTACCAACCTTTTTCATTTAGTTCGTTTATCATTGCATCTCTATCGGTATAAGAGTAATTCAATGTATCCGTTAGTGACGAAATGATATTGTTCGAATATACGAATACACCTGTTGTTTTCATTTCATCCGTTGTATGCAGTGCATAATTGTTAGACGTAAAGGAAGAATAACCGCTTATTGAAAAGTATAATTCGTTAACTCCGACAACTGAACCCAAGAAAACGGCGTGCGAATAATCGCCTTCTTCGGCAGGTTCATTATTATCTATAACTGTGAAATCTTCGGCAAGTGAGAAACATTGTGTCAAGAGACTTGCGTTATCGCCCACCAATCCGCCGATAAAACTTTGCTTTGTTCCCACGGTAGCAACTATAGCACACTCGGAACGACAGCCTTGTATTTGTCCGTAAGAGGTATAATTATTAAGCGTATAAGCGGAATTATAACCGGATAATCCGCCTACGATCAAAGAACCTTTAACGGTGAAAACTATCAATTTTCCGCCGTTTGCAGTATTTTGAATATTACCTTGATTGATAGCGGTTAGACCTCCGGCGTATATTGGTTTTTCTCCTTCCCCGGTAACTTTAGCGTAGATATATCCGTAATTACGGGAATCTTCTATGGTCCCGAATATAAATGAAGCGGTGGCTTGATTGTATTCTTGTACGTTAGTTGCAACCAACCCGCCCGCATATACCGAGCAGTTTGGCGAATAAGCATTGACATCACCTTTATTGGTGCAGTCGCTTATGCTACCTGTATTATTGATTGCTAAACCTCCAATCAATATTTGATAGTTTTTATCGGTAACCGAATATGCTTCAATTTTCCCCTCATTGATACATCTTTCTATTGTTCCGTAATTATTGATCACAATACCTGCACAATTGGGGTTCCAACCTAAATCTTCGTCCTCAAAAGCAACTGTCTCTTTTTGTGAAATATCGACTTTGTTTGTTGAACTGTAAATTCCGCCATTGTTGTCGATTACCAAACCTGCAAGGTCTACGTTTTCGGCAGTAATCGAACCATCTTTAACGGTGCAGTTCATTATCTCGCCGTCATTAATAGAAGCAATTGACGAATAGTAAGCATTTCCTTGTGCATTACCTATAAGAGTGACTGTTCCCGTGACAGTGCAGTCGCTAATAGTACCTTTATTTTCGCCCACTAATGCGGAAATATATAGATCGTTCTCGGTATCGACTTCGTTAATAGACGCGTTAATAATCACTTTTACGTTTTCTAAAGAACCATTATTTGTCTGAATAACCGATGTATGGATATCTTTAGCTTCAAGCTCGCCATCGATAACAAAGGTCACGTTCTTAAGTGTACCGTTAAGTGTTTTAATAAACGGAAGCGAACTTAGGTATATAATCTTTTCGTTCCCGTCTAAAGAATTTATCGTTTCGACATGTTCGTTTTTTATCGATAAATTGTCACTCAATATGAAGTTTTTATTTGCATTACCGTTAATTATCTCTATGTTGTCCGCCTTAATAGGTTTTTCGGCAGTGCCTAAACCGATTATTTCGCATATCGTTGTGATTGAAATTGCACATAATAAAGCAACTACCAAAGATATAACGATAAAAGCGTTAAACATATTGTTTTTCTTGCCTTTTATCTTGATTTTGGGTAAGTTTATCTCCATTCTCGTAACGGTAATTGTTTGATCGAAATTGAGTTGATAAATCTTTTTTATGTTTTCGATGGACGAGGGATAGCGTTGGAAGGTAAGCCATTCGTTTTCGAGTTTTTGGGAAGAACCCATAATAGCAAGCATTTCTTCAGGTTCCACAGTGCGGTCGGAAAGATAAAATCTCATAGCTTTACCTACAACGTTTTTAAAATCGTTATAGATAGCTTGAGGTTCATCATCTTTTATATAGTCAGCATCCGTTACTTCTTTTAGCCTGTTTTCGTACTTAGCCAAAAGTGAATAACTCTTATTGAGATACATTAATGAAAGTAAAGGAAATCTACCCAGTTTTAAACTGAGTAGTCTATCGGTTATCAAGGCGTCGAATCCCTTTACATTATCTTCCTTGATATATTTATATAGTTGATTTAAAAATTGACTATCCATTATTTTTTAGTTTTAACACGTCTTGACTCAGCCCAACGATCGAGAATATCGAACAAATATTCTTCATTGACATCGTTCTTTTCAACTAAGTTTCTAAGCAATGTATTTGTTTCCGAATATGTTTTTGTAAGTTCTTGTAAGGTTTTGCCTTCATCTGCCAACGATTTTTCCACAGAATCGGTGCTGTTTTTGATAGATTCGAGTTTCTTGCTATTGTCGGTCATAACCTTAGCGACATCTTTATTGATGAATTCGCTTACCGTTTGGATGTTTGCGTTATAACTTTCCAATGATCTTTGTAATTGTGTGAGGTTGTAGCTTTTTTTCTTTTCTTCGGCAATAGCGTCGATTCTTTCTATTGTATCTTCAGCGCGTTTTTCGAGATCGTTAACAGTTTTTAAACTGTTTTCAAGGTTAGCAAACATACTAAAGACTTTTTCTGTTTCGCTCACATACTTATTTGTAAGTCCGACGAATTGATCAATTCTTGTAGCCAAGTCGTTTGCTTTTTGAGCTTGACTATTCAAATTGTTCATAATCATTTGAAGTTTGCCTTGAATATCGCCGTCGAAAGCGTTATTAAGTCTAACAATATTTGATTTTACCGATTCGTAATTATCTGCGAAAGAAAATAAGCTATCCTTTAGCGGAACAAGCATATCTCTATATTCTCTAAATGCTTCCGTTAGTTGAAGTATTTCATCATTTCTTTCCATTTTTCTTCTCCTTAGATGAGTTAAATATATTTTTAAGTGTTACTAAATCGTTTTTCAGTGCTTTTGAATCTCTTTTTAATGTGTCGAGAATGATATTTCTTGCGACAGCATTACCAGATAGTTCGGGATAGAAACGCACTATGTCGGTATTCAGTTTGCCTTCGCCCAAGCCTTCGCATTCGTCAATCAGTTGTATAAGTTCGTCATCGCCCGACATCTTGAACATTTTCTTAGCCTCGTCGGTAATACCTGCCTCCCAAAATGCGATTCCGGCTTGTTTATAGTTACCTTTTTGAATGTACTTTTCGTTGATGTCTATCTTAACAAGACTTGTACGCCTAATTGAATCATCCTCGAGTTTATTTGCGGTGAATCTTGCATTGTCGAATTGACCGAAACGAACAAATTCGTTAATTCTATCTAATAGTTCGTCGGTATCGAGTTCGTTCTTGCTTACGATTTCTGCCAATTTTTCTATTGCATTTTGTTCCGATAAAGTGTCGAAAAATCCGTTAAAGAAGTCGTCGAATAGGGGAACGTGCTTTTGTTCGGCAATAAACAAATTGTATTTTGCACGCGATACACCTACATATAATAAATTGAAATAATAGCGATATACCGAGTTTTCGTCGGCTTTTTTTCTATTTATATCCGTTCTATCCAATGCACTCCACTTGTTGATATTATCGGATAAAATGTTATATAGCAATACGGTATCACGTTCCAATCCCTTTATTTCCGAAACGGTAAGTATTTCTTGACGCTTAAGCACACGTCGTAGAGCCTCTTTTTGTTTAATAGATGCTACTACAATGGTGAAGTTATCGAGTTTTTCTTTGTGAACAAGCTCTGCAAATTTCTTGGCGGTGAAATTTATTGTGACCGTTTTTGTGCCTTGTTCGATACTTTCTCCTCTTAAAACGAAGTTATGCACGCCGAATTTACTTATATTCAACTCACTTAATCTATTGATTGCTTCGGTTATTCTTTCGGTATTACGGTAATTGTTTTTTAGTGTAGATACCGCTATGGAGTTTTCTTCATAAAGTAACCGTTTTAGGTACGCGAAACTAAAGTAAGAGGGATTAATCATTTGTAATGCATCGCCCACGCAAAACATACGGCGAGACATTTTTTTGAGTAGAGCGAGATTGATTTCGGTTAGGTCCTGCACCTCGTCTATAACGGTCAAAGAATAGGTAGCGGATTGCCTCTCGATCAGTTCTCTCGATATAATATTATAGTCGACGGCATTGTTTTGAGCTAAAAACTTTTTATAGTCCAAAGCTAACGAATATATGACTTCGCATATATACGGTGAAAAACTATCTCGTCTTAGTTCGGTATATTCGGCTAATGAAATAACGGAATAATCGTCATGTCTCGAAGCACCGAATATCATTCCGTATATTTCTTTATAAACGACTTCGATTGATAGATGTGCAACTTTAGCAAATTTACCCGATAGACGAGTATTTAGCATTTTCCCGAATTCTTTTACAAAGAAATCCTCGTTAGCAAGTGTAATGTTATCTTTATTAGGATATAGGTCGGATAGCAAAAAGAAATCGACTTTATTATCGAGATAATAGAGTATTCTTTCGAGTTCTTCGGGAATTTTTTCGACGTCAACGTTTAGAAATAAGCCGAGATGATTTTCAACCGCTTTTCTCTTATTATCGTCTATAAAAAAGACTTTATTCGAGCGGTAAGCACTTACAAAGGCACGAACATTATCCTTGAATGCATTGATTTTTTGAATGGTATCTACAAGAAGACCTCTTGAAAAGGTGGTGTACAGCGTTTTACCGCTATAGCCTCTACAAGCGGTATAAATAATTTTGTCTATACATACATTGGTTTTACCGCTACCGGCAACGCCTTGAACGAGTACGTTATTATTTTCAATCTCGATCAGTTTCAACTGTTCTTTATTAAGGAGAGGGAAATTGACTTGATCGGAGTTAAAAACGGAATACAGTTTTTTGAAGTCTTTATCAATGATTTGACTTGCTTCTCCCGATGAATTTTCTATTGCGTCGAGAGCGAACTCAAGTTTATCGTGAAAATCGATATAATTAATAAGAGATATGTCGTTTTTGCGTTTGACGGGCGATTTATCCTCGAAGGCGTAAAAAATCAAATCGTCGCTTTCTGCGTCGCTTACAGAGAATCCGAAGCGGATATATAAGGTGTATTCGCCATCGATGGTGGATAATTTAGCGGTCGGAATATTATGTTCTTTACAATATTTAAAAGCCTTTCCGTCAAGCAGTATTCCTTCGGCGAACTGAGAAATAAATCTATCCGAACCCAAAAATCTCGAGTGTTCTCTTGTAAACTTTTCGGTTTTACAAACTCTCGAGTGTGATGACAAAACTATTTCGTTAATGTTTTTTGTGATTAGAAACCTCATATCGAATATATTATACAACAATTATTTATAAAAATATATTAAAAAGCGCATAATTGTATCATTTTTTACCTACATTTCACAGGATAAAAGATTTATTTAGGTTGTTTGATATAAAAAATAAAATTTGCTTATAGACAAGAAGGAAATGTCGTGTTATAATAAACAAGATGAAGAATATTGATTTATTGATTGACAAGACGGCGGGTTTTGTCGAAGAATTAAAAGAAATAGAATATAGATTGAATTCTCCCGAAGTGCTTGCGGATATACGAGAAACCAAGGAATTATCTAAAAGACGAGAGAAACTTGACGATATATGTTCGGCAAGAGAAAGTTTGATCGATGCGTTTGACGAAGAAAGACGTATAGCGACATTGGTTATTAATGCAGACAGTGATGAAAAAGCGGTATATGCCGAGATAATGGACGAGCTCAGACAAGTGGAGCATAAAAATATATTAAAACTGTTATCGTTATTACTGCCCGAGGGCGGTGAAGTTCAAAAACTACGTATTGAATTCAAGCCGTTAGGTAACGATTCCGTTTTTGCCGATAAACTTGTTAAAATGTATGTTTTTTATGCCGAGCGTTGCGGATTAACCGTGTCAAGGGAAGGACTTACGATATATGTCGAGGGTAAAAACGCGTTGATGTATCTTGATAGTGCAACATGCGTTCATAAGTTGTACGATGTTAAACCGCAAACTGTAGAGGTTAAGGTTTTCGAGATATTCACTTCAAACACGGTTAAGGTCAATCCCGATGATGTAAGGGTAGATATTTACCTTGCACACGGTAAAGGCGGTCAAAATATCAATAAAGTGGAAACTGCGGTTAGATTGACACATCTTCCTACCGGAGTGGTAGTAACGTGTCAAGACGAGAGATCGCAACTTAAAAATAAAGAACGTGCTTATAAAAAGCTTGCCGAAACGTTGACTGTTATGTCCGACGGCGACTTGCGTAAAAAAGAGGACGAACAACAACTTGAACTTATGCGTCGCGTTAGGCTTAACCAGCGGGTATTCAATAAGCAGACTAACGCATTTACCGATTCGAGGGTAAAAGGACTATCTATTGTTTTGGATGATGCATATAAAGGAGTTATCAACGAAATAGTCGAGGCTATTTTGATGGACAAATACATAAATAATTAAAAAGGCGGTAATATTAATGAGATTTGACGGAAGACAACTTAACGAATTGAGAAACATTGAAATTATTCCCAACTTCACCGAAACTACGGGCGGATCCTGCTTGATTAAATGGGGTAAAACGGCTGTATTATGTACTGCAATGCTCGATAATCAAACAATGCCGTTCTTAGTAGGTACAGGCGAGGGATGGTTGACTGCGGAATACGCAATGCTACCATCATCCACTTTGTCGAGAAAGAAAAGAGACACCATTAAGCCCGACGGAAGAGCGACCGAAATCAAGAGATTGATAGGTAGAAGCCTTAGAGAATCGGTTGATTACAAGAAATTAGGCGAAAAGACCATATGGATTGATTGCGATGTTCTCCAAGCGGACGGCGGTACACGTACAGCATCTATTACCGGTGGTTGGATTGCATTACAGCTTGGCATTAAAAAGTGGCTTGAAAAGGGTTTAATTACCGAAAATCCCATTGCACATCAAATAACCGCAGTATCTGTAGGTATTGTTAATAACGAGCCGATGCTCGATCTTTGCTATGTAGAAGATTCTAAGGCTGATGTAGATATGAATATCGTTATGAATGATGAGGGCAAGTTTGTTGAAGTTCAAGGTACGGGCGAAGGTAGAGCATTTACAAAAGATGAATTGACTACATTGATGAGTTTAGCCGAAGAAGGTATCGAAATACTAAGAGCGAAGCAACTCGAAGCAATTAAATAAAAAAGGTAAAATCATTTAAATAGCGGTATGTTTCTCGGATGATGATTTTGATTGAAAAACCATCATTGTGTTGACATACCGTTTTTATTATTCTATAATAAATTATATTATTATGGATAAATGTTTTGTACTAAACATTTAGAAACTTAAGGAGTTTTATATGAAAGTAAGTTCACTGTTAGGTGAAAGATTGAAAGCCGTATCCGAAGATATAGCAATCGAGAGCCAGTTATTGATGCTGAAAGGCGGATACATCAAGAATGTAGGTAACGGTATCTTTAGTTTGTTACCCCCTGCACAAAGAATTTCCAAAAAGATTCAAAATATTATTCGTGAAGAAATGGATGCCGTAGACGGTCAAGAAGTCTTATTCCCTGTTGTTATGCCCGCAAACATTTGGCAAGAATCGGGGAGATATTATTCTATCGGTAGTGAAATGGTTAGATTTAAGGATCGTTCGGACTCCGATATGGTATTAGGTATGACTCACGAGGAAGCATCCGTTCATCTCGTTAAAAACATAGCTAAATCATATACCCAATATCCGTTTATGATATATCAAATCCAGACCAAGTTTAGAGATGAAGCAAGACCTCGCGGCGGATTGATTAGAGTTAGAGAGTTTACCATGAAGGATGCTTATTCTTTCCACACCAGTAACGAAGACTTACAGGTGTATTACGAGCGCTGTCATAAGGCATACGAAAATATTTTCAAGCGTGCCGGTGCCAAAAATTTTATATCCGTTAAATCGGATTCGGGTATGATGGGCGGTAATGTATCGCACGAATTTATGCTTTTGACACCTGTCGGAGAAGATACATTAGCAATATGTTCGGATTCCGAATGCGGATATACCGCTAATATGGAATGTGCCGAGAGTGTTATCGTTAATGCTTCAGGCGAGAGTCGTCCTTTAGAAAAGGTATCCACACCTCATCAAAAGACCATTGAAGATATTTGCCGTTTCTTAAAGGTGGATGCAAAATCGTTATGTAAAGCCGTTGTATACCAAAAAACAGCAGATGATTCATATGTTATCGTATTTATCAGAGGAGACCTCGAAGTTAACGAAACCAAACTTCGTAATGCCGTAAAGGGTGAGATATATAAGGCAAAAGAAATAACCGATTCCGATATAGTCGCAGGATTTATCGGACCTGTCGATCTTAACACTAAGGCTACCGTTATTTACGATAGCTCGATAAAGGGCGGTGTCAATATGGTATGCGGTGCGAATGTTACCGATTATCACTATGTAGGACTTGAAATCGAAAGAGACCTTGGAAATGTCGACTTTATCGACGTTGCCAAGATTATCGACGGCGGTATTTGTCCTAAGTGCGGTAAACCTACCATTAAGCTTAGTAACGGTATCGAGATAGGTAATATTTTCCAGTTAGGTACCAAGTATTCCAAGAGTATGAACCTAACTTATATTGACGAAAATAACACACCTCAATATCCTATTATGGGTTGTTACGGTATCGGTGTAGGTAGACTTATGGCGTCCATTTGCGAAGAAAGTCACGATAAATACGGTCCTATATGGCCTATAACGATAGCGCCTTGGGAAATCGAAATTTGTAATTTACGTGCAGATGATGAAAATGTCAGCAAGGTCGCTAACGACCTATATGCCGAACTTTCTAAACATGCAGACGTATTATTGGATGATAGAGATATTCGTCCAGGTTCGATGTTTGCCGATGCTGACTTATTCGGCTCACCCGTAAGAGTTGTAGTCAGCCCCAAGAATTTGGCGGAGAATGTAGTAGAGGTTTCTACAAGAGATAAGAGTATCAAAACCACGATGCCCGTTGACGGTGCCGTACAAGGAATACTTGATTTAGTAGAAGAACTAAAAAAGCCTTATAGAGTATGATTTTAGTTAGATACGCCGATAATAGCGATATACCGACTATCAGTGAAATGTTGACGGAGTTGTGCGACTATCATGTTGCATTACTCCCCGACTTATTCGTTTCCGCCGAAGGAGCATTTGGCGTATCTTATGTTGAGAATTTGCTTGCGGATATTAATAGAGCTGTGCTTGTAGCCGAGATTGACGGAGTAAGGGCAGGACTTGCCGTGTTTAATGTAGAAGACAGACCTCGTGCCGTAAATGCAAAACCCGCAAAAACAATAAAAATTACCGATATTTTCGTATCGGAAAGCTATAGACAATTAGGAATCGGCAGAGCGCTTATCGAATATATCGAACAATTAGCCGAGTCTTTAGCTGTTGACTATGTTAAACTAACTTGTTGGTATGCTAATTCCTGTGCATACGATTTTTATAAATCGTTAGGATATGAAGTTAAGTCTGTCGTAATGACTAAAACGATTAACGACAAAAAAGAGTAGGAATATGAAAGGTTTTTCCAAAACTATCGAACAAGTGTTGACCGATCATCGAACGAGTCAAGACGGATTAACTTCCGTCGAAGCCGAAAGTCGCTTAAAAAAAGATGGGAAAAACGAACTCGATGCCGGTAAAAAGAAAACACTTTTGGGTAGATTTTTTAGTCAATTCAAGGATGTAATGATTATAGTTCTCATTATTGCAGCCGTTATTTCTACGGTATTAGCGATAGTGAGTGGTAAAAAAAGCGGAGATTATACCGATTTGATAGATTCCGGTATAATCTTCTTTATTGTAATACTGAATGCCGTCATAGGTACCGTCCAAGAGGTAAAAGCGGACAATTCGCTTGAAGCACTTAGGAATATGAATAAACCTCTAAGTAAAGTTTTTCGTGACGGAGAGCTTGTCAAACTACCGAGCGAATTATTAGTTGAAGGTGATATCGTTGTTTTGGAAGCAGGTGACTATGTACCTGCCGATCTAAGGCTTATAGAAACCGCTTCGCTAAAAATAGAGGAATCGGCACTTACCGGTGAATCTGTTCCTGTCGATAAAGATGCCGACGTTATTGTGGACGAAAAAGCACCAATAGGTGACAGAGTTAATATGGCGTACAGTACAGGTACCGTCAGTTACGGTAGAGGGGTAGGCGTTGTCGTTAATGTAGGTATGAATACCGAAGTCGGTAAAATTGCAGGTATGCTTACAGGAGACGAGCAAACGACTCCGTTACAAAAACAACTTGCCAAGACTGCCAAGATCATATCGGTTATCGTATTGGCGGTAGCATTTGTTATTTTTGCAGTATCGCTTATCCGAGGAATAATCACCGACGGCGAACATATTATGGACGAAATACTGAGTTGCTTTATGACCGCGGTTGCGATAGCGGTTGCAGCTATTCCCGAAGGACTTCCTGCTGTTGTAACCATAGTTTTAGCACTCGGTGTACAGCGTATGAGTAAGAAAAACGCCATTATTCGTAATCTTCCTGCTGTCGAAACATTGGGCAGTTGTGAGATTATTTGTTCGGATAAAACAGGTACGCTTACGCTTAACAAAATGACCGTCAAAAAACTGTATACGATCGGTAATACGATAAATGCAGATGAAGTTATAAAGAATTCGGATACCGACATGCTTGTTAAAGCCTTGATGTTATGTAACGATACTCAAAAGACACCCGACGGATTGTTCGGTGATCCTACCGAAACGGCGCTTGTTGCATTCGGTGAGCGGTACGGATACGATTATCATACAGTGCTTGTTGAGAATAAGAGATTTGATGAGATACCGTTTGATAGCGTTCGCAAATTAATGACGACATATAACGATACTTCAAACGGAAAGGTTGCATATGTCAAAGGTGCTCCCGATATATTGATATCGAGATGCACTAAGATTCTCGACAACGGTACAGTCCGTGATATCACTAAGGCTGATATCGATAATATTACGAGCGTAAATATGTCTTTTGGCGATGGAGCATTGAGAGTTTTAGGTTCTGCAATGACTTATGATGTTAGCTGTGATAAGTCTATTATCGAAAATGAGCTAATATTTATTGGTTTAGTCGGTATGATCGATCCGCCTCGAGCAGAAGTCAAGGAAGCCGTTAAAAAATGTTTCAAAGCTGGAATCAGACCTATAATGATTACGGGCGATCATATGGTTACAGCATCCGCCATTGCTCGAGAGATTGGCATTAAGCGTAAGGGCGATAAGGTTATGAGCGGAGCGATGATCGATTCGATGAGCGATGAAGAATTCTTCGCATGTATCGAAGAATATTCGGTATTTGCAAGAGTAAGTCCCGAAAACAAGGTTAGAATTGTTCGAGCATATCAATCTAAGGGCAAAGTCGTAGCAATGACCGGCGACGGCGTAAATGATGCACCTGCTATCAAAAATGCCGATATAGGTATAGGAATGGGCATCACCGGAACAGATGTTTCTAAGGGCGCCTCCGATATGATTTTGGTAGACGACAACTTCGTAACCATAGTTGGAGCTGTTGAGGAAGGACGTAAGATATATACCAATATATCCAAGGCAGTTCAATTTTTATTTTCTGCGAATATTGCCGAAGTTCTTTGTTTATTCATCTCAACATTGATATTGAGTTCAATAGTCGGAGAGAATATAATATTTTTAACTCCGGTTATGATACTTTGGATTAACCTTATTACCGACACAATGCCTGCTTTAGCATTAGGCGTGGAAAAAGCCGAAAACGATATAATGGATAATCCGCCAAGGCAACGTGGCAAGAGCCTATTCTCGGGCAAGACGGGTAAGGATATCATTATACAGGGGATTATGCAAACAGTCTTAAGTATGACTGCCTTCTGCATCGGTTACTTTGTATTTTGTTCGCCAGAGATTGCCTCAACAATGGTATTTTTAACACTTGGATTTATTCAATTGTTCCATTCATATAACATGCGTAGTGCCAATAGAACGGTTGTTCATAAGGATTTATTTACCAATAAGGTACTCAATTTATCTTTCTTATTAGGTGCGGTACTTTTGTTAGCTGTAGTATTGATTCCCGGTTTAAATACTTGGTTTGGTGCGGTAACGCTTGACTGGAAACAATGGCTCATTGCTTTAGGATGTGCTATAGCGATAGTGCCGTTTGTCGAAATACAAAAGGTGATCGAAAATAAAATAAAGGCGACTAAAAAATAATGCGAAAAATACTACTCATTGATATAGACGATACGTTGTTAAATTTTAGGCTTGGTGAAAGGGTTGCTATTATCGAAACACTAAATCATTTTGGATTGCCCGATACCGAAGAAACCATAAACTATTACATATCCATTAATTTGGAGTTATGGAAAGCATTTGAAAGGGGCGAAATAACCAAGTCTCGACTTTTATTGGAACGTTTTGAACGCTTTTTTGAAAAAATAGGTGTATACGGATTGGATTCAAACGAGTTTAATGATTTTTACTTCGAAATGTTGAGAAATCAATGCGAGTATATGGACGGAGCCGATGAATTTTTGGATAGGATAAGTCGGTATTATAGAATATTTTTAGTTACCAACGGTACTGCCGATATCCAATTTAACCGATTAAAACTGAGCGGATTGGGCGCAAGGGTGGAAGACGTATTCATATCCGAATTGCTCGGTGCTAAAAAGCCCGATAAAGAATATTTTGACATAGTCGCCCATTCTATAAAAGACTTCGATAAAGATAATTGTGTTATGGTCGGTGACAGTTTAACTTCCGATATTTTAGGGGGTAAAAATTATGGATTAAAAACGATATGGTTTAATCCGCATCATAGGTCAAATACTAATGACATCATTCCCGATTACGAAGTCTCATCTTTTGACGAACTCTATAATATACTCCAAGCATAGCCGAATTATTTTATACTAAATTCCGTCCGCCGTCATACTGAGCGAAGGTTGAAAACCGTAGTCGAACGGCGTAGCCACACCGAACATAGTGAAGTAGAATCTTATTCCTTGTTAATAAAAATGTTGTTTAATATTCTATTGTTTTCGTCCGGTCATGCTGAGCAAATTTCGTCCGCCGTCATACTGATTTCCGTCCCGTCATACTGAGCGAAAGGGCATCGCCCTGTAGTCGAACTGCGTAGCAGTGCAAGGTTTACCTTGCAGTATCTTGGACGGTAACGAAGCGTCAATTTGGTATCTTGCGGACGATAACTTACACTATCTTATCATACTGATCGAAGACGAAGTCTGTAGTCGAACCCGCAGGGCGACGCTTAGCGTCGGTATCTAAATCCGCATAATAATCAATTAAAAATCTGCAACTTTGCAAATTAAAACTTCATTATAAAAAAGCGTGTAAGTCTTTAATTCCTACACGCTTTTCTTTTGATTTTTTTCTTACCCCCAGACAACTTCGTTCTCGCCTGCACCTATTTCAAAATGGTACTTTATTATGCCCAAATCGATTTTAGTATAGAATCCGCTTAATGCACGAGCAATAACTTTGTTGTTTTTGTAATCTAATGTGAATTTTTGTTGATTCATTGCAGTAGGTGCTAAAAGTGCTGCATTTACGCCGTTAACGAACCATTCGGGAGCGTTTTGGGTAGAAGAGACTTCTTCATAAGTTTTTATTTTATGCTCCACACCTTGTGTTGCACCATAACCGATTGAAAGCACGCAGTAGAGTTTTTCACCTTTGCCAATCTTAAAGGCATTTTTGATTTTCTTATAGGTAAGAGCAACCCAGCATGTGTTGAGTCCTAACATTTGAGCTTCAAGTACTATCTTCTCTCCATAATAGCCGATAGCCTCATCCATTCCCTTCTTGCCGATAAGGGCAACATAGTTTGTAACACCCGAAAATTTTCCGTAATGTGCCATAAAGGAATCAAATGCTTTAGGTTCATTTGTGATTAATTGGATATTTAATCCGCTGTCGGCATTGTATTGTTCGACCGCATTTTGCAGTTTTCCCACAGTTTCGCTATCTATAGCAGTATTGTTATAGGATCTTACCGAATGTCTTAACTTGATAGCTTGTAATAGTTCCATAATTATACCTCACTTGAAAATATTATATTTTATTCGCTTCTCAACGCTTCCACGGGATCCTTTTTCGCTGCCAATCTTGCAGGGATAACTCCTGCAATCATGGTTAGTAAAATGCTTACTAATACCATAGTTATAGCAGCGGAGGCTGTAAGCGTTGCGATAGCCTTAATTCCGAATAATGTGTTAACTATAAGATTGATAACGGCAGAAATCAAATATGTGATTCCTATGCCTATCAAACCCGAAACACCGCCGATAATAAACGTTTCGGCATTGAATAACCTTGAAACGTCGCCTTTTCTTCCGCCTAACGAACGAATAACGCCGATTTCCTTAACTCTTTCGATAACCGATACATAAGTAATGATTGCTATCATTACGGTAGATACGACCAACGACAGAGCGGTAAATGCAATTAATGCAGTTGTAACCACATCGATCATATTATTGATAAGTGCAATTACGATTGATAAAGTATCCGAATAGATTACCTCGCTTCTATCAGTTGCCTTGAGTGTCACCCCGTTTACTATAATATCGGAGGCAGAGTTCCATTGATTAATGTAGTCGGTAACATTATCTTTGTAGCTAAAATCGGTTGGATATATTTTGATAGAACTTGGAAGTTTTTCACCGCCTAATTCTCTCTTTGTTAGTGTATAAGCCTTTGTTCCCTGACCTGTCATAGAGGAAAGAATTCCGTTTACGCCACTGCCACCGACAAAACCAGTTTTTGTAACTTCTTCTCCGCCTTTGAAGTACTTGTATTGATAGGTAATACCGATATTTTGAGAATTGTAACTCATGCTTGTAAACGAATCGATTTTTTCGTTTATCATATGCTCTACGATTTGCGAAGAGGCGTTAGCTTTAACTACTTCATTAGCAAATGCAGAAGTGTAGTAGAAACCACTCTCCAAACATCCGTATGAGATATCTTCTTTTTGTTTTAGAATTGCCGTAACAGTTAATTTGATTCCGTCGGACCAATCCTCGGCATAAGCGTTATATGTGAAGGGATTGACTTGATATAAAGGTGAATTTACATCGGTTTTATTGAATATTGTATCGTTAGGGTACCATACGAATGTTTTGCCCAATAGTTCGTCATATGAAAAACGATTTTTATCCATCGATGCATCGTAATGATCGTCACCCACCGTTTTATATATCATATTGATAAATTCATCTTGCGAATAGTAGCCGAGCTGAGCGAGCAATAGATCGGATAATTCGTAATCACTATTGACAACAATCATTATTTCATTGACGCCCGATGCTATTTTGTCACCTGCGATAATGTCATATTGAGATGCAATAAAGTCTGCATTATCGGGTGCTTGCATAAAGGATTCCGATAACATAGAAATATACTGTGAATAGCTTGCGTATTCGGTGTCTTCGAGCATCGATGTATATATTTCTTGTGCAGCAAGAAGCGAAATTTTTTGAGAATCGCTATATCCCGACAACAAATAATCGGTATAAAAACTAATGGACGCATTGATTCCAAGGTCTGTCGTAATTGTCGAATAGTATTCTTCGGGCATCGCCAATACATAATCGAGATAATTTTGAGTAATATCGTTAGTAACTTTTAGGTTAGACATACTGTCCGCACGAGTGGTGAGATAATCTATCATAGAATCCACATTGATATATCCGTCGACAATGGACTCTTTAACGGCGGAATTCTGATCCTGTCGAGTTGTTGCACTCATCAATGAATTGAGGTTCATTGCTTCTTGGGTGATGGTTATAGGGTTACCCGAGAGCATATCGTTTTGCATAGCCGTAATGTAGTTTTGAACGCCCGTCGATACTGCAAGTACAGATGCCACACCAATAATACCTATAGCACCTGCAAAGCACACCAAAAGAGTCCTTTTGATTTTTGAGTGAAGATTGCGTGCCGATAGACGAAAAGTAGACCAAAAGCCGAGTTTAGATTTTTTATTAGGTTTTTTCTTTTTAGGTTGTACGACAGTTTCGGCGTTTACCGAATCGGTGATAGGCTTAGAATCCGAAATAACTTCACCGTCGAGCAACTTGATAATTCTTGTTGAATACTTCTCGGCAAGTTCGGGATTATGGGTAACCATAATGACCAAGCAATCGCTTGAAATCTCTTTAATGAGATCCATAATTTGAACAGAAGTAACGGTGTCGAGCGCACCTGTGGGTTCGTCCGCAAGGAGTATTTCAGGATCGTTTACCAAAGCACGAGCGATTGCGACACGTTGACATTGTCCACCCGATAATTGGTTAGGTTTTTTTGAGTATAATCCGCTCAAACCGACCTTATCGAGAGCTTCACGAGCACGGCGTGTACGTTCCGATTTATCGACACCCGAAATGGATAGGGCAAGTTCTACATTTTCTAAAATCGTTTGATGCGGAATCAAGTTATAACTTTGAAAAACGAATCCTATTCTATGATTGCGGTAGGTATCCCAATCTCTGTCTGTATAGTTTTTGGTGCTTACACCGTCAATGATCAAATCGCCTTCGGTATAATGGTCGAGACCGCCTATTATGTTAAGTAATGTAGTTTTACCACAGCCCGACGGACCTAAAACCGAAACGAATTCACTGTCGCGGAAGTTGATATCCACACCCTTTAGTGCGTGTACCGTCATATCGCCGGTAACATAATCTTTTTTGATGTTTTTAAGTTGAAGCATATAATTCTCCTAATAGTGTTAGTTATTTTTTCAAAAAACAAAAAGCAAATTTAATAAAAACACTTTTCATTGTGTTTTTGTCAATTTGCATTTATTTGAATGTTTAAAGCGAATCTAACGATTGTTTTTATCGAGAAGTTCGCTTTACAGAAAAACTGAGAAGTATGCTTATTGTAGCATTTTGTTTAGTAACATAAAAAACGTAGAGAACTCTTCATCGGTAAGGTTCGATTCGGTTTGTCTAATTACTTCAGAAATATTTTCTTCTCTTTCTCTGAGAGCATTTTCACCTTTTTCCGTTAATTTGATTACGACCTTACGTCTATCAGATTCTTCGCTTTTACGTTCTATAAACCCTTTACCCTCCAATGTGTTCAATGCATATGCGATACGTGCGGTAGAAACGTTCATTTCTTTTGCAAGGTCACCTGCAACGATGTCGTTTTTGCTATCGTGAACTATTCTAAGGATAACATACATTCCTTTATAGCCATCCTCTAATAGATCGAGTATTTTGCGCCACTTAGCAGTTTTACAAATAGATTTTAAACTATTCTTTATCTCGAGCATCTCCATAAACACCTCACTTTTCTAACACTGTTAGATATTATATCATACATTCATCGCTTCGTCAAGTCATTTTGAATTTAGTGAAGGTGTAGTGAAAGTGTTTGGAAAAATGAAATATATAAATATTGATATTAATATAATATAACGATTTTATTAAATAATAATGAAAAAGAATAAAAAAAGTTGTAGAATATTTTCTTTTTCCATTCATCAGCGTCAGCGTTCATGTCATGCTAAGCAAATTCCGTCCGCCGTCATACTGATTTCCGTCCCGCCAAAACGAATGATGTTTTGCTATCGCCAAATTATGGATAATTAAATGTATGTCATATTGAGCGGAAGACGAAGTCTGTAGTCGAACTGCGTAGCAGTGCGAGGCATAGCCTCGCAGTATCTTAATCCAAATAAAAAAAGACAATGGTATATTCCCACTGTCCTCTTTTATGTTCTTTAATTATATACAATATATTATTTTCCAATAGATATATCCTTTAATACATAATGGTAGTTGTCTTCTTGGATTTCAATCAAAGGTTTTACAATATCTTTACCGTCAACTTTGATAGGGGAGTTAGCGTAGTATAGATAATGTGTCGGACTTTGATCTATATCCGAAGACATAACCGTGGCGATTTTAGTACATGCAAATTCGTTTTCGGAATAATCCGTGGTAACTTGTACTTCATTTGACATTATTGCGACTTGTACCGTTCTAAGTGTGAATGTAGCCTTATCGGGAACGCTCATAGATAAGCTGTAACTATCCACATCGAAAACCGAAGCACGAATCAGAGTATAGAGCGAATCATTGTCGTAAGCATTGGTCTTTTTGAATTCGTTTGAAGATTCGTTACCTTCGCCGTCGATATAAACATAAGAGCCCGTTTTACCGTCTGCGGAATAATCGGCAAAACTTGAGTAACTATTTTTTGCATCCGAACAATCGTATTTTTTGTAGCTTGCAACAGGGTAAAGATTGCTGTCGAATAATACCAATGCTTCGAGAGTTGAGCCCTTATATTGACCTTCTGTTATGGTGAGTTTATAATTAACTGTAGAGGCTTTAGTTACTTCGAATTCTTTTTCATTTACGGTGACCTTACCGTCTACACGTTCGAATATATAATCCATAGAACCAATGATAGTGCTTTCTTCACCGTTGATTTCATAGACGTTATATGTGTATTTTTCATAGTCGAGCCAGCCCATACTGAGCATGTTCAACTGATTGAGGCTTGAACAAGCAACCAAGCAAGAGAAACTGATTGTAAGTACAAGAACCACTAAAACTAATAAGATTTTTTTCATATATCACTCCAAAAAATGATTTTTTAAGTAAATTTTACTAAAATTTATAAACATTATAGCATACTTGGCAAAAAAAAGAAACAGTATAGATTGAAAAACTTTCAAAATATATGTTATAATTTAATAGTTATGATTAAAATTTACTATTCGAATACGGTAGATTCTTGTACCGATACAATATTGGAAGCCTTACACAACAAGGAAAGCGGACGGAATGCGATAGTTTTAGCGCCCGATAGTTTTTTATTTGCTATAGAGAATACAGTAGCCGAAATGGGGTTTGCGCTCGATGTAGAGGTTATGAGTTTTCAGCGTTTAGCGAGAGCAGTACTCGGTAACAAAATCAAGCGTTGTCTTACTCCCGAAGGTTGTACCATGATAATGACTCGAGCGATACATGGTTGTCGAAACGAACTTGTCTACTACAAGAAGAGTCTTAATCGAAAAGGTTTTGTCAATGAAATGTATTCTACCATCACCGCCTTGCGTAATAGCGGAATATCGCCCACCGATTTATCCCAAGCGGTGCCGTCTATGTCCGGATATGTTAGAAACAAAACTCGCGATTTGATTACTATATATAAATCGTATCTTGAAATCTTGACTAAAGACTATTCCGATCCGACCACTCGATTAGAAGCTCTTTGCGAAGCGATACCGAGTAGTCAATATATTCGCGAATCGGAAATATACATAGTAGATTTTTATACCTTCAATAGCAAGCAATACGATGTATTGAACATGTTGTTTAAATACGCATATAACTTACATGTAGGTGTTATCGATGCAATTGGCGGATTAAGTCCCAAAAGTATATATCCATACGAAAACACTTCAAAAATAGTAGAGATAGCCAAAAACTCGGGTTGTTCTGCGGAGCGTGTCAATGCATATAGTGCTCTCGACGGATTCGAACGCTTTTTGATGAATGATTTATTCGGATTGGGAGTGCATGAAAGCGTCCGTACATATACCGATGTTGAGTTAATTACACCGCTTACCGCTTTTGATGAGGCCAAGAGTGTAGCTGTTAAAATAGCGGAATTGGTGCGTAAAGGGGCGAGATATCGTGATATAGCGGTAGTTAAGGGCGATGTACAAAGCACCCAACTTGAATCGTGCTTCCGCGATTATAATATCCCGTTTTTTGTAGATAGTAAAGTTCCGCTAACCGAAGAACCGACTGTCAAGTATTTACTTTTGCTTATCGATTGTAACATATCGTCATATGAAAGGGATAAGGTATATTCTTTGATGAAAAATCCGCTTTCTCTTATTGATATAGAGGAAGGTATGATATTCCAAAACTATTGCGATAAGTATGCCGTTAACTATTCGAGATTCACTACTCCTTTTGTTTTGGGTGACGATAGGGAAAGATCAATTCCCGAGAAAGTTAGAGCATCTTTAGTATCGCAAATAGCGGAATTACCGACTAACGGTAAGGTGCTTGATTATGTCGAAATTATCAAGCAAAAACTCGAAGATGTCGATTTTCGTACAAGAATCACGGAGTTTTTCAATAAGCAACTTGACGAAAGCGATTTTTCGAGTATCAAGAGAACATCCCAAATTACGCCAAAAATGATGGGTGCTATTGATTTGATGGGTGAGTTGTTATCCGATTATGAATTGTGCGCTTCCGATTTTTACGATGTGCTGTATAGAGGATTAGAGAGCGTTCAATTATCCGTTATCCCTCTGTCTGCCGATTGTGTATACATAGGCGAAAGTCGAGATTGTAAGTACGAAAACGTCAAGTACTTGTTTGTTACAGGTGCATCGGACGGTAATATACCTGCAGAGAGCGGATCGGGAACCATTTTAACCAATAAATATCATACCGATCTTCAATTATATAACATGGTTGTACGCCCGGCTGTCAAGGAGGAAAATAGGTTTGCCAAATTCTGTTTGTCGTGTCTACTTATCAAAGCCACAAAGGGACTGTATATCAGTTGTCCTTGTAACGGATTGGATGGCGAACAGGCTATAAAATCGGAAATATACGATAGGTTGGTAACAGTAGAGGGCGTCAAAACGGGTACCGATTTTACTCATGAAAAATACTCGGAGTATGTTACACACAAGCAATGCCTTGATAAAGTTTCTATTGATTTAGCCAAAAACAGAGTATTAGACGAATTTACTTCGGGCTTGTTATCGGTACTGCCGTCAACCGACAAGGACAAAATCTATAATTTGTATTACGATCGCGATGATGCTCTTGACAACGGTCGAGTATTTATGGATCCAAGTAATAGTTCTTCGGTCAGTAAGATCGAGACCTTTTACTCATGTCCGTATTCCTTCTTTCTTCGTTACGGACTGAAAGCGAGAGAGAGGGACGACGGCGAAGTTAGAGTGAACGAAACGGGTAGTTTTATCCATGCCGTGCTTGACAGGTATTTTGACGAGAATAAGGATAGAATCAAGGATATTGACTATGTCGAAGCAAAGGCGATTGCCTATCGTATAGGAGAAGAACTGTTAGAAACAGATGACCGCCTCAAAGGAATACTTTCGGGTAGTGCAAGAATTGTTGCCAATCTTAAGAAAGAAGCAGCCGTTCTTACTGCAAAATTGAATGAATTGAGTAAGTCAAGCAAATTCATTCCTTATCGCACCGAGGCAGAATTCGGCATGAATGAGGATAGTGAATATCCTCCCATAACATTATCATCGGGTACTCAAATTAGAGGAAAGATAGATAGAATAGACCGTTCGGGCGACAATATTATCGTTATCGACTATAAAACAGGTTCCGTTAAGCCCTGTTTGTCCGAAGTATTTTACGGCGAAAAGGTTCAGTTATACGTATATCTATATGCGTTGGCAAATTTAGGGTTGCGTCCGATCGGAGCGTTCTATCAGCATTTAGATGCAGCGTATTCCAATGATGAACCGGCACCGCTTGCCTATCGCGGACAGTTTATTTGTACGCCCGAAATGATAGATTTATTTGACCCGTCGTTTGATGCTAAGGAAAGCAGTGAGATTTTGCCTATTGTCAAAAAGAAGGGGATGGTCACCACTATTAAAGGCGTAAAAGATGAAGATACCCTTTTGACCGAAGAGGACATGGGTAAAATTACTTCATACGTTAAGGAATTACTCGAACGAGCCGATTCGTTAATCAAAAGCGGATATATCGAAGCAAAACCCCTTGCGGAAAAATGTAAGTACTGCCTCGGTAAAAATTCCTGTCCTATAGTGGGTAGTTCGCGAAGAATGGAAGCAGTAAAAATAAAGGATTTCG
The DNA here is from genome assembly GCA_964391805.1 of uncultured Christensenellaceae bacterium. Lineage (GTDB taxonomy): Bacteria > Bacillota > Clostridia > Christensenellales > CAG-1252 > RUG14300. The sequence continues at coordinate 136,024 of CAYMNK010000002.1, read as the reverse complement.
AATTGAAGAAAAATGAAGAAGTGGACGAGTAATCAATTAAAAGCAATTGAAACGACCGATAGCGACGTTATTGTAAGTGCGTCGGCGGGTAGCGGTAAGACCTCTGCGATGGTTGAAAGGGCAATGAGGCTTATGACCGAAAAACGTGTTCCGATAGAGCGGATAATGCTTTTGACCTACACCAATAACGCGGCGGGCGAAATGAAAGAGCGTTTGCGTCAAGGTTTGATAGCCTATGCCAAGGAGCACGCCGAAGACGCTCCCTTTATTCGCGAGCAGCTGGATAGTATGAGTCAAGCCAACATAAGCACCATACACGGATTTTGTTTCAAGATAGTGCAAGAATTTTTTGAGGTAGTCGGACTTTCTCCGTCGGTTGGTATTCAATCGGATGATGATGTTGAGGACGATATAGCGAAGGCGTGTGAGACTACCATAAAAAGGTGCGAAGCCGACCAAGAGATTGTATCTATTATGGATAAGATATCCTTGCGTAAAAACGATACATTCATCGAGATAGTTAAGGCATTCTATACATATATGACGTCTCAGCCCGATAGAGAAGACTGGCTTAACCATTGTTTAGAACTTTACGATGAAAACGCAGATTTCGAACATAATCCGATATCGAGATATGTAGCAAAGTATTACGCTAATTTTGCCACGCTCTACGCCGAAAAACTACGTGATTTTGTGACCATAGCCTCCGATTTGGATGACGAAGTTGCCTTAAAGTTCGCACTCGCCACCCTTGATAGGATTCAAGCATTTGAATCGGTTTCCACTATGAGGGAATTGTACGATAGATATAAGGCAAAATTCGCTACAAATAGGAAACCTTCCGGCAAAGCTGATCCTGTTCTAATGAATAGTATAGATCGTTTAAGAAACGAATTTAAAAAACATTTTTTAGACAAACTAAAGGTTATTTTTTCGTGCGGAAATGACTATGACGAAATGGTGCACAACCGTAACGAGGCAGGTAAACAAGTATTTGCTATCGTTAAAGCTGTCAAGATATTCCAAGAGGAGTATGACCGTATTAAAAGTCTCGACAATAAAATAGACTTTGCCGATATGGAACGTTATACCATCCAAATACTAAAGGACGAGGCTATAGCCGAGGAAATCAGAGCAAGACACGATTATGTATTTGTTGACGAATTCCAAGATACCAACTATGTTCAGTTTAAGATAATAGATACGGTTACCCCTAATAATAGGTTTTTTGTTGTGGGAGACGTCAAGCAAAGTATTTATCGTTTCCGTTTAGCTGAGCCTCAAATCTTTTTAAAATTGCTGGAAAAACTCCGCTTAGAGGATAAAGCCGTTTCCTTTAACGACAACTTCCGTTCGGATAATAAAATACTCGAATTCGTCAATCACGTATTCGATCTTCTTATGACACCTGAATTCGGTAATATCGATTATAGGAATAACGAAAGATTTACCATAAGAGAGAATGCTTTTGAATCGGAAATACCGCCCGTCAAGATTATTTCTCCAAAATTCCATGATGGTGGAACCGAGACTTCCCCCATTCTTCCCGTAGATGAAAAAGGTATATTCGATATTACCAAAGATAAAATAATTGAAAGCAGTAATAACAATACCGAAGCGGGCTTAATTTACAACTATATTCAGTCCGTTTTGGGAAAGAAAGTATATGTTAAGGGCGAAGAACGCATAGTTAAGTACTCCGATATCGTGATTATGTATGCTAAAAGAGGGTCCGCGGGTCATACCTTGTCAAGCCTTGCCTCTTATGGAATCCCCTTGAATATGGGTGATTTCGAGAAGGATGTAGCAAAACAAGATTTAGACATATTCATGGATTACATTTCGGTCATCGATAATCTATATGATGACTATCCTTTGATTAGTGCAATGCACTCCTTTATAGGCGGATTTAGTAACAAAGATCTTGCCGATATTAAGATTAAGTGTCCGATAGGCAAAAGTTTCTATTTATCATGTAAAGAATATATGGATAAGGTTGACTCCCCACTAAAGGATAAACTTGTTACTTTCTTCACCATTATTGAAAAGTACAGATTTCTTGCGACTTACACCGAAATATCCGAACTATTGGAGATAATTTTTGATGAAAGCGGATATCGTACCTACTTACAGTCGAAAGAGGACGGAGAGCGAATTATATCTGCCATAACCTCATTTTTCATATCGTTACGAGGAAAGAAGTATGCTTCTGACTTATATAGTATGGTTAGACATTACAAGAAGTCTAAGAACATAGAGTTGAAATCGGTTACTAACGATGCCGACGGTGTGCGTGTATGCACTATGCACTCGAGCAAGGGACTTGAATATCCGATAGTGATATTGGCAGGTTTAGTCTCGCGCACGGGCTCGATTGTGGAATCTATACGCACCGACAGAAATTTGGGTGTCGGTATGAAGTATTATAATCCTGTTACCCACACCATGTTACCTACCTTGGATATGGAAGTAATTAAGCTCAAAAAGCGTAAGGATGAATCCGAAGACAGATTGAGATTGACCTATGTAGCCATGACGAGAGCACAATGCGGTTTGGCAATAATAATGCAAAGTAGGGTTGCTCCTTGCGAAAATCCGTTTGCAACCGACCAACTTTTATCCTGGATGGAATATTGTATTTATAACGATCCGTATATAGCAAATTTGGTTAGTTACGAAGAGCCGTTTACAATGGATGCTGTTGAAAAGACAATTAACAACCTTCCTCCCGAAGAAAAAGAGGCCGATCCCGCCGTAGCCGAAATATTAAATTATCGATATCCATATGCCGAATCGATTGAGACTGCACGTAAGTATAGTGTATCGGCACTCAATTCCGAGAACAAGAATATAGGACTTATGGGATTTGACGATGAAGATAGAAGTTTCGGCGGTACTGCAAGCCATGCTGTTATGCAGTATATAGATCTGCAATCTCGGACGGCGGAAGATGTTGAAAGTGAAATTAAGCGTATGATTGACGAAGAGTTGATTAGCCGTGAACAAGCTGACAGTGTTGATATTGACGAGATAGTGAAGTGCTTAAATTCCGATATAATCGAAAAGGCAAGACGATCCGAAGTATATAGAGAACACAAGTTTATTTTGAGCAAAAAGGCCGATGAGGTGTTGTCTAATGGTTGTGAGGAAAGTATATTGATACAAGGTATCATAGATATGATAATTGACGGCGACGAGCTTATCGTTGTTGACTTTAAGCGATCGAAATCGAGTGACGAACGTCTTATAGAGCGTTATTCGGTTCAGCTTAAGTTATATGCCGATGCAGTTGAGCGTACATACGGAAGATATCCCGATAAACTTTTGCTATATGTTTTCGGCAAGGATCGAACGGTTGAGATAAAACGCTAAAAAAATATTAAAGTTTGATTAGTTTTTATCAAAATCTGTATAATGCTATTGCAATTTTGTTAAATAAAAATATATAATATAGAAAATAAGTTTGGGTAGGATTTATATATGAAATGTAAGTCATGTGGTCAAAATTTAGTTTTTGATAAAAAAAGCGGAGTTGCACGCTGTCCTGATTGTCGTCGAAGCTATAAAATCAGCGTGTCAGGAAAACCGAAGGCTTGTCCTAAGTGCCATGTTACCTTAGTAGATAAGGGTACTTTTTGGCAATGTCCCGACTGTTTGAATAAATATGTTTTTGCGGTCAAGTCTACCGAAAATAAGTCTTCCAATAAAAATGTAAATTGTACCCCTTCCAAAAATAGTATCACTAAAGGCGTTGATTCGTCTAAGAAATGCACCGATAATCGCGAACTCGATTCTAAGTACGTATTAGTTGAGGAAGAATGTGAAATCGAAGGGGATATTTCTATCAACCTCGATGTAGAAGATTTGGATTCGGTTTTACCCGAGCCCAAATTGTATGATTATGACGGGAAAGAATACATACCTTCTTCCTCTTCCAAAAAGGACAGGAAACATCACGATGTCGTGACGCTTTCGAAAATGGAAAATAGAGAGATAATCGCCGGGAAAAAATCTAAAGTCGGACTATTTTTCGCCGTGCTTTTGGGTATACTTATTACAGTTTCAGGCATTGCAACTTTTCTTAGCGCCTCACAAATATTGTCAGAAATAGTAGAATGGTTTTCATTATCCACATATACATATACCATGATCGCTTTTTGCACTGTGTTTGCTTTGATTTGCATAGCCGTAGCATTCAAACCGATAGGCGCTAAGCGTATAGGTGTATTGATGTCTGCATTTTACGGAATATGTATGGTTGCATTTATTGTATTCGATAATTTGATTTACATAGAATCAATTAGAGTGTTTTTATCCGTATATGGTAATATTTTAACATATAGTATCTACGGTCTATTATTACTTGGCGCATTTATCATGATGATTATTAATTGTAAGGGCGAATTCCACCGTAAAGCGACATCGGCAAGTATAGCATTCTTTGTATTATCGTTGTTAGCGATACTCATTTTTGTCATAAGGATGTTGCCCTTGGATAAATATAATTTGGAAGTTTTGGAATCGGTTTTATTCTATATTAACGGACTCGACACCATTTTAGTTATGTTTGGTTCATACCCGCTTTTATCGGTATTAGCTAAGCCAAGACAATAAGTTTATATACCTTGCAGTCTTTTTAGACTGCATTTTTGTTTTTTTTCAGTAAGTTAAGGAGCTTTTTATGAAAAAGGGATTCAATAATGAAGTATATTTGGATATGCAATATAGACGTATATCCGAAAGAATATCTATGTTTAGTAAACTTTACCTCGAGTTCGGCGGTAAACTTTTTGACGACTATCATGCTTCGCGAGTTCTTCCGGGATTTGATCCCAATGTCAAAATGCAGTTGCTTGAACGATTCAAAGACATAGCGGAAGTGATAATATGCGTAAGGGCAGATGATATCGAAAAGAAAAAGATTAGAGCAGATCTCGGAATATCTTATGATGAAGAGGTGGTCAGACTCATCTCTATTTTCAAGAAAAGAGGATTGGCGGTAAATAACGTGGTCATTACTCAATATAAGGGAGAGCCTTCTGCTAATTATTTTAAAGAAAGATTGACAAATGCAGGCATAAACGTAGCTCTACACGGCATCATTCAAGGTTATCCGCACGATGTTAACACAATTGTTAGCGATATAGGTTACGGAGCTAACGAATACTTGCCAACAGAGAAACCTTTAGTAATCGTCACCGCACCCGGTCCCGGAAGCGGAAAAATGGCAACGTGTTTGTCCGAACTGTACCATGAATATAAGTTAGGCAGACAAGCGGGATATGCTAAATTTGAAACATTTCCAGTATGGAACTTGCCATTGGAACATCCCGTAAACATAGCATATGAGGCAGCAACACTTGATCTTAACGACAAAAATATGATTGACACCTTCCATTTGGCTAAATACAATATAATTGCCGTCAATTATAATCGAGATATTGATATATTCCCCGTGGTTAAGGCGATTTTGCAGAAAATTTCGGGAAGGGATGATATTTACAATTCGCCTACCGATATGGGCGTTAATATGGTAGGATATGCAATTGAAGATGATGAAGCTGTAAGGTATTCGGCATGTATGGAAATAGTTCGCCGTTATTATAAAGCGCTCAATGAAGTGAAGACAAAGCGGGTGGATGAAAGCATTGTCAATGAAGCGATTCGTCTTATGCATAGGGTAGGTATACAACCTATTGATCGTCCTGTCGTCAAATCGGCTATGGAAAAACAACGAAAAAAAGGCCTTGATTCGGTCGCCATCGAATTGAAAGACGGAACGATTATTACAGGTCGTGATACGAGGGTAATGAGTGCAAGTGCGTCGTGTATATTCAATGCGGTTAAATACATAGCGGGTATTGATGATAAAATTAAATTATTAGCACCCGAAATGATAGAACCCATATTGAGATTGAAGCGTGATACCTTCAAGTATAAACGCAAATTTTTGACACTCGAAGAAGCACTTATCGTTTTAGCTTATTCCAGCGCATCGGGTGAACCCATAACCAATAAAGCAATGGGAGCACTAAAAGAATTATGGGGAGCGGATGCCCATTCTACGGTAATGCTTGCAGATCACGAAAAGAGGAGTTTCCGTCAACTCGGTATCAATGTTACGTGTGAAGCAGTAACCCCGTCGTACAAAAAAGGACTAATTTAGTAATTTTTGGAATAACATATCGTAAGGAGTACGAATATGAATTATGTGGAGCGTATATATAAACAATTACAACAACGGAATGCAGGTGAAACGGAGTTTTTGCAGTCCGCCAAGGAAATACTTTTTAGTTTACAACCGGTATTTGATAAACATCCCGAATACGAGAGTGCCGGTATTCTCGAACGTTTTGTTGAACCCGAGCGTATTATCATATTTAGAGTACCATGGGTAAACGATAAAGGCGTTGTAGAAGTAAATAGAGGCTATCGCGTACAGTTTAATAGCGCATTAGGCGTATATAAGGGTGGATTAAGGTTTCATCCGAGCGTAAACCTATCTATCCTTAAGTTCTTAGGATTGGAGCAAATATTGAAAAATAGTCTTACAACGCTTCCCATAGGTGGCGGTAAAGGCGGTAGCGATTTTGATCCTAAAGGCAAAAGCGATGGCGAAATAATGCGTTTTTGCCAAAGCTTTATGACCGAATTATATAGACATATCGGTCACGACGTTGACGTCCCTGCCGGAGATATTGGAGTAGGTGCAAGAGAAATAGGATATCTTTTCGGTCAGTATAAACGCATCACGGGGACGTTTACAGCAGGGGTTTTAACAGGTAAAGGACTAACTTATGGCGGAAGTTTAGGAAGACGAGAAGCCACAGGGTATGGGTTGTTGTATTTTACCCGTGAAATGTTGAATCATAACGGAATAGATATTCAAGGTAAGGTTGCCGTGGTATCAGGATCGGGAAATGTAGCCATATATGCTACCGAAAAAGCCACCGAAATGGGTGTTAAGGTTGTAGCAATGAGCGATTCATGCGGATATATTTACGATGCTAACGGAATTAATCTTGATGTTGTCAAGGAGATCAAGGAAGTCAAACGCGGACGTATTAAGGAATACATTCAGTATGTACCGTCTGCCGAATATCACGAAGAGTGTAAGGGTATTTGGAGCATTAAATGCGATATAGCGTTTCCGTGTGCTACCCAAAACGAGATCGACGCATCGTCAGCTGAGATGTTAGTCAATAACGGAAGTATTGCAGTTGCCGAAGGTGCCAATATGCCGTCTACTTTAGAGGCAATTGAGGTATATCGTAATCACAATATACTTTTCGCCCCCGCCAAGGCAGCTAATGCCGGTGGAGTTGCCACCTCCGCATTGGAGATATCGCAAAATGCCATTAGGCTATCATGGAGCAAAGAAGAAGTATTTGCTAAACTTGAATCTATAATGAAATCCATCCATTCAAACTGTGTCGATGCTTGTAATCGCTATGGTAGAGAGTACGATCTATTATTCGGTGCAAATGTTGCAGGGTTTGAAAAAGTTGCCGAAGCAATGTTAGCTCAAGGAATAATTTAGATAAAAAAGATAGACAATGTGGAAGAAAATGGCTTATTTTTTACCCATACTTTAGAAAAAATATATTTTTAACATTGACACAGTTTACCGATTTACTGTATAATTATTTGTGAAAACGTCAAACTAATGAGGTAAAAATGAGAGTAAGGAACGAAGAACAGTTTCAAAATAGGAAGATAGAACTTATGGAAAAATGCTTTGAGTGCTTTGCCGAAATCGGATTAGACGATGTCGGTGTACGTGCACTTGCTAAGCATTGTAATTGTAATGTAGCAGTTTTCTATAATTATTTTAAGGATCTTGATGATTTAATAGTGCAGTCAACCGAGTATTGTATGAGTAAAGTTGAGGATGACTTTATGGCGAAAGCTCCTACCAATATATCGGATTTATGGCGTTTTATCGATGAAGTTCCTTATTGGACATCAGCCAAGCACGGTAAAAAGTATAGATTTATGTATCAAGTTTATACTCAACCTAAATATTTAGCTTATGGCAAAAAGTTTTTTGACGGCGTCAATAAACGTTATTCCGATTATGCCAAGTTGCTTGAAAGTAAGGTTGGGATTCCTGCTGAAAAGTTAACTCCATTGATTTTTATTCTTGTTCGTGCATGCGTTCACTACGCGATGTTTGAGGATAACTTCTATTTACAAGCGCAAATCAGTGTCCTCAAAGAAAGTCTTGAATTTTTCATCGCCAAGTATAACCCGACACTTTCATAGCACCGCAACGCTAACGCGTAATGAAGTCTTTGCTATCGCAACGCACCGTACCCATCAATGTCATACTGAGCGGAAGGACATCGTCCTGTAGTCGAACCCGCAGGGCGACGCGGAGCGTCGGTATCGGTATCCGCAATTTTGCGAAGCAATACATTATTTGCTATAGGCAAACATCATCACGAAGTAATATCATTATGAAAGGCATAACATCATTCGCATCATCGCCCGCGCGCATAGGAGTCTTCAAATGGAATGGAATGAAGCAATTAGAATAGTAAAACAAGAATACAGTACATACATGAGTACGCCTAATCAAGAGGTAATAGACTTAGACCAACTCTTGGATTTGAATAGTTGTTACTACATAACACTTTTCAACGACGATAGTGTAGTTAAAATAACCGATATGGCCTATACTCAAGAACATATTGAACACACCAAAGCCGAATGGAAATCAATATGTGATAAATACGGATTTCAATTTAACAATTGGCACATCGAAAAAGTATTTACAGGCATAGACGATGTTCACAAGTTTATCGCACTCTTAGACGAAGTTGCAATCAAATAAAAATTTCATTCAAAAAGTACCCTAAAAGATGACAACGCATCAAAAAATGCAGGAAAAGCACGGTACAATCAAATGTCATATTGAGAGAAAGGGCACCGCCCTGAAGTCGAACTGCGTAGCAGCGATGCCTACGGCATCGGTATCTGATTCCTTGTAAAAACAATAGCACCTTCTGTTATTCTAAAAGGTGCTGTTATTTTTACTTAATTAACTCTTTTATCCTCGGCAAAAATCTGTTAAATAACTTCCTCAAATTATCATAACTAACTTTTTCTTCGATTTCATCTATATCTACCCATACTGTGGGATGCGTATCGCTCGAACTATTGTCACTTGGTCCGCCATCGGTTGCCAAATACATATAGCAGAGACATTTTTCACCCCAAGGCGTAAAATAAGTTTGAATAATCGGAGCTGTTTCCTTATCGATTATAGCAATTCTTTTTGTTTCCTCGGCAGTTTCTCTAATTGCGCATTCTTCAACCGATTCGCCCAATTCTAAATGCCCTTTTGGAAAAGAATAGTCATTCAACTTTTCTCTATACACAAGTGCGATTTTTTTGTTTTTTCTATCTAATAATACACATCCACCTTTTATCGTTCCGTCCTCAGGATATGTGAATCTTTTATTTTTCAATTCGTTTTTATATTTTTTAATGTAGTACTTAGCATTAATAAGATTTTGTTCGGAGTAGTTACCGCATTCTTTAGGTGTTGCTCCCGGAATATCACCAACGAAATCTATTATGAAGTCGCATAAGTTTTCAATCAACGGTAATATTTCTTCTGGTGTGCGTTTACCAAACATTAATAGGTAAAAACCTGTTCTGCATCCCATAGGTCCAAAATAAACAATATCGTTTTTACATTCTGAACTTCTAAGGTAAGTCGCTGCAAGATGCTCGATAGTATGTATCGCGGGTACGTCCATAGGCGGTTCTCTATTAGGCTTTGTAAATCTCATATCGAATGTGGTTACATCGATGCCGTTTTTAGAATCTATTCTTGATACATATAAACCCGATTCTAAAGTCAAATGGTTTATTTTGAAACTTTCTATTTTATCCATATACTATCTCCTAAATAATGTCGCTACTATTTTATCACACTCTTTGCGGTAAATCAAGGAGGTATTGTTAAATGAATTGCTAAGAATGAATTAATTAAAATGATTTTAATGTTTATTATTTTTATAGATTTTAAACATTTTTTTAAAATCTGTATTGACATTTTTCTATTAAAAGTGTAATAATATTCTATCAAATATTGTTAAGGAGTATCATATATGAAAAAATATGGTTTATTGCTTGCTATACTTCTCGTTTTGACTCTTATCATGGGCGTAGTTGCTTGTGAAACAGTTGACGGAGCGGTTATCGGAGTAGATAATAGTTTGTCACGTAGTTTGGAAGTTGGTAGCGAAGTTGACTTCACGAAATACTTTATCATAGTATCGGAAGGAAATATTGTACCTACCACAGAGGATATGCTCGATTTATCGGCAGTCGATCTGACCAAGTCAGGTACTTTCGATGTTAGTTGTACATATTTCGAAAAGAGCGTATCGATAACCTTTACCGTTATTGATGCCAAAGAGCAACCTGTAGAAGATGAAATTGTTGTATCGATTATAGGCGAATCATCAATAACATTAAATGTTGGCGATGAAGAAGATTTCAAATCACACTTTTCTATTGTCAAGAATGGTGATGGCATTATCGTAACCGATGAAATGCTTGATCTATCTTCTGTCGACCTAACCAAGGCAGGAAGCTTCACCGTTACTTGTATTTATTCTGGAAAATCTGCAACTTTGAATGTAACCGTTAATGCTGTTGTTGTATCTAATTCTTTAACCGATGTATTGGACTCATTCTCCAATTATGATTCTTGGAATTTTAGAGCAGACGTGTTTGTCTACTATAACGGAACTCTTGAATCCGAAGATTTCTATTGGTATATGGGAAAAAATATTAAGAATCAATATACCGCTACTGATAACGAGATATATACTGACTATATTCAATATGATAAAGTGAACGATAAGTATTGGTTTATTGCCGATTATTTAGAAGAAGGATACTTTAAATACTCCGAAGATAGCGATGATTACTATGAATTAGTGTCATATATGTATCTTGTTGATCCTAACGTTTTATCCTACTACACCTTTGAGTATAGTAATGGCGTATATGTGGCAGATAATCCCTCTGAAGTCGGTGAATATTTTGTTGGAGAATTTGAAGATGAAACATATACTTCGTTTACCATTAAATTATCCAATGGTAAGATATCCGAGATTGTAGCCGAACTTGATTCCGGTTATTCTACAGTTTACAAATTCTACGATTACGGTAATGTATCATTTGAAATTCCCGATGCAGAAGAAGACACATCCGGTGGTGATTATGATGATGACGATACATCCGTTAGTGTCAGTTTAAATTCGACATTCGTTGCGGCAAAAAAATATGACTTAACGGTAGGAAGTAATGAACTTGCTTATATAACTGATACCGCAGCTAATGGTTTTGCCAATGGTAGAGGAGTACAGTTCTTGCAAAAAAATGGTGAAGTAAAACTCACATCTGTTTCAAGCGTATCAAGCGTTACTTCTGTAACTCTTGTTGTTCAAACTAACGCAAAGAACGGTATGTACGTTAGTGTTAATGTTGGAAACTCCGCACTTTTGTCCGATGGAAAGGAAACTGTAAAGGTTCTTGAGGCTTCAAGTTTTAATGTTTTGACTACCTTGACATTTACTTCGACCGAAAAGTTGAATGGTAAGGTTCAAATAGTTTTATCGCCTACACAATCGGAGAAGTCAATGTACATTCTTTCCATATCCATAAATGGTAGCTCATCGGGTGGCGGTAGTTCATCTGGTGGAAATACCAAGCCTACCGAAACTATGGAAGATCAAGTATATAATGAGGAAACATTTGACCAAGATGACCTTCAAGATAAAATTCTTGAGAATGACGGAGCTATCGGGTTACCATCCACAGGAAATATAAATGTTTTGGTAATCCCTGTTCAATTTAAAGGTGATACTATTACTTCAACACAGCTTGAAAAGCTTAACCTTGCCTTTAATGGAACATCCGAAGATACCGGTTGGGAAAGTGTCAAAACATTTTATCAAAAGAGTTCTTACGGCAAGTTGAATTTATCATTTGATATTACCGATATCGTTAAATTGAATAATAAATCAAACTATTATGAAAGCTACAAGAACTCTAATAATAGAAACGAGACAGGCTCCGATGCAGTTCTTAAGGAAGCGCTATCCGCTCTTGATAGCAGTATTGACTTCTCTAAATATGATACAAATAATGATGGTTGTATAGATGCTGTTTATATTATCTATTCTGCACCGGTTGATTATACTAATGCCGACTTTTACTGGGCGTATGTAACTTATTATCCTAATGAGGAAACCTATGATGATGTAAATCCGTATTATTATATGTTTGCTGGTTTTGACTTTATGGATGAAAGTATAGAGGCAACAAGTCCTACCGATGTTGTATACCCGATAAGCATCAATACTATGACATATATCCATGAAACAGGACATCTCTTAGGACTCGATGATTACTATGATTATTATGAATATGAAGGTTCCAACGAGGGATTGGGTGGAGCAGATATGATGGATTACAACATAGGCGATCATGGTGCATATTCCAAGATTATGCTCGGATGGATGGATGCAACCATTGTTACCTCTACTCAAACAGTTACCATTTCGTCTTTATCGACTAAGGGCGACTGCATTTTAGTTCCGTTGAACTTCAATAACTCGTATTTTTCCGAATATCTACTTATCGACTTATATTCGGCTACAGGTTTGAATGCATTGGAAGCCAATATGGATGGTTCGTATCTATATGATGGGGCAAGGTACGGTGTACGTATCTACCATGTTTCGTCTCAAATCGATAAGCCGTGCGATGAGGATGAATATTATTCGTTAACCAATTATAACAATTCTATAACCGATATAGCTCTTATTAAACTTGTCGAAGCTGACGGCGAAAATAATTTCAATAGTAGTAAAGGTTTAGCTTCATCTGGTGACTTATGGCATACAGGTGATAAGTTTAGTGAAGTATTCTCTTCTTACACGCGTAATGATAATAAACTTATCAATTTCGATATCACGATAGTAAGCGATTCTGCAGATTCCGCAACAATAACCATTACATTTAATGAGTAGCAATTTTGATAGAATAAAACTGTGATGTTATAGAATATTAGAACTAATATTAATATAAACTAAATACCAATAACTTAAAAAAGGGCTGTAAAAGGCCCTTTTCGCATTGAATATAATCCCTATATTAGAATATAAAAACACATACATTTTACAAAATAGCTAATAATATATTACAAAAGTGGGGCGATTAGTAATCGCCCGCCAAAAGCAAGTCCTCGCACTTGCTTTATATTTTGCACTTACTGTTGGGCTTTAGTGACCAATAATGTCATACTGAGCGTCGTTTGATTCTCACTTCGTTCGAATTTAGATTCCGTTTTTGCTTCACTCAGTATGACAATTGATGATTTGAATCTTATCGTAGTTTTCCTACGCTTGGATTGACATATATGGGGCGTTATCGCTTGCCTTAACAAGGATAGGGCGATTACTAATCGACCCTTACAGCGAAGGTCGACAGACCGTAGTCGAACTGCGTAGCAGTGCAAGTCTCAGCCTTGCAGTATCTTAATCCAAATCATAAAAGATGATAGAATTATATTAGTCTTTTTTTGCAGACGGTAATGTGCATCATCATTAAAAAAATCCGCTTCATGAAGAAGCAGATTCTTTTCTATTTGTCCGGGTATATAACTATTTCTACATCGGTTAACGGGAACGTACAGCACGGATGAATATAACCATAATCCTTATCGGCAAGTCTTCTACCGTCTACCGACTTAGGAATATACACACTCCCGCTTGTCAATTTTGAATGGCACCATCCACACTCACCCGAACGGCAGTGAGCGGGTAGGTATATTCCGTGTTTTTCTACCGACTGAAGAATTGTATCATTGCAAGATGCTTCTATTTCGTACTTTTTGTCACGGGCAATGACGGATATTTTTACCGTTTCGCTATCGGGTTTAACATAATCCTCTTCCTTTTGCGGATTATGGTATTCGCCGAATAATTCACGCCTTACGAATTTACGTCTAATACCTAATAGTTCTATTTGGGTATCTGCATATTGGTACATTCCTTGCGGTCCGCACATAAAAATCGAATAGGGCTTATCGGATGGAGCATATCGTTTGATGAGTTCTGCCGTTAAAAATCCGTTTACGTAGTCGCTATCCTTTTCATCGCTCAAAACATAAACTACATTGAATCTGTCCGTTGAGTTTGCAATTCTATCAAATTCATCTTTGAATAGTATATCTGCTTTAGTCCTTGAACCGTATAGCAATGTCAAATTGAGTGAATCTTCATCCCCACATTCTATTGCACGTGCGAGACTTAAAAACGGAGTTATACCGCTACCGCCTGCTAAGCCTATAACGTTTTGTGCATCTCTTAGTGGTTCATAGGTAAATTCTCCAAGCGGTGCCGATGCATTAATCCCATCGCCAACCTTCCAATTATCGAGAATATAATTTGTAGCTAAACCGTTAGCGACCCTTTTGACGGTAATTTGGTAAAAACCGTTTAGAGCGTCGGTAGGTGAAGACGATATTGAATAAGGTCTTGTAAGTATGGCTTCGCCTATGCTAAGCGTAATGCTTAAATACTGACCTGCGCTGAAATATGCTAATTTTTCAGTACCCTTGTCCTTATTGGCTGACAACGTGTATCTCTTGATGTCCGGAGAGAATTCCTCGATCTTACTAATAACAAGAGCCTGTTTGTCGGGGTGTAAAGCTTTGGCAATTTTATTTGCGAGATAACTATCTTGATGTGGTAGGGGATCGGCAGGGCTGTTAGCGATCACAGCATCTCTTTTTTCACCAATCTTAGTAAACTTCATTGGATTTAAAGAAGAAATCTTAGGTTTTTTCATTTTAGTTACCTCCTTTAAGTTTTCTAATTACTGCAGTACCGGCATTTACGCCTGTAATGTATGCAGAACTGTAACCGTCACCTCTTATATTGTGGCCACCGCAATAGGTAAGGTTATCTACCGTAAAATCTTGAGAGTTTTGCATAATACGTGTCATTATGCTATCCCAACCCGATAATTCATAACCGTATATTTCCCCGTTAGGCGTACCGAGATATCTTGCAAACGTAACAGGAGTTGCAACTTCAATTTCTTCTATATGTGAGAAAATGTCGAGATTGAGTGTCTTTTCGTAGTCTTCTATAGCACGCTTTGCAATGTCGTTCTTCCACTTTTTGTAGTTTTCGGGGGTTAAATCCTCGGGCAAGTCTTCGCCGAACATGGGAAGCGTGAAGAATAACATACTTGTGCCTTCAGGTGAGCAGTCAGGAATAACCTCATTTAAACAGTTGACAATGTAATAATTGAGTTCACCACGCTTATTGAAGCATTCTCTGGGGTTAGCATAATTGGATTTAAAGACCGTATAATCGTCTATACCAAGTTCTTCTTTAGTGCAATCGAGACCGATATAAATTGTTACAAATGTCAATCCGAGTTTTCTGCTGTTTGCAAGACGTAATTCTCTTTCGGGCACATGTCTATTGTCGGACATGGCGTAAACATTGTTAGGAATTACATTGGAAATAATTTGTTTTGCAAAAATTTTTTCTCCGTTTTTGAGTTGTACACCTGCACACGAGCCGTCATCGTTGTATAAAAATTTTACAACTTCCGCATTATACCAAACCTCACCGCCGTTTTTAGTTATAGAATCTTCGAGAGCAATGCTCAATTCGTGTGAACGTTTATGTGGCATTGCCGCACCGTCGTTGACATAGGAATAAACCATTGTCATATAATGGAATGCACTTAATTCGTCTGTAGGAACACCCAAGTAGCACCAATAGGTATTTAGAATATTACGAGCTTTTTCGGGCATACCGAGTGCAATTTCGACTTCTTCCATAGAGTGAGAAGCATCTCTCATAAAGTTGCCGTGCTTGAATAGCATTGTTAGGGGGTTCGGGTTACCCTTTTTGCTATAAATATAGTTAATTGCTTCTTTATCACTTCTTGCAAGATCAAAAAACGCTTTAACTGATTTTCTTGAACCGGGTACGATTTTTTCGATATCGTCACAAAAATCGTCTTCTCCTGCTCTTAGTTTAACGTCATATCCGTTTTCGCCCGTATATATTGCGCGGAATGTGTTATGCTCGTATCTCCAATCGATATTTGCGTCTAAACTTTTGAAGATGTTATAAACCTCGTTTGGTTTTTCGGCATTACCTACACTGCATAGTTCGTGCAATGACGGTTCGAATTCGAATCTACCTCTTTTGAAAGATGATGCACTACCGCCGGGTAGATTGTGTTTTTCGAGCAACAGAGTTTTAAGACCGGCTTTAGCAGTCAATCCTGCCGCAACCAATCCGCCATTGCCTGCACCTACGACCACGACGTCATATTGTTTACTCATAGCGTAATCTCCTTTATATAAATTATCTACTATAATTATACCCACTTTTCGATAAAAATTCAATACCCGATATAAAAATAATTAATAAATAAAGCGGATTTGTTTTTCCAAAGATAATAATATCTTGCGGACGACAACGCACAACACCATCAAAGATCATACTGAGCGAAATCGTCCTGTAGTCGAACTGCGAAGCAGTGCGAGGTTCAACCGAGCAGTATCTTAATCCAAATTATAAAACCGGATACCGTAACAAAAACTTGTTTTTATCGTCCGCAAGATACCAAACGCCTATGTCGTTTGATCTTCGTTATACTCAGATTTCGATTTCGCTTACGCTCCACTCAGTATGACGGCGGACCGGCGCTGATGCTAATGATGTTATGCTCTGCATAATTATGAATGATGTTTGCCTACGGCAAATGATGTTATGCTATCGCAAAATTAAGGATAATTGAATATATGTCATACTGAGCGAAGTGTGAAACACGTAGTCGAACTGCGTAGCTGCAACGCAACGGCGTTGGTATCTTAATCCTTATTTATAAAAAACCCATTCTTTTCATTACTATCGAAATATAATTCAAAATATAATCGTCAAAATATAATCGTGAAAAAAATCATTGTAAAATATTGATTTTCTATTAAATAAGATATATAATATTAAAAGATTTCTTTAAAAATATAAGGAGTTACTATTATGTTAGATATCAATAAGATTAGAAATAATCCAAGTGAAGTTGCCGAATTATTGGCAAGAAAGGGCTGTAATGTAGATTTTACCGAGCTTTTATCATGGGATGCAGACTGTCGTGCTAAAAAGTCCGAAGTCGATAAGATGAAAGCCGAAAGAAATAGCGTTAGTTCTCAAATTCCTAAACTCAAAAAAGCCGGTCAACCTGTTGACGAGATTTTCGCAAAAATGCGTGAATTAGGTGATGCTATTGCCGAAAAGGATAAGGAAATTAACGATTTATCGGACAAGATATTTAATTTTGTTTCAAGTCTTCCTAATACTCCCGATCCCGACCTTCTTCCCGGCGAGAAAGAGAATAATAAGGTTATCAGAATTGTAGGTGAAAAACCTCAATTCGATTTTGAGCCTAAGAATCACTATGATCTTTGCACTAAGCTTGGTTTAATTGACTATGAGCGTGGCGTTAAGCTTGCAGGTAACGGATATTGGTTATATCGCAATAAGGGTGCTATTTTAGAGTGGGCATTGCTTAACTTCTTTATCGAAGAGCACTTGACCGACGGTTACGAATTTATTTTACCTCCTCATATGTTAGGATACAATTGTGGTTTCGGTGCAGGACAATTCCCCAAATTTGCCGATGAAGTTTATTGGTTAGCCGATGAAGGCAACGACCGCAAAAAAGGACACTTTATGCTTCCTACCGCAGAGACTGCATTGGTTAATATGTATTCCGGCGAGATTATCGACGAGTCTAAATTGCCTATGAAATTCTTCGCATATACACCTTGCTATCGTAAAGAGGCGGGAACATATCGTAGCGAAGAGCGTGGTATGATCAGGGGTCACCAATTCAATAAGATCGAGATGGTACAATATGCACATCCCGAGCATTCTATGGAAGCATTCGAAGAGCTTGTAGCTAAGGCATCGAGAATCGTTGAAAAACTCGGCTTACATTTCAGGGTTTCTAAGCTTGCCGCAGGCGACTGTTCCGCAAGTATGGCACGTACTTACGATATCGAGATTTGGATTCCATCTATGGGAATTTATAAAGAGGTATCGTCGGTATCAAACGCTAACGATTATCAAGCAAGACGTAATAATACTAAATTCCGTAATTCCGTTACAGGTAAAAACGAATTTGTTCACACTCTCAACGGTTCGGGCTTAGCAACCAGCAGAGTTATTCCTGCATTGGTAGAGCAAATGCAAAATGCAGACGGCTCTATAACCGTTCCCGAAGTTTTGCGTAAGTGGACAGGCTTCGATGTAATTAAATAGTTATGTTCGATAGAAGACAAAAAAAACTTGCATATAATATAGTCAATTATAGCATCGGCTGTCAAAAAGGCGAAAAGGTGCTTATAGAGGCTATCGGCGTGGATTATGAGTTTGTGAAGCTTATTATTGACGCCGTATATGATGCAGGTGGTATACCGTTTGTCAGACTTTTAGATAGACGAGTTACTAAGGAATTGATCAAAGAGGGTAACGAGGAAGCGTTCAAGTTTTTCGCTAAGCACGTAGGTGCTTTAATGCAAGATGTAGATTGCTATATCGGTGTAAGTGGCGGAACGAATACTTACGAAATGAGTGATGTACCTCGTGACCTTATGAAAGCGTATACCCAACTGTTCTCCGAGACCGTTCACGGAGAAATCAGAGTTAAGCAAAAGAAATGGTTGATAATGCGTTATCCTACGAGTGCAACCGCTCAACAAGCACGTATGAGTACAGAGGCATTTGAGGATTATTACTTCGATGTTTGCTGTCTTGACTATGCTCGTATGGAAGAAAGAGTAAAGCCGTTGGTTGACCTTATGAATAGGACTGATAAGGTCCATATTATAGCTAAGGACACCGATTTATCGTTTTCCATCAAGGGAATCGGTGCCGTACCGTGTGTAGGACATCGCAATATTCCCGACGGAGAAGTATATTCTGCACCCATCAAGGATAGTGTTAACGGATATATATCATATAATGCGCCCAGCCTACGTAACGGAGTTAAGTTTGAAAATGTCAGACTTGAATTCAAGGATGGTAAAATTGTAAAAGCAACATCCAATTATACCGAACTTTGTAATGAAATATTCGACACAGACGAAGGTGCAAGGTATGTAGGAGAGTTTGCTTTTGGTTTGAATCCGTATATCAAGGTTCCGTCAGGTGAAATACTATTTGACGAGAAAATTAGCGGAAGTATTCACTTCACACCGGGTGACAGTTACACAAGAGCGGATAACGGTAATCATAGTGCTGTACATTGGGACCTTGTACAAATACAAACTCCCGAGTACGGTGGCGGTGAGATATGGTTTGACGGAGTTTTGATACGTAAGGATGGAAGATTTGTAATAGAAGAACTTAGCGGTCTCAACCCCGAATATTTATTATAATGATTTTTTTGGCACAGCATAAACACTGTGCCATTTTACAACATAGGAGAAATATGTCAAGAAACGATAAGAATAAAATTATCAAACAAAAGGACGGATCTGTTGTATTTACGATAGAAAAACTCGGCAATGATCTTGAAGGTGTATGCTATTGTTTCGGTTCGAGAAATTTAGTTAAAGGTGCGTTACCCGGTGAAACGGTTAGATGTGTCGATCCGCAAGTGAGCGATAATATTACCATATATCAATTAGCAGAGGTTATTACGCCCTCCGAATATCGTATTCCAAGCCCATGTCCGTATCATGATAAATGCGGTGCATGCACCCTTTCTTTCGTAATTCCCGAGTATCAGCGTAAAATAAAAACTGACCTTATTAAGCGTAGATTGAATGATTATCGCGATAAGGTAGAAGATATCGAATTTGTAGATCACCCTATAAGAAACAAACTTCATCTTGCGTTTAAACAATTCGATGATAGACTCGGAATAGGTTTCTTTAGTAGCGAATCCCATAAGGTTATCGATATACCCGAATGCTTGATGCATGATAAAGAGGGCTTCAGCGTATTGAGAAATGCACTCGAAACATGGATATCTCGATTCGAAGTTCTTACATATAATCCGCGTCGTCAAAGAGGAAACCTTCGCTTTGCCGTCGTTCGTATGTTGGGTAAGTCATTGTCGATAACGTTGACTTTTTATAAAAAGATCGAAAATGGTTTAGATTATTTATATGCATTATTGAAGCAGTATTTTGAAAGCGTATCGCTTAATGTAAATATAAATTCGAACCTATCCAATGCGGTATTTAGGGATACTCCGAATTACTATTTGGGTGACACCAAAATACATAGCCAAATAGTCGGAGTGGATTTTCTTTACGGAGCAGGTGACTTTTTACAAACAAATACAGAGATATGTGCCAAGATATATAGTTATGTAGCAGAGTATATGAGAGAACTTTCTCCTTCGGTTATAGTCGATGCATACAGCGGTATCGGAATTACATCGGTATTATTTGCAAGGACAGCACCGAAAGTTGTTTCAATAGAAATATCCGATAATGCAGTTAAAACTGCACGAGAAACAGCAGAATTGAATGGAGTAGATAATATAGAGTTCATTGCAGATGATTTTAGCAATGCCCTTAAGAACATATCCGTCGACGATAATTCTGCTATATTTGTCGATCCTCCACGTGCAGGACTCACCAAAAAAGTTTGCAATGCTATCATATCCAAAGGTTTTGAAAACATCGTTTATCTTAGTTGCAGTCCGGGTAGCCTTGTCGAAGATATTAGGGTATTATCGAAAAATTACGACGTCGTCAAAATCAAGCCATACGATATGTTCCCTATGACCGATCACGTCGAGACTTTAGTTTGCCTTAAACGAAAAAGATAAAGAATTGATGAGTTGAAACGAATTGTGACAACAACACGCAAGTATTTAAATTGAACAATGATAAATAGAAATATATTTAAAACGCATTTTAAATCGGAGATTTTTAGATGATAGGAGCAATTATAGGCGATATTGTTGGAAGTAGATTTGAGTTTGAAGAATGTGATGATCGTGGTAAAGATTTTGAATTATTTGAAAGTGAATGCAGATTTACCGACGATAGTTTAATGACGCTTGCCGTTGCTAAATCTTTATTGCTGTGTAAAGGAAATTATGACGATTTGGGGATAACAGCTATACAAGTAATGCGCGATATCGCAAAGCCATACCCATGGATTGGATGGGGTGGAAAATTTTATCTTTGGTTGTTTAAAAACAGTGTTCCGTATAATAGTTTCGGGAATGGTGCAGGTATGAGAATAAGTCCGGTCGGTTGGGTTGCCGAAACGGAAGAAGAAGTTAAAATACTATCAAAAAAGATAACGGAAATCTCTCATAATCATCCGGATGGAATAAAGGGAGCGGAAGCAGTTGCTATGGCAGTTTATCTTGCAAGAATTGGCAAAGATAAGGCATATATTCGTGAAAGAATGAGCGAATATTATCCTAAACTAAAGGATGAATATTTTACAATCCAACATTTAATGGATAGATACGTTCACGAAAATCGTGGAAGTTTGGCAACTTGTGAGGGTAGTATTCCTGAGGCAATCGTTGCTTTTCTGGACGGCGAAAATTTTGAGGATGTTATTCGTAATGCTGTTTGTATCGGTGGTGATTCCGATACGCTCGGTGCCATGGCAGGAAGTATAGCCGAAGCATATTATGACGTTCCTATCGAGTTTAAAGATAAAGCGTTATTATTCTTACCCGATAACTTACAAAAAATATACCGTGATTTTAGTGCTATAAAAAAAGAAAAAGTTTTTTAGGGCGGAATAGCGAGATTTAAAAAATCTTATTTATAACCACATCCGCTGATTCATTAGTATAATGAAAAAAATTAAGGTGTTAGAGATGTACGATTTGCAAAGTAGATGGAAACTTGACGATGGGGTATTGAGGTATTACGGATTGAGAAATCAACCTAATTTGTTTAAGAACACCGTTAAGATTAGTCAAAAACAAAAGAATATAATTCAAGAGTTGCCTCGAGAACTTAACGAAGCCGAGCTTGAGGTTTTAGGTCGCTTAATTGATAATCAAGTGGTTGTTGCAGATAAAAAGCGATATATACCAAAGTCGTTAGAGGAAGCAAGATTTTGTACTTCATGTGTTGCCAATGATTTTATTATTCCCGGTATCGAATTTGACGATAAGGGTAGGTGCCCCATTTGTCAATCTGCCGAAAAAACCAAAAAGCTAAAAAGTCTTGTTCCTATCAAAAACACTTTTTCTCATTCTAAACGCTCTCGTTTTGACGTTGCGGTTTTTTATACCGGTGGTAAGGATTCTACATATTTGCTTTATTACCTATCAAAGGTCTGTAAACTCAGGGTATTAGCGTTAACTTGGGAGATACCGTATATGTCGGATAGTGCCCGAGAGAGCATAGAAAACGCAAAAAAAGCATTCGATTCGGTAGAATTTATTAATAGAAGGGTGTCAAATGACGATTTGCGAACCATTTATAATAAACTATATAGTTTGAGCGAAAACACTTGTGCATGCCCGACATTAGCTTACGCATTATTTTATCCCGAATTAGTAAGTAATAGAGTTCCGTATTTTGTAGCAGGTACCGAGCCTGCACAGTTACTTGCAGTTTATTTTAATCATTTTGCACCCGAGATCGCATATGCATTCCCCGATAACAAAATATTAAATGCCTTAATCAATATAGGTAGATTGATTACGTTGCATCCCCCACTAAGGAGTGGACAATTCCATACCCTTGCGACTATGAAACAGCTTGCGTACGGTGACAATAAACTTAAGAATTTGGCAGGATATTCTAATTCTCTTGTTTACAACATATGTGAATCGATTAAAACTGTACCTAATATTCTTAAACCGCTACGCAGAGCGATTCGTTCCTCGTCTTGGTCCGGAAACATTCCTGCGTTTGTTCAGGTCGATTTCGATGAGATAAGTGGCGGTGTATACGATTGGAATAAAATAAAGGATACTATAACTCGTGAATGTGGCTGGGTTGCCCCCGAACAGACGGATAAGGGGTTACATACAAGTTGCAAGATAGAAAAATGCAAAGAGTATTCTCAATTCATTCGCTTTTATCATATGCGTAGTACAATGATACCGTTGAGTGCATTGGAAATATCCATAGCAAGCGGAAACAATAGCATTTCTCGCGAACAAGCGATATTGGAATTAAAATCTTCTTTAGGCTTTTCTCTCGAAGAGATTCCCGAATGTGCGATAATGAAGGAATATTTAAAATGAACGCGGTAGTTTACTATTCGAATACGTCTCAAAGTAGAGCGATGGCGGAATATTTTGCAAAAGAATTAAAATATACACTAATCGATCTCGAAGAATTAGAAAATGCCGATTTTATCAATTTGGTATTGGTTTTTCCTATTCATTGCCAAAACATACCAACGAGGGTAAAGACATTTTTGGAAGCGGTTAAGGTGGAGAATTTAACTGCAATAGCCACATACGGTAAAATGTGCTATGGTAATGTGCTGAATGAAATTCAAAATCGTTATCACAAAAATATAGTAGCCGGTGCATATGTTCCAACTAAACACGCATATATGGATGATGATTATTCTTTTGAAGCTTACGATGAATTGACACCGATTGTAGATAAAGTTCGTAATCCGTCAAGTGTGAGTATTCCGACTTCTTATAAGAATGTATTTGCTAACTTTTTTCCGAGACTTAGAAGCCAATTAGGCATACAAATATATAGGAATAATTTGTGTAACGAATGCGGATATTGTACCGAAAACTGTTCGTTAAAAGCAATATTGAACGGAAAAACAAATAGCAAATGCATAAGGTGCCGTAAATGTGTGAATTCGTGCCCGCAAAAGGCACTAAATATAAAAATTAGGCAACCTCTTAAAAACTATCTAAAAAGGAAAAAAGTCGACAAACTAATAATTTATGTGTAGGTGAAAAGATGAAATATAAATTTGTGACATATATTAGAACAAAAAAATACGATATTGGATTTTTAAGCAAAAATGTAATAGTTTTTGATAAAAACGGAGTAGAAATAACGAGATTTAACGATTTGTCGTATGGATATTCAGGCGTAGTATCCCCCGATGAGAAATTGTTAGTGGTAAAGAGTGCAGATGGTATAATGGCTATCTATGATTTAGATAAACTAACCCTTATCAAAAAGTTTCGTTATTCAAAGGTGGATGCATCTCAAGATGATAACTTAATTTTTTCGCCTGATGGAAAATATTTGTATGATATTGAACGTCATGGTTCTTCAAGTAACAGTGCATTATCTATTTATGATACAAACGAATTTAAATTGCAAAAAAGGTTGTTTGAAGATGATAAAATAACTCAGCTTCAAATAATTGAATATGACCAAGTGACTGAAACATTTTATGTACTTGGTTTTATACGAACATTAGGTGATTTTTCGACAAAAAGTTTTGTTGCGAAGTTTTTAAATGATGAACTTCAAGAAATGAAATATGTTAACGGAGATGCATTTTTCCCATTGACTTTTACATTCTATAAAAAGCTTGAGAAGTGTGGTTTTACCGAAGAATCTTATAAGTGGTTGGTAATGGATAAAACTATCACATTAGAACAAATTAAAAAAATGGATCTATCGTTAGCTTCGCTATGGAGTAAGCTAAAATCAG
Organism: uncultured Christensenellaceae bacterium; assembly: GCA_964391805.1. GTDB lineage: Bacteria > Bacillota > Clostridia > Christensenellales > CAG-1252 > RUG14300. The sequence continues at coordinate 111,317 of CAYMNK010000002.1, read as the reverse complement.
AATAACGTTTAACCTTTTCTACGCTTCACGTTGGGCTATAGAGACAAGTCTCATACTGCACGGAATACGTCCGCCGTCACACAGAATTCCGTCCGCCGTCATACTGAGCGTAGTCGAAATTCGCACTTGTGCGAATCAAATTGTGCAACAATTTGGTATCTTGCGGACGATAACACACATATCATCAATGTCATACTCATTCGGCAGGACGATGCTTAGCGTCGGTATCTAAAATCCACATCAAGCGATAGCACTTAATAAAAAACCTAATTTCATACAAAATATTTTTCACAACTGGTTTTTTACTATTGACTAACTACTATAAATATGATATCATTATAACAGAACAAGCGTTCCGCTAAACTCTTTGCGAGGTATTTATATGCAATTATTCGACGAAAATATTTTAAGAGATACGTTAGAGTATATCAAAAATTATCAACGTACCAACGGTAAATCTCCGTCATATAGGCAAATTGCCAAAGCGATGCCCAATTATTACAGTAGTCTTAGTAAGGTTGAGCGTTATCTTAGAGTATTAAAGGAGCGTGGCGCAATTGACAAAAATAGCAATGGAATGATTTCGGTTTCCGATGCATTTAGTTTGGGCGGTAGAGTGCTTGTTTCGTTAGTCGGTAATTGTGCATGCGGTCAACCTATGTTTGCCGAAGAAAATATTGAAGGCACTTATGCGATACCTTCCGATTTATTAGGATACGGTGAATTCTTTATGTTAAGGGCAGTCGGTTCGAGTATGCGAGATGCAGGTATCTTCGATAACGACATAATGTTTGTGCGTAAGCAAGAAACAGCGGAAAACGGACAGATAGTTATAGCAATGGTTGATGGTAGTGAAGCTACGGCCAAGCGATTTTATAAAGAACATAGATTAATTAGACTTCACCCGGAAAATAATGATGAAGTAGATGGTAGACCGGTATATGAGGATATTATCGTACCTGATTGTAAGATATTAGGAATAGTAACTAATGTCTGGCATGATGTCAAATAACAACCAATAACACTTCGAGAGGGGCCGTAAAAGGTCCCTCCTTTTTTGCTTGTCATACTAAGTGAAATTCCGTCCGCCGTCATACTGAGCGTAGTCGAAATTCGCACTTGTGCGAATCAAATTGTGCAACAATTTGGTATCTTGCGGACGATAACACACATACCATCAATGCATACTCATTCGGCAGGGCGACGCTAAGCGTCGATATCTGATTCTTTGTTATAAAAAAACGTGCAAGTAATTATTACCTACACGCTCATTATTTAATTTGTTTTTGCTTATTATATTTGAAATATAATTATTTGATATTTCTTAAATAAGGCCAAGGCGCTTATTTAAGTCATTAAGATCAGGTACTGCCACAATATTATCCCATTGCCCCGTTATTTCAGATATAAAAGCATCTGCTAATTCGTTTCTTTCTTTTTCCGGATAATCACCTTTTTTATCAAAGCCATTATTACTTGAAGGATCTATCATATCTACTTCCCATTGGGATGCTATATTAATGATTATATCTAATTCATTTTCGTCAATAGGCTTATTGATGTTTCGTTCTCTAATAATATATTTTTTGATAAACATAATCGCATTATCACTTAAAACGAACAATTTTGGTTGCTTTTTATTCATACTATACTCCTTACTTTTTAAATTTTTTATATGCTTCTTCTTTACCTTTTTTATTGTTATGGTATTTGTGGATTGTTTTTACTACGTGCTTTTCTTCTGTTATATGTGTAATAGTTCTATTTTTATTGTTTACTCGGTCATATTGTTTTGTTCCATTTTGATGCGTATAAGTTTCAGAGTTTTTCGAATGTCCAAAAAGATTAATTAACAAGTCCTTCTTTGTTAATGATCTTTTAGGATCAACTACTCGATTTTGGGCGTGAGAAGAAATCGTGTATTTGCCAACTTGAATTGCTTTTGTATCTACCTTTGATATCTTATTTTTTGATTTTAGTAAAAATCTAAGTATACTCATTATATCACCTCCTTTTTTTATAGTCAATGAACTTTGTTATTTTTATTGCAATTATATTATACCATATTGTTAGAGAATTTCATCCCATATAAGTGTCTTCTATGTTTTCCATAATAGGGTAGACAATATCCTTATAATACATGCGATTATCTTGACTTTACGGTTGACAAGTTGTATAATATGTAAAAGTGAGGTATTTTATGATTGAAAAAATTAAAGTAAAAGTTTCATCTTTCGTAGCAAATATATTAGAAAATGATGCCTTGCGCTTTGGGTTTTTGAAAAATAGTAAATCAAATAAAAATGCTCTACTCAATAAACTTATTCCTACTTTAGTGGAAATGAGAAAAGCAAAGAGAGATGAGATTGAAAAGATATTAAAGAATGAATATAATAGAAAGGATTCAGAAACTATATATAATGCTGTAAACATGGTCATAGATCGAGTTTACTTTTCTGATACAGAGTTGGACAATTTAGAAGAGTATATTTGGATTCGACCATCAAAGAATAATTATGAAGTTTTTGATGAGATTCAAGTAAGCGAAGTGTTTTTGACAGCACAAGAAATATCTGTATATATTCGTGGTTTATTGAATGAGTATTCTCGTTTTCCTCAATATAAGAGAGAGATGATTGTTTTTGATAAGGAAATGGATATATTTTCTGATGCTTGTGTAAACCATAATATCATGTATTTTAGAGATAAGGAAACATTTGTACGTTATAAAGTTTTTGCTTATAATTATTATTATGGATATTTGTATGAGCAAACAGTATATTGTGTTTGTTATGATATATGCGAAAAGAAAATATTTTCTATGCCGGTGTATAAAGTTGAAAATATGTATACAATAAAAGAAAAATACATTCCAAGTAAAAAAGTATTAGAAGAATTAAATGCCTATTGTGAGGAGTGGCGTTTTGACGAAGTTATTGTAGTGGAGGAGTGAAGATGTTTTTTAATAAGGACAAGAAAAAAAATAAATATGTAAAAGCTAAAACGGTTTCTGCTCAAAAAAAACAAAAAGCAGCCATTGCTGCGTACTATTCCAAGAAGAATAATAATAGTAAAAAGTAACGCTTGACTATATTTAAAAGATGATTTGATATTTAAATAGTTGGTAAACAATGCTATTGCCGACTTTAAAATTGATAAATTCTATAATTTGAATAAAAGCGTGCAAGTAATTATTACCTACACGCTTTTTTGCTTTCTTATACTTTAAGCATAACGTTCACACAATCTTTGGTGCTGTCTCTAAGTTCTTTTACAGGATTAGGCGAATCTTCATATCTATAATCGCATCCCTTTTGCATTATTTCATTTTCTATTACCTTATGGCTTGGCACTTCGGATAAGTCTTTATTGACCGTTCTTTGATATTTGAAGAAGTCGGCATTGTCATTTAAATCGGTAACTTTGACATAATCTTCCTTCTTTGACGTTAGATTTACCGTTTGTTTCAGTATTTGTCTTACATAGTCCTTATTGCTTGTGAGCAATAATTCTTCGGGGAAATTCGGTTCAGGAATAACTTCTTGATAGTCCTTATTTGCATATTTTTTCAACAATTCAACCGCTTTTTGCAAATGTGCAAGTTCTTGATCGAGATGCATTTGCCAAATCTTTCTTACGTTAGAGTCAACTTCGGTATTATAAGCTGACCAATAGAGGAAACATTCAGTATATTGATGCATGAGATTGCATTCCGTCCATCCAATGGTAGGATCTATCAACGAGCCGTAGTGTGTTACGTGTTCTTCTTCGACCATACCGATTTCTTGATATAGTTTTCTGCCGACATCTGTCGGATAGAAACCGCAAATGTTCATGTAATAATTCATGGTTTGCTGTTCCGCCGCGGTAATTATCGATGTACCGAGTTTAGTGTTTATATCTGCAGTTTTTGCATTAATGTTGTAGTTGACGTTATCGATTGGGTATCTATGGTGTGCAACCGTCGGTCTTGCAGGCATTATTTCGGTATAGCATCCTACCAATCTTTCGGCTTTTATACCTTGCTCCGCTTCTAACAGGTTAGCATACCTATATAGATGGTCAAAATCCTCTAACAACGCAAAGTCATACGCTAATTTTACATACTTGTCGGGTTCTCGTTGTGCAAGAGCAGCGGTTAGGTCCACAGCCAATTGTTCATAAGAAATGGTTGTTTCGAGTATAGTCTCGTCGAGCGGTTTGAAACAAGCTATACGCTTTTGCTGTTCTTGTTCGCTTGAGCGAATTAAGGCAAGTTCACGTCTTTCGTCATTGTTAGTCACATGCCTATGGTATTGATGTAGAAACCAAACACTTTCGAATTCGGTGCCGTTCATTAAAATGATTCTGCACTTTGTGTAAGGATCGACCTCATTTTTGTTATACGCTTTTGGGTATAGTCCTTTCCAATCGCTGAATACCTTATCGAATTTTACTGATTTTTGTTCAAATGGATTAAAACTCATTATTCACCTCCGCGTATATTATGGACCGATAATAAAGTATTAATACTTTTTTGTTGCGGTAAATTGTGATAGGTGGTATAATATTTTCAAGAAAAATTAATTAAAAGGATCTATTATGGATTATTCGAATTTTTTAGCAATAGGAGAGCAAAACGGCGTTATTAAGAGGGTAAAAGGTATTTTATCAAATTCTAAGCCCAATCCCGAAAAACTGTTTATCGCAGAGGGAATCTGGATGAACGGACATATTTTATCGGAGGGTACCGAGATAGTATCCCTTATCGTATGTCCGGAGTTTATCCATACGCCCGAAGCCGAACGCACGGTAGAGAGGTTGTCTGACATATGTGCAGAGAATTATACCGTAAGTGCTAAGACATATGCAAAGATAAGTGAGAGAGATAAACCGGACGGAATTTTAACCATTGCCAAACTACCTCAATGGGATAAAAACAAACTAAACCTTGACAAAAAGGCTGTTGTATTGGTTATAGACGGAGTTGAAATCCCGGGTAATATCGGCACTATGCTAAGATTGGCGGACGGCTCGGGGGTAGATGCCGTATTTTTGTGTAATCGTAAAGCACGATTGACTCATCCTAAGCTTATTCATTCGAGTATGCTTGCTATACTGACTGTGCCGGTTGTGGAATTCGAAAACGCAGACGAATGCAGTAAATATTTATTAAATAAAGGTTTTACTATATATCTTGCGGACACTCGTGCCGAAAAAATGTATTATGAGGAGCCGTATGGAACGAGAACTGCATTTGTTATGGGTAGCGAACGGTACGGAATCAGTAGAGATTGGTATGAAAAGACCAACAAATTGATAGCGATTCCTATGATGGGTAAATGTGATTCCTTGAATGTCGGTGTTGCAGCTACCGTATTGTGCTATGAGGCGTGTATCAAAAACAAGTTAGGCGAAAAGAGGTAAAATATTATGGATACTGAGGAAATAATTGAGAATTCGCAAGAGGAAGTATCATCAAACGAAGCGTTATCTAATGATGATATCGTTTTAGAGAAAAAGAAGGTAGAGAAGGGCGGAAATGTATTAAAAACCGTTAAACACCTTTCTAACAGGTGGTTTATAGATGCATTTAGCGGAATGGGATTAGGCTTGTTTGCTACCCTTATAGCAGGTACGATAATTTATCAAATCGGTTCTTGGTGCGGAGACAACGCGTTTGCTGACTTTTTGATGATGCTCGGCAATTTTGCCAAAGTGCTTATGGGCGCCGGAATAGGCGTCGGAATTGCGTATAAACTCAAAGCAAATCCTCTGGTTATTTTTACGGCTGCTGTAAGCGGATTTATCGGTGCATGGTCCGGGAACTTCATTACTGCCTTTACCGGTGGCGGTTTTGATGCATTTGCCTCTTCTGTTACAGGAATAGTGGCTAAGGGGTTACCAGGTAATCCGATAGGTGCATATGTGGTATCGTTATTCTGTATCGAAATTGCAGGACTGTATGCGGGTAAAACGAAATTTGATATTATATTAGTGCCACTTGGCATGATATTGATGTGCTTGGCAGGTGTCTTCCTTGCTTGGCCCTTCATTAAACTAATTGACTTGATTGCACAACTTATAGTTATTTGTGTCAACGCCGGTACCGGTGTGAAAATCATAACAGGTATTTTTATTGCCGTGATTATGGGTATACTTTTAACTATGCCTACATCATCTGCCGCAATATGGGTTGCAGTATCTTTGGCCGTTGCCGACGGCGAAGCGGAAGCGTTGTCCATTGCAGGCGGAGCGGCTGTGGCAGGGTGCGCTGCACATATGGTTGGTTTTGCGGTTGCGAGTTTTAAGGATAACGGATGGTCGGGACTCATCAGTCAAGGACTCGGTACGAGTATGCTTCAAATTCCCAATATAATGAAAAAGCCGATAATCATGCTACCCGAAATAGTGGCAAGTGTTTTTTCGGGGCTTGTAGCGGTCCTTCTCGATATGCGCTGTAACGCCTCTGGCGGTGGAATGGGTACAAGCGGACTTGTTGGATTATTCGGCGTGATAGATGCAAGTCAATCGGCAGGCGTAGCCGTATGGAAATATGTTTTAGGTATAGTTTTAACTATGTTTGTTATTCCCGCAGTCGTATCCTATGGCGTGTATCTGTTATTACATCATTACAAAATAATAGTAGACGGAGATCAAAAGATATAAAATAGGATAATAGCTTTAATGTTAATTTGTACGTTTTTCGAAATAATCCGCATAATTATGCGAAATTAATTAAAAATAGCACTTATTAACGTCAAAAGTTTGAATTGTTTGTTGAAATTTATCCTACTTTTATAGTATAATATGTTTATATAACGAAATTAAGGAGTAGTTTTTATGAATTACAATGATAGACATGATATTCCCGATAAGTATAAATGGGACCTAACATTGCTTGTTGAAGACGAGAATGAATGGCAACCGAGACTTGATGCGGTTCGTAAGGAGTTCGCATCCCTTTCGGCATATAAAGGCAAATTGTCCGATCCTAAGGTTTTATTAGAGTATTTGATACTTAACGACAAGATTTCTCTTGAATTGCAAACTCTTGCAGTTTATGCTCATATGAAGAGTCATGAGGATTTGAGAATCAGTAAATACCAACAAATGGTGGCGTCTGTAAGTATGGCAGGAACCGATTATGCTTCTACAATCAGTTTTCAAAATCCCGAGATAATATCGGCATATTCCGAAGACCAACTTATCGAGTTATCCAAACAACCCGAATATAAAAATTATTCGTTTACGCTCATAGAGTATGCTCGTCAAAAAGATATGGTCTTATCCGAAAAGGAAGAAGATTTGATTGCTAAGGCTGAAAACGTATTCGGTACGTTTAGCGATATTTTTGCAAGATTCGATAATGCCGATATCAAGTGGAAACCCGTAGTAGTAGACGGAGAGGAAGTTACGATGTCGCACGGAGCATACGGTGCGTTACTACAATCGCAAGATAGAAAAGTTCGCGAAGATGCTCATAATTCTATGTTCGAGGCATATAAGAATATGATCAATACCATTGCTACCAATTATTCGGGCAGTGTTATGACTGATGTGTTCCTTGCAAAGGCAAGAGGCTTCGATTCATGTCTTGATAAGGCTCTTTATATTGATAATATTCCAAGGTCCGTTTACGATAATTTAATCGAAAGCGTAGTTAAAGCCTCGGCAGACTTAAAAGAATACTTTAAGTATCGTGGCGAAAAAATGGGACTTGACAAACATCACGCATATGATAGTTATGTACCCATCGTAGATACCGACGACAGCGAAATCGCATTTGACGATGCATTTGAAATAGTTTTAGAAGGGTTAGCACCCATGGGTGAGGATTATATTGAATTACTCAAAATGGCTCGTCGAGAAAGATGGATCGACGTTTACGAAACCAAAGGTAAGAGAAGTGGCGGTTACAGTTGGTGCGTATACGGTCACCCTGCATATATTTTGCTCAACTTTAACGGAACGTTGAACGAAACCTTCACCATTGCACACGAATTGGGTCATAGTATGCATTCATATTTCAGTAATAATGCATTGGCTTATAATTCCGCAAACTATACTATTTTCGTAGCGGAGATCGCAAGCACGGTTAACGAAATGCTTCTCATTAAACATTTGCTTAAAACGTCATCGGGTGAGCGTAAGAAATATCTACTGACATATCTACTCAATATGTTCAAATCTACCGTATTTCGTCAAGCAATGTTCTCCGAGTTTGAGAGAGAGGCTCACGAAGTAGTAGAGAAGGGCGGTGGATTGAGTGCCGAACTTTTGTGCGATATTTATGAAAAAGTTAATATCAAAATCAACGGTGAAGATTTCTTGACACCTATGCTCAAATACGAATGGGCAAGAATTCCGCATTTCTATAATGCATTTTACGTATATAAATATGCTACAGGCTTGATTTCGGCATGTGCCATTGCATCCGATATTTTGAGCGGAAAAGAGAATGCAGTAGAAAACTATAAGAAATTCTTATCCGCAGGCGGTAGCATGTATCCATTGGATATTTTAAAACTTGCCGGTGTTGACCTCACCACGAAGGAACCGTTTGAAAAGGCATTTGACTTATTCAGAGACACCTTTAACGAATTAAAACAACTTGACTAAAATAATGAAAAAGGTATTTGTTATAGCCCTATTTCTTATCCTTGTATTGTCACTTACCGGATGTGCGACCATTCGGTATTCGGTGACCATATCCACAGGCGGAGAGCGTGTTATAGATTATTCCGTAATTTTCGATGCGGATGAAGTCAACCAAGACGATTATCAAATGGTAGAGATGTATTTTACATATCTTACGACGATTAACGAAAATTCCGAATATGTGGTGGGCGGAGATGATAATAATGAATTAACTTTCCGTATACATTATGATTCTCAAACCGATTATTATATTGCTATGGGAATTACCGGATATGAAGTGGACGATCCCCTCGAACCGGTAGAAGAGGGAATTTTATTACGTTACGAGAGCACCTTATTAGATGTCGATAAAGCGGATTTTGCTTCTTACGCATTGTCGTATTTATCATATTGTGATCCCGAAATAGGAGAATTTGCAGTAAAATATCTTGGAAATCATGGACAGTCGGCAGGTATATGTTTAGATTGCATTTATAGCATTACTACCGTAGAGAATTCCACTCGTGAATACGTAAACACCCTTAAGTCCTCGGTATCTTGTAGGGATGCTTTAGCGGATGTTGCGTATGAATCAATGAAGCTAATGGGTTATGACCTTGCAATTCTCGACATTTATTTCGATTATTCGCATGTTTATGATTCTGTAGAGGGAATAAACGCCGATTCTGTCGATGAAAAGACTATGGATCTCGGTACTCAAAAAGTATATACCTGGAAACTTGATCCCATGTCGAGAAACGAAATTAGGGTATCACAAACGACGCCCAATGTTTGGCTTTGGGAATTGGTCGCCATTTTTGCAGGCGTTATTGTGATAGCGGTAGGCTTTACCATTGTTTTCGTTAAGTCGAAATCGGGTAACAAAAAGAAAAAGAATAACGATGCGGAGCATAATGAACCGTTCATCGATTCGTTTACCGAAGATAAAGAAATAGACGATTCGTCCGAAACAGACTTATCGGATGACGAATAAAAATAACAAATTAGCGTAGGTATAATTATGGCAAAAGTAGAAAAGAGAATAAAGAGATATCCGTCTAATATAGATGCCGAAAAGAGTATGCTTGCATGCTTACTTTTGGATAGGCATGTTGTTCAAATATGCTTAGGGCGTCTGTGTGAAGCCGATTTTTTAGAGCAAAAGCATAAATCTATTTTTAAAGCGATGCAAGTGCTCGATGCTCAGGGTGTAGCGATCGACGTTATATCGGTTTCGGATATATTACCTACCTTGGGTGTATCTACAGACGATGTGAATCTCGATTATTTAATTGAGTTGACCGATTTTTTGCTTTCCACTTCGGGATACGAAACTTATGTAGATATTCTTAAAAAGAATACCCTTCTTAGACAACTTCTCGATGTCAGTAATAAGATTGCCGACGATGTCTACACCTCTACCGATGCAGAAGCGTGTCTTGAAAAGGCACAACAATATGTATTGGATGTATCAAAACAAAATGTAGGCAGTACGTTAGTATCGGTAGCCGATATAGTTCCTCAAGTTATCAATGACATCCAAGAGGAAGCGGTTCACGGTAAAAAGAAGGGACTCGAAACGGGATTCAAGAATATGGATTTCCATTTCAACGGATTGAAGCGTTCGGACGTTATCCTTCTTGCCGCCCGTCCCGGTATCGGTAAAACGGCATTTGCCATGAATATAGTATGTAATATTGCCAATAATCCTCAATATAGGGGCAAGAATAAAAAGAATATACTTATATTCTCTCTCGAAATGTCGGACAAGCAGTTGGTTACGAGAATGCTTTGTAATATCGGAAAACTTGAGAATGATAAACTTACCAAGAATAATCTCGAGATGTCCGATTATGTCAAAATTCGTTCGGCAGGGCGAGTTTTAGCCGAAAGCGGTATTTATATAGACCAAAGCACCAATTCTAATCCTATGCAACTGTTTAGTAAGTGTAAACAGTTCAAAATAGAGCACGGAAGCCTCGATTTATTGATTATCGACTACTTACAGCTGATGGAATTACCTTCCGACATGGCTAAAGAAAGCCGTCAACAAGAGGTTTCCACCATGAGTAGACGTATCAAGGTGTTAGCCAAGGAATTGGATGTACCTGTAATTCTATTAAGTCAGTTGTCGCGTGGTAGTGAACAAAGAAAAGAGAAACCGCAGTTACACGATCTAAGAGACTCGGGTTCAATCGAGCAAGACGCCGATATCGTCTTGATGCTTTATAAGGAGAAAGATCAAGATAAGGATAACGAAATTATTGAACTTATCGTAGCCAAGTACCGTAACGGTCGTCAAACATCTCTTGCGTTTAAGTGGAACGGACCGTATTTCGAGTTTGATCCGCAGGATGAAGATGTTTTGAATCATATTGTAACATACGGAGCGAACGGACAACAAATGGTGGGAGGTAAGGCAATTAAAGCCGGCGATGCTGTGGCTACCCCTGTAACTTATACCGTCAATACTCCTCAAGAACCAGCTAAGACTGCGGAACCTATTGTAGCACCGAATTCGGAGGTAATAGTTGAAGAACAGCCGAAAAATGATGTAAATCAGCCCGTTTCGGATGGAAATGGCATTAGTGTAGAAGACGATAAACCTCCCTTTGAAGTGAATACCGTAGAAGGTGGCGGATTAGAGATAAGCGAGGACGAAAAACCTGTCGGAGGTGACGAATAATGTTTATAGCATATGTAGTAATAGCAATAGTAGGGATACTTCTTGGAGTATTTGTGTTTTTCTTAGGACTTTCTCTTTTCGGTATCTATATGAAGTCTGCAAAAGCTGATATCGAAGCCGAACAACAGTCAATTGACGAATCTTCAGACGTGGAAGAAGGCGAAAAAAGAGAGTATGTTCCAGTTGATCCCGAAGGTGCTAAGAGGAGAGAAAAACTTTTTACTCCACTGCCTACGTTGTTGGGTATAGAAGGTGCATTGATATTTGCATTCAATATCGTAATGCTGATTTTGAAGTTTAAAATTGAGAATTTCGTCGAGTTTTACATATTGATTGCCGTCGATTTAGGCATTGCGCTATTAGCAACTTTACTTAACGGTGTAGTGCTATCTCGTCATGTTGACGATCAAAATAATGAAAATATGGAAGGTAAAATTGATAATATTGAAAATAATTCCGAAAACAGTATTGACAATTTAGATTAAATGTATCAAAATAGATGTATGGCAAAAACAAAGGTATTTATTGTAAATGCACAGACAGATGTCGAACATAAGTTGAGTGAAGGTCTCGGAATGCCTGTGTCTATAGGTAAAAAGAAATCGGGTGCCCCCTTCCTTAGAGGTGTAAACGGACGGGTATCCATTTCTCATAAGCGGAAATATTTGACTGTAGCAGTATCCGATTCGCCGGTAGGAGTAGATATCGAAATGATCGATGCTAAACCGAGCGTATTCAAAATTGCGACCAGATATTTCGGTGAAACGATAGAAAAGGATGATTACGAGTCTTTCTATTTATCTTGGACAAGAAAAGAAGCGTATGGTAAATTGTTAGAAATAGGTATTACCAAGGGAGTTTTGCGCTTAAATCATTCGTATGATTATATTGAAACTGCCGATGGTAATATTGTCTATTTCACATCGTATAGATTTGACGATTACATTGTTACTGTAGCCGATTACTCGGGAGATGTCGAATTTATTCTTGATATTTAATCAAAATATATTTTGCAATAGTACACTTTAGTATATGCTAATAAATTTATAAAAGAGGAGAAAAATATAATGAACGTATCTGAAAAAATTAAGAATCATATTTCAAAAGCTTTTAATATCCCCGTTTCCGAACTTCACGACGATACGAGATTTGTAGAAGATATCAAAGCGGATTCATTGGATATTATGGATTTCATCATTGAAATAGAGGACCAATTCGGTATTTCGATAGACGATGACGTTATTCCAACATTGACAACCGTAGGTAACGCAATATCGTACGTAGAATCGCAAGTTAAGTAGTTTTTAAACGGCAATCCAAACGATTGCCGTTTTAGATAATAGGTGATTAAGGAGGGGCATATGTCGATTATTGCTAAGGCTTTATTCGATATAATCGATACAGTTGCCAACAATGATCAAAACGCAATTTCTTTCGGACACTTGGAAGTGGAAAGGGATATCATATACGACTATACCCATATGTTAGGTAGACTCGATTTATATGCCAAACACTTCGATTCGAGTGTAAAGCACCCGTTGATTATTAATTATCACGGTGGTGGTTTTGTCGCGGGAGATAAGAAATATCGTAAGGGCTTTGCCGATTATCTTATCAACAACCTTGCGGACGAGAATGTATATCTGATCAATGCTAATTACAGACTTTGCGACGGTAAAAACATTATTTTTCCTACCCCGATAGTTGATAGTTCTAAGGTGTTAAAGTGGGTGTGGGAAAATGCATCTAAATACAATTTTGATTTGGATAATATTTTTCTTTGCGGAGACAGTGCAGGGGCATATATCGGTATTTGCATGCTTAATCTGTCACTTAATAACGATTTAACCGAAAGAATAAACGCATATAAGCCTCCATTTAAGTTTAAAGGCGGACTATTTGGTTGTGGTCCGTATAATATCATAAGTTCGCTAAGAACATCGCTTTTTGGTGTAAATGTCGGTCAAATAGTCGGTAAACCTGTTACCGGATTAGAAGAAATAAATGATGATAGTGTTGCTTCGTATCATTGGCTTCACGAAATCGAGCCTATGAATTTCGTTTCACGTGAATACCCCGAATTATTTCTTATTCACGCCGAATACGACGAGTTTTGTCCTAACCACGGTAAAATACTCATTGATCGTTTAAACGAATTAGGTGTGCCCAATAGCAATTACTTTTTATCCGAAAAACTTTCGATAAATCATTGCTTCTTCTTATCTCAGAAAAACGAAAAAGGAAAAGAGGCGCTCGAAGATTCCGTTAAATATTTCAAACGCAAAATTCACGAATAAAATCATATAAAAAATCAATCAAATCATCCATAACTTTTCAACCTTCACTATTATCTTTTCAATCAAAAATCTGCATGTTAGGATGCAGTTTTTTTGTATGTCATACTGAACTTTGTATAGCACTGTCCCATCAAATGTCATACTGAGCTCCCGTCCCGTCATAGTGAGCAAAGGTCGACAGACCGTAGTCGAACTGCGTAGCAGTGCGAGGTACAACCGAGCAGTATCTTGGACGGGTAACGAATAACAAATTTGGTATCTTGCGGACGATAACGAGCACCATTGGTTAAAAAATCCACACATATTCACTTTTTATTTTTCACTCAAAAATCCACTCAAGTCGAAACTAATCAACCATTAACTAATGTAATTTTTAATTAATTTTACAATAACCACAATTAACTAATGTTATTTTTTTAATATTAATTATATAACGTAAGATTTATTTTATATATTATATATTAAATATATAGAATTATTATTGACTTTACTCTTTTTGGTATGTAAAATCTTTATGAATAATGACTAAAATGCCTGTTAATCGTTGAAACGGGCTTAAGGAGTAATTTTATGTCTAAAAAACATCTGTCAATTTTATTGATTTGCTTGATCTGTTTAGCGCTTGTCGCTTCAACAGTCCTTTTTGCGGGCTGTAAAAGCGATTCGTCGGTCAGTATCATAGTCAGCGATATTGTTGAAACTTACAGCGGTAATCCCGTAAGCTTTACTTGCACAACGAGTGACGGTGCTTATACTTTTGACGGTACCCGATCTCAAGGCGCATGGACTATAAGTTATACCGACAGTAAAGGCAATGCTATAGACGAGTGCGTAAATGCAGGAAACTACACTGCGACGATCAGCTTTGATTCAAAAGGTTATAAATCGGTTTCGACGACCTTTTCCATTACCATCGAGAAGGCTGTTCCGACCGTTAGATCATGGCCTACGCTCAAAAACGGTAGCTACACCGTTACATACGGCAATAAACTCGATGATTCCGAACTTAATCCGCATACTGCCGATTCGACCAGCAGAGTTGTCGGCGTATTAGGCGAAGCGGTTAGAGGAACCTTTGGCTGGGCAACTACATCGGTTTCCGTCAAGAATCAAAGTTATGATGTAGTTTTCACACCCGCAGGACAGGATTCTGACGATGCATCTTCGTTCTATAACAACTACACCACGGTTAGTATGAAATCGGTTACCAAGGAAGGTTTAACAGTCAATGTCGTTCCTGCAACCCCTGTTTGTTATACTATTCCTACGGCATCATCGGTTTCGAGCGGTGATTCTCTCATGGAGAGTAAACTTACCAAAGCCGTATTTGGTATTCCCAAGGGCGATGGAGACTATACGGCGGTTAAAGGTACTTGTTCTTGGGGTACCGTAACCGATAACGGAGAAGTAATCATATACGATTACAAAAACGCTCCTTTGGTTCAAGTTAAAAATCAAAACACTTATACGGTAATATTTACACCTAACGATACTGATAATTATACGGTATCTGCTCCCGTAATCGTTCCATTAACGGTTGCGCCTTTTACTCCTACTTTCAACGATTCTTCTATATATGTAATTCCTTCGGCTTCTTCTATTTTCTACGGTAAACCTCTTTTGGAATCCGTTTTATCGAGTGTATTGGGCACTTCCAAAGGCCAGTCCGATCAGATCGGCGGTACATTCTCTTGGGAGGATGCTACACTCGTTCCCGAAGGCGATAAGAATTCGAGAATAGCAAAGTGCTATGCTATTTTCACACCCGACGATCAAGTTGAATATTCGAGTAGTGTAAAGGTTCAAATCGACGTTGAAATACTACCTGCCGAATTAAATATTGTACTACCTAAAGCATCCGCTATCGAGTACGGAGAGTATTTGCAAAACAGCTTTTTGACTTCCGATCCCGATGCACCTCAAGGCGTCTATTATAACTACTATAATAGCAATAGCGGTGAATATGACATAAGACGGGTAGAGGGAACCTTTTTGTGGGTTAATCCTCAATCTACCCCTGAGAATTATGCTTCATCGGGCGAACTCGATACATATTATTGCGATGCACTATTCACAATGGCGGACGAATCTTTTGCATATAGATTCGACAAGAACGATTTTAAAGTAAAAATAAAGGTAACCGTTAATAAATTACCCATTCAAGAAATAGATCCATCTATTTTCTCATCAATAAACGGAGTTGTTTTCGGTACCAAGTTGTCCGATGTGAAACTTCCCGAATATACGGCGAGAGCGTATGCCACCGACGAATTCGGTAACCCCGACAATTCGGGGGAATTGGTATACGGTACTCTTAGTTGGGTATCTCCCGAAACATATCCCGGTTTAGACGGAGTTAATAAATATCAAGCGGTATTCACCCCGAGCGCAAGTTATTCCAAATATAAGAGCGAGTATGTCGAGATCGAGGTTAATGTTGTATCGGCATCCATTGACCGCAATAATTCGGTTTTACCCGTCGTAAGTAGAAGGGTTGAAACAGGTGAACAATTATCCGACGATTTGATTGACGCGTCGCTTGCACGCATGCTAATTTCTGGGTATGTTGACGGTAACGGCGTTCATATTCCCGTTGTCGGTAGATACACTTGGACATATTCGGGTGTAGTAACGCCTACCAAGATGAATTACGAAGTTAGCTTTATTCCCGATAATACGGCACTTGTAAATGTCTTTAACTTTACATTGACGGTATCTATAGTAAGCGAATCTTCTTGTTTTGAATTTGAATACGACGACGAAAACTTGACGGCGACAATTATTGGATTAGCATCCCACACCGACTGCATCGGCGGACACAGCAATCTTGTAATAAACGATAAAGTCAAGCATAACGGAGAATATTACACAATAACGGCAATCGATTTTAACGATGCTCAGGGCAAGGGTGCCTTCGAAGGTCAACAAGGTATTAGATATATAACACTTCCCGACAGCTTGACTTATATCGGCGCCAATGTATTTGCCGGATGTACCTCTCTTGAAAGTATAATTATTCCGGAAAAGGTAACTTATATAGGCAATTACGCCTTTAACGGTTGTACCAATCTATCGACTATAGACAACAGAAGTGCGATATTAGAGCATATCGGAGATTTTGCTTTCGGTAATTGTGTATCGCTTGTAAGTTTAGCACTTCCCAATTCGGTAACAAACATCGGGGCAGGTGCGTTTGTCAACTGCGGTTTTCTTACCGACCTATCTATCGGTGTAGGCAATGCGGTATACTATCTCGATGACGGCGTATTATATCAAAGAGCGCAAGGAACGGACGGACAACAATACATATTGCACACCTATTTATGCGTAAACAGCGTATCGAGTTTTAAGATTCCCGAATCGGTGTGGGCAATAGGCGATTATGCTTTTGCATATAATCAAAACATTTTACAACAAGTCATTTGCAATTCAGTATATAAAATCGGCGTAAACGCTTTCAAGGAGTGTAGCTATCTAAAGTACTTATACATATTTAACGAAGACAAATTCGATGTTTCCGACTGGAGTTTAGCGTTATCGGACATCAACGCCACAGGTATAACCGTATTTGCCGAGTCGGCTGACGGCGCATTATCGGATTCATGCGAAGAATTAGGTCATACCTTCAAACTATGGACTTCCGCAAACTATTTAAACTTCGAATACAATGATTCGGAAAAGACTGCGGTTATACACGGATTTATCGACGAATTAGCGGAAGAATCGCTAAATTCGGTATCGGAACTTATCATACCCGCAACCGTAGAAAAAGAGGGCGTCACTTATACGGTTATCTCGGTAGGCGGTTTCGGTAACAACAAAAATCTAAAACAATTAATAGTACCCGAAACGGTAGAAACTATTTTATCTAATGCTTTCTTAAGCTGTACCAACCTCGATGAAATCATATTCTTTGAAGGTTTGAAACACATCGAAGCATATGCATTCGGTAATACCGCTGTAAGTTCTCTCTACATTCCTTCTACGGTTAGCGATATCGGAAATTATGCTTTCTATAAGAATTCCGCGCTGATCGGAGTTACCTTTGCAGGAGACTGTTCGTTGGGCAACGATGTATTCTCCGATTGTAATGCAGAGTTATCTGTAATCGGTCCCGAAACAACCGAGTCGGGTTATTCGATGCTTTATTACTATTTCAACGATCCATCGGTAAATATACCGTTCTGTCTATATACTCCCTCGAGTTGCTTTATCTACACGCTATCGACGGGAAACAATCCATACATTATTATTCAAGGATTACGCAATCACATATGCACAGGACACATTAACGTTAGAATTCCCGAAAAAATTGACGGTTATTCTGTAAGAGCAATTGCAGACGGCGCATTCCGCAATAAGTCTATTGAAAGTATAAGCATTCCCGCAAGCGTAACGAGTATAGGAACCAATGTATTTGCAGGTTGCTCGAAATTGAAGGATGTTATCATAGCGGAAGGTAATTCGAGATATTCCTTCGTATCGGTTAATTCCGCAAGCGGCGAAATGGTATCGGGAGCACTTCTCAACGGTGACGGAAGTGTGCTCATCAGCTACCTATCCGTTTCAACTGCCGAAAGTTATACCGTTCCGTCTTTAGTAAAGGAAATTAGAGATAATGCCTTTGAGGGCGCTGTATCACTCAAGTCGATTAAAATGGGTGAAAACGTAGAAACCTTAGGTGTTAACCTATTTAAAAATTCCTCTGTTGAAGAGATCGAGTTTATAAACAACAAGTATTTCGCTTTTAGCGAACAAACTCTATATAATGCATCTAAGAGCATTATTTTAGCATATCTCGGTTCTGCTAAACGTCTTGTTATCCCCGCATCGGTTTACAAAATCGGCGCAAGTGCCTTCGAAAATACATCTGGACTTGAATCGGTTATATTCAAAGGCGACATTGACGAAATCGGTAGTAGAGCATTTGCCAATTGTTATGATTTATATTCGGTTTCATTCGGAGGTAGCGTCGGATATATTTTAGACAGTGCCTTCGAATCATGTTCCAATCTTGTATCGGTTTATGTTGAAAAGGATGTCGTATTCTTAGCCTCGAACGCATTCAATAATGCCGATTCTGTAGTTGTATACAGTCCTGACGGCACTTCGTTAGAATTGTACTGTGAAAACAACGTAAAATTCGCATCATCCGAGTCTACCTCAAAATTCCATTATACGGTAAGCGGAGGTAATGCAACTATCGACGGACTCGATAGAGTAAGTTTCACCGAGGACGGCATCAACATCATTATACCTTCTTACATCGAAGGATATAAGGTTATTGCTATAGGAGATAACGCATTTGACGAATCGGGATTATCCAATAGTTTCCCGTCATTATCTTCTGTATATATTCCATCGACTATTCAATATATAGGTAATAGAGCATTCTATTCCTGTTCTTCTTTGAGAAGTATCTTCTTTGGCGGAGATATGACTCTTGCTGTTTCTTCGGGTTCGACTATCGACGATCTCGAAAGATTTAAGGGAGTCAATTCACAAGTAAATATTACAGTAAACGAAGGAAGCAACATTTACGAATTCTTCACTACATATTATTCGGAATTCATCAATGTTTCGAGTGAAACAGAATCATGTTTGAATTATGTTTTAGAAGGTGACGGAATCAAAATTACAGGAATGAAAAACCATGTTTGTAAAAACAGTCATTCTCATCTCGTAATTCCCGAGGAAATCAACGGAAGAAAGGTTGTCTCCATTGATTCTTACGCATTTGCAAACAGTAAGTTGATTTCGGTTGAATTACCCGATACCGTAACTACGATTTATAACAATGCATTTGACGGATCTTCGCGTTTATCTACGATTTATATGCCGGGTGCTATATCTATCGGAAGTTACGCATTCCGTAATTGTGTCAAACTCACATCGGTAAGTTTACCCGGTGGAATGGAATCGTTAGGTCATTACGTTTTCAGCGGTTGTGAAGGTCTCGAGTCTATCTACTTCCAAGGAGACTTTGCTAATTCTGCAGGTTCAATCCCAGATGATCTCAAACAAGAGTCGGCATCTTCTTCCATTAGATATACCGCATTCCTTAATCAATCCAACGATTCACCTATCGGTGCAATTATCTATTTGCCCGATGTATCGGTAAAAATTGCTTTAAGCGGAGCGGAACAACAACCGTATACATATGTTTATAACTATTTTGTCGAGAACCTCAATAGAGTAGGATATACATTCGAATACCGTGCTTGGCATACCAATGTCAGAAATCTCAACGGTTTCATTCTTGCACTCGACAAAGATTCTTTGAGTGCTGGTATCATAGGATACAACGGAAACGAAAGCGAAGTTATCATTCCGTCGGTTTACTACGATATCGAACAAGGTTCGGTAATCGAATATAAGATTTATTATATTGGCGAATCGGCATTCAGTTCTAATAAAGAAGGTAATTCGACCGATAACGTCGAGAGCGTTATAATAGGTGAAAATATTTTTGGAATGTTTAATTACGCATTTGCCTATATGCCGTCGCTTACAAGTATAACGGTTCCTCAAAGCGTTGAATATCTCGGTGACTATGTATTTTACGGATGCAATAAATTGACCGAAATTTACTTCTTAGGCGATGTAGAGGATATCGGTACGACTTTGGTAAGAGATAACTCACTTGAATTAAAGGTTTACGGACCTAAAGTTGGTAATGTAAGCGACGAGTTTTCAAAATTGATGTATTCCAAATTCGTCAACTATAATACTGTTACCGATCCCGAGTGTTTCGAATACACCTATAATAATGACGGATATTACACAATTGTCGGCGTTAAGGACCATTATTGTAAAGACGGACATGTCAACATCGTACTGCCCGCATACTATAAGGGCAAGCCGATTAAGGTGCTTTCGTCTACTGCATTTAACGGACTTAGCGAGATGTATTCTTTGAGAATTTCATCCGTTATAACCAAGATATACGCAGGCGCTTTTTCGGGTTGCAGTAACTTAACAAATATTTCCGTTGATTCGAACAATTCGAATTATAAGTTTGTCGACGGAATTTTGACCGACTACGATTCGAGTTCGATACTCTATATTTGTCTTGCAAATACAGTTACCTATACAGTACCCGAAAGCATAACCGTCATTAAGAGAGGTGCATTCGAGGGTAGTAGTATTCGTAACTTGATACTAACATCTTCCGTTCGTGAGATAGAATCGGGCGCATTTAGCGGTGCCGATTATTTGACATCGATTAGCGGACTTACTCACAATCAATACTTCACCTACGAGCAAGGCGCTTTATATAAAACGGAAGGCGGTAAAAAAGTTGAATTGATAACCTATATGTATACCCTTTCCAATAAATCTTTTGATGTACCCGACACGGTAAAATATATCGGAGAAGAAGCATTTGCAGGCGCTATTAATTTAGAGCAGATAACATTTAATACAGACTGTACCTTCGGTAAAAACGTATTTGAAGGCGTAAATCCCGAGTTGTGTGTGGTATGTACATCGGCTCTCTACGGTGTCCAGTACGAATGCTTATCTGCGGGCATTGAATTCCGTAACAGCATTCCTTCCGACGGATTTATTTTGATATCCAAATCGGACGAAACATTAGAAATCGGAGGAATTAAGGATGGTTTCGATGTTAGCGTTTCGGTTATTTATATACCGAGATACATCGAGGGCGTAGAAGTCACTTCTATAGGAGCAAACGCATTTGCTTCTGACGTAGACGGTGTTGTAGGTATCATATTACCCGATTCAATCATTGAAATCGGTCAATCTGCTTTCTATAATACCTCGATTAAGAGTATTTACTTAGGTTCCAATATACAGACGGTTGGCGACAATGCTTTAGAATCGAGTAATCTCGAAGAGATATTCTTTAGTGACGACGTCGTTTTATATGAAACGGCATTTTCGAGATATCAAAGTTCCACAGGAGATAAACTTCTCGTTTATTATTCGTCAGAATTTGTCAATCTAAACGAATATTTCACAAATGAAACATTCTTAGCAACAAGCGGAAGTTATATCGACGTACTCGATTATTCTCTATTCGATGACGATATGATGAATTCGATATGTTTCGAGTACGAGTTAGTAAACGGCGAGTATGTTGTAAGCGGATTAAAAACTCATGCTTGTATGTTTAATCACTCGGATATATCGATTCCATCCTATTACTATGTCAAGAACGAAGACGGCAGTTATTCCAAGAATAACGGCGAATTTGTTAAGGTTGCAGTTACGACCATAGGCAACAATGCATTCGCTCACAATTCGAGTATATTACGTTTAACTATCCCCGAAGGTATAACCACAATAGGTACTGGTGCTATATCCGGTTGTATGAACTTGACCGAAATCGTACCTGTCGGCAACTCTCCGTTTACCTTCGAAAAACTTTACGCTATGATTTTCACCGACATACTCGAACAAGATGATTCTACAATCGAGAAGGTAGAAATCGAGGGTGAACTCGATTATAAGAGGGTGGATGTACCTAATCAAGAAGAGCGCACCTATGCTATCAGACTCAATAAATCGTTTTTAGATGCTTTAAAGGTCGGTGAACATACCCTTAGAGCGGTGGATTTCGGTAACAATACCGTTTTACTGCTTAAACTAAACACCGAATTAGGAACGGTTGAATATAACGGATATTCCGAAGAATATAGAGTTATCGATAATTATCTCGTAATTTCGCATTCATTCTTCACCGCTCAAGACTTCTCCAAGATATCTTCGGTAATTATCGAGGGTGAACTTGACTTTACATACGGTGAAGACGGTTTGAGAATTAATAAAGGATTTTTAACTGCATTATACGACGGAATGCATACTCTAAAGGTTACCCGCTTATCGGGCGATACCGAAGAAGTTATTAATCTCGATATAACTAAAAACGGCAATAGTTATTATGTACAAAACGACGAAAGTATCAACGAAATAACATTGCAAGAGGGCGCTTTATATAAGAACGAAGAAGTCGATTCCGATTACAATTCAAGCAAGATTACCGTGCTTGACTCTCTTGTCGTATATGTTTCCGTCAATGAGGATTCCGAATTTATTGTACCCGATACAGTTACTCGCATCGAGGACGGTGCCTTCTACGGAATTTCCGCATTGACCTCTATAACCATAGGTAAAAACGTAGAATATATAGGAGCAAATGTATTTGTAGGATGTACTAATCTTGTAGAATTCAAGGTAGCGGACGGCAACAAGTATTTCTTTACCGACAAATATAATGCATTGTATAGGTATAACGATAGTGAACGTGATTCCGCAACTTTCTATGCATATCCATCGGCAAGAAGCGGACAAAGTCATTGGTTAGGCGTCGATATTGATGTCACCGACATAATTAGCGGTGCTTATTCCTATGCATGCTATCTTAGCAATATTTATGTTGAAACCAATATCGATTATCCGGTAGTTGATGGTTCTTACGGCGTATTTGACGAGCTAAGCATTTACAATAACGGAACTTTAAATATCTATATGCCACAGTATGGAATCAATTACTCCGACCATTATGAAAATGTACAAAGCGGATTAGAAAAGTATGTCGAAGCGT
The DNA here is from genome assembly GCA_964391805.1 of uncultured Christensenellaceae bacterium. Lineage (GTDB taxonomy): Bacteria > Bacillota > Clostridia > Christensenellales > CAG-1252 > RUG14300. The sequence continues at coordinate 88,147 of CAYMNK010000002.1, read as the reverse complement.
TAAAGACAGATAAGTCTATGCAAATCAACGTCTATACTCATACCGATAAACATTGCTTTGAATATGACGAAGAGGGGAACACCGTAATAGGATTGGTAGATCATAGTTGTAATTGCGATCACAGTAATATCGTATTACCGATTTATGCAAACGGTATAGAACTTACCTCAATCGGTGACTATGCATTTGTAGGCGAATCCATTGAAAGCGTTACCGTACTTAATAAAAATAGTTCATTTATATTCGGTGACGGCGCATTTGCCGATTGTGACAGTTTGATTAACATCACGCTACCCGAAACAAGTAAATATGTATTCAATTCGGGTGCATTGTTTGAAAACAGAACACTTATAGCGCTTCTTGCGTCAAGCGACTATTCGGAGATTCGTTTCGATTGGTCTGAGGACAGTTCCGAAGTATCTGTAAAAGTTCAAACTCAAGTCATAGCAGGTAAGAATGTCAAGACGGCTACAGTCAACGGTATACAGCATATCGGTAACGGTGCACTCTATGGCAATGATTACGTCAAATCCGTTTACATCTCGGAATACATCGAGGAGATAGGCGACGGCGCCTTTACTCTTTGCACACGTTTAGCGACTGTAGAAATAAGTAATTATAACGATAATTACGTTTTCGATTCGGTTAATGGCATTGTATATAATAAGAATAAATCCATTTTGCATACCATGCTTTATTCATATGCAGAAGGAATGAAAAATACGTTATTCTCGGTTGATAACGGCTCGGGCAACATGTTGAGTAGCGTTTATGTAAGCAACATAGTTGAGATTAGACCGCGCGCATTCGAAGGTACGAATATTGCAAGACTTCAACTTCCTTATTCACTGAATAAGATAGGAGATAAGGCGTTTGCAAATATGGAATACCTATCATATATTTATTTTGAATCCGACGTAAGCGATATAGACTTCGATGTAGATATCTTTGGAATCAAGACTGCGGACGGATTGGTTAGCGACTGGGATGCAAGACGCATTGTAGCATACGGACCTTGCGGAACCGATCCCGAAAACAACCAAGAACTCGAAGTAAAATATAGTAATATACATAGATACTTCATTTACAATTATTTCGGTGTTTTGCCGAGCGAAGATGAAATGTTATCGGGCTTTGAATGGTATACAGGAAACACTTCTCTTATCGCCGTATATAAGCCTTGGACCGATTATAATAAATTCGATTATAGATATGTAAGCGCATCTTCCGACAAAGATCAAAACGTTGCGTATGTAACCGGATTGAATACGAGGAAGGGCGGAGCATCTTTAAGTTCGGGAACGGAAGAAATAGTAGTTCCTCTTTACACTTATAGAAACGAGGTTTGCTATAAGATTGTCGGAATAGACGAAGGAGCCTTTGACGATCATACAGAGATTAGAAGTATGACCTTCTTATACAATATCGTTTCCATATCCGATGCGTTTATGAAGGGTGCCTTCAATGTAGAGGAACTTATCGTAATGGATAACGAAAACTATACCGTAGTTAGTTCGGAAAGACTTAACGGCGTATTGTTCAATAAGGATATGACCAAGTTGTTGGTATATCTTGCTACATCGACGTTGAATAACTATGATGTACCATCTACGGTAAAAGAGATAGCATCTCAAGCATTTGCATATTCCAAGAATTTGACGAGCGTACTCTTGCCGAAATCGGTAGAGTATATAGGAGCAGGCGCATTTTCATCTTGTAGAAAACTTACCAAGATAAACGAAAATACACCGTATTATTCCTTCAGCAACTTTACCTTATACGGAAATAACGAAACTCTCTTACACACCTATCTTGCAAGCGGAGCAGGTGTTTCGGGTAATTACGTAGTGCCCGAATGGGTAACGGAAATCAACGATTATGCATTTGAAGGAAACTTTAATATTGTTAGCATAAGAATACCCGAATATGTCAACGACAATGAAACTATAAGTTCCGTTACATATATCGGTAACTATGCGTTTGCAAATATGGAAGCTTTAGAAGAGATATACTTCGAAGGATATACCGATATCAATAGAGCGGAAACGGTAAATCCCGAGGAAGTTTTATCCTTCGAACAAGATGGATTGACTTTTGAAATAAGCGGATTACGCACATCTTTTGCTTTTGCCGAGGATTATTCGGTGGGGGATATATCCGTTTATGTTACCGACGGCAATAGCGGTGAATACCTATTTGACGACAGTATAATGGTAATGAGTAAATTTGACGGACTGTATATCGATTCCGACGGTAACGAACAAACTAAGACATATGAATACTCTAAGTGGATTGCCGATGAATATACTATTAAATTAGTTATTCAATATAACGGTAACGAATACGAGTTCACCTATAATGTTACCAACGAGGAAATCGTCGATACATTCGGTATGATCAAAAATGGTATTAAGGTTTATGCTCCGGTTGATTCTTATCTAAGACATCAATTATCGGCATATTCGTCCGTCGAGTATATCGCCTACACCTCTAAAGAAGCGCTCGATTACGAACTTACTGTTGATCCCGATACGTTGGAGAGTTTCATAGTTATCAACGGTTACTCTCAAAACGTTGCCTCTGTTTACGCTAAAGAAGATATTGACAGCGATAATAAAATAACAGTAATAGGTGATTTATATACCCTTGTAATCCCAACGTACATCGAAAACAGTAAGGTGAAAGCGATAGCCGAAAGGGCATTCTATTCTACAGATGCGTCCATTCAAGACGCTAAGGCGATAATCGATCAAGATTCTTTCAGTAAAGAAAATGCTCAGCTATACATAGATGCATTGAATAACTCGATCTACTCGGTAGAAACGAGAAAGGCTATTTTGAATTCAAGAATTAAGTCCTTAGTTACTTTGGATAATCTTGACATTATATGCGAAAGCGCTTTTGAAAACAGCGAACAACTTGAGAGTATCACAATCGGCAAAGATGTTATAGAAATAGGAGCAGGTGCATTTACCTATTCCGAAAAGGTAAACGAGGTAAAAGTCGATAAAGATAATATATCATTCTTATTCGATAACGGAGTTCTTTACGAACAACAAGGTAAGATACTTCATACTGTATTCGATTCAATGATTACCGATGTATTCTTTGAAACCGACGAGCCTGTCATCGAAATCAAGTCGAGAGCATTTGAGGGTGTCAATAATATTAGATACCTTACCGTACCCATATCCACCTCAGTCATAGGAGAGAGGGCGTTTAAGAATATGAGTAATCTCGAAGAGATATACATGACTAATAACTTCGCACCGCCTACAAACGCATTCGTAGGATGTATGAAGGGCTTTATCATATATGCACCTTCGGGAACGGCATTAGAAGCATATGCCAACGAATTAGGTTACAACTTTGTTGCTTGGAATCATAAGGAGTGTTTCGAATACGTTATAGAAAACGGAACAGTTAAGATTACGGGATTGACCGGTCATTCCAATTGCACGGCATCGCATACCAATTATGTAGTACCGATGTTTATAGACGGAGTGAAGGTTACCTCTATAGGTAGCGGAGCATTTTCAAATTCGAGCGCATCGATTAATTCTATCACGTTGCCTACAAGCGTTACCACTATAGAGTCAAGAGCATTCGAAGGCTGTACCGACTTAACATATATTTATATACCTTATAGTGTCACCGCTATAGGAGATGAAGCATTTGCAGGTTGTACAGTACTAAGAGAGGTTGTATTTGTATCCGACTGTGCGTTAGGCGCAAGAGTATTCGAAGGTGTCGGCGCCAACTTAGTCGTATATTATAAGACTGTTATGGGCAGTTCCGATGGTATGATACACGATTATGCTACAAAGTACGGAATCGCCTTTAATACAGAAACACCGTCCACCTGTTTCCAAGTAAGTGAAATTGTTAAGAACAACGACGTATGCTTGAGAATTGACTTTATCAAGGACCATGATTGCGGATATTCGCATGATAAGGTAATAATTCCGTCAATGATAAGAGGTAAAAAGGTGGTTTCCATTGCATCGAACGCATTTGAATCCGCAACCTCTTTGCACACCATAGTAATTCCCGAATATGTATCCGAAATAGGTATAAGCGCCTTTAGTGGATGTCCTCTTACCGATATTACGGTAGTAGACGCTAATGAAAATATCAAATTTAACAACGGCGCGTTTTACACTAAAGACGGTAAAAAACTATTACTTGCCGTAAGTAGCGTTGCATGCGAATCCTTGACTATAAATGACGGAACCGAAATAATAGCGACAGGAGCCTTTGAAGGCGTAACCGTTAGCGAAATAACCATTAATGCCGAACTTAAGACCATATCCGAAGGTGCGTTTGCAAGTTGTATCGGTCTAAAACGCTTTATAGTTAAAGAATCGACTTCGGGTAATAATTACTTTAGAGCGGATTCAAACGGCGTTCTTTACAATAACAGCATGAGCGTACTTTATGCATATCCTTCTGGTAAAGATAATATAAGTTTCACCGTTCCTGATAGCGTTATTTCTATATGGCCTTCGGCATTTGCGGGTGCAAAGAATCTCCAAAGCGTAACTATCGGTAGTGGTATCAAGACTATAAGCGATAAAGCGTTCAAAGATTGCGAGAATCTATATGACGTCCAAGTACTCGGTGAAGTTGCAACTGTTGGTAGGGATGCTTTTATCGGTACCGACGAAGATTTACAAGTGAGCAGTTTGTATATCGGTAACGAACTCGAATTGTTCTGTATAGAAAACAATGTTCAATTCCGTCAAGCCACTCCGTTGAATTATTTCGTTACAAGCACAGACAATATGGAAGACGGTACGATATGCATCGTCAATTGGAACAATATTGCCAGCCTTTCGGGTATGAAAGACGTCGTTATTCCAATGTTTATTAACAATTTGAAGGTAACGGTAATTGCCGAAAGAGCGTTCCAATACAATCAAGATATCCAAACTCTTTACATACCGCGTACGGTAACGACGTTAGGCGTAGCGTCTTTCTTAGGCGTTGAAAATCTACGCAGTGTTGTAATCGGTGAAAATGTTACCAAGATATTCAAGAATGCTTTCTATCAATGTCAAGAATTGGATAGTATATATTTCCTTGGCAACGACATCAGCATTTACACCGATGTATTTACAGGCGTAGATACCTCGTCTTGTGAAGTTTATGTTGATGCTATCTCTAAGGAAATGGATGTAGAATCGTTACCTCTATATAAGACACTTGACAACTTAGGATTTAATGTTGAAGATGTAAAATATGCTTGTTGTTTCGAGACGAGTGCTGTTAACGGTAACGAACTTATCATCACCGGTATCAAGAATCACGCTTGCACTGTTAATCATAACAATATTGTCATTCCGTCAACGATTATTTCATCCAATGGAAAGATTAAATATGTTACCGGAATTGCCAAGGATGCATTTAGCGGATTAGACAGCATTGTAAGAATTGAAATACCTTCGAGCGTTACCTTCATCGGAGAAGGTGCTTTTGCCGATTGCGGTAATCTTACCGAGATCGTATTGGATAAGAACGAGCACTACATGTTTGAAAACGGTGCTTTGTATAATATTAATCAAACGGTATTGCACACCTATTTATCGAGCAATTCTGCTTTAACGTTTACAGTACCTAAGACGGTATTGAAGATAAATGACGGTGCGTTTAAGTCTGCAACAAACCTCACCTCGATAACCTTTAATAAAGATCTCGAGATAGGAAAGCACGTCTTTGACGGAGCAAGTGTCAACTTGATAATATTTGGACCCAAGAAGAACGGAGAATATTTGAGCAATCTATATCTCAGCTTTATCAACGAATATCTTACCGACGCAGTCTTTGAGGAAGCCGATGGCAGATATACCGATTTGTTGTCGAGCAATTCGGGTGAATTATTCAGTTCCGATTCATTCAAGGAAAATAATATTGTATCATCTTTGTATACTATCGAGTATCTCGATGATGATACCGTTAAGATTGTTGCTTACAATCAACCCGTAGGAGATAAAGACGAATCTAATATGGTTGTCATCATACCTCAATACATCAATGACCGTCGTGTTACCGTAATAGGTCAAGAAGCGTTTGCGGGTATTAACGCAACAAGCATAATAATTCCAGACGGAATCGCAACCATAGAAAAGACTGCGTTTATGAACATCCGTAACCTTGAGAGAATAGTATTCCCTCAAACGGTAAAGGAAATAGGTGACAATGCGTTCAACGGTTGTACTTCGTTATATGAAGCATATTTCGTTGGAGAGATAGCATTATTAGGCAGTAATGTATTCGCCAACACTTACGATAAGGATGGTTACGGAATAGCCGTATTCGGTCCTTCGGGCGGATATTTAGAGAGTTGTTTCGATGAAAGCATTTATAACAACGGAACAAGCTTTAACTGCTTCGAATATGAATATGTCAAATACACTTCGAACGGTGTCACCTACATAGACAGCAATAGTATTATCATTACAAGTCTAAAGAATCACACATGTAACGGTAATCATTCCAATATTATCATTCCAAGTTCGATAGACGGTAAGCCGGTTACCCAATTGGCGGACAATTTGCTCAAAGGTAATACCGTAATTACGAGCGTTAAATTGCCCGATTATTTAACATCTATCGGCGACAGATTCTTTGAGAATTGTACCAACCTTACTTCGGTAACTATTCCGTCGTCGGTTAGAACGATAGGGGAATACGCTTTCTATAACTGTATTTCATTGACAAGCGTGGTATTACCTAACGTTAAGAGCGTAGGCAAATATGCATTCGCATCTTGTCATTCGTTAAGAAGTTTCGTATTACCCGATACCGTTACCAATGTTAACGATGCGGAAGGCTTATTCAAAAACTGTTCTAATCTTGTTAGCATAAGATTATCTAAGGATATTAGATCGATCCCTGCATCTTTCTTCGAAAATACCACTTCGTTAAGCGAGATAATGTATTTTGATACGGTAACCATTTCCGGAATGCCTGCCGAGATATATGAGTTAGGCGAGAGAGCATTCTACAATTCGCTATATCCGTCGGTAAAGAACGATGCAATTACATCACTTCCTTTGTTACGCATCGGTGAAAAGGTATTCGCAAATACAGGCATTAAAACCTTTGATATAAGCGGAATCGTGGAATTGGGATTTGGTGCTTTTGCCGATTGTCCAAACCTTGTATTGAGCGGTAAAAACGAAAATTATGTAGTAGGTTCTAACGGAATACTTTACGAAATCGAAACGATGTTGCCGGTTAAGGAAAATGATTCCGAGGGACAAACATCCTTTACCTTCGATTCGAACGATAAAAACATACTATTCCCCGAAACGATAATAAAGAACGATGAAGAATATGTTTACATCGGCTCAACATCCTTCCCCGAAAAAGACGAAACCGATTCGGATAAGTCTAAGTGGGAAAGCGAACGTACAATAATTGATGGAACGATTAAACTCAATTTAACGGAGGTTGTAGATAAATCTAAGAGCATCACCAATATTACCGTAACCAAGATAGAAAAATCTGGTGATATCTATGCATTCTACGTCGATGCCGAAGCGCTAAGAAATTTGGATATTGGCGAATACATCCAAACAATCACCTTCGATTATTCATATAAGGTATACAGCCAGTTCATAACGTGGAATTACTGGGGTTCGACGTCGGAAAACAGTGTAACTATACAGTTTGCCGATAGACTTGTAATATCGGGATTTAAAAATGCCGAACTTGAATATACTGCCGACGGAGAACAAAGCACGATATCGTTTGAAAATGCAGATATATTCAACAAGTACTTCTCTTATGACGATAAGAGCGGAACAATAACCTTAGTATCGGGCTTAAGCGAATTAAATCCCGACATTAAAGGCGAAGTCGTACTCACTTATAATACCTATGTAAATAACGTTAAGAACTCCTATAAAGCTACGTTTAACTATCAAGAAGACTTCGTAGTGGTAACGATTAAGACGGCAATACATACTGTGCCTGCAAGCACGATAACCGATCCGTTCAGCGACACATCTCTTGACATAGTCATCAAGGAAAAGGACGGAGTAGCATCATATTACTATAATTCTTCACTGTTGACCGTTAAGAACGGATCAATAATAGACAGTACTTTATATTCAGTACTCAGCGGTAATAAATCTAAGGACGATACCGGTACATTGAATGCAATTACTACTTTTAGAGCATTCGCACTCGAAGGTTGTAGCGGAATTACTCAACTTAGATTGCAGTCTATGATTCACACCATAGAGGAAGGTTCCTTCATCAATATATCGAATCTTGCTCAAGTTGGTTCATATTCGGATAAGTTCTATATCTATACCATAGATCATAACGATCCGAATTACGCATACGCAGGTGGAGCAATTCTCGAGGTTAACCTTGATGCAGACGGTAATACTATATACGATAAAGACGGATTACCGACCTATACGTTGATAAGTTACCTATCGACCAATACGGTAACCTCATTCAAGATACCCGACGAGATATTGAATTATAGCACCTATGAGATGATGCCTATCCATATAACTCATATAGGTAACTATGCATTTGCGTATAACACTGTGCTCGAGGAAATAGACCTTAATAACGTGACGAGTATAGGAGAATACGCCTTCGCAAATTGTGAAAAATTGACCTATGTCAATATTCCCGAAGACTGTACCTATATCGGTTCGTATGCATTCGACGGTTGTCCGCTCAAGTCTATTTACTTCGAAAACGGCATAGCAAACGGTTTATCCGATAGGGATATTATAGAGCAGACTGTATCGTCCTTATTGCCGAGTAATTCGAACGAATATAAGGTAAGTTATATACCCAACGAGTTGACCTATCTCAACGGCGGTAGCATAATCTACACCGTTCTTGAGAATCGCAACCTAATGAGAACTGATAGTAACGGCAACCCCATTACCGTGAGTGACGATTTGGGTGGTGAAGTAATACAAACGAGGGTGTTGCAGGTGCCTGTAGCAAAAATTGTAGTCGATTATTCGACCAACACATGCACATACAGCGTTTATAGCGATAACTATATAGCTCAAGACGAGCGTAACCTTGTAGGATATGTTGTAGAAACAGATTCGAATGCGTCAAACTATGATTATAGCGAAATTTTATTAGGTTCCGCTAAAAACAGTGTATATTCGAATGGCACATATACCACAGAAAATCTAACCGGAATGGACTATAAGTCGGCACGTGTAGATAGTCGTTTAGATGACGGCTCCTATTACTATTCGTTGGTATTATATACGGGTGACACACTACAATCGGCATCCGATATTGTATATTTATCTAATATCACACCAAGTCGACTCGATTACTCTGTAAGTGGCGGTATCGGTGCCTCGATATTCGGAAACAATGCAGAAATCTATATTTACGCACCTCTCGAAAAGGGCGAAAGCAATATAGTCAGCGAATATGCCGATTCGTATGTATATAACGATCACAATATACCTTTGACCTATAAGAGATTCTCTGCGGTTAGTAAGTTTAACTATGAAATTATTAACGGCAACGAAATCAGAATTAAGGGATTAAAGAATGCGGAAAACGAAACCAAGATAGACATTCCCGAATTCATTAACGGAATGACGGTAACGGCTATTCTCGATCTTGCCTTCTCGGGCAATAAGACGCTTGAAACCGTCACGATTCCGTCATCTATAACAAGTATAGGCGATCAAGCGTTCTACGGATGTAGCAACCTATCTCAGGTATATATTGAGGGTATGATCACCGATTTAGGTGTAGATATATTCCTTGATTGCGATACCGATATACTCAATGTATATGGAATTTCCGCAACCGAACTCGAAACTTACTGTGACGAGGCGGGTATTGCCTTCAATGTGGGCACCTATTGGGGTTGCTTGGAGATCAAGGCTATCGGAACCGATAAAGTCGCTATCGTAGGATTAGTCAATCATCATTGCAACACATCTCATAAATACATAACCATTCCTTCTACCATTAACGGAAGAAAAGTGGTTGAAATATCGGAAGGTGCGTTCAGCGGTACCGATTTGATAAGCATATCAATCGACGGCGATACCGATAACTTCGTTATTGCAAAGGATGCCTTTACCGGCTGTGAAAGACTGAAAACGGTATATCTGTTGAATTCCACCAACAATAGTACGACTATCGAAGACGGCGCATTTGACGATAACGCATCGGGCGTAACCGTTTACGCATGCGATTACAATAATATCAAATCACAAAACGCTGTATCTAAGGCTCACGTCACTTCCATCACGGTTGGTAAGGTATTTATTACTGCTAATGTGGTAGGCGGAGTAGAAATACTCGGTATGCACGACGAAGGCAATGAGTATACCAAGATAAGAATACCTGATAGAATCGACGGTAAGAACGTAGTAAGAATAGGTGATCTTGCCTTTATGGGTAACACCACACTTACTACTGTGATACTCGGTAATTATGTCACGAGCATAGGCGAACACGCATTCGAAGACTGCTCGTCGCTAACATATATTTATTTGCCCGAATCGTTGAAAACGATAGAACAAAGCGCATTTGCAGATTGTTACTCGTTAGGCTCGTTAATGCTCGGTAATAATGTTGAAAGCATAGGTGATTACGCGTTCCGCGGATGTAGCGGTTTGAGCGAGTTGCGTTTCTGTAATCCCGATACCGAGTTGGGTGTAGGCTTGCTTGACGGAATAAGAGGTACCATTGATTTTGTGGAAATCCATAGTTCCGCAAGTGCGATGATAACCTATTTCCGCAATAATTATAGCACTAAGCCGAGTTACATCGAGAACTTGAGTGATGCCGATAAATATAAGGAATGTTTCGATTATGAGGTGGTTTTAGGCACTGCCTACGGAGATTACGTCAAGATTACGGGATTAAAGTCCCACACCAATTGCTCTGTTGGCAATCATAAAGATCTAATTATTCCTGCAACCATAGGCGGCCTTCCCGTCCTCGAAATAGAGGAAAGAGCTTTTGCCGGCAATACTACAATTCGAAGCGTCACGATAGAAAACGGCGCAAGTTATGCATCGGGCTACGGCATAATAATCGGCGAGGGTGCATTCCGCAACTGTACATCGCTATCTATCGCCAACCTCGGCAAGGTACAGCGTATAGGAGAATATGCCTTCAGTAAGTGCACTTCATTGGCAACGGTAGTAATGTCTCTAATGCGCAACTCTGTAATAGGTGTATCCTCTATGGACGATAACCTAAACGAAGTTTATGAGGTTTACACCGTCTTTGAAGGATGTACTAACCTTAACAATGTAGTAATTGACAATTCCTTCAATAGCGGTAAGATTCAATATATCGCTCAAGACGGAGCGATTTACAGCGGTGACGGTGTATTGCTGTTGTGCTACGACGTCAATAGCGAGACATTCGCGCCCGATAAGGCAACCGATATAGCAAAGGGTGCATTTATAGGCTGTGATAATATCAAAACATTGGTATTACCTAAGGCTATCACCGAACTCGATGCCAAGATACTTTGCGACGACGAAGGATATATTTTATTGAATAGTCTATCCAAGTTGTATATTAACGCGGAAAGCATCACAATCAAGAATGCATCGTTGTTGGCGAACGTCGAGATATATTATCCCATCGATTGCAACATCAACGACGGAGAACTTGTCAATAAGTATGCATATATCCCTGTCGATTATTTCGATTTCGATCTGAGAGCGGATGACCTCACCGACGGACAAATTTATATGCTAAACGGCGTATATTACACCTATTCCGAGAAGACTTCGTCTTGGACAGAAACCAACGGTTACTTTGGTATAGTGGATGACGATATATTCAATAAGGTTGATTATAGAGTATATCAAACTATCGGCGGAAGTACTTATTACCAATATAAGGACGGCAATTTCGATGTAATCGATCTCGACGACGATATTTTCGAGATAGAGGAAGAATACTATGTAATCTATCCTGTTGCCAATAGAAATACCTTGATAGAGGTAACTCTCGTCAATGGAGCGGTATACTATAGAAACGATTATTTGAGCACCGTCGACAGCAAGGACTTATATAGACGTTATCTTGCAATTAATCGTAACGGAGATTCTTCGACGGTTGAATTCGTATATGTTCGCAACAACATACCTTACCGCTATAACGAGGATGCCGTTTGCTTTGAACAAATTGTAGGTAATAGCGAGGCTGAAGTTAATAACAACATTTATTTGAGTATAAAGGTAACATTGTTAGAATCGGACGGTTTCGAATATTATATTCGTAAATCTGACAACGCATTGGTATCGCTAAAACAAGATTTATTGTCATACGATAAGTACTTGAATAACGAATATTATTACCTTAGCGACGACAACGAGTTTGTATCGGTAGAAGTTTTTGACGGCGTAGTTTACGCACTCGGTAAGGAAGCCACCGTAAGTGACAGTATGTCGATAAGCGGTAAGCGCAACGTATTACCCGATGAATTATATATCGGTAGATTTGCCAACATCTTGTCGGGTACACAAAAATGCTTATATGCATACGAAAGATTGTCCGACGGTAAAGTTTATTATTCGCTCATCAAAGGTGAAGTCGAAGAACTCACCGAAAAGATCGATTTATATACCATTTCAAACGTATATCTCGGTAAAACTTTGGGTGCTACCATAAGCATAAAAGACGTAAGTGACAGTATTTGGAAACAAACTGCCTATAACACCGATGTAAAACTTCCCGATTATGCGTATATTAACGGAATAAGTTACCCGGTTATAGAGATCGCAAACAGAGGTTTCGCGAATACGACCATTCAATCTATTTCGATAAGCGGTAACATTACCGAAGTATCGGATGAAGCCTTCCTCGATGCAAGCAGATTGCAATCCATAACTTTCGGTAATAGCGTATTGCATATTGGAGCAAATGTTTTGAGCGGATGTAAGGTTATCAAGAATGTAACTATTGGCGATAACGTAATGACTATTGACGGTAACATGTTCTCGGATAGAAGTTACACTGTTAGTAGCGGTGCAATAACCAATGCAATTAACGTATCGGTATCTGTCAATAACCAAAGTTTCGAAGACGATTCGACCGATAACATGCTGTTAAGTAAGGACGGATCTATCCTTTATGCATACTATGGTTTAGGTGGAGAAGGTGGCGAATTAGGTACAGTAGTATTGCCCGAAGGCATCAGCACGATTAAGAGCGGTGCATTTAGGTATGTTTCGAGTAGTAGTGTCAAGGTTACCAAGATAATACTTCCGACCACATTAAAGAGGGTGGAAGCGGGCGCATTTGACGGAATGAGCGATCTTGTTCAGGTAATATTCCGTAGCGAACCTACCTCATTAGGATATGTCGAAGACGGAGATGTAACGGTATTTACCGATTACAACGATTCGTTCACGGTATACGGTATAGAGAATAGTTTGGTAGAAAGTTATGCGAAACTTCACGGAATTCCGTTTAGAGCATACGTATCCGAAGATGCCTTTATAGTTGAAGTAACGATGTCTTCTTCGGGTGTATATGAAGCGACCATCATTGCAGTTAATAAAGATAAGATCAAGTCTACCTTGATAATACCCGAATATTTAACTGTTAAACTCAGCGACGGAAGTGCGGTTAAAGCTAAGGTAGTTTGTATCGATTCTGCGGTATTCTACGGAATCCGTTCGATAACTAAGGTAATAATTCCCGAAAGCGTCAGAAGTATCGGTAATAACGCCTTTGCCGAACTCAGTAATTTAGAAACCGTTATCTTCTTAGGAGACGGAGCCATTACGTTAGGCAATACGGTATTTGCTTACGATACATCTATCGTCGGCGTATATGTAGAAAGCGCACGCACGTTTACCATAGGTAACGGCGTATTTAAGGGTAGTAACGCCAATGTAGTTATTTACGGAAACAGCGACAACCTCGATGCCTTTATTCAAAAGACATCGGTACCTGTAATTAATACAGATTACGCTAAGAATATGGTTATAACTAAGATAAGCGATAACGAGGCAATATTGAGCGGAATCGACGGAAACGCGTTGCTGAACGATACCGAACTGTTGATACCGAGATTTGTAGACGGAGCGGAAATAGTAGGTATAGACTTATCCAAGGTCAGCGTTAATCTCAAGAAGAAAATTACCGCAATATCCATTCCGTCATCTGTACGTTATATAGCCGATAACAGTTTCTCGGGTACATATATAACAGAGGTTGTTTTACAGAGAAGTATTACATCGGTTGGTAATAATGCATTTGCCGTTAAGTCCGACACCTTGAGCGTATATGTCGAAAATGATATTTCTATATCGGGTAAAGCCTTTATGGCTAATGGAAAGGGCGATTCTGTTACCTTCTATGCACCCTTAGGCGTAACCAATATCGAAGCATATGTTAAGGCTAATAAATCAACGACTATATATTATTCGCCTATAAGTTATTTCACTTATGAAACCGTTAACGGTAACGAAATAATGATAAGCGGATTAACGGACAGCGGAAAGAACGCACTTAAACTTGTAGTGCCGAGATATATTGACGGTAAAAAGGTAACCGCTATAGGGGACGGAGCATTTTCGCATGCAGATAAACTATTGACGGTAAGTTTGCCCGAAGATCTCACCACTTTCGGTGAATACGTATTTGTCGGTACATTTACCGATATCGATAAAGAAGTGCTGTCCGAGGCAGTTATAAACGACATACTCAGCGAATCCGACTACACCGTTACCGACGGAACCATCGTATTAAATGAGGTGATATTTAGAGGCGCTAATAATAACTTTAAATTGAATAATGTAAGCGGACTTAAATATATCACAAATAATTATGACGAAGGCTTAGACGAATCGATTAGCATTTATGCCGTACTTGCAACGACTACCGCTAAAACCTTTGAGCTTACGAATTCTATAGAATACATCGCATCCGGTGCCTTTGCAGGAGTGAAATCGCTCGAATCGTTTAGTGGCGAAATCAATAATTCTTATGGATATTCGCTCGTTAGCTACAATTCGGGCAACGGTAAACCTATTTATACTGCGTTAGTACATAACGGTATTGAACTTGTAGCTGTACTTTCGTCTGCAATCAATCCCAATTCGATAGATACTTTGACCATTCCTAACGGAGTGACGAGTATTTTACCTTATGCGATGTACGGATATGAAAACAGTAATGTTTCAACGCTTGTTTTAGGTGAACAACTTACCTCTATAGGTATAGGCGCTTTTGAAAACGCATTGTTTATCAAAAACATAATTATCGATCCCGATAGTGCGATATACAGCATAGAAGAACGCACCTTCTATGGATGCGAGAGTCTCGAGGAAATGCCTTTATTGAATTCACTCAAATCTATAGGAGCAAATGCATTCGGTAACAGCGGATTGAAGAGCATAAACAATCTACCCGAATTGCTATTCACCATTTCCGACGGTGCATTTATGGGCTGTGACAGTTTAGTAACCGTTACCATTCCCGAAAATGTTCATACTATTGGAGAATATGCTTTTGCCTCGTGCGGATCGTTAGAGGAAATAATCATTCCCGAAAGTGTAACCACCATAGGTAAAGGTGCCTTTATGGGAACTGCGATTACCTCTATAACCCTTCCTTTGTCCATTACCGAAATCGCGGACAGTTTGTTCGAGGGTGCGGATAATCTCGAAGGAATAGTAGTTCAAGGCGTAATCGTTAAGATTGGTAATAGTGCATTTAAAGGAACGTCCGCGTTAAGAGAATTGCCCACCGCGTTGACCGAAAGTGTCAAGGAATTGGGCGAATATGCTTTTGCCGATAGCGGATTGATATCCGTTTCCTTTGGTATCGGATTGAAGGAAATACCGGCACACGCTTTTGAAAATTGTAAGTATTTGACCGAGATAACGCTATCGAGTGCGGTTACCGCTATACATGACTATGCTTTCAACGGCTGTAATGGATTGTTCGACATTGAGAATAAAATAGTGTCTATCAAGGATGGTGATAATATAGTTACCGTAAACGATTCGAATGGCGCAGTCGACGAATATCTCATCACTACAGAGAGAAATAAAAACATTTATTTGATAGTCGACGGATTACAAATAAGGGTTGTCGGCGGTAATATTACCGTCAACGACAAGACTGTTGCATGTATTCGTAACGAAATAGAGGGCGAAATCGTTACCACCGCAGTATACGAGAATTTATATATCGTTTATAAATCGGGCGTATTGTCGGTAAGTGGCGGTAAAGAAATGAACCTATCAAACGGATTAACCTATGTGCAATTCGGTATCAACGTGCGTTCTATAGGCGATTATTCATTTGCAAACTGCGCACTTACCACCGTGTTGATATCCGACGGAATCGAGTCGGTCGGCGATTACGCATTTAAGGACAATAAGAATCTCGAAAGCGTGCAAATAGGAGGTAATCTCCAAAACCTCGGTAAGAGCGTGTTCTCGGGAACGATCAACCTTAAACTTATTAATGTAAGTAGTAGAAACACCACTTTCGTTAATATGGATGACGGAGTATTATTCGAGCGTGAAATAGGTTCGGACGGTGTATACACAGGTAGAGTAATACTCAAAGTCTATCCGGCAGGGTTAATTCCATCGGGTGATGACAGGCTATATAAAGTACCTTCTAATACGATA
This sequence comes from uncultured Christensenellaceae bacterium, assembly GCA_964391805.1. Lineage (GTDB taxonomy): Bacteria > Bacillota > Clostridia > Christensenellales > CAG-1252 > RUG14300. Next base: position 71,507 of record CAYMNK010000002.1, on the reverse strand, counting down.
GCTATCGAGTCCAACGCTTTCGAATACAGTAAACTTATTACCGTATATATCCCCGAAAGCGTAAAGACAATAGGTAGAGATGCATTTATGGGTGCTGATTCGTTGGTTAATATCTACTTCGAAGGTGATATCGATATCAACGGAGAAGATATTTTTAACGGAATACTCCCCAAAGCGTATATAAGCGAAGACGGTGACTTCGTATTACTCGACGGCGAATATGTTAAATTCTTCAATGGGTTCTACGAAAATTCCGAAGGTATCTATTCGTTAATGGACGGCAAATATGTGCTGTCCGAGAGCGGTAAAACGAAGTACTCTAAGGCAAGGTTTGTTCTCGATAATGAGGGCGATTACGTATCGAATGACGGCTATTCCTTCACTTTAGATAGAGCACATTCCTCTGTATTGACGAGGTATTCTATAATCTCGTCCGAGTTGGAATGTTATTCGCTGACAAACCTCGTAATCGATTGCCCGGTAGGTAGCAATGTATATGATTATTGTTTAGACAAAGGTTACAATTGCCTACCCTTCGGAACGGATATTTCATCGGTATCGGTCAACGGAGTAATTTGCGTACAACATACCGCAGTTGAATGTTTTACCTATACAGAGGGTGAATATATAACTATTACCGGATTGTCCAATAACTGTGAATGCAATAATCACGATACATTGGTAATTCCTACATACATAAACGGCAAAGAGGTAAGAGAAATATCCGCGAACGCTTTCGCAAATGCGGGAATTAGAGTATTTGCATTAGGAAGATATGTATACACCTTAGGTGAAGGATTCTTATACGGTAACGAAATAGAACGCGTATATGTAGCAAGCATTTCCAATATCGACTACGATCCCGATGACGAATTGAGTACTATGTACTCCACCAATTCGGTATTTAGCGTTATCGGTGAAGTGATTGACGGATTGTCTTATAGCGCATTGGTAGGTAATGTAGACGGATTTAATACTTTGGTGTTATATACCACTTCGTCTACATTAACCGAGTTTGTAATACCTACCGATATCGAACAGATCGGATACGGTGCTTTTGCATACAATAGGTATCTTAAAAACGTAATAATGCATGACGGTATAGTAAATATTCCCGATTATGCATTTGCTTACGATACCGCTCTTGTCGGTACAGAAGGCGCTTTATATTTAGGCAATAACGTAACAAGTATAGGTGCAGGTGCCTTTGAAGGCGACACAGCGCTTACTGCTGTATACGGAAGCGAAAAACTTGCCGAAATAGACAATAAAGCCTTTGCATCCTGTGCAAGCATTGTTGAAATTGCCGTATTGAACGATGACGGAACTCTCTCATATAGTTTTGGCAATATGATATTCGATAAGGATAACAGTATTTTATATACTGTTAAAGACGAAAAGGTGCTGTTGCATACCTTCCTATCGACATCGAAGTTGAAGAATAATTCTATCGTAATATTGCCGTCAATCGTTAACGGTATTAATGTTTTGGGCATAGATAACTACGCTTTCTACGGCGTTTCTACCGACATTAGGACCGTTGTCGTACCGTACGAATCGACCAATTCGTCTATATCGATAGGCGAGGGTGCATTTGATAACTGTAATGTCAAGACTATTCACTTCGAATCGGACGTATACTCAACCGACTCCGACAAGAGAGTTTTTGTAGACGGAGCGTTTGTATACTTGCCACAAGGTGCACAACTAATCGATAACTTAAACAACTTTGCTATAGGATATAAAGAGGTATCCGTCAAAAGTGACTTGGTTTATAGAGAAAAGAACGGAAAAATCGAGATAATCGGACTAAGCGATGTGCTCAATTCAAGGCAAATAGTAATACCATACTATCTTGAGGGTAAGCAAGTTTCTTCGATATCCAAGGATGCATTCAGCGGTAACTCGGCAATCGAAACAATAGAACTTCTCGATACGATAACGAGTTTACCGATAGGCGTATTCGAAGGTTGTTATAATCTCGTTTCGGTAGATTTATCCGAAACGCACATTGAGGTTATTCCCGAGAACGTTTTTGCATCGTGTAATTCGTTAGTAAGCGTTAAACTTCCTAATACCGTAACGGAAATTGCAAACGGTGCTTTCAAAAATACAGCACTCCGTTCAATTCCTACCTCTGACGCATTGATTTCCATAGGAAGCGAAGCGTTTAGAGACTCGAATATAAGCGAAGTAGTATTTACGGGTTCGATTAAGAATATTGGAGCATTTGCCTTTGCCGATTGTGACGGAATAACCGAAATCAGCATTCCTTCTTCCGTCGAATCCATAGGCGAGGGCGCATTCGATAACTGTAACTCGTTGTTGTACGTGCATTTCCAAGACGACGTCTTGTCGCTTCCCGACACCTCTGAAACGCCATTATTTGTGCTTCACGATAACATTACGGTAAAAGTACCATACAACGCAACCAAGGTTATCGCATATCTCGAGGCATTAGGCTACAAGGATAGCGAATACATTGTCGAGCATCCCGAAGAAGAGCAAAATCTATTCCTTTATACTCCGAGTACCTGTTTCGAGTTTGTTGTAACTGAAAACGGTATCGAAATTGTCGGAATGAAAAAGAGTGCTTCTCACGACTATGAAAACTGTCAATATTGTTCCGAGGCTGTTTACTTCCCCGATGAAATAGACGGACAAACCGTTATAGGTGTAGGCGAAGAATTTTCAACTAAGGTATCGAGCAAAATCAAAACCATAGAGTTCAATTCGCAGTTAAGGTATATCGAGGATAATGCTTTATACGGAATGACCTCACTTACTAATGTTGTATTCGGTTCGAGAAATCAAAGTAACCTCGAATATATAGGCAAATATGCATTTGTAGGTACTTCGATAACAAGCGTAAGTATTCCGTCTATTGATTTAGACTATATTGACGATTATGCTTTCTCCGGTGTTGCTTTGACCTCACTTAAACTCGGTTCGGTCAAGAGAATAGGCGCATACGCCTTTGCAAACGTTGAATTCGGCGGTGAGAACGGCAAGGAAGTTTTGAAAGTCAACGACGGCGTACTACAAAATATCGATATAGTATTTGCAGACGGAGCGATAATTGATAGTTATGCATTTGCAAAGAATACCCTTTTAGGATCGTCAAATTCAAACTTCCAAATAAGCGGTGGACTTGGTGAAGTAGGAGAGGGCGCCTTCTATGCTACCGATTTGAGCTCGGTGAGCGGAAATGATTTTGTGTCCTATTCTATTAAGACGGTGGGCGATTACGCTTTTGCCAATACTAAGATAGGATTTGTAGCAAGCAATGTAGAGTATATCGGCGCATACGCCTACGCACGCGGACTCAGCGTATTATCGGGAAGCATTCAAACGGATATTCCCTTCGATAAATCGTTGAAACATACCGCCATATATGACAATGTCGTTACTTTGAATAACGTGACGTTGTTAAGTATTTGCGAGATAGGAGCAGGCGTATTCTCGGGTACATCGATAGCCAAACTTTCATTAGGTAAGGACTTAACAGACTTTTCCGCTCCGATTACACTCGAAAACGGTGATTTCGTGCTCGGCGCTATCGAGAATACGCCGAAGTTGAAAAATATTAAAGTCGATTCGGCAAACGCTAAGTATTTTGTGCTTAACGGAGCATTGTTCGTCAATCAAGATAATAATGTAACTAAATTAATCGCATATCCTGCCGACATTTTATCGTACTGCAACGAAATAAGTGTTTCCGAGCAATCTTCCATTGGTGTTTATAAGACATCTGACGGCTATTATCAAACCTTAGGAAAGGGCAAAGGATATGTTATTATCGGTACGAGAGCGTTTATGAACAGTACTATCAATGCGCTATATCTAACCGATTTTAACTGTATCGGTATAGAGTCTTACGCATTTTATAACGTAACCTCTCTCGAGTACGTGACGATTGGTTCGTATGTCGAAAGCATAGGCGATTATGCCTTTGCCGGATGTACGGGATTAGTCGATTGCGAAGGCGGTGCAAACTGTTTACATCGCTACGAATGCGAATTGAGAGGAAGTTGCACGGGCTATAATGCAGTTGATTTTAGTTCCGCTTCGTCACTTAGTTACATAGGCGTAAGTGCTTTTGAAAACTGTATCGGATTGAAGTCTTTATCGCTTAGAGGTAAAAATTTGACTGTATCCGAAAATGCATTCAAGGGTACAAGCATATCTTTCTTGATTGTTTCTGCTGTTTACTCGTCCATTCGCACTCAATCATTCGCAACCGTTAGCGAGGTGCAGTTTATTTCTATGAATAAGAATTTAGAGCTATCCTCTAATGTCTTCGCAAGCGGTGCTAAGATTTACTATCCGATAGCTTATTCTACCGACGAAACCGATATGAGTAACGTGTTGAGTGGTTACGAAGGCGGAGTTTTGATTCCTCACTGGAATTGGTCGCACTTCTCTATAGAAAACTATGTAATCAAGCAGTTGGCAAGCGTATGTGAGAATCATAACAACCGTCATAACGGTGAAAAGATACTATTACCGTTATATGCCGTAGACGGCAATCGTCTGACCTATGAAGCGGATGCATTTACGGGATACACGGTAGAACAAGTCGGTTAATCAATGTTAAGTTTTAATCAAGAAACGCCATTGAGGTACAACCTTCATTGACAAATATATAATTATATAATAAAATTAATTATTGAGGCGATATTCTCGCAAGGAGATTATAATGCAAAAATATTCGTATGTTGCACTAACCCCCGAGGGTAAGACAATCAAGGGAACGATGATTGCTCAAAGCGATGAGGAAATCAAACAGTTGGTTACCAAAAACGGTAACTACTGTTTGTCGTACACCCGACTAAAGGATCAAACCTCGGGTAATAAGCCGTTGCCGTTAAAACAGCTTATCAATTTTTGTTCGCAGTTATCATCTATAATCCATGCAGGTGTAGCGTTGGCGAACGCCCTCGATATGCTGTATTCCAAGATGGAAAAAGGCAATCTTCGGGATGTTACGGGGAACCTGTTGGAGTTAGTCCAAAAGGGTAATTCTTTATCCGATGCAATATCCAAACAAGGTAGAGCGTTTCCGAGCATCATGTACAATATGATCAAAGCAGGTGAACAAACGGGTGATCTCGATAAGTCGCTCAGTAAGCTGTCCGAGCAGTTCGAGAAGGAAATGAAACTCAAGAATCAAGTCAAGAGTGCCATGAATTACCCAAAAATACTCGGTTTGATTACTGCTGTAGTATTCATTGTGCTTGCCGTTTTCGTATTGCCTAAGATGGTTAGCGGTATGACCGAGATTCCTGCTATGACTCAACTGTTGCTAAATATAGCCAACTTCATATTGAATTACTGGTATATCTTGGTGCTTGTGATAGTGATATTGTATTTCACCTTGCCGATTATCAAGAATATCCCCAAGATAAGGTATGAGCTCGACCGACTTAAAATCAAGTTGCCAAAAATCGGTAAACTCGTTCGCAAGACATATACTGCAACTTTTGCGAGAACGCTTGCAACCCTTTATGAGGGCGGTATATCGATAGTAGACGCCATATCTATGGCAACGGCGACGGTCGGAAACAGTTACATATCCCAACAAATGGAAGAAGCGGTTTTCCTTATCAAAAAGGGCGAAACGATGAGTAAAGCGATATCTTCGGTAGACTGTTTCGATCCTTTGTTGACGAGCATGTTATTCGTCGGCGAAGAGTCGGGCGTATTGGGAGACGTACTCAATAGAGTTGCCAACTATTTCGACGAGGAAGCCGATTCGGCTATCAAGGGTTTGACCGCACTTATCAATCCGTTGATGATGGTAGTAATGGCGGTAGTTATAGGAATGCTGTTATTAGCGGTGGTACAACCGATGTTTAACTTCAATATCGAATAAGGAGCAAGAAAATGATTTGCGTATACATTAGCGACGAAAAAATCAAACTTATCGAGGGTGATGCTCGCGGTAATAAAATATCGGTGCAAAGGTTTTATGATATAAACACCAAAGCAGGTTCGCTCGAAAGCGGTTCTATCAAGGATACCGTCGTGTTCACACAGGCACTACAAGACTGTATGCAAGCAACCAATATGAAACCGGGTAAAGCGTGCTACGTATTGGATAACAGCCGTATAGTATTCCGTGAAATGATAGTACCCGACGTCCCCGACCAAAAACTCAAGAAGGTAATTCAGTCCGAGTTGTTCGCCGATTCCAAAGGACAAAATAGCACCATTGACTATATAGTGATAGACAAATTTAAGGATGATAAGAAGGTGTCCAAACTGCGCGTAATGGTTACATATATCAACAACGAAATTATCGATAATTTGTCGGTATCGGCGGTTGAATTAGGATTGACACCCGTTTCATTGGATATCGGACCTAACGCAATGAGTAAACTTATATCGTTATATAATTCCAATGCTAACGATCGTAAACTTTTGACTAAGACCTTCGTGCTACTCGATTATAAGGACACGTTTATTTCCGTTTATATTTTTGACGAATTCGTTCAGCAATTCACCAAGAGTTCGGTTCTCTATGTTACCGATCCCGATAATCTCGATTTGGGTTATCTTGCGAGCGAGTTATCCACACAGTTGAATAGTACTATTCGTTATTATCAATCGAGAAATCCCGAGAAGAGCATCGAGGCGGTATTCGTAACCGGTAATGCCTTGGTATTAGACCAAATAATGCAGTCATTAGCCGATTCGGTCAATCTAATGATATCCCACCTTCCTTTGCCGTCCTTCGTCAAGGGATTGGAACTGTTGGACTATAATGCATTCACTTGTGCTTTAGGCACGTTTGTAAGGAGATAGAATATGGCTTACAAGAAGGACATTAACTTATTTAAAGCTGCGGGCGGAGCGGTGTCTAAGGCAAAAAAAATTCCGCTTACCAAAAAACTGTTATATGTTTTGGGCTTGGTTCTATTGGTATGTATCGTATTGATATCGGTATTTTCCTATACCAATGCGCAACAGAAAAAGGAACTCGATACTCTTATTGCACAAAAGGATGCTTATGAATTTACTAAACGCATTACTCAGTCTTTGTTAAAGGAATATAATACCGTTAAAAATACCAAGGCTTCCTTGAGTTTTATAGAGTATTATAGCGAAATACATTCCGATATTTTCTCACCGTTATCGACAAGCGAGATAGGGATAGTTAAGCAATTTATTAACGAGCAAGGCTTTTCCACCAAATTCGATTTATCGGAAATTGCCGATGAATTAAAACTTAAGGTTATGTTAGCCCCTTATAATATCGATTCGAGTAGTGATGACGCTGCGATTTTAGCCGAAAGTTATAAATATTTATACACCGCTGTATCGGGAATGATAGACTATTCGGAATTGTTCGAAGATTTGCCCGAGCAAGGGGAAGACGGCATATGGTACTCTTATTTTAGAGGTCAATTTATAGCGGTCGTCAAAGGAAACGGAAGTTATTCCGACCTTATCACTAATCTCACCGCTCCCGATACATTGGGTGCGGATCCCTTCTTTAGACTGGTAGCCGATTCGTCGACAGGAAGAGACATACTTACCGAGGGTTACGGTATGACCGTGGAAATAGGGGACGAACAGTACTCCGTTATCAGCATTACCCGTAAGTCCTGTATAGAAAGATTATTCGATATAATGGACGAGCGCATTGCATTGGCAATCGAGAGCGAATACGATCAAACCGGTATAGATTATAGTTACTCGTTAGGTTCATTATCGATCAATCCATCAGAAAGAACGATATCCTTTAAAATCAGCGCAACTCAAACTGAGGCATTCGGATTAGAAGATATTGTACATGCAATCGATGACAGCGAATTTTTCAGCGCCGGTAAAGATCTTGTATTTGATTTTATAGACGGTGCATCCGAGCAGTCTGCGGATTTGAAGTTTAATATCGACAATTATGCCGTCGACATTATGAGCGAAAAGGTTGAAGACCTATTCGCTAACAAATAAGGAGGAGCATATGGAAACCACCTTAACAGCAAGAGATAAAGCGTTATTGCTTGTATTGGCAATAATATTGGTAGTATTTGCAGCAATAATGATACCGAATTATGGTATTTATGCATTGTTGACCACGAGATCGGAAACAAAGGCGGAGATAGACGCCCAAAAGATCGAGAATCAAAAGTTGTATGCGGACCTAATAGTTAGCGGTATAAACGGAGCATATGCGGAAAACGGTGCAATGGCTAAAAAATACTTGGAAAATAAACTTTTAGAGCAAAAACACGATTTAGCGCATCAATCCAATTCGGTATGTAGGCAAGATTCCTTCGATACCGCTAAAAATTGGATTTATACCATGAAATATAAGGGATTTGTGGTAGGCGAAACAGCATACTTCGATTCTCTCAACGTAACCGCTCAAGTAGTAACTCCCGACGACATATTGACGGAAGGCGAAACGAGTTACGACGTTAACAAATACATTGCCGATGTGGATGCGATACTTTCTACCGATATCGATTTTAATTTCGAACTCGATTTTTGCAACAACAACGACAGCATCAATGATTTAGCCTCGATGCTTGTATTAGCATCACAAGCCATTAGACGCGGTTCTTGTTACGTATCCGAATTCGATTACAATAAGGCAATCGGCGAAGACGCTAAAACCACTATAAGCGTTACTATTGTGGTATACACACCGGCTTCGACCGATTATTCTAAATACGCGAGTGAGATATGCGAGTGTCACGAATGCGGTTATGCCTACACCAAGGATTGGTTCTTGACAAAAAGTGAAGAAGCAACCATCGAGGGCGACGGTATCGTCAAATGTCCCGATTGCGAATTAGTTCTTGACGGGACTACAATAGGTTAGTTAAAGTGTTGCTATTGGATAGATAAACCATAATTAAGCAGGAGAAATTGATGAGAATCAAAAACTTATTTGTAAAAAATAAGAAGGGTGCAGCCCTGACATACACGATGATCTTTTTAATGGTACTTTCGGTCATCGTGGTGTCTTTTAGTTTGATTTCCGTCAATATGTATAAGTCTACCGCCGTATCGGCGAACAAGACACAGAGTTTCATGTTTGCCAAGGCGATAGGCAAGGCGTTCGCAATGGAACTCACCGAAGAGGTAGATGCCAACAATATCGTATCATACCTCGAGAAAAATACCAAATACGCTAAAACCGTCAAGGGAACGGCAAGCGTAACGTTTGATCCCAACGACGAGAATAAAAAAGCAGAAATAGAGAAGGCAATACGAGGTACAGGGCTTTCGGCCGACGATTTAGCCGAAGTTAATCTTGTAGCCGACTTGAAGTTTTATTTTAAGAGCGAGTGTGTCTATTGCGGTACCACTCTCGAAGATTTGGTTGATAAAAACGGTAACGATACCGAATATTGTCAATCCGATCTATGTAAGGGGAAAAATCATTCCGAAAAGAATATCAATAAGCGTTATTTGTATCTTGATGTTACGGTAAGTTATCACGGTGCTACCGAGGTTGTTACCACGGTATTCACCTACTTGGATGACGAAGACTTTTCGGATACCATGCACGACCTATTTAGCGTGTATAATATTTATTCTACATATCCGTCCGAAATGACCTTCGATTTTGCCCCTGAAGGGAATATTGAGGACAGTTATCAACCCAATGTATATTTATATAACGGCATCGATAACGAAAGTGAAGGCTATGGCTCGAGTTCGAGCGATACATATACACTTACCACCGATATAAAAGCCAATTTGACCAGTACCGGTGACGTAGGCATTACGAGTTCGAGCGCGGAAACAAGGAGCATTTTAGGTTCCGTTACATCATACGGAAGTATGACGCTTAGTCGAGTTAACGTGAACGATATATACATCCGTAATGCTTTGACTATAGAGTCAACGGCATCGGTTTCGGGAGATATATATTCAAGAGGTACCGTTACGATAAACGGTTCTATCTCCAATATAGGTACCAAACTTGTAGGCGGTACTATTTACGCTTTAGGTGATGTAACTATCAAAAATTGTACCGTAGATAGAATTATCGGAGGTACTGGGTGCAATATCATTCTCGACAATGTGGAATGTACTTCTATTTCGACAGGTGGTAGCGTAACCCTATACGATTCGAGCGTCAAAGAAAACATATATGCAGACGGAAACGTTAATATCACCAATAGAACTTCTATAGACACTTTTGTAAAAGGTAAAATCGAAACTAAAGGTAATGTAATAATCAAAAACGAGAGTACAGGCACAATAAAAATTGGAACTCCGTCCACAGGATGGGTACTGCATGCAGGTAAAAATGCAACTTTTTATAATGTCAGTAATAAGGGTAACATAATTATTAACGGTAATGTTGAGTTAGATGGCGCTATCAATTATTCTGCATCCAATAATGCAACCGTAATTAACGGTAATTTAAATATCAAAGGTTCGCTCGATGCGACTGTCAATTCTGTTAGTTATTCGGTATGTTACTTGTCGGCGCTTACCATAAACGGTGATGTTTTGTTATCGTCGGGTAAAAAGTGCATTCCGCTTTTCGGTAAAAATAACCAATCGACCGAAGAAGCCAAATCCAATATAAGCGGAGTGCTGACAACCTATTCGAACGTAGTTTTGGGCGACGGTGTACAAAATCTTCTTCAAGTAGAGAAAGACAACGAGGGAAACGATTTTGATTTAAGCAATTTGCAAGATAACTTTATTAATTTAAACGGTGCGACTATAGGTACGCTTTATACCCAAAAAGCAGGCTCGGCGAATAACGTCAGACAAATTTTTATTCACAACGGTAGTATTACCAAAGGCATAGACAGCGAGCAAATTGTCATTTCGGGTATCACCATAGGCGAACAATGTTCGGTCAATGCGGGCGGTACCAACGGTTGTTTCGTTGCCGTCAATAATTCCGATCTTTACGGACAAATAGTAACTTCCGCTATGTTTTCATTGCATTCGGGTAGTGTTTTACACGCTTCCGCAGGTGGATTCGTCCATGTATCGGGCACTGTTCAAGATGTAGTCGAATCGGGTTACGGAGCGGTTGCATATATAGACGGAACTGTCGAGGGCGAATTGGTGGTAGGTTCCTCCGTTAAGGGTAAATTGCGTATAAAATCGAATGCCGTATTATCGGGCAACGATTTAGATAAAGCGATATATGTTAACGGCGATATCGTAGTCGATTCTCATACCGCGGTCGTAGGAGACGGGCAAAATCCGTATGCACCGAGGTTGACTACCGTCAATAATAACGGTAATAAAATATACGTTAACGGCGGTAATGCTATTCTCAACGGTTGGGTGTACGATCTCTACGTCAAAAACGGTCAAATCGTGATGCTCGAGGAAATTTCGGGCTCGGCAGGAAAGCCTTATATCAAAGGCACGACCTTTGAAGATAACGATTACGTATTTATCGGTTCGGACGGACTAATCGATTCCGAAGGTGCAACTTTCACCAACGAAAACGTAATAGTTTATGTATACGATACGCCCGATAAACCGTTAGGTGACTTGACTATATCGGGAACATTGATTGTTAGAAAGGGCGTTACACTCAAATGTAAGTCGTTAAAGGTAAACAAAGTAATTACCGATTATGACGGAAGTACGGTTAACGTCAACAATACCGAAGAGATGAAGATAGTACTCGACAACTTGGTTGATAGTTTTGATTTCGATTCGTCTTCGGTGATAACCAAATTCGAGATATCGGGCGATATTCAAATCAATCAGTTTGTAAAGAACAAAATAACCGTTACCGACAGCACTTTCGGCGGATGGGTGAAATTTAAGAATGTATCGGGCACGGTGGTATTTACCGACAGTATCGTCAGCGGTACGACTCACACCGTTTATCCGTCAAATAGCAGTACCGAATACAAAGGCTGTCTCGATGTAGGTAGTGCAAATCTTGATATGGTTCGCTCTTATGTAGGCGGAACAAATACAACCGATAACACTTCGGGTTCGGTACAATACGAGGGCAATGTATATGTCGGCGGTAAATTTACTATGTTAAACGGCGAAATATACGGAACAGTGTATTGTGATTATGCGGATGACCTTATCGATTGCAAAATAGACGGCGGATTAATAATGACCACTAAAACTTTGAGGTCCGCATCAAACTGGAGTCCTACTTATATCGATAACATAATCGACGGTAAAAACGTTGCAGTAACGGTTTCGGGCGGTATTTTATCGGGTAAGGTATTAGCGTCGTCTACGGGAGAAGAAAATCTCGAAACAAACGCTAAATATGTTAGATTATCCGAGTTGAAAATGCAAGAAAGTGCCGTTGTTGCGCTCTATGTATCTGTTTTTATCGAAGAGGGGACCGATAGTGCAATAAGCGGACTAAATATAGGCAATGTATACGCCAAGACCGACAAATTGACCGTGTTTAAAGCAAATATTTTAACTTCGGTCAAGATATCGGGAAATGTTAATTGTAGCGGTACATTAGTGTATGCGCCGAGTGTAGAACCGACTGCCGAAGGTGGCATTTTTGCCAAAAATACAACCACACCGTTGTCAAGTTCGAATGCAACATTTGCTTCTGTTAAAGGAAATATCGATTTACCCGACTATGTTGGAGAGTTGACTTTGAGTGTCGTTTCGGGCTATGTATATGTGCCTAACGGTACAGTTAATGTACAAGGTTCGATTGACGGCGATGTCGAAGTCGGTTCGATGCGTATAGAATCCGATTTATCCATAGAATTCAGTGGCAATGTTTGGTCAAAGGGTGCTATTATAGCATTAACACGGTCGAATATCGATTTTTACGGTTATGTAAAAGCGTCTTTGCTTGTTTGTAACGTTGTGTTATCTACAGGTGCAGATATTACCGAATCGACCATTATAAACAATCCCGTTAGTATCAAGGGATATACTGATGATACGAATAAAAATATACATTTTTCTTCAAATGTTTATGTTGCATCTTCGAATTCAATGGGCGGACGAGCATTCTTGAGAAATTGTATATTCAATGGTGCGGATGAAAAATATAACGGCTCGACATTATATGCCGATAGAGGGGTATATGCGACATATACAACCTTTTATGGATCGGGGTACAAAAGCACTATTAAGCATTGTTATTCCACCCAAGAGGGTACCTATAATACCCAAAACAGTGCATACAGTACAAAATTCGGTTCGGTCTATGTAGGACTCAAAAAAGACGAAAGTTCGAATTATGGCTTGTATTTCGATAATGTCGAGTGTTATTCTAACATAACGCTATGGTCCAGTCAGAATGCATATATATCGAATTCTAAGTTAGGCGAAAGTTTTGATTTTTCGTCATATACCGCTACTAACAGTACGGTATTTAGAAACTATGCCAAGTACTATAATTTCGGCGGTAGTTTGGAATTGTATAATACAGCGATTGAGAGTGCGATATCGACGTCTAATGTCGAATTGACCGCTTATACCGTCGTAAACGTAGCTAACGCATTGACCTTAAGCGGTGATAGTTACATCGGAAGTGAATTTACCACCGCGAGAGAGCATGCTCATACTTGGTTTAAGGGCGTATACGTAAGCGGAAATATGACAATAGGATCGTCTTCAACTGTTCGTTTGAATATATATTGCAAAGGCACGCTTACCAATAACGGTAAAATTGAATTAAATATTCAAGAAACAATAACTTGGCGAGATACCAAAGGTTGGGGTTGGACGGATGACTGGGTTAATATGAGTTCAACTTATACTTGTGGCGGTATTTTACAAGCTAAGGGATACACAAATAACGGTTATTGCTCCTTACAGGCATCAATCGACGGTTATTCTATGAGTAAGACTGCAAGTTATCAAAGCTTCGAGTATAAGGATAATGCAGGACACAATACTAAGTCGGGCGTTATCGATAAGAGCGAAAGAGATAAGAATTATACGTTATGTAATCATAACGTAAACAACCTGATTTATGGCTCTACGACTCAGGTAGATAGTTGTTCGGTCGGACTTAGCAATTCATCATCACTTGCAGACGCTTTAGTAAAAATCGATCCGATTGAATCAAGTGGATTTACCTATTTACCGATTCTAACGGGAACCAATGTAGGCTTTGGCGGATTGGAGTGGGACAGTTTGTCTTCTATGGACATCAAGCGTAAAACACCCTTGACCTCGATTGCAATCAATACCGTTAACAAAGTAACACAGTTGGATGAGCTATTAGTAAATAAAGAGGATTTACCTCTCAAAAGTTTAAATACCGATAATTGGTATCCTCAAGCAATCCCATTGAAGTGGGTATTGCCGACCGAAACAACGGCAGGCGATGCCGTAGCTTTGAATAATAACGCCGATAACGTATTGACCGTTACTGAAAAGAAACTCGGCGGTTCGATCGACTCGTTGGAAGCATGTGCGGAGGATATTAAGCGATTCAACGATTTAGATTTCTGGGACTGGGTGAACGGAGAAGCATTGAGTGTAGGTAAGAGTTTGTATAGCAACGCTCAAAACTTCTTCAGCAATTTATCCTCGCTCTATACACCTTCGTCCGACTATTTGGGTTTAGAGTTTGCCAGTAAATCAGATGCCGAGTATTATAGGTTAAGTGCCTCCAACGTTTCAACCGTTTTATCTGACCTCGGTAGCAGTGATATGATGATTATCACAAGACGAACGTTTGTGGTCAATAGTTCTTTCCCGAGCGGAGATATGCTCGATAATCTTATCAGATACGTAGGTTGGAACGAAAATTGGGTTATTCCTACCTCTTATTCGCTTAATCAGCGTCCTGTCGGCTTAGTATTCTTCAATAGCGGAGTGGTAAGTGAATCGGTATTCGACGAAACATATCGTAAAGCGGACAACATGACTAAGGAAAAAGACTCTCAAGGTCGTTGGTTCTGGGGTAACGGCGGAGGTAACTGGACAGCAAATCTATCGGTGTCTAATGATGTTACTTGGACCTTCTTCACCTGCGAAGATCCCACCGATCCGTACGGAAGCAAGGCAAAGGATCTACATATCGTATTGCCCAAGAGTGCTAAGATGATATGGGAACAGGATAAGGACAGTTGCTTGAATATCATAGGTAATGGTAGAGTTTTCTTGTATTTACAAGAGGATACCGATATCAAGATTGTGGGTAACGGTTTTACAAACTGGCTTCATGACGAATACGGCGATTATAATAATTGGATTTCTCAATGGACACAATCCGATGCAACCTACAATGTTTTCGGCGGTGTGAGATATGTTCAAACTACAGGTAGCGGATTTGACGAAAAAACCTATTATGATGAGTCCGGTAATCCCGTTATGGACGAAAAAGCCAAGAGTAGCGGTCAATACCAACTTCAACCGAGGTTATTTATAGTCGGTACGGGCGGTAATATCAGTTTCGAGGTTCAGGACTTCCAAACCGCCGCGTATGTGTATATGCCTTCCGGGTATTCGTACGGAGATCCCGATGCGAGAAATGTATTCAAGGTGACCGCCAATTACAACGGCGAGGGCAACAACCATTGGGATATTTACGGAATGTATGTATGCGACAATTTCGAAATGGATAACTCACTGTCAAGTAAGATTAATTACATAAAGACGGTACCCGACATGTCCGACACCGTTTTCAAATATACCAATTTGAGGAGCGGTGAAACGACTTCTTCGATAGGCGACAATCGCTCAAGTTATAAACTTGCCGAATTTTGGGACTCCCCCGACGACATACCTGTTTCGAGTATGAACTGGTATTATAGAGGAATAGCGATTAATTGAGGTGAACTATGAAAAACTTTTTTAAAAAACTAAAACGAAATAAGAGGGGCTTCACCCTATTGGAATGCGTGGTAGCGATTGCGATAATCGGTATAATGTGTTCATCTATGCTTGTACTATTTCAACAAGGCTTTACTTTTGTTTCGAAATCGCAAAAATTGGATCAAGCTTCCGCCGATGCTGCGGGAATACTTGCAACCGAAAGAGATTCGATAGATGACGAAAGCAGTAAAAGTTATTATATAGACGGTTTGCCTATAACTGTTGAATTTGATATCGATGACGGTTCTACGCGACTGACACCCAAGGACCACGACTTTCGCGCAGGCATAGTGATTAACGACGGTAAAGACATCAAGGTAGTGTATTACGACATTTCCGAAAACGAGGATGAGGAATAAATGAAGAAACTTAGAAGACTAAAACGGAATAAACGAGGCTTTACCCTTGTAGAATTGATTGTTGCCACCCTTATATTGGCAATAATATCTGTTTCATTGTCTTCTATACTCGGTTCAACGCTTACTATGTATAATCGAACCGAAATGCAAACTGTATTGTATAACGTTTCTCAGAAGTTGCACGTCGCACTCAATAACGAACTTATAGCATCGCGTGATTTAAGTTTATACGAACGGACGATCGATCCGAATAGCGTAATCAAAAAGGAATATCAATACTGTATGGGCAAATCTTCGGACGGCTATATTTATAAGTATGCCTTCGATCCTACTTCTAAAAAGGTGGTAGAAGAAAACATTCTTTTGACAGAAAAATCATATAGAGGAGCCGAAGTAAAAGAGTTGTATTACACCTTCGAAGGGGTGAATGAGAGGGTAAGTTATAGCGACAGCACCCAAAAGAAGTGTTGGCGAATCGTCAAAATTACCACCACCGTATCCAAAAACGGAGTGGATTACACCCATACTTCTACCGTTAGACTGTATAATATGAGCATATACGGCACCGAAATCAAGGTTTTATCCGCCGGGAAGTCGGGAGAGGCTAAAGTACCTACGAGAACAGACGATATAAAATATGCCTTCGTTCTCTATTATGCTACCCAATATTTCGAGGTGTAGACAATGGAGTACTTATACGGAGCATTGATATTCATATACGGCTTAGTTATAGGTAGTTTTCTAAATGTGGTTATCTATAGAGTGCCGAGAAAAATCTTTTTTAAGAGTGCAACTTCATATTGCACCGAATGCAAAAATAAATTGGCATGGTACGATATGATACCGCTATTTAGTTATATATTCTTAGGCGGTAGATGTAGATATTGTAAAGAAAGAATATCGCCACGCTATCCTATAGTAGAATTACTAAACGCGATTTTATGGCTTCTTGCGTATATATTATTTAAAAATGCGATATATGATTTAGTAATATTCGCTATTCTATTTAGTGTGCTTATAGTGGTTGCCTCGATCGACCTCGATATAATGGAAATTCCTAACGGTACCGTTTTATTGATAATCGTGTTAGGCTTGATAAGATTTATTTTATCTTTCTTCATGGGCGACGTCAAATGGTATGAATATCTTTTAGGAATGGTTGCTCTAAGTCTTCCGCTAATTATAATTACCCTTGTAACACACGGAGCAATAGGTTTAGGCGATATCAAACTATCACTTGCAGTAGGCTTGTTGTTAGGTTGGAAATTGGTATTATTAGGCGGTTTCTTAGGAATAGTATTAGCTGGCATTATAGGAATAATAATGATGGTTAGACCTAACAAAACCAAGGTAATGCCATTAGGTCCGTGTCTATGTATAGGGTGGATGATAGCGGTATTTTGTGGAAACGAAATAATAAGTCTGCTATTTACCATATAATTATCGGCGAATTAATGTTAACTAAATGTATGTCGATTGACAAATAATCGGAAGGAATTTATAATTATAAAATAAACGGCAAAATACGGAGATAATATGAGTAAACTAAAATTTGGTCAAATACTACTTCAAAAGGGTTTCGTAACTCCCGAACAACTCAAACAGGCTCGTGAATTGAACGAACAAAATCCACGTATGTCTATATCCGAAACGCTAATCTCTATGAACGTAACTCCCGAAATCAATATTTTGAGTGCCTTGGGCGAAAGAATGGGGTTGCAAGTTATAGAAGGTAATATTTTTATATCGGATAGCGATGTTATCAAGCTTGTTCCCGAAAAGATAGCAAGGAAGCATAACATTATCCCTTATAAGATCAGAGAGGACGGTAGACTCGAGATAATCACGAGAGATCCTACCAATATGGAGATTGAACTCGATGTAAAAGCTTCATCGGGTAGAGATGTTTTTTACACCCTTGCCACCAAGAAATCTATAGAGGATGCCATTGAAAAGTATTATGCCAATATAAGCGCGCAAAATATTGCGGTCGAATTAGAGGACGAAGAGCAAGATTCTAACCAAACCAACGATATAGATTCGCGTGTAGACAGTGCACCTATAGTTAAGTTGCTGAACACCCTTGTTCAACAAGCGTATTTGCGTAAAGCATCGGATATCCATATTGAGCCGTTCAAGGACGTAGTTATTATAAGAATGAGATTGGACGGTGATTTACAAGAGTATATGAGACTTACTCCTTCTACCCATCGTTCGTTGATTACTCGTTTGAAGATATTGTCCAATATGAATATTGCCGAAAAGCGTATTCCGTTAGATGGTAGATTCGACTATACCTTCGAAGGCGTGACCATCGATATTCGTGTATCTACATTGCCTACCGTATACGGTGAAAAAGCCGTTTTGCGTTTACTCGGTACTTCCTTAGGTAAGCAGATAGGATTAAAAGAACTCGGTATGACCGAAGAAAACTTCAAAGTGTTCGATCATATTTGTAATTCCCCCAACGGAGTAGTACTCGTTACAGGACCTACCGGAAGCGGTAAATCTACCACGCTATACACCGTTTTAAGTCAACTCAACAAACCTACCCATAATATCACCACAGTAGAGGACCCTGTCGAAAAACGCGTTATGGGCATCAATCAAGTTCAAATCAACGAAAAAGCGGGTATGACCTTTGCAACTGCTCTTAGATCTATACTTCGTCAAGACCCCGATATAGTAATGGTCGGTGAGATTCGTGACTACGAAACTGCGGAAATTGCCATGAGAGCGGCTATTACCGGTCACTTGGTATTGTCCACCTTGCACACCAATGACGCATGTGCAACAATCGCCCGTCTTATCGATATGGGAATCGCACCTTACCTTACCGCCGCGGCGGTTAACGGCGTATTAGCTCAAAGATTGGTAAAGAAACTGTGTCCTAAGTGTAAGAAACTTAAACAACTCAGTTTAGACGAGAAAAAACTCATTAATTCAAACGATATCGATCAAGCATATTTCCCTGTAGGCTGTTCATCTTGTAACTATACCGGATATTCCGGACGTTTTGCCGTTCACGAGGTGCTTGAACTTAATACTGAGCTTAGACAAATGATTACCAAAAACGCAAGTACAGACGAAATTCGTGCGTATGCGTCCGCTCACGGAATGGAGTTTATGGATGAAAACCTCCGTAAACGCATCAAAGAAGGCGATACTTCGGTAGAGGAATACGTTCGCACCGTATTTACATTAGTGTAAATAATATTGCGAAAAAAGCACAAAAAAAGCAAAAAAAAATTGCGAAAAGTATAATAATATATTACAAAAGTCAGTCCGCCGTCATACTGAGCGGAGCGTTAGCGAAGTCGAAATTCGAACGAAGTGAGAATCAAATTGTATAACAATTTGGTATCTTGCGGACGGTAACGATAAGCTTATGATATTGTATCAGTTTTTCTAATATGGAATCAGATACCGACGCTAAGCGTCGCTGCTACGCAGTTCGACTACAGACTTTGTCTTCCGCGCAGTATGACGGGACGGCGGATGAAGACATTATTCGCTCATAATTATTGCTTAGCAAAACATCATTCGCTTTAGCGTCAGTCTTCTTCTCACTATGACATATGTTTATCCACAATATTGCGTAGCAATACATCATTTGCCGTAAGGCAAACTTCATACGAAGTAACATCATTATGCATAGCATAACATCATTTATTATATATTATCTCCGTATCCCCAAACTCGCTTGCCGTTCCTATTCCCCAAAAGAGTTTATTTGTAATCGTCTTGACTAATTCTTCGGTATCGTTTGCGCCGAAAACATATTTACATGCGATATTGCTTATTAATGTCGAAACGCTGATTTCGTTTGCCGTTATCGTATAATTAACCGACTTATTTATTAAATCGGTATCGAGTTCTATTGTCGCCGTCAATTCGGAATCGTCTATTCCTATTAGTTTAGTTAGAAAGTTCTTTTTGTGAAGGTCAACTGTCAGAGTAAAAGTTAGTTTTGCTCTCTCTTTTGTCCCTTGAACTTCCACACTTGTGACTTTGCCGTCAATATCGATTTTTGCCTTATGATAGATAATCTCTTGTATCACATAGCCAAGATTGTTATAAGGAAGGGCGAATTCTTCGATTTTTATTATTTCTGTGGATTCCAATAATAGGTTGATATTTAATTCCCCGTCGGGTATTATCTTTGTGTTTCCGAATATCTCGAACAATGTATTATTGTTAATGTCTTCGCTATAATAATCTATAATAGTATCGTTACAAGTGTCGGTATTTTCATCAATTGATTCGAGCGGTTCCGTTTCGACTGTTGTAATTGCATTTTTTGGAATACCGCCTATTAACATAAGTATAAGAAATACTATGGATAGTAATGTTTCATTAAGTTTCATATATTTATTTTTAACAACGTTGACAAAAGATATCCTTAAAATGTATAATAATTTTATGAAGTCTGTGAAAAAAATGTCAAATCGAAGAGGTTTCACATTGGTGGAGCTTGTGGTTTCTATAGCAATTTTGGCAATATTGTGTACACTTGTAGGTATAAGTGCATCTTTTTTCACGAAGAGAGCCAATGAAAAGGCTCAGCAAACTGCAATTGAAACGGCGTATAACTCGGTTCAGTCTGTTTTGGTTGAGAAGAACTCGGGATTTAGCACATACGGTTCGCTATACGAGGCTTGTCAATCGGTTTTGGGTGACAGTGTAAAATCGTGTGAGCAGTATTCGAATAATGAAACGTATAGAGCACCGTCCGCAACGGAAAGCTCTGATAAAAATGATGGTTATTACATTGTATTTCGCCGTTATGTACCTAAAGATGAGTCTGGTAATTCTATTTCGGGTTCTGCTGAGTGGCGACTCGATCTTCTATATTATCTCAAGGAAGGCAACCTTTGGTCTTATAAAGAGGGCGTTTTGTATAAAAACGACGTTCCTGTTTCATAATTTTCGGCTCCAAAACGGGGCTTTTTTTATATCTTATTAAATATTTAATATAAATATATATTATTTATTTTACTTCTTTATTGCAAAAATTGCTTGCTCGTGTTAAAATAAAATATATTACTATGCAAATTGTATCCATTTTCAATTTGCGGGGAGTGAATATGTTTAGATCCAAGCTTTGTTTATTAATATTGGTGTTTACCGTTGTAGCGTTAAGCCTTAGCGGAGTTTTTCTCTCTGCAGAAGCTCTCGAAATAGATAAGTATCTCGAAGCGGATATAAGTCTTTCGTGCGGTTCTGTATACGGCTCCGGTACACATGCCGAGGTAACTTTTTGGAGTAGCTTGGATAATAAAGAATGGAGTAAGGCTGATTTTGATTCTTCTTGGTGTGATCTTGTTTATTACGATGCACTCGGTAATCGATTAGGTACCGTCGCTCCGACAGCACTTGGTAAATATGCTGTTAAAGCTATAGTAAACTCCCAATATAGCGCTAATAACTACTTTTTCGGCACCGATAAAATAAAAGAAGGTACTGTGCTCAACGCATATAGCTACGAAATTGTCGGCGAGAATTTCGCAGTTGTTTATTCGCTTTCTCAAAATATCGATTATTCGGGAGCAGATTGGTATTCGAAAGCATTAAATGATACCGCGGTATACGCTTCGGGTGTTAAATTGAATAAAGATGTCGATTATAGTATCGCTTTGTATTCGATTGATAACGGAATTGCTTCCGTTACCGATAAAGCCACCGATCCCGGATTATACCGAATCGTTGTCACTATGCTTAGAGATCTTGAGAATGCCGATGTGCACACAAGGAGTGAGTTTATAGGGGAATTTAGCATAGTTAATTCGCTTAAAGATCTTGTTTCGTTAAGTGATACTAAAATATACGAAGGTAGATATCTCAATTCCGATACACTTGCAAATGACTATTACAGCGTAGATTATAGCGGTAAAATTGTAAACGAAAGCGTATTCGAAGGCAAATACGACGTCAAATATATAGTCGGGAATACCGTTAACGACGTTGCCCCTCGTACCGAAGGCGATTATTATGTACGCTTCCTTTTCAATGCCGATATCGATGCTTACGGAATATCTTCGGGCGATTTTATAGACCTTCCTTATACCGTTTATTCTAAACCTTATTCGGTATCTTTTGTCAATAATGCAGTCAGTAACGATGGCGGTTATTCTATTGTTTACCAAGGCAACCCGATATTGATCAATCCTGTTTTTAATCGCGATATAGAGATTATTCAATCAGAAACCAAATATTTCCGTTATACCGATAATACTAATTTGACCGAATTACCGTACGGAGAATATCCCACCGAGGTTGCAAGGTACAAGGTAAGATTTTATATTGACATTAGTGACGGTGATATTGGTGGTGCGAGCGTTTTCGGTGCAAGTGATGCTGAATATGTGATCGATTCTTATAATAATACCGTGGAATATGATTTTCAAATCATTCCCAAATTGAATATATCTTTCAATTCGGATTATGTTGTAGATGGTGGCGGGAACTGTGCCATTCTCGATTATTCTAATAAGCGTCCCGCAATCGTAAAATCGATTAAAGACAGCACAATGGCGGATATTCCGAGTGCATATTATTCGGTTACCTATTATGATTCCGATTGGAATGTTAGCGATGCAATCGATTCGGGCGAATATAAAGCGGTTGTTACCTTTAATATCGATAACGAAAACCATAAATGGACCAACGGAGATACCGTCATTACCGACGGATATAAACTTTTCTACGATTTTACGGTTTTGTCCGTTCAATCAAATGTTTCCGTTAAGGTTCAAAACGACGAGATTAATATTGATTTCGGCGGTAATGTGGCATTTTCCGATTATACCGTTAAATATTTTAAAAAGGACAACGAATTTAATTATCAAGTTGTCCGTTCCGATTTGTTGGAGCATATAGGCGAATACACCGTTTTTGTTGAAATTAATGCAGATTATCCCGAGTTTGGATTATTTGCAGGTGATATTTTCTTACTTGATTATGTTAAGAAGTCGGTTAGCTCTTTGGATTGTATTACATTGTCATTAGACGGTGCCGTATATAGAGACGGACAGTATTTTGTCGACTATGACGGTAATATTCAACTCGTCAAGACTTCATTTGACGGTTTGTCCGATAGCGATATATCAGGCTTGAATTATTCGTTCTACTATGAAATGCTCGATCGTCACTCTGAATCGGTGGAAGACGGAATATGGAGCGTTTGCGACTATCCTATTTTACCCGCAACTTATCGTGCCGTGTTTGCCGTTAATAGCGATAACAGCTTTTTCGGTGCAAAATCGGGTGATAAAATTATTTATACATTCACAATTAACACAATGGAGCTTACTGCGGAGTTCAGCGTTAAGCAAAATGCTCAAACCAAAGACCTTGTCTATGACAATAATCCCGAAGGAAAGGACTTTGATGTAACCTTTAAAGTAGGAAATCGTCCTGTGGAAATTGCACCTTCGGAATATTCTTTACTTTATTCATCGATTAATAACGGAGACTATTCTTTGTTTACATCGAATAACCCCGTCAATGCCGGCAAGTATGTAATTGCCATCTATTTCAATTATTCGTTAGACAATAATTACCAAAAATACGGTATTTATACCGATGAGCCGAATATAGAGAGTAGTAATTTTACACGCGACAATCTTGCGTCACGCAGTATTTTTAGCTCGATAATAACGGTTGAAAAACTTTCGCTTACAGTTGTAGTACGAATTCCTGTAGAAGATAAAGCAAATTATCGCTTGTCGGGCGTCGAGGTATCTCCCGAGTTCGTTTTCTATAAGACAAACGGCTATGATTCGACTTCTCAGTTAACCGACGATATGATTTTGTCATATATCTCGCTCAATGATTTTGATTCTTCGCTTTTTAGCGGTAATATCAATTCCATCGTTTGCGATACAGCGGTCGATAAGTCGGTGCTTCCTGCTAAATACTTACGCAATTTAGCGGTAAAGGATGCTTTGAAAGATAATATGGTTATCGATAATGTTATCTTCACTTTGGTCGGAGCTAAATCGGGGGTAGAGTATAGTTCAGATATGTACTATGCATCTAAAAAGTCGGATTATTCTTTTGTGACCGAATACAGAATTACACCACTGCCCATTTCTGTCAATGCACTGACGCTTGAAAGCATAGAGGAGAATGCTTTTGCCGAGCATTATTATGGTAATACCTATGCAGTAGGATTATCCGACTTATCAATAAGTGCAACGGACGAGGACGGTAATAGATTTTTATTGAGTGACGTGTATCCGTCTAGCTATAGTGCATTATGTAACGGAATCACCATTCGCTATCATCGTAGATTATCGGGTTCTTCTCAAATAGTTTATGAGCCTATAAGTATCGAGGGTTCGTACGATTTAGGTCATTATATGTTCACATCTGGTGATTACGTCCTTAGAGTGACGTTTGGCGAAGACGAAAGCGATATCTATAAACTTTTTACTTTGGTTAACGGCAAGGAAAGTGACGGAACAGTTCTTGGTAATTGTTTAGATGTCAATTCTTATGTAGATATACCTTTTACCGTAAGTAGTGCAAAATCCGTGAACATAGTTTTTGAAGGTCGATTCGAGAGTTTCGCTTATGACGGCGAGCAAAAACCTTTTGATATTTATTTCCTTTCGGGCAGTAAAAAAATCGATATTTCTCATAACGTAATCTTATTACGTGTCGAAAACGGTACCGAAAGCGTTATAGCGGGTGGAGTATATCCCTCGAGTGTGGGTAAATATTGCATTCAAGTCGAATTCGATTCGAATATTTACCAATACCGTTTATCGAGTAATTCAGGTTCGACTGTTGTTAGTGGTTCGAACGAGTTCATAAACTCCGAGACAACGGCGAAGTACTATTACTCAATTAACGAGCCTGTGCAACTTGGTTGGAACTTCAACGACGGTAATAAAAACATCAATGCCGGTTTAGAAAAATACAATTATTCGTATTTCGGTAAGGAATTAGTATATACATTAGATTTCTTTAATGCATTGGACAATTCCGTTTCGGTCAATTTGATAAAAAACGTTGATTATGCCATTCGTTACTATACCAAGGTTGACGGAAAGTATACGAGAATGACGGCTATTCCTACCGAAGTCGGAGAGTATGCGGTCGAATTAGTCTTTTTAAGAACACTTTATGATTATAGAGTTCTCGATGGAGAATTGCCCTATAGTTATAGTGATGCAACTGTCTATTCGGATAGATTCGGTTTAAGTTTAACCGATTCCATGGGGATTTTGACCGATTCTATGATTAAAGAGGGACGTTTTATCGAATTTAGTATAAAACAGTCAAATATTTCGGTTAGCGGAATAAATGCATTGGATAAAGTATTTGACAATACTTCAAGCGCTTCTATTAAAATCAACTTGTCAATTAACGTTATCGATGACGGAAGTTTGGTCGACGGCATTGTTGACGAAATTAAAGCACTTTTCGGTAATATCGTTGCCGAATTCGATACCGTCTCGACGGGTAAAACGCATGTATCTCTATACAGTTTGATTGGTGACAAGCGTATAAAATTACCTCAAATATGCGATTTGTCGGACGATAAGAGCGCATATCTATACATTTTGGATCAAATAAGTGATTTAAACGATACATATAAGGATAAACTTAATTCGGTTTATTCACGTTATAATGTGGTGTTTGAAGACGTTTATGCTAATATCGATAAGAAGATTATTACAGTTATTCCGTCTTCATTTACGCGTGAATTCGATCCGTTCTATAAGGATGCCGATAATTTGACATATACATATTCGGATGAGTTGCTGTCATCTCTTTATCAAGGTAATGAAGTATTTACCGGTATGCTTGCTCGTGAAGGCGGTGCTGGTGTAAATAAAGTAGGTTCTTATAGAATTATTTTAGGAAGTCTTGCCGTTGCAGATACCGAAATTAGTCTTTCAAGTGGACAAAAAGTGCTACTATCGGACTGTTTCGAAATTAATCTCGATAACAGTAATTCGTTCTATGCTATTACACGTCGTGCCATTACGGTTAGCGTCACCGACGGTTTGTCCAAGTATTACGGCGAAGTTGATCCTATAATGGTCTGCGAAGTCGTTAGCGGTTCGTTAATTCAGGGTGATAGTCTCAAATATGACGGTGCTAATAGCCCCATAAGAGAGAGTAAAAAGTCTGTTGACGATGTCGGAAGTTACGCAATAGATTTGAGTAATATAGCCGTTATCGATAGTAGCGGTGCGGATATATCCTCAAATTATAGGATTACTTACATTAAGCAAAGTTTCACAATTAACAAAAAAGAAATCTTTATTACTCCAATCGACTGTGAAAACGCCAAATATACCGATGATTTTAGTGCGTTATACGCATTGAGCGCAGATGTTAAGAGATATTCGATAAAAGCGGATAATAACGGACTTTTTAAGGATTATATCCTTAACGACGGTTTCTATCTATCGGGTGGATTTGGTTTAGAACAGGTAGCAAACACCGAAACTACGGTTTTTGCTAAATACAAGATTACATTGGGAAATATTAGAATTAATGACGGCGACGGAAAGAATGTAACGGATAATTATATCGTTTCTTCGCGCGGTACTTCATACTATACCGTTATTAAAACTAATGTGGTTTTGGTATTAGCCGATGATAGCATTAAGAAAACCTATCTTAGCATAGATCCGATCATTGCGGTAAAAGAGATAGATGAGTATCCGTTGCCTGAGGGTTATTCTCTAAGAGCGGATTCGTCGGCGATAAGAGAGGCGGGCGAAGATGTGGGTACATATAAAATCGATCTTAATAACTCCGATAAAATCTATATTACAGAGGATAAAAGCGGAAAAGTCGTAACCGAATATTTCAACGTAATTATCCGAAATAATGCAACCGTCGAAAATCCCGACGGCGTGGAGTTTGTGATAGAAAAGTTTGAATTGCATGTATCTATCAAAGAAAAAACTTACGTTAAGAACGGTTCAACCATAATAGGTGAATTGGTTTTCAAGGATAGAGATGGTAATACCGTTTCCGATGAAATATTGAGTAAATTATCGGTAAAATTCGATACGGTAATACTGAATAATCCTAAAGAGGGTACTAATAATATAGCACCTACCTATTCGGGGGACGAAGAGGATTCAAACTTCGAAATAATTACCGAAGTGAGTAAATTAACCGTCGTATTCCCCGAAAACAATATAACTTATAAGGTTTTGGCAGAGGACGATTCGGTTAAACAGGATAATTCATATCTTGTAGTAAAAGCAATGCTTCTCAATAATAAGCAAATGTTCGTGCTGACAAGCGATAACGGTAAACAGCCGACTAAGGAAATTACGGTTGAATTATCGGTTGACGATAGTTTGATTAACGTACCGATTTATGCGGTTGCGATTAGAAGTGACGGTTCCTATGAATTGCTCGAAGTTGAGGTAGGTGAGGGCACCATAATTGTTACGGACGACGAATTTAACTATATAATGCTCTGTACCAAAGAGGTTTGGCCATACTACGTAATTATTGGATTTGTAGTGCTTGTATTTGTTGCCGTATTGTCTATCGTAATGGCAGGAACCTCGAGGCGCAAAAAACGCAACGGAAATAAAGCTGTAAACTTCCGTAAAATAGTGAGGGATACGAGCGATGCATATAAACCGGTCAATACCGTAGAAAAGCCGATTGTCAACCCCAATGAGTTATCCATTGACGAACTTGACGTCGACTTTGACGATATAAAATTGATAGAAGTCGATAACAAAACGGATGACGAAACAATAGATACCGAATAGTGTATAAGAAAATTAACATTTTCACTTTTCACTATTACCTATTCATAAAAAAAATGCCCCATAGCGGGCACTTTTTTATGTAATACCGAGTCGGTTTCGTCCACCGTCACACCGATTCTCGTTTCTTCTTCGTAAATGATGTTATGCTCTGCATAATGATGAATGATGCTTGCCTACGGCAAATGATGTATTGCTTCGCAATGTTATGGATAAAATATATGCCATTCTTCGTCCGCCGTCATACTGAGCGGAAGGACACCGTCCTGTAGTCGAACTGCGAAGCAGTGCAAGGCTTGCCTTGCAGTATCTTAATCCTTATTAAAAAGCGGATACGATAGCAAAAACTTATCGTATCGTCCGCAAGATTCCAAACACCTATGGTGTTTGATTCTCATTTTATCTCTAACATTCAAGATAGATACGAATCCGTAATCGTTTTGTTTTTATTTTGTGCAACTCACTACATCACCGTTCGTTGGCTCGATCAAACATGCATAGTAATCGGTAGGGTTGGCGATAAATGCTACATACCAATAATATGCACTATCCGGATCGGTGGTGTTGTTAATCATTCGAATATAGATTTCTCTTTCCTTATTGTCAGCGTCGAGCTTTGACTTTAGCGTTTCCTTTGCGATTTCCAAAGCATTCATAGCATCGATTTTGTTTTCGAGCATATCAGTTAATTCGATTTCTTCATTATTCTCATTATAAGAAATGACTATTTTGTTTGGCTTGCCGATGGAGGATATATCTATATCGAGATAGTAATAAGCTCCGAATGAATCTTTGTTAAGAGTTCCGCTCAATTTACCGCTTTCTCCGATTATTGTAAATTTATAGTCATTATTAAATAAATCTGTTGAATCGGGAATAAGTGTAACGGTTGAAAATTCTTTACAGTCATTTGTTTTTCCGTCCGCTACAAATAAAACTTCTTTCTTTCCTTCGGTGATTTTAACTATAAAGTTCGCACATTCGCCGATATAAAACGATGTTTGAATGTAACTTATGTTATTTTCTTCTTTGGGTTCTACCGTTTCACTTGGTTTACAAGATGTGCAAATCGTCATTATAACTGCCACCAAGGCTATTAAACACAAAACAATATTTTTTTTCATAATTTACTCCTTGTCTTTTTGGTAAATGATATGAGAATATTGAAAAAACTATGATAAAAATGTTGAATTGACTAAAAAACCGTTGACAAAAACCTCTTATTGTTTTATACTTGTAAAGTAAAAAGACTTTACAGGTGATTATGAATATACAAGAACGAATTGAACTATCAGATCTTTTTGAGGAATATGGAAGTTTATTGACGGATAAACAGCACGATATGATTGAATTATATTGCTGTATGGATCTATCACTTAATGAGATATCCGAACAAACCGGTATTTCGAGACAAGGTGTCAGAGATCATATTTCACACGGTAAAGCATCTTTAGAAAACTATGAGGATAAACTCGGTATAGTACGATTCAAGCGTAGATTAATGGAAGTGGCGTATTCCAAAGACGGAAACGACAAGGCAATCGAGGAGATTCGCAAAATATTGGAGGAGTAGCTAATGGCAGTATTCGAAGGCTTAAGCGAGAAACTGAATCACATATTTTCAAAGCTTAAAAATAAGGGTGCCTTGACCGAACTTGAAATTAAACAAGCGATGAGAGAGGTTAGAGTAGCCTTATTATCTGCCGACGTCAATTTCAATGTCGTTAAGGATTTTATAGCGAAAGTTAGCGAAAAAGCAGTTGGTGAGGATATACTCAAATCATTATCTCCTGCACAGCAAGTTATCAAGATCGTTAATGAAGAGTTGATAGCTTTGATGGGTAGCGAACGTAGTAAGCTTGCAGTCTCCGATAAGTTGCCTACAGTTATCATGATGTGCGGTTTACAAGGTAGCGGTAAGACCACTATGTGTGGTAAGCTCGGACATATGTTTGCTAAGCAAAACAAAAAGGCGCTTTTGGTTGCATGCGATATCTATAGACCTGCCGCAATTACTCAATTACAACGAGTTGGTCAAACAGCGGGCGTAGAAGTCTTTGAAAAAGGTAAACAAGCACCTCAAAAGACCGTCAAAGAAGCTCTCGAGTATTGTAGAAGTAAGATGATCGATGTAATGATCGTCGATACAGCAGGTAGACTTCAAATTGACGAACCATTGATGAAGGAATTGAGAGATCTAAAAGAAATACTCGATCCGACCGAAATTTTGTTGGTAATCGATTCCACTTTAGGTCAAGAAGCAGTCAATGTATCGAGCGAGTTTAACCGTCAATTAGATATCACCGGTGTAGTGTTATCCAAACTTGACGGTGATACGAGAGGCGGTGCGGCGCTGTCGGTAAAAGCGGTTACGGGAAAACCTATAAAATTCTGTTCCGTCGGCGAGAAAATGCACGAATTAGAGCCTTTCTATCCCGATAGAATGGCATCGAGAATTCTTGGAATGGGCGACGTACTGACGCTCATCGAAAAAGCGGAACAGGCGTATACCGAGGACGAGGCCAAAAAGATGGCTCAAAAAATGCGCACAGCATCATTTGATCTTCAAGATTATTTGGAACAAATGGATAAGCTCAAAAAGATGGGTAATCTCGGCGATATGATGAATATGATCCCCGGCATGGGTAATAAACTCAGAGGGCAAGACGTTTCGGTTAACGAAGATTACATGAAAAAGGTTAGAGCGATGATTCTATCGATGACACCCGAAGAGAGGGCTAATCCCGATATAATCAAGGCCAATCGTAAAAAGCGTATTTGTCAGGGTAGCGGTACCACCATACAAGATTTGAATCAACTTTTGAAGCAATTCATGGCGGCGCGCGATATGATGAAGAAGATGTCGAGAGGTAAAAGACCTTTCCCGTTTTAATCGCTAAATAATATATTGATAAAATAATAAAGAAAAAATAAATAAACATACATCATTTGGAGGTAAATACAATGGTTAAAATCAGACTTACAAGAATGGGTTCTAAGAAGAATGCATGCTACCGTATCGTAGCTATGGATGCAAGAAAAGCACGTGACAGCGAATACATCGAGCAAATCGGTATCTATCAACCCCGTGGAAAGAACAACGAGGACACCGAAGCTGTAGTAAAGATTGACGAGGCTCTTGCTAATAAGTGGCTTGCAAACGGCGCACAACCCACCGATACCGTAAGAGATTTATTCCGCAAAGCAGGTATCATCAAGGCTAAATAGTAATGGAAGATTTAGTTCGTTATATAGTCGGTTCACTTATCGGAGAAGATAAGGAATTTGACGTCAACGTCAACGAAAAAGAGCGTAAAATCTACTTGCATATCAATAAAGAGGATATAGGTAAGGTTATCGGTAAATCGGGTAAAATTGCCAGAGCTATCCGCACGATAGTACGTGCATCTGCAAGTAAGATCAACCATCGTTACGACGTTGATATATTGGAGAGAGATTGAAAAAGCTATTAGAAATCGGTGAAATAGTTAAGCCCCAAGGCATCAAAGGCGAAGTCAAAATGATTCCGTATATGGAAAAGTTGAACGCCTATAAGAGCTTAAAGGCAGTCATAATTGACAGACAACATAAGGAAATCGTCGGAGCGCGTCATGACGGCTCAGGCGTATTTCTTTTGTTAAAAGGCGTAAGCGATAGAGATGTTGCCGAGACCTACCGTAAGAAAAAAGTCTTTATTCCGTTAGAAGAGGCTGAGCCGTTTAGAGACGGTTATTTTATAGTCGAATTAGAGGGATTGACCGTGTACGTTGCCGACGAAGAAGTCGGTGTACTTAAAGAGGTTATCAAGACGGGCGGAGTAGATGCTTTTTCCGTTAAAGGCGATAAGTCGTTTATGGTTCCTTTCCTCAAAAAACTTGTGCTTTCTATCGATACCGATAAAGGAATTATGGTTTTAGATCCCGAAGTGTTCAAGCAGGTCGTTTGTTATGAGAATTGACGTATTGACGATTTTTCCCGAGATGTTTCAAGCATTGGATAGCGGTGTATTAGGTAAAGCATTGCATAAGGAATGCCTGACCGTTAACGTATGGAATATTCGTGATTATTCCACTGATAAGCATCACCGCACCGATGATTATCCGTTCGGCGGTGGATTGGGTATGGTTATGACTGTACAGCCCATCTATGACTGTATACAGAGTATCGATCCCGATCATAAGGCGAAACGTATCTATATGTCCCCCAGAGGACGTACGTTAAATCACGAAATTTCGGTTGAATTATCTCAGGAAGATTGGATAATACTGTTATGTGGTTCTTATGAGGGAATTGACGAGAGAATAATAGAGTTATGCATAGACGAGGAAATGAGTATCGGCGACTATGTTTTGACAGGAGGCGAGCTTCCCGCAATGGTTGTTATCAATACATTGTCAAGGCATGTAGACGGTGTTTTAGGTAGTAAAGAGAGTGATGTAGACGAATCATTTTCTACAGGACTACTCGAATACCCTCAATATACTCGTCCTGCCGATTTTAATGGTTCTGTTGTTCCCGAAGTATTGCTCAACGGTAATCACGCTAAAATTAACGAATGGCGTTTGAACAAGGCGCTTGAAATAACTAAGGAACGTAGACCCGATTTATATAATAAGTACAAGGAGAAGAAGTAATTATGTTGATACAATGGTTCCCCGGGCATATGACCAAAGCCTTGAGAGCAATGGAAAAGAGCATTCAAAAGGTGGATTGCGTAATCTACATGTTAGATGCACGCGCACCTTATTCGTGCATCAATCCCGAATTCGAAGCGATTATAAAGAATCGCCCCGTTTTGTATGTGCTCAATAAGTCGGACCTTGTCAATCAAAACGCTGTCAATAAGTGGATAGATTACTTCACATTAGAGGGCAAAAAGGTCGTCTATTCGTCATCTATATCGGGTAAAAACGTTTCTACTATTTTATCTGCATTGACCGAGGTCAATATGGAAAAACTAAAGCGTAATTCGGATAAGGGCGTAAATTATTCGCCGAAAGCGATGGTAATCGGTATGCCAAACACAGGTAAATCCACCCTTATCAATAGTTTAGCCAAGGATAAAAAGACAATTACAGGTAATAAGCCCGGTGTTACCAGAAGTGAACAATGGATAAGATTAGCCAATAATATGGTTCTTCTCGATACTCCGGGTACGCTTTGCCACAGTATAAAGGTTGAACGCACTGCACTCAATCTTGCATTTTTAGGTAGTATCAGAGATGCCGTACTCGATATGGAAGGACTTGCTCTTAAATTTATCGAGTATTGCTTGTCGAAATACCCCGGTACACTTGCCGAAAGGTATAAGATAGAGGAGACAGAATCGGGACTCGACGTATTCGATGCTATAGCGAAATCTCGTGGATTTGTGCTGAAAGGTAGAGAAATCGATTATACGAGAACAGCTAACTGTGTAATGGATGACTTTAGAAAGGGTAGATTAGGTAAAATAATACTCGAAATGCCCGACGATAAGGAATAATATGGCTAAGAAAAAATTATACGATACGTTAGAATTTGAAAAGATTGAGCAAGGATTGGGCTACACGTTGATAGCCGGAGTTGACGAAGTCGGACGAGGTCCCTTAGCGGGTCCTGTGGTTGTTGCATGTGTCATTATGCCTACCGATGAATTGATAGAGGGCGTAGACGATAGTAAAAAGCTTTCCGAAAAAAAGAGAGAAAAGTTATATCCTCTTATTTTAGAAAAAGCCGTTTGCTATAATATCGTTTGTATTGACGAAAAGACGATTGATGAAATCAATATATTAGAGGCAACTAAACTTGCTATGAAACAATCTATCGTGGGAATGCAAATAACTCCCGAAGTTGTATTAATCGATGCAGTCAAACTCGATGTTCCTATGAAGACGGTATCTATAATTAAGGGTGATCAGCGAAGCTACAATATATCTTGTGCAAGCATTATTGCTAAGGTGTACAGAGATAGACTGATGAATGAATATGCTCAAACCTATCCCGAATACGGATTTGATCGTAATAAGGGGTACGGAACAGCCGAACATATTAACGCATTGAAAGAGCGTGGCGCCACACCCATACATAGAAAAACATTTATTAAGAAATTCGTTTAATTATGATTACGAGAGCGGAAGGAATATTAGGCGAGCAAATAGCCATTGAATATTTAGAACAGCAAGGCTATCGCATATTGGAAAGGAATTACACCGAAAAGAGCGGTGAAATCGATATCATATCACGCATTAAGAATGTGATAGTATTTGTTGAGGTCAAACGTAGAACGGGTAATAAATACGGTAACGGATTAGAAAGCGTTACTCCCGAAAAAATCAGCCGTATAATAAAAACCGCCGAATTATACTTATTACGAAAGAAAATGAGTGACTGCTTGTGCAGATTCGACATTTTGATAGTCGGTGCCGATGAAGTGAAGGAGCATATAAAGAATGCATTCACCAAGCAGGACGCCGGAAGAAAAAAACATTGGTAAAAGCGTTAAAAAGATGTAAAAAACGCTTGCCAATAAAATTAAATTATGTTATTATATTCAAGACTTCGGATGGTCCAATGTTTTATTGAGTAAAACACGAACATTTCGCTAAAAATATATGGAGGTTAAGTCATGAACGTTATTGATATTATTGAACAAGAACAAATTAGAAAAGATATCCCCGAGTTTAACATTGGTGATACACTTCGTTTAACCCTTGAGATCAAGGAAGTTACCCGTACAGGTACGGCAGCCGGCGGTTCTAAGAACCAACACGCAGCTAAGACCGAAACCGTTGCTATTAAACAACAGGTTTACGAAGGTGTTTTGATCGCTCGTAAAAATAAGGGCTTACACGAGACCATTACCGTACGTAAGATTGCTGCAGGTGTAGGCGTAGAGAAGACATTCCTACTCAACAGCCCGTTAATCAAGGACATCAAGGTTGTTCGTAAAGGTTTTGTTAGAAGAGCTAAATTGTATTATCTCCGTGATAAGACAGGTAAGGCTGCTAAGGTTCGTCCCGCAAAGACCGTTTACAAGAAATCAAAGTAGTTTATTAGGCGTAGTGGAAATCACTACGCCGTTTTTTTTTGTAAGAACAACGACAATTAAATATTGCATCGGGGCGTTAACCAATCCACAATGTTATAAATATTATATCATATTTTTCACCCATAAACCACTTGACTTATTATACAAGGGGCGTTTAGTAAACGTCCTATCCATATCAAGGTAAGCGATAGCTTCAATTATGTCATACTGAGCGGAGCGTAAGCGAAGTCGAACCCGATAGGGCGACGCAACGCGTCGGTATCTAAATCCGCTTTTAAAAATAATATCAACAATGTTGCATTTTCTATTTGTTAACCCTATAACAAATGTATTACGCATTAAGGAGAATTCTAATGAAAGACTTAACATTACCCATTGAAGACGGCATTCTCAACGTTAGAGTAGGCGCAATCATTCTTAAAAACGGTAAATATTTGATGATAGGTAACAAAAATGCCGATTATCTATACTCGGTAGGGGGACGAATTCATTTTCTTGAAACGGCAGAAGAAGCGGTTGTTAGAGAAGTTTATGAAGAAACTGGTATACATATGGAAATAGATAGACTTGGGTTTATTCATCAAAACTTTTTCAACCTTGAAAAGAAGGGTAGAGTGCACGAATTATCATTTTTCTACTACATGAAAGTTCCCGCTGATTTCGAACCTCAAACTTGTGACTGCACCGGTGACGGCGATCAGCAATATTATCACTGGGTATCGATGGACGACGATGTAAAAGCATATCCTGAATTTTTCAAAGAAGAATTAAAACATCCCGAACATACCGTTAAGGTAATGTTTACCAACGACTTAAAAGACTAAAATCAAAAGACTACAATTTATCCTAACCCAAGCAAAGCAAGATTTCATCGCATAGCGATTTCATCCACGTTAGTGGATTTATTCTGCGAAAGCGAATTTAATTAAAAAAACGACAAGCCGAAACTTGTCGTTTTTTCCTGTGGTGCGCCTGAGAGGACTTGAACCTCCACGTGTGAACACTAGATCCTAAGTCTAGCGCGTCTGCCATTCCGCCACAGGCGCTTAAAAAGGAGGGTACTGATTGGAATCAAAAGAGGGAGGTGAATCCCAATCAGTACATTTAATTTAGGGCTGCCTAGAAAATCATAGACAGCCCTTGGTGACCCACCGGGGATTCGAACCCCGGACCCTTTGATTAAAAGTCAAATGCTCTACCTTCTGAGCTAGTGGGTCTGGCAGGGGTAGCAGGATTTGAACCTACGAATGCTAGAGTCAAAGTCTAGTGCCTTACCGCTTGGCGATACCCCTAAGTTAGCGATTTCGAGTGATTAATTAAGTATGGGGTGAGATAAGGGATTCGAACCCTTGGCCTCCAGGGCCACAACCTGGCGCTCTAACCATCTGAGCTAATCCCACCACACCTTGGTGATCCAGGGGGGATTCGAACCCTCGACCTACGGCTTAGAAGGCCGTTGCTCTATCCACTGAGCTACTGAACCATGTTGGAGCGAGTGATGGGAATCGAACCCACACAACCAGCTTGGAAGGCTGGGATTCTGCCTTTGAACTACACTCGCAGACTCAATTAACGCTATTAGATATTACCATTTTAAGAAAAATTTGTCAACTAATCTAATGAAGTTTTCTCAAGTAAATTTGGATATTTTTTTCATTTATAGTAATTTCGGCGTATTGAGGATAGGGAGAAGCGCATAAAGCACCCGGGTTTAGGTAAATTACGCCCTCTCTTTCACACTTTTCTTGACAATGAGTATGACCGTAAAGGACAATGTTTGCATTATGCTTACAAGCTTGCACCTCGAGTTCGTCGAGTGATGATTTTGCTCTATAGAGGTGACCGTGTGTTAGAAAAATGGTTACGCCTTCTACGGTATTGGTAATCTCGTAGGGTATGTTGCCGTAGCAATAATAATCGCAATTACCTCTGACCGCATCTATTTTATTAGGATAAGCGTACGAATACAATGTAATATTATCCAATCCGTCTCCTAAAAAATACACGTAGTCATATTCGTCGATTTTATTCATCAAAAGTCCGACGGCATCCTTATCGTAATGGCAATCGGAAAAAACAAGAATCTTTTTCATTGTCGTTATAGTTTTTCGAGTAGCGCTTGAAGGGCGCGTCCTCTGTGACTTATCGAATTTTTATCTTCGGCACTTGCTTCCGCGAACGATTTACCGAGTTCATCGGCGTAAAACAAGGAATCGTATCCAAAACCGTTATCACCGACCTCTTTTTCGAGAATGTGACCATATACTGCGCCTTTGGCGACGATCTCGTGTCCGTCGGGGTAGAGCAATGTCAACACAGTTTCGAAATGAGCGGTACGATTCTTGTATTCCACATTCGACAATTCTTCGAGCAATTTTTCGCGGTTTTTCTTATCGTTGTGTTCGACTCCTGCGAATCTTGCCGAAAAAACGCCGGGTGCTCCGTTAAGAGCGTCGACCAAAAGCCCGGTATCGTCAGCCAATGTCGGCAAATTAGCAATTCTCGATACAGCCAAAGCCTTGATTCTTGAATTTTCCTCGAGTGTCGAGCCGTTTTCCTCGATATTCATATCGATGCCGAATTCGGACATAGAAACGAGTTCGAGTTTTGAACCCAAAATTGCTCTCATTTCGGAGAGTTTGTGTTGATTATTAGTTGCAACGATAACTTTCATACCCTTAGTATAGCATAATTTTTTTTATTTTGAAACAAATTATTATATAATCTTTATAAAAAAACACCGAAACAGCCCTTGAAAAATGCCAATCTTTCTTATATAATAATAATATGATGAAAAAACAAACGAATGAAGTAAAGATTTATTATTATAAGCATCCGACATCCGTGTATGTGTTTTACGCTATCATGTGTGTCCTTTTCCTTGTAGGCGGATTATACAATTTGATGAAAGTGCTTGGAATAGGAACACTTGTATCCTATTACAGAGGTTTAGAGATAGCATCGGTTGCGGTGTGCTTCTTGGCGTTGATATTTGTAACCGCATTTTTATTTTGCAATCGATATGAAGTGACCGACAACGCATTTATATATCGAAAACTGACCAAAACGGTATATCTTGCCGAAAAGTTGCTCACGATTAAGCGCGATAAAAAGAGCGGTTTGACCGTGTTATACGTAGAGGACGAAACCAAAGAAGATTATGTAGGCTTCTTAGTGCTATCGGTATTCCCCTCTAAATCGGACAAAATAATCGACGAAATTCAAAAACTCAATCCGCATGTGTCGGTTGAGGTGATAGAGGATGGAGAATAACCTACCCGAAAAAAAACTTTTAGACGGCTACAATGCCACATTTCAAGGTGCATACGAAGGCGGTGCATCTCATTTTGTTTTTGGCTCGTTGCCCTATAATCATCGAGTAATTCCTAACGATGTGGATTTACAAGTTACAAGGCTAACCGACGAAAAAACGGCATTATCTTATGCGTTTGGTTTAGCGCTATCGGGTAAGCGAACGGTTTGCTTTTTATCGGCTATTCCCTTTGACTTAGCATCGGCGTACGGATATACCGGAATAAACGGAGCGTTGGTTATACTATATTTAGAGGATAATGATCATATCGGATATGATTCGAGGCCGTTTTTATCGGCATGTAATTATCCGATTTTCGAGCCGTCCGATCCGTATGAAATCAAGCGCTTTATCAAAATATCTTTTAACTTTAGCGAAAAATACGATATACCGGTAGTGATTAGGGTTAACAGACGCTTGTTCGATTCATTTTGTTATGTCGAGATTGGCGAAAAGAAGATTATCAAGGATAGACCTTATAGGCGTGATCCGTCCAAATACGTATTATTGCCGTCAACTGTTAAGTTGTGTAGAGAGGATGTCGAGGTTAGACGCCAAAGAATAGCGGAAGACGTCGACGGTTTTCCTGTAAATAGCATAAGTGACAATGGTGGAGATATAGGAATAATAGCATCGGGTTCGGTTGCAAGAAGCGTTAAAGAATGCATGGGTGATGTAGCGTTATTTTCGCTCGGAATATCATATCCTTTGCCAATTAACAAACTGAAAGATTTTGCCACCAAGCATTCTAAATTATATGTAATAGAGGAGCATCCCTTTATCGAAATTGAACTCAAAAAGAACGGAATAGACTGTATAGGAGAGGCGTTATTCCCGAATAGCGGACCGCGGACGGTTCGAGAGATATCGGTAGCACTTCTAAAGCGAGCTTATGCTGAAGAAGGGGCAAAATCCACACCGCGAACTCCCGACTTTTGTATCGACTGTGGCTTTGTATCTGTTTTTATCAAAGCTAAGGCGTTCGATTATCCCATATTTACCGATAACGGATGTGGTGTACTTGGCGGTGGATTTTTAGGCGCAACCGAGTTAGGACTCAAATACTCGTTGCCATCCGCTCTTGCATTTGGTAAAAAGGGTATGTGTATATGTATTCTTACATATAAGGAGTTTTGCGAGCAATATCGTATATTCGATGAAATCAATGATTCCGCTGTTGCCGTTATAGTACATGTAAGCGGTAACGATTTTGAGAAATACATCCCTTTAGTAAAAGAAGTGCATGTTTTGGATGAAAAACAATTTGAAGCACTTGACAGAATCGAGCAAGGCGTATACTTTGTAGTAACGGATAAGGTTTGCAAATATGAAAATTGACATATTGATATGTGCGGTCGGTGGACAGAACGTTCGAAAATATATCGATTTTTTCGACAAGTTAGCACGATCGTTGAATGAAAATTTGTATATCGATACCGAAAAAGGGTTTTCGCCCGAGCGGACAGTTGACCGTTATTCTATTCGAATAGGCGGTGGATACGGACCGATTCTCGAGGGTGGAGCAGACGTCGTGATATCACTTGAACAGGCGGAGTCTTTAAATGTTCGTTTTTATCCCAAGGATGAAGGCGGAATGGTTATAGCCAATAAAACTATAATGCCGATACCGGTCCTTCGAGGAATTAGCGCATACCCCAAAGATTGTGCACAGAAGTGTTTAAACAGTTGTTTTAAAGTTTTTGAATATAATTCAAATTCGTTGATAGGGTGCTTATTGGCGCTGAGAATTATGGGATTTACCAAGGAGCGTGTTCTTGAACTGTTGCGAGCCGACTTGCCGGAAATCGAGGGCGAAATCGAATCGGCATATACACAAAAATACGTAAAAGCGTAGCAAATAATAGAGAGGTTTGGCATATCATTTCATATGAATTGCAGGGTTAAATTATCAACCTTACGAAAGAATGTCAAAAAGCTTGAATATCCCGTTGCTTTGATGGTCAAGGCGAACGCATACGGACACGGAATGCCTCTTGTTAAAGCGGTATCCGATTTAGTGACGGCATTTGGCGTGGCGACCGAATGTGAGGGTGTAAGACTTAGGGAGTATACCGATAAGCCGATTCTTATCACTGCGCCCGATATTAGAATGAGCGCATTGTATGATAGGTACGCATTGACGCCCATGGTTTCGGACGTGTGTCATTTGATTGCCATTAATGATTATTCCACGAAGTCGGTGCGCGTGCATCTCAAAGTGGATAGCGGAATGGGACGATTTGGATGTAAAACGCTCAAAGACACGTCTAAGATGATAATGGTTTCTAAGCGGTTATCGCGAGTTGAGATAAGCGGAATTTGTACTCATTTTTCGTCCGCTGAAGCCAAGGAAAGCGAGGTAAGGCAGTTCGATAAACATATCGATTTTGCCGAACGACATTTAGGGCGATTACTGCGTCATGCAGCGGCATCGGGAACATCGAAGGGTGATAAGTATGATATGCGCAGAATAGGTTTTACCGCGTACTCGGATGTGTTGACCGTGACTACACGAATAGCGTTAGTAAAGACTCTAAGAGCAGGTGAGCGTGCCGGCTATAACGGCATATATGAGGCGAAGAATAAAACGAGGATTGCTATAGTATACGGCGGTTATGCCGACGGAATTCCGCGCAATAGTCTGGGATACAAAGTTCGTATTCGCGATAAGTACCATCCGATAGTTGCAGTGTGTATGGATACATTTATAGTGGAACTAAATTGCATAGCCGAAGTAGGTGACGAAGTTACGATAATCAAGGGTTTGAAAAGTGTTTCAGCTCTTGCCGAAGCGAGCGGTAAAATTCCTTATGAGATTTACGTCGGCTTGACCGGGCGCTGTAAATTCGAATATATCGAATAGCATATATAAAAATGCACATACACCAATGTAGGGGCGATTAGTAATCGCCCGCCTTCGTCATTCGCAATATTGCTTAGTATTGCTTCATTTGTCAAAGGCAAACATTATTAAACGACGCATAGCGTCGGTATCTAAATCCGCATTAATCTTAGCGATAGCGACCAATAATATAAAAAAGGACAATAAATGAGAATTGTAGGTGGTAAACACAAAGGAAGAAAACTATATTCGCCCGTAGACGACGATGTAAGACCGACCTTAGACAAGGTTCGTGAAAGCTTGTTCAATATACTCGGACAGTATATAAACGGCACTTTTTACGATCTTTTCGGAGGAAGCGGAGCGGTAGGAATAGAGGCATATTCGAGAGGTGCAACGGTAACAATTAACGATAGTGCCAAGAAAAGTGTTGACATTATCCGTAAAAACGTTGCTTTGGTGACCGAAAAGGACATCAAGATTACCAATTACGACTTTAAGACAGCCATTAGACTCGAAAAAGCGCCTTTTAACTACATTTTTCTCGATCCCCCTTATAAACTCGACATTCAGCCTGTTGTAGATGAATTGTTGAAAAAAGGACTAATCAATGATGACACGGTTGTTATTTACGAGCACAATAGCGACAAATCGGATGAAATACGAGGACTTGCACTAAAGGACTCGCGAAAATACGGATATTGTACAATATCTTTTTATAAAAAAGGAGAATAACTTATGAAAAAGTGTATGGTGACAGGAAGTTTCGATCCATTTACCAAAGGGCATTTAGACATGGTGCGCCGTGCGTGTAAATTGTTTGACAAGGTTTACATTGCTATCCTCGTCAACCCGTCCAAGAAATATTTGTTTAATGTTGAGGATCGAATCGCTATAATCAGGAAGACTTGCGAGGGATTAGAGAACATTGCGGTTATCTCGTATGCCGGCTTAACGATAAACATTGCTCACGAATTAGAAGTTGACTGTTTGATAAGGGGCATCCGTTCCGAAAGCGACCTTGACTACGAAATCGAAATGTCCGAATACAATTTAGGAGAAGGCGGTGTGGATACGGTATGTTTCTTGAGCAACAAGATGTCCTTCATTTCGTCCACCGAAGTCAGACGTCGCATTGTAGCCAAAGAATCTTTAGAAGGGTTTATAGCAGACAATTCCATTGAATTGGTAGAGGAATTGTACGAACGTCATATTCGTTAAGTTAGTAGTAGCAATCCCAAGGGTAGAGCAAGCACGAAAGCGATAGTGGCTTGCGACAGTTTGCGAAGGAGCAGTTCTCCCATAGTGATACCGCATTTGCCGAGGTAGCTTATTGACTGCATAGCGATGCCGATACCGCCGAAAGCGATCATAAACGAAGCGATGCACCCATTGAAAACGGTAGCGCCCGAAGCGGAGAGCATACTGCACCCTCTTGTCATTTCTATTACGCCTGATGCAAGTGCCAACGCTTGTTGTTGACTTAAAATCGGTTTTAAAAGCAATGCAAAAAAATCTACTACGCCTATATCGGTAAGCATATCTATAAGGATATTGAAAAGAGCAATAAAACCGCCTACTTGCAGTACATTGCCGACACTACCCTTAATGATATTAGGTAATGTATCGCTGTTTTGTGTGAGGTTTGGACCATTTACGTGATTGCGGTGCCTGTTTCTAAACAATAAACCGTTGACAAAAGCGGATAAATAATTGGTTATTAATAGAATAAACGCAAAACGTATATTGCCGAAAAATCCGTTAACCGTTCCCAAAATGAATATTGGACCGCCGGACGAACAAAAAGAAGTTATACATAAAGCATCATTCTTGTCGATTGAGCCATTCGAGTAGCATTGCGCGGTAAGGCTTGCGCCTATTGGATAACCCGAAATCATATTCATAACGAGTATATATGCGGATTCGGGTGGGGCATTGTATAGTTTGCCGATCGGTTTTGCTATCACCTTACCTATTGAGGACGAAACACCTAAAGCGTTGAGCGCCTTAGTTATAAAGAAAAAAGGAAACAGGACGGGTAAAACACTTTTACCGAAGAGCGTAAGTCCGTTTAAAAAGGATTGAGCATATCTCTCGGGATGAATGACGAATAAAATCAAAGCCCCGATACAAATAATCAACTTAAACGCATTACTGCAACAGATGCCGAACTTGCCGAGTTTTAGTGATGAAACAATTGAAGACATAGAACATTTTATTGAAATTGTGTCTTTGATAGAACAAAAATTATTAAGTTGTAATTAAATCTTGACAAAGGAAGCGTAATTTCTTATAATAGTAACAGATGAAACCTGACTTTGATAAAACAAAAAACGATACTGTAAAGGCAGATGACGCCCGTATCGACAATATAGACGAAAAAGAACCTATTCAACAAAATGAAGAGGAACTTTATGTCGAAACATTATCCAAAAAAGAGCGTAAAGAGTACGAAAAGCGTAAAAAAGAACTTCGCCGTTCTCAATGGATGAGTGAATATTGGATTATCATAGTATTGGCAGTAGCTTTGTTGGTAGTAGTTACTGCATTGATAATGATCAATCAAATTAAGGAATTCACTTCGTACGGCATGGTCGAAAGACTTTCCGAAGTACTTTCCTATATTTTCTCACGCATTTCTTAATAAATAATAGCGAATAGATACCAAAAGATTGCATCGTTAGATCCTACTTAAACATGTTGGATTAATTTCGTTAGCAATCATACTACGTATATATATGTCATACTGAGCGAAAGAATGTGGTATAATAAATTCAGAAAGAATTAAAATGACAATCAACAGAAGAAACATATGCCAAAGGAATACACAAGGCGTGCGTTATATATAGGTCATACTGAGATCGTCGAAGGATCTAATTCCTTGAAAAAAGAATATTTTATAGCACACACTTTTTACACAAAATACGGCAATATATCATAAAATTGGGCGATTAGTAATCGCCCGCCAAAGCAAGTCCTCGCACTTGCCTTTCACGTGAGAACCAAAACCATATCAGAAACATGTAGGGGCGTTTAGTAAACGCCCGCCAAAGCAAGTCCTCGCACTTGCTCTTTATTTAGCACTAAACTTGTCATCAATCTATCAATAATCCTTATCATAGCAAACAACACAGCGACCAATTAGTCAGACTGAGTAAATGGTTTTCATCAAAAATTCAAATAAAAAAATATTTTTAAAAAAGTACATAAAAACGCTTGCAATTCTAAAATATTTGTGGTATCTTATTACTGTTCACTTCGGGAGCATAGCTCAGTTGGGAGAGCATCTGCCTTACAAGCAGAGGGTCATAGGTTCGAGCCCTATTGTTCCCACCAATAAAACCTATTCGTAATATGCGAGTAGGTTTTTTCTTTTTGTCATTCTGAGCGTCATACCTAACAGAGAATAGCACTATACCATCAAATGTCATACTGTGCGTCCGCCGTCAT
The DNA here is from genome assembly GCA_964391805.1 of uncultured Christensenellaceae bacterium. Taxonomy (GTDB): domain Bacteria; phylum Bacillota; class Clostridia; order Christensenellales; family CAG-1252; genus RUG14300. The sequence continues at coordinate 26,980 of CAYMNK010000002.1, read as the reverse complement.
ACTGAGCTAAAAATGCGTAAGATCTCACCATCAAATGTCATTCTGAGCGGAAATCGACAGACTGTAGTCGAACCCGAAGGGCGACACCAAAGGTGTCGGAATCTTATTCCTTAATAATAAGGATGTTGTTTAATCGACTACTCGTTACGGTCCAAGATACTGCTCGGTTTGCACCTCGCACTGCTTTGCAGTTCGACTTCGCTTACGCTACGCTCAGTATGACGGGACGGAAATCGGTATGGCGCGTTATCGATACCTTAAATTGTATACAAACAAAAAACGGTGGTTTATTTTATTAAAGATTTCTTAAAAAGGGGTTGAAAAACATGTAGAACTTTGGTATAATGTATAAAAATACCATATAATGCGTTTTTTTTAATTCACAAATTATACTTAGGAGCGTTTATGAAAAAATTAAACCTTACGCGTTTTCTATCATTTTTATTGGTAGTAGCGTTAATTCTTAATGTATTTTCTTTCCTTGGCTTTATCGAAACCGACTATGCTTTTGCGGATAGTAGCAGTTATTATTCGTCCATTACTGCATCGAGCGGTACAGCCCTTTTAGGACAATTACACGATTTAATCACAACAACTCATAAAACCTATACGAGTTATACCGATTGTAAAACTCCTTCAACTATACTTAAAACCGATGCCGGTACCAACGGTAACGTTATGGAGTTTTATTCTCAGGTTAACATTTCTTCCAAATGGGGTGGTGGTAATCAAGGAACTTGGAATCGTGAGCACGTATGGTGCCAAAGTTTATCCGGCGGATTATGGGGTACTTCCGGTGGCGGTAGCGACCTACATCACATAAGACCAGTGGAATCCGGTTTAAATAGCGCAAGAGGTAATAATAAATATGGCGAATTAGAATTACGCGACAGTTATAAAGTTTACTATGAAGACGCATCTGATAATCCTGTAGCACTTGGAGGTTATAACAATAAATCACTTAAAGTTTTCGAACCTCTTGATAACGTAAAAGGTGACGTTGCACGTATTGTAATGTACGTTTATACTCACTATAACACGTATTCAAATGTAGGTGGTACTACCAATGGATCCGGTTCCGCTTCCTTTGGCACTTTGAATTTTACAAACGTCGTTAGTGCTCATAATGAAGCATCTGCAATTGCATTGCTTCTTGAATGGAATAAACTTGATCCTGTAGACGATATCGAGCGTAATCGTAACGATGCTGTTTATGCTATTCAAGGTAATAGAAACCCATTTATTGATGATCAAACCTATGCCGATAGAATTTGGGGTGATTCTGCAGTTGTTCCCGAGCTTGAAGATTTAACAATTACTCCCGATGTGATAGAATTGAGTATTGGTCAAAGTAAAAAATTATCTGTAACTCCTTACCCGGCATCTGCTGACGGTAGAGTAACATGGGAGTCGAATAATACCTCTGTTGTTACTGTTAATTCAAGCGGTATTTTAACGGCAAAGGGCGAGGGTGAAGCAATTATTACAGCTACAAGCGTAGCTAATCCCGAAATAGATGTATTAGCACTCGTAACTGTTACTAAATCATCTTCCTCTGGCGATGGTGAAGTTAATTATATCACTATTGATAAGAATAGTTTTAATATGACTGCAAACTACGGTTTTAAGGATTGGAGTTCAGGTGGAATTGGAGGTCTTGCTTTTATATATGGAGGCAATGGCAATTATTCTTCGACCGGTTTACAATTTAATAAGAAGCAAACAAGTTATTATTTAGCAAGTAATGTTGCGGTGAATGGATATATTACATCGGTAACAGTCAAGGGTTATGAAGGTAAAACGGATAGACCATGGAAGCTTTTGACATCAACGTCTGCATATACTGAAGTAACAGGAAAACCGACTAACGGTAATGATTGGGGGACGCAGACTGTTACTTCCGAGGGAGTGACTTGGTCGGTTAGTGGAAACGACACTTATTTTGCTTTGACGTATGAATTAGATTCAAAGGAAGGTGCTAGTTACCTTGACAGTATTATTGTTGAATACGTAACCCCCGGCGGCAGTTCGGGTGGCGACATCGGTGGCGGTGACGATCCAGAGCCGACCGTTGAATCAATTGAATGCACGCCTTCATCTGTAACGCTTGACGAAGATAACGCAACTTTAGACGATCTAAGAGAAAAATTGACGGTAAACGAAGTATATTCGGACGGAAGCAAAGTCGAAATCGATGATTATGTACTTAGCGGTTTTGATTCTACAGTATTCACTGCACAAACGGTAACAATCACCTCAGGTGATAATTCTACCACCATATCGGTCAAGATTAATCAAAAGGGCGAACCCACGCCGGACAGAACATTGATTGATAAGTTCACGAGTGCGGTATCCCTTATCGTAACAGACGGCACACCGTATCAACGCTACGAGAGCTTAAATAAGGCAATAAGCGCCTACAACGCCCTTTCCGCCGAACAAAAAGAGGATAGCGAAGTCAAGTCGTCATTATCCACCCTTCAATCGGCATTGAGCGCCTACAACGCTGTTGTCTCCGACATCAACGAGTCTTCCCAAACAAGTACCGAGAATGCGGTTTGCGCATCGGGTGTCTTCCTATTGGTGGCAAGTGCCTTGCTTGAGTTGATCAAGAAATTATTGTAAGGAGGATAGAGCAATGAAAAGAATTATATCTGTATTAGCAGTTTTATGTTTATTGGTATTGGTATTTTGTGCGTGTGACGGCTTAGGCGATTCGACAATCGGCGCACTTAACGACAAGCTATCCGAGTATTACAGCGGATGGACCGTCAATGTGACCACCCTCAAGAATAATGTAAGCCTAACCAACGAATTTGAAATCTCGCGAGTAGGCGAAGGTTACGAAATCGACTACACCGTTGAAAAACTCAACGAGTTATCCATTGACGCATTGAGCGAATTTAAAACCACCATTGAGGGCAAAGCACTCGTTAAAGAGGGTAAACTAACAATCACCGAAGGCGACGCAGTAGATGTCGACCTTAGCGGAATGACCGAAATTGGCTTGAAGTTCGATGGAGCATATTTTACCGATATATCGATCACAACTTCGATGTTCAAAGCGAAAGTTACCTCTCCTAAGGAATTTTTGGGCAATGATATCGAATGTAGCGATATGACAGTAACGGCATCCTTCAAAGACGCAACCTTCAATTATATAACCATATCTTACACGTCTACTGATGGAGCCAAAGTGACCTATCGTTACGAATTCAAGGTATAAAGGTATATAAATATTGCAATTTTATAAAAAATGTAAAAAATTATTTCAAAAAAAGGAAAATTAGGTCTTGAAAAATAATTAAATAGAGTATATAATAGTTATACGGTATGTGAATTCATCCCTATTTGGGCTATTTATCGGGGACGAATTCACGTACTAAATATATTGATTATATATTTTAATAAAAAATCTTAAGAGAGTTTATCGAAAATTGTTGATTTTTATCGTCTGTGGTGTTAGAATAAACTCATTAAGATTTATCTGAAAAACACTGCGAGGGTAACGAAATGTTAAGAATCAGTTGCGAACGACAAACAAATAAGTCTTATTTGGGTCAAACCGTCTTTTTCGGCACCCCTTGTGTTTTTATTATGGAATTGAGAAGTACAATTTGCGCTTAACCACGTAATTGTACTTTTTTGTTTATATGGTCTCTTAGAGATAACTAATGGATTAAGGAGCAAAGTATGAGTGGCTTGTTACTTCTAAATGGTTTAAAATCGGTTGACATCGGATTCTTTATCGGATGCGGTGTAGCTATTGCATTAATTATAGCGGTCTACTATCTGATTCCCGTATTTAACAAAAAACAGTATGAGGAGCAGAGAGAGAATCTCCGTAAGCGTGAGGCTGCGTTTAGAGCCAATAAAGGCGAATCCGTTGCCGACAGCGAAGAAGTGGTAGAAGAAGTAGTTGAGGAAGAGTTCGTTGCCGAACACTTAGAATCATCGGTAATCGGTGACGAAGAGGCATCGGAAATCGTTGCTCGTTTCGACAATATATCCGACAGCGATATTGCCGAAGCAGTCGAGTCTTCCGATGAAAGTGTAGAGGAATAACGGCCTATAATGAGAAAAGGGCGTATTTTTGCTAATGTCCTATATTATTTGTTTACATTTGTTATAGGATTTATACTTGCCGTTAGCGTACCTTATTATTTAGCCTATTACGACTATGCTATCGATTACGTAGTTGAAGCCCTTGAAAAAGGGGAATACAGCGAAGCATATTTGCTCACACCTGCGTATTACGACAGTGTTCCCGTTTACCAAGAGGAATTTGAGTCGGGTGGTGGAATCGTGCTGTTTTCTTCGGCGACTTTGACTGAAGCCGAGAAGGGCGATCAAACTGTTTCCAACGGTGCGATACATAAGGCATACGGCGGATTTATATACGGAGTCGGTGAAACCTATAAGGTAACCAAGACGAGTTTAAATAAAACGCAGTTGATAGTTACCGATAATAGCGGAGCGACTCATAATATCGAATTACTCGATAGCGATTCGAGTGGTGACGAGATTGACGATACATCGGCAACACACTACTATTACGGATTTATATATATTGATTTATATGAAGATCTATGTAAATCCATTGATAAGATAACTCTCATCGATGCGGACGGTAATACGTTTGCCGAGTTAGATGTAGGACTCGATTATTCCGAATCGTTCTTCGATGATGTCGAGCTTTTGATTGAGAAAAATAATCAATATACCTGGATAACCGATGATGCTGAACGTGATTCTGCCGAGACCGAACTTAAACAACTTGAAGAACAATTTTTAGCTATCGATGATGCTTACACTAAACAGAGTACACCGGTAGAGGTCGAGTCGATTAAAAAACGTGCCGACCATACCGCAACGATAGTTGTAATAGTATACTTCATATGTATCTACGTTATCGGTGATATCGCACTTGGCGGTCGTTATATTATTAAGTTCTTTAAGTGGTTACTTGTCAAGGTATTCAAGGTCAAATTCAAAGAGAAGAGACCTAAATATAATGAAGTATTCGGACACGACTATTTCTGTAAAGTGACGCTTCAAGCCGACGTATCCGCTATAGAGAATTTCGACGGAAGCGTACAAATAAGGTATTCTAACGAAGATTCGGGCGTGGCGTTTGTACTTCTCAAAGGTCGTAACTATGCATCGACCGAACAAGTCAAAGCAGGCGAATACGTCAATCTCTGGATTGACTTGGACGATAAATACGTAACCAAAGATCTTCCCGAAACCCTCGTGGCAGAAGGATATCAAAAAATAATAACATTCAAGATTATAAAACGTGAGGACTAAAGCTTTATGAAGATTTCGATTCAACACTTAACTAAGGTATTTCCGTCAAGAGAGAAGAAGGGTAAACCTGTCGTTGCAGTTAACGATATGTCTATAGAAATCCCTTCCGGTAAGCTTGTAGGCTTACTTGGACCTTCCGGATGCGGAAAATCGACGACGCTTTTTATGCTTAGCGGCTTAGAGGCGCCCACTCAAGGTAACATTTTCTTTGACGAACAAGATGTAACCACCCTTGCTCCCGAAAGAAGAGGTATCGGCTTAGTATTCCAAAACTATGCGCTTTATCCTCATATGACGGTTGAACAAAACATTATGTTCCCCTTGTTGAATATGCGTATTCCCAAGGAAGAGGCTAAGGCTAAGGCGCTCGATGCCGCACGTCTCGTTCAAATCGAAGAATTGTTAGCTCGTAAACCGTCCGAATTATCCGGCGGTCAACAGCAACGTGTAGCTATTGCTCGTGCATTAGTTAAGATGCCTAATGTGTTACTTCTTGACGAACCTTTGTCCAACCTCGACGCTCGTTTGAGATTGCAAACTCGTGAGGAGATCAAGCGTATCCAACGTGAAACAGGTATCACCACCGTATTCGTTACCCACGACCAAGAAGAAGCAATGTCTATTTGCGATATCATGGTTGTTATGAAACTCGGTCTTGTTCAACAAATCGGTGAACCTCAATCCATCTATGACGATCCGGCTAACCTATTCGTAGCTAACTTCTTAGGTACGCCTCCTATCAATATCTTCGACGGTAGAATCGAGAATCATCTCGTTTACATCGGTGAAGAAGTTGTTATGAGTACAGACCTCGAAGATCAAAATATCAAGGTCGGTATCCGTCCCGAAGGATTTATCTATGACGAAAACGGCGTTTTGACACTCGACGTTGACCACATCGAGGTTATGGGTAGAGATAAATCTATCGTATCTCGCCACGTTTGCTCTAATAAACCTACCGTTCGTTCTATAGTTGACTCCGACGTCAAACTTCCCGAACAACTCGGTGCGTTTAGATTTAATTTGAAACCTAATAAAGTATTCCTATTTAATGCTGAAACCGAAGAGAGGATCTTATAATGTCGCAGAATGATTTAGACGAAAGAATCGATGAGATTACCACTGAGGAAGAAGTAGAAAATCTCGAACAGAAGAAAAATAACTTTTTCTCCGACCTCGGTGATAAATTCAAAGGTTTATTTAAAAAGAATAATAATGCCGTATATGAGATAGAGGGCGTCACTATAGTTGATCAAGCCTCCACTCTCAGTACGGGCGAAAAGGTTAGGAGATTCCTTAAGTCTCAGTCGGGCTGGCTTTTCGTACTTCCCGCACTAATTCTTATGGCAGTCTTTACCTTCTATCCCATCGTTAACGCATTTGTCGGTGCTTTTAAACAAGGATATAACGGTTTGACCGGTAGATTCGATGGTTGGGGCTTCGAGAACTTTATTCGTGTACTTAAGGGCGATACCGGTACCGGTGGCGCAAGCTTCCTTCAATGTTTGGTTAATACAATGGTGTTTACCCTTGTATCCGTACCGCTTTCAACCTTACTTGCTCTTTTGATTGCAGTTGCGTTGACATCTATTAAACCTCTGCAAAAGGCTTATCAAACAGTTCTATTCTTACCTTACTTGACTAACTCTTTGGCAATGGGTGCTGTTTTTGCTACCTTCTTTACTGTAGTAGGCACACCGTCAGCCCCAGATACATATGGTTTGGTAAACAACTTTTTAGGGTTGTTCGGAGTAGAACCTATTAATTGGATGAATATAGGTTCTCCGACATGGCACATAGGTTCGTTAACTATTCCTTGGGCGAAGTATATCGTTGTTATAGTATATGAGATATGGGCAGGCCTTCCTTTTAAGATATTGATTCTGTTCAGCTCACTCCAAAGCGTTAACAAACAGTATTATGATGCAGCCAAGGTTGACGGAGCTTCTAAGTCCACTATACTATGGAAAATCACCACTCCTATGATTTCCCCGATGATTTCTTATTTAATCATTACCGGTATTATGGGTGGTATGAAACAATACTCTTCCATTGTAGGTCTATTTGGTGAACAGATGGGTATTGACTATGATATGGGTACCATGGTAGGTTATATATATCAATTTATAGATAAAGGTGAAACCGGATATGCTTTTGCCGGATCGCTACTGTTATTTGTAATAATTATGATCTTTACCGGTATCAATAACTATGTTAGTAAGAAGAGAGTAAAATTCTAAGAGGTGCTTTATGGATAATTTTGATAACGAAAACCTAATTAACGAAAATGTAAATGAAGAAATCGTGAATGAATCCATTGAAAGCGTCGAGAGCATTGGTGAACAACTCGTTAGTGCTAAGGATTCAACACTTGACCAGACAATATCTGCCGTATCTTCCGATTCAGCTATCTTTGATAGAGAAATCAAAGATTTCAATGTAGAGAAAGAAACCAAAAGGCAAAAGATAGGTAATATAGTTAAAAACATTTTTGTTTATACATTCTTGACAATATGCGCACTTTTGGCGTTCCTTCCTTTCTATTGGATGATCATTTCATCCTTTAAGACAGAAGCGGAATATCGTTTGTCTACTCCTACCTGGTTTCCTCAAACTTTCCAATTCAAAAACTACGCCGCAGTTTTGACTCAGACTTCCTCCTCTGGTTCGTTTGTTCAAATACTTATCAATACTTTAGTTGTTGGCTTCTTTTCTACAACCATCGGTGTAATTGTAACAATTGTTACGGCGTATGCTTTGGCAAGAATGAATTTCAAAGGTAAGAACTTACTGTTTACCTTGATGCTCGGAACTATGATGATCCCCGGTGAAATGTATACTATTACCAACTACCTTACTATTTCTGCATGGGGATGGCAAAATACCTTTACTGTATTGATACTTCCTTTCCTTGTAAGTATCTATTATACATACTTGCTTCGTAACAACTTTATGCAAATACCCGATTCGCTATATAAGGCGGCAAAGGTTGACGGACTATCCGATATGGGTTATTTGATTAAAGTTATGGTACCGCTTACAGCGCCTACGTTAATATCCATTACCCTTCTTAAATTTATTGGTACCTGGAACTCGTACATTTGGCCGAGATTGGTAAACAACCAAAGCTGGCAGATGATCACTAACTGGGTTACTCGTGGATTTGTTGATAGAATCGGTACTACCACCGGTGCAATCTATGGAACTCCCGGCTATGGTACAGAAACACTAACTACCCTAAAAATGGCTGCTGTATGTATGGTATCGCTACCGTTGTTTATCCTCTTTATTACTTGCCGTAAATATATTATGACCGGTGTATCAAAGAGCGGTACCAAGGGTTAATCTAATAATTAAGATAATTCGCCTTATACTAAATAGGGCGATTTATCATGAATAAGTCAACATCACGATTTTTCGTGAAAAATTATAAAAAGGAGAACATTATGAAAAAACTTTTGGGTGTATTACTCATTTTAGCAGTTGTATTACCTTGCTGTTTAGCATTGTTCACCGGTTGTCAAGAGGCAACTGACTATGAACATACTATCGTATTCTATACTTCTCAGGGAGATGCTTTGCAAAAGATAACGCAAAACGCTATCGACGCTTTTGAAGCAAAATATCCCGGTTGGAAAGTTGAGCACGTTCAAGCAGGCGGATATGACGATGTTAAAGAAAAAATCGTTTCCGACTTCCAAGGTAAGCAACAACCTGACCTTGCATACTGCTATGCTGACCACGTAGCTCAATATCTACAAACTGAAAAGGTTTATGATTTAAACGACCTTATCAATTCAACCGAAACCGTTACCGATGCTGACGGCAATGAGGTTGTAGTAGGTTACACTGCTGACGAAATTGCAGACTTTGTAGAAGGTTACTATAATGAGGGTTATGCTTATAACTATGGTAACTATGCCGAGTATGGATACAGTGAGAACTCTATGCTTACACTTCCGTTCGTAAAATCTACCGAGTTAATGTACTACAATAAGACCGAGCTTGATAAGTTAGGTTTAACTCCTGCAAAAACTTGGGATGAGTTGTGGACGCAATGTTACACAATTAAACAAAAATATTCTTCCGTTACTCCCTTAGCTTACGACTCCGAAGCTAACTGGTTCATCACAATGTGTGAACAAAACGGATGGGATTACACTTCTGCAGAAAGTGGTAAACACTATCTATTCAATAATGCCAATACGCAAAAATGGCTAAGCGAACTTCGTGAATATTATAAGAAAGGTTACATTATTACCCAAGAATTGAACGGCTCATACACTTCCGGTTTGTTTACCAAGGGTACCGCTGGCGGATGTATCTATTGTATCGGTTCTTCCGGTGGTGCTTCTTACCAAGATCCCGGTTCAGCTTTCACCTATGGTATTGCGCCTATCCCCGGATCTAAAGATGCAGACGGTAATATCAATGCCTCCGCTATTTCTCAAGGTCCTTCTCTCGTTATGTTCGAGGCAGGTAACGGTGTTAGCAACGTAGAAGAAAAGAAGATCATGACATTCTTATTTGTTAAAGAATTATTAGATCCTACCTTCCAAGCCGCATTTGGTGCTCAAAGCGGTTACAATCCTTGCCGTAAATCAACATATAATATTGACCAATATGTAGAGCATATGAATGGTAAGAGCATTACTGCTGTTGCTGCTTCTGTTGCTGCAACGATGATGGATGATTTCTTTACTTCTCCTGCATTCATTGGTTCTTCTACTGCTCGTACACAGGTAGGTAATGTAGTTAATTACTGTTTAGCAGGTGAAAAAACTCCTGAACAAGCATTATCAACTGCTGTTAGTAACTGTGGTGGTAACAAATAATTTAATTAGGTGATTGTATAAATGAAAAAGATTTTATCGATACTTCTTGTATTAATAATTGTAATAAGTTGCTTTGCATTAGTCGCTTGTAATAAGGTAGCCGACAATACAGAGCACTATACCGATATTACCAAGAAGTGTTCATTAACTAAATCCTACGAAGCTAAGTCCTTCTTGTCAGACGGAATTGGCGTTGCCACTGTCAGCGCCTTTACCGATGGCGATACCACTCGTTTTTCGACCGGTGATAATACCGTCATAATCCGTTATTACTGTATCGATACTCCCGAATCGACCGGAAGTGTCCAAAAATGGGGTAAAGCGGCTTCCAACTTTGTCAAAGAAAGACTTTCTCAAGCTACAGAAATTGTTTTGGAATCCTCAACCGGTGGTCGTCCCGAACACGACTCCTATGGTACTCGTTACTTGGGATATGTTTGGTATAAGACCGCAGACCATGATTTTAGATTATTAAATCTTGAGTTGATTGAAAATGGTTATACTAAGTTTACCGGAATTAACACCGATGCTTACGCTTATGGAAGTTATATGACTGAAGCCGAGAAATTCGCTCGTTCCATTGAACTAAGAATTTTCTCTAAACTCGACGACCCTCTTTACTCTGATAAGCCTATTGAAATGAGTATTAAGGATTTTTTAGATAATAATGAACTTTATTATTCTAGTGAAACAGAATCCGGTGCCATGATTATGATGGATGCTTATTTGGAGAACTTAACGATAAGTGATTCTGGTACGTATACTTTTACAGCATCACAATATGATGCCGAAACAGGTACGGTATACAGTATACCTGTATATACCGCATATATATCGTCTGCGGCTTCTAAAATGAAAATCGGTCACTTGTATAAGATTATAGGAACTGTCCAATATTATGGTGGTAAGTTCCAGATATCAGGTATAACTTATGATAGTTTCTATCAAAGTACTGCAAATTATCAAAGCAAATTAGAAGGAACGTTTATCTTGCAAAAGAATTACTATTTAACATTCGATTCATCTACTACCTATTCCGATAACTATAGCGATACACTGTATTCGAATATCACAGTCAAGAAGGTTGAAACCGAGAATGGTGTGATGACTATTACAGGTAAGGCTAATAGGATTGTCGACGGAAGTAATGGTGAAGAAATCGAAGTTTCCATTAAGGTAAATGTATCAGAAAATGACAATAAGAAAATTTATATTGGTGATGTATTATCTCTTAGAGGATATAAATTCGATGCGGAATCCGATATAATTACAGTTCCGAGCTTATCGGACATAACCAAAAAATAAAAAGGAGATTTAAAGATGAAAAAGATTTTCATAGCTTTACTTGCCATTGTCATGGTAGTATGCTGTTTCACCTTGGTAGCTTGTAACAATAAAGCTGAAGATATAATCAATAGCTATATTTTTGAGCAAGAAGGTTTGATAGTAGATAGCGATTTCGTCCTTCCTCTCACCATTGGCGGAGAAAAGGCGGAATGGAAATCCAATAGCGAATTGGTTTCTCTTGAAAAGCGTGAAGAAGACTGGCTTGCAAGAGTTACTTATCCCGAAAGTGGAATTCAAGACGTTATCATTACTCTTACAATTGGTAAAGTATCTAAGGAATATGGTGTTAGAGTAAAGGCTGTTGATGAATATACCTTTATGGAAAATTATGTATTCCTTCAAAATAAAGGTACAATAGCAAAAGACTTCGAGTTGGATAATCAATATACCTATAAGAATAAGTATACTTGTAACATTACTTGGAGTGTTGCTGAAGATTACGAAGATTATATTAAAATTGAGAATTATCAAAAGGATGGAGTAAATTTACAAAAAGCTGTTGTTAATAGACAATCGGATCCTACTCCTGTTGTTATTACGGCTACTTTTGAATATAAAGGAAACAGTGCATCGAGAGAATACTCGATGAATGTTTACCAAGAATTGTTAGGTTATGAATTAGTTGATTACTGGTACTCTAATACCGGTGTTTCCATCGATATGAGCGGTTATGTCGTTCTTATTGGTACAGAGTATTCTTCCAGCTATAATAACGTAACCTTATATATGGTAAACGACGATTATACTGCCGGTTACTATCTCTATAGAGTTAAGACAACCGATGAGCATGCTGCTAAACTCAAGGTTGGTGCTCACGTTACCGTTACAGGTACCACAAACACCAACTACAATGGTCTTATCGAGACCAATGCCGGTGGTAATTTAGTAGTAGATACAGATAAGTATGATCCTTATGATGCTTCTAAGGCAGTTAAGGCTGTTGACGAAGAAGTTATCGGTGATCTACCTGCTACCATCTATAACGAATCTCGTTTAGTATCTTTATCCGGTTGGATGGTTAAATCTCATTGTGCTGAATCTGATTTGTCTTCCGATAACTTCACACTTATGACCATCACTAAAGGTGGCGTTGATGTGGCTATCAGAATGAGTAAGTACTTAGAAGGTGCTTATACTAAGGGTGACGATACCCATAAAGCATTACTTGCATTATTAGATAAATATATTGTTGGTTCTACTGTTAATGTAGAAGGTATCTTCTCTTGCTACAAGGGTGCTTGGCAAATCATGCCTTTAAGTGCAGAAAAGGTAACATCTGGCGTTGTTGAGGGTGATGTCGTTATAGAGGCTCCCGAACATAAGGGTACAATAGATGATCCGTATTCTGTAGAGGATTTGGAGAAATTACAAGCTGCTCAAGAAGCACTTGATAATAGTAAAAATAAACAATATGACGGACAAAAGGTAGCTCAGGCAGTTAAGGCTGTTGAAGCTGAGATTAAAAATTCAGGTTTAAATTCAAGAATTACCGAAAAGAAAGAGCTTGAATTATTAGCCGTTTCGGGTGATGTAACCATTTCTTACTCTATCAGAGAATCAAAATCCGTTACAGTAGAAGGTACAAAATTGACCATCAATCCCGGCAAACCTGAGACTACTATTCTTCAAGTAAACTATAAGATCGGTGAATTTGAAACTGTTCAACTTTTCTATATTAAGACCTTAGAACCTTCTGCTAAGTCTATGCTCGACGAACTTGTAGTGCCCGAGCAACTTCTCAAGGAAACCGCACTCCCGACAGTTGAAGGCGCAACTATTGAGTGGACTGTTGGTGAATTAAATGCAGAAGCTTTAACAATCGATAAAGAGAATAACAAGTTCGTTCCTCATGCAGATACGGAATTAAATAAGGCAGTTATTGTAGAAGCTAAACTTTCTTATAATGGTGAGACCGCTTCTAAGAACTTTGTTATCACCGTACTTCAAGAGATTATCCTTGAACACAAGGGTACTAAGGAAGATCCGTATTCAATTTCCGATGTTTTGAAGTTAATAAAAATTGGTGATCAAGTTACTTCTTCATTCTACGTAAAAGGTTATGTTGTTGAAATAGGTGATTGGAATTCTTCATACAACAATTATCAAGACGGATATATGGCTGATTCTGCTCTTAAGAGTGGTGAGAGTCGTGAAGATATCGACAGTGCTTATGTATATATCTTTGCTGGTATTAACAATGGCAAACTTTGTGTAGGCGATGAAGTTACTGTAAGTGCACAAAAACTCTCTTACTACAATGGTGTTTGGGAACTTTATAAAGCAACTGCTATTGATAGAAAACCTGTTGCAGAACTTGGTGCTAAGGAAAATCCATATAGCGTTTCTGATATTATCGCATTAGAATCTCACGATTCAGTTGAAGAGGCATTTGTAAGTGCTTATATCGTTGAACTCGGTAGCTATAGCGATACCTATGGTATTTATAACTATGCTTACATCGCTGACTCTATGAGTGCAGAAGATAAGCTTATTGTTAACTTTATCAAGGGTAATGGAGAAGGCGTATTGACTGTTGGCGATCAAATCGTAGTTTCTGTTGATTCTATCGTATATAATAAGGACGCTTGGGAATTAAATGGTGCTCAAGTTGTAGAAAGAACCGCTGCAGAAGTTGAAGAACCCAAACCTGACACCAACACCTATGTCAAGGGTATTGTAGTTGAGTTAGGTGATTGGAGCGATGCTAATGGTTATGCATACATCCTTATTGCTGATGCTGAAAATAGTGAACTCAAGGTTCGTATTGCTAACTTCAAGGGTATCAATGATGGTAAACTTGAACTCAAAGATGAACTTGTTTGTATCTTCGAAAATATTGAAAAGAATGAAGAACAATTACAATTAACAGGTGTTAAGGTTGTTACCGTTAATGGCGAAGAGCACGATGATTCCATCGTGCCCGATGAACCTGTTAATCCCACTGAAGAACAAGTTTATATCAAAACTCATGACGGTAAATATTTGACCGGTCAAGAGTATACATATACTAATACTGATAAGGGTACTTCAAAAATAGAGTTGGTGGTTTCATCTGATAAATCCGAGGCTGTTCAACTTACTAAGCGTATTAATTCCGATGGTTCTATTACCTTTGTAACTGCTGATGGTAAGTACCTCTATACAAACGGAACTGACGTTAAATTCGTTGCTGAAGAGGGTGAATATACGTTATTCGAATTAGAGACTGTTGAAGGTGGTTATTACATTAAGTCTGTTAATGCTAAGTACAATAATAATGCTCAATATCTTGAAACATATAATGGTTATGTAACAGTATTCGGCTTAGCTAACGCTAAAGATCTATCTATCTTCGTTTATAGCTTTGAGACCGTAGAGAGCGGTTCTCAAGGTGGCGAGACCGGTGGTGATGTCGATCCTGAACCTTCTAAGGGAAGTATTGTACTTTCTCAAAAAGGATATTATGTTACAGGTAAGGATAAGCTATACAACGAGACTAAACATCAATTAGAGATATCTCAAAATATTAGTGATGCTCTTGTTTTAACAGTACGTAATAACAGTGATGGAACCGTTACATTTGTAACTGCTGCTGGAAAATACTTATTATCCGATGGAACACATGTTCAATTGGTAGATTCTGAAGGCGAAAATACGCTCTTTGTTTTGGAGTCAGTAGAAAATGGCTATTATATTAGATGTAATACTGCTAATTACAATGGTGCTGCTCAATATTTAAGAATTAAGTATAGTGTTTGCTCAGTATTTAGTTTAAATGAGAGTGAACTTGAAAACTACATTTTCAACCTTGAGACCGTAGCGAGCGGTTCTCAAGGTGGCGAGACCGGTGGCGATGTCGATCCTACACCGGAAGTACCCAGCATAGAGCCTGCTCAACCTGAAGTTGGTAGCGCATATGTAATTGGTTTTGTTCGTGATTCTAAGATCTACTATGTAGATGGAGAAATGGTTTCTCAATTTTATTTCAACACAGTTGAATCGAAAGATTCCGCTATAAAGGTTTATGTTGAATCAGTTGAAGGCGGATTCCACCTCTATGTATCTAACGATAATGGCGCAACCAAGAAATATATCAATATAACAAAATCTGCAGACGGTCAACATACAAACTCAGTATATGAAGATTCCGCTTCATCTGTTTGGGTATGGGATGATTCTCTAAAGACATTGAAAGTATCATTAAATTCTCAAGATTATGTATTAGGTACCACAAAATCAAAGACCTTTACTTCTCTTGGTCCTGTAAAGGCTGATGCTGATGCAAATTATATTGCTCAATTCGTTTTCGTAGAAAAAGTTGAAGGCGGCGAGGAAGATGATCCATATGCAGATCTTCAAGGAATTTATGGAACAAAAGACGGTGAAATCGTCCTTGTATTTGACGTTGAAGAAAAGTCTTTTGCTTATTATACAGAGGGTGCTTATTTAGATCTTGAATATGGTTTTTCTGCGAAAGAAGGTTATTATGAAACGGATCTCTCTTATGAAAATGGAGTTTATTCATTTATCTATCGCAGAGGTATAACTGTTTCTTTCAGCTTTAATGCAGATAAGTCTCAAATAACGATATCTGACACAGCTTTGAATCTTGTCAATGGTACACTTTATTATAATGCTAATGGTGAATTCGAAAGTAGTGAAGAAGAGAATCCTATAATAACAGGTGATTCCGCAACTTTTTCTGAAGCTCAACAAGCTACATATACAGGTGCATTTGGCAATAATCCGGGTGCTTTTACGATTGTTTTGAGTGCAGATAAGGTTAACTTTGCTTGTGCATATGCCGGATATATCTCAACAGATTACACAGCGCTTGTTAATGATGGTCTCTATCAAGTTATTCTTTACCAATATGAAGATGGATTACCCGATTATCTAAACTTCTCATTTAATGATGATGGTAGCCTTTCCGTGATGCTTTACTATTTTAGTAATGAATATACAGCCACTGCAACCAAAGAAGGTGCTTCCGGTGGTGAAGACGACAAACCTGTTACGGCTGAAAAAGGTACACAAGAGAATCCATACACTGCTGACGAATTCTGGAATGCATATGCTGATAAATCGGAAGGTTGGGTCTCTGAAAATCAAGTATACCTAAAAGGCGTAATTTCTTCTGTTCCAACATCTAATTCACATGGCTACAGTTTTGATTTCGTTTGTGGCGTAGATGGTGTATCTGTACAAGGTTATTCTGTTAAACTAAATGACGTTGCATCCATAATTTGTCAAAACGATGAAGTAGTTATCTATGGTTATATCATTAAGTACAGTGCAACAGTTCTAGAGGTTGGTTATACCAGTACAATTGAAAATAGCAATCCTGTGTTAATAAGTCGTGTTGCCGGAGAATCTTCGATCTCAGCTGAAGCTAATGAAAATGCTACAATAACGCTTAGCAAAGAAAAAGGTAATAATGACGAAGAGTTTACATTTACAGTAGAGGCTAAAAATGGTGCTGTTATAGATGCTGTTTATGTTAATGGTCAACGTGTCGATGCTCAAGAAGATGGTTCTTACAAGGGGATCATCTCTCGTAATACTATTGTTTCTGTTGCTGCTCGTATCCCTGTACAAGGTGAGGTGAAAGCTGAAGTTGATTTATCAACAAATTTTGCTACTTATGCTAACTCCTGGAGTGGATATGCTGAAAAATCAATTACTTCCGCTGATTTATGTGTTGATAATTTGTCTTTTACCGTTAACTTCTCAAATGTAATAAAACAAAGCCAAACTATAACCAACATGCCCGTTGTTGCATCTAAGAATACTTTACAATATGTAACAATCTCTGTTTCCGGTATGTCTATTAAGAGTGCAACATTTAATTTAAAAGAGTGGAGTTCCAGTAAGAAGTTTAAGACACTAACTGTTGAGTATTCTATAGATGGTTCAACTTGGGTTGCTACTGATGTCGGACAGGTTGATGGCACGCTTGCTAATGTATCGACAATTGGAACAAGTTTATCTGCAAATAATTTACCTAACGGTGTTGTTGCAGTTAGATTGGCAATTTGCGGTAATGATAGTGAAAAATATCAGCAAATTGGTATCAATGGATTTACAATTGTTGCTGAATAATTGATACTCTATTCTAAAATTAAATAATATGGTTTTTGGGTAAACAATAATTCATAATGAATATTATTGAGACATCCAAAAGACTTTGAATTAAGACCGCACCTTCGGGTGCGGTTTTTCCTTATTATGGCAAAGGGTTGGCTTCCCACATAGTCATACTGAGCGGAAACTAAGAAAAGCACTTCACCATCAATGTCATACTGAGCGAAGGGTGACAACCCGAAGTCGAACCCGCAGGGTGACACGCAGTGTCAGAATCTTATTCCTTGTGAATAATATAGTACATCTTAGCAGATACTCTTCAATAAAAGCAGTTAATAATATGTTGCAAATGTAGGGGCGTTTAGTAAACGCCCGCCAAAGCAAGTCATCGCACTTGCTTTTTTATTTTGTACCTATCATATTTGCCCATCAAGTGTCATTCTGAGCGAAGGGCAACGCCCGAAGTCGAACCCGATAGGGTGACACGCAGTGTCAGAATCTTATTCCTTATATGAATAATAAAAACTATCTTGACAAAACGTATAACATTTGATATAATTTGTATATAATAAATGTTATAAGGTGCTTATGGAAGAATTGATTAAACAAATTAGAAAATATTTGGGAATGAGCCAAACGGAAATGGCTAAAAGAATCGGTGTTCAGTTCGCAACGATTAATCGTTGGGAGAACGGACGTTCTAAAGCTAATCGTCTTGCCGAAGACGTTCTTTTTAATTTGTGTATAGAGTATAATGCTCCTGTCTATGATATGATTATGAATAGAATAAGACAAGAGGTGTCAAATATCAAAATTGATGAAGGTCGTATTTTGCTTTATCACGGTTCGAAAAGTGGTTTGGTAGGGGATATTTCACCTATAAGTCGTGAAAAATGCGATTTTGGTAAAGGTTTCTATATGGGAACAACTCCGGAACAACCGCTAACACTTATTTGCGATTTTGAAGAATCTAAGTTTTATGTCGTTTCCATTGATATGCACGAACTTGCTTCTGTTGAAATTCCTACCGATATTGATTGGGCAATGGTTGTTGCATATCATCGTGGTCGGATGGAGAGAATTAAAGGCAGTACATTTTATAATAAGTATAGCACAATGATTTGCGGTAACGATGTTGCTATAGGAAGTATTGCGAACGATAGAATGTTCTATGTTATAGATAATTTTTTCTTAGAGACCATTACAGATCAAGCGCTTATCAATAGTTTGTCGGCTTTGCAACTAGGAAAACAGTATGTTGCCTTAACCGAAAAAGCATGTAAGGCTATTAAAATCGAAAAAGAAATCGAATTGTCGTACTTCGAAAAGAAAATACTTCGCAAAGTTAGTGAAAACAATCGTCTAAAGGGAATTGAACTTGCTAATGAAATCTGTAAAAACCATCGTCGTGATGGAAAATTTTTCGATGAAATAATAGATGATGCGATAAAAGGAGATAACTGATGAATGGTTTGGATTTAAAGTTATGCGACATACAAGGTCGCTTATTTGAGCTATTCGCAAGCACCGAATTTGATATCGAAAATCTTGTAAGGTCTTTTATGAATAGTGAAATTGCCGTGAATCTGGATTCGGAGTACAATCGGATGCAGTGGGCGGGCGAAGAGTATTTATTAGAAGAACTCATCGCAACTTGTACTAATAAACTTTCGACCAAAAAAGAAAGTATTTCTAAAGATATTTTATATTGGATGGGTTATGTTTACCGTTATTGGCATTTATTAACCAGAGAAGATAGCAATAAAATTTACAAGCAAGCGCCATATGAAACGATGCGTGTTAATTACCTTATGTTTCACACGATGGCAGTGGAATTAGCAATAGAAGATTTAAAAGAAATATATAGACAAAAAATAAAAAAATAAACTAGAGAAAACAACTAACCTTTATGTCATTCTGAGCCTATTTCGTCCGCTCAGTATGACCAATTGATGGTTTGACTCTTATCGTGGTTTTCTACGCTTGCAATGACATATGGGAAGGTTATCGCTTGTCTTAACAAGGATAGGGCGATTTCTAATCGGCCCCTACAGCGAAAGGGTATCGTCCTGAAGTCGAACTGCGAAGCAGTGCAAGGCTTGCCTTGCAGTATCTTAATCCATATAAACAAGGAATTAGATCCTTCGATTCCGCTGTTGCTACACTCAGTATGACGGGAGGGGATTCAGTATGACAGCGGAAGGAAAAATGCATCACTGCGAATGATCTACTAAAGTGTTTTCTTATCCAATTCAGCCGTTAAGTGTCAAAAAAAGTAAAAAATGACAAAAACCATCTATCGAAAAATGTAATTTCTATTGACTAAAATACATTTGTTTGCTATAATACTATTGTTTGGAGGAATAGTATGGAACGTAAAATATATCAAGAATTATTAAATTGGAAAAATAGCGAGAATCGTAAACCGTTGGTATTACAAGGTGCAAGGCAAGTTGGTAAGACGTATATCGTAAACTGCTTTGCAAGCCGTGAATACCAAAATTATGTTTATTGTAATTTCGAAAAAGAAGAAAGATTATCTGATTTCTTTGATAACTTAGATCCCATTAGTATCATAAAGAAATTATCAAGTTATAAACGTAAGCAAATTTTGCCAAAGAATACGCTAATTGTTTTTGATGAAATTCAAGCATGTCCCCAAGCAATAACATCTTTAAAGTATTTTAATGAAGAGGCGAATGAATATCATATCATTGCACTCGGTTCTCTTTTAGGTGTTTCGGTTAATAGAGGAGTTCATTCGTTTCCTGTTGGCAAAATCCAATTTTTGACTATGTACCCAATGGATTTTGAAGAGTTTCTTCTTGCTAACGACGAAACCGATTTGGTTGAAATGATTAAAAATAGTTATAAATCCAATAAACCATTAGACACTTTATTTCATGAACGAGCTTTAGATTACTATAAAGATTACCTTTATGTTGGCGGTATGCCAGCTGTTGTACAAAACTATATTAATAACCATAACATTGAAATGGTTAGAATCGAACAGAGCGATATTTTAGATTCTTATCAAAATGATATGGGGAAATATAATAAAGCATCCGAAATCCCTAAAACAAAAATTGTCTTTAAAAATATTAGTACACAGCTCGCTAAAGAAAATAAAAAATTTCAATATAGATATGTCAAATCGGGTGGTCGTGCTAACGAGTTTGAAGGCGCGATTGAATGGCTTTGCTTGTCGGGCATTGCCGGTCAGTTATTTAGAATTGAACAAATCGCATTGCCGTTGAATGCCTATCGTTCATTATCCGACTTTAAATTCTATATGAATGATGTAGGACTTTGCGGAGCGTGTGAAAATATTTACTATGAAGATATTCAGTCGGACAATCCGTTATTATTTAACTTTAAAGGAGGTTTAACCGAAAACTTTGTATACAACCAACTCAAATCGAATGGCTTTGATTTATACTATTGGAATAGTGGAAATCAAGCGGAAGTTGATTTTATACTAAGGCTTGATGGTGAAATAATTCCTATTGAAGTAAAATCTGCCGATAATACGCGTTCAAGGAGTTTGTCTGTATATAATCAAAGATTTGAACCGTCGTACGCAATTCGTCTATCAACAAAGAATTTTGGTTTCGAAAACGGTATAAAATCGGTCCCTCTTTATGCCATCTTCTGTATTACAAATAAGAACTAATTCTGCATTAAGCGTAAGCGACCTATGTCATATTAAGCCGACTTCGTCCGCCAAAGCAAGTCATCGCACTTGCTTTTTTATTTTGTACCTATCATATTTGCCCATCAAGTGTCATTCTGATCGAAGGGCAACGCCCGAAGTCGAACCCGTTAGGGCGACACCATAGGTGTCGGAATCTTCTTCCATATTATAAAAGCGGATACAATAACAAAGACCTATCGTTCTCGTCCGTAAGATACCAAATTGTTGCACAATTTGATTCTCACTTCGTTCGAATTTCGACTGCGCTGCGCTACGCTCGGGATGACCAATTGATGGTTTGACTCTTATCGTGGTTTTCTACGCTTGCAATGACAAATGGGAAGGTTATCGCTTGTCTTAACAAGGATAGGGCGATTTCTAATCGGCCCCTACAGCGGAAGGGCAACGCCCTGTAGTCGAACTGCGTAGCCGCAACGAATGAAATGAGGTGGAATCAAAATCTATATTTTAAAAGCTGATATGAAACAACAATATGAAACAAAAAAGCACCACCGTCCAATCTATAAACAGTAGTGCTTTTTTGATTTATTATTTTCTAAACTTATTGAATGCATCGATATTGGTCAATTCTCTGGTAACGGGGCTGATTGATATATAACCATTCATTGTTGCATCGGTATCTAATTCCAAATTTGCAGAACCGTTATAGTAGCATACTAATACAGGTATTATTTGATCCCCATCGAAATCGAAATCGTCGCCGTATATAGCTTCACCAACTCTTGTAACTAAAATATCTTTTGGCTCTTTTGGAATATTTACATTGATTATATCTGTTTGTTCGAACATTTTGTTATCATTGATATAATTCCAAACTCTTTCAAGATTTTGTTTAGCGTCATCGAACGAATCCCAATGTGTGGATATTGCTAACGATTTTATACCTAAATGAGCACCCTCGAAGCAAGCACCTGCTGTACCCGAATATTTGATGTCTTCGCCAACGTTAAATCCTCTGTTAACTCCTGAAATAACAAGATCATATTGCCCTTTATAGCCTAACACGGCAACTCTTACACAATCGGCAGGGGTGGAATCCACGCTGTATGCAGTAACTCCGTTAAATACATTAGCTTTCACACATTCGTAACCTTTGTGGATTTCTATAGATTGACCTTTACCGCTTTGCTCAAATTTTGGAGCAAAAACCGTAACTTCGCCTTTTGTTTTAGCCCATTCAACCAAATATTTGATACCGTCGGCATTTATTCCGTCGTCATTTGTTATTAAAATTCTCATAGCCAATCCTCGTTGTTTGCTTTATATTCTTTAAGCAATTCATCGGCTTCATTAATAAGAGCATACATTTCTTCAACGCTGTAAACCGTTGCGCCTGCACTCATATCGTGACCACCGCCGTGATATTTGAGGGCAAGGTCATTTATGCCTAAAAATCTCGAACGTAATCTCACTCTGATGTAGTTTTGTTTCTCGTAGTCTATGAATGCAACCCAGATTAAGCTTCCTTTGATACGTGATAATAAACTTACAACTTCGGATGCTTGTTCGAGGGACAAGTCGAATTTTTCTTGCATTTCCTTATCGACATAAATATAAGCAACACCGTTTTCGGTAATGTTCATATGCTCATATACGTATGCTTGGAACTTAAAACACTTGTAGTCCTCGAGATAGAGGTTTGCATATAGTCTTTCGAGATCGATGCCGTAATCTAATAAATACGAAGCAAGTCTCAAAGTCTCGCCTTTAACACCTTCGTTTTTGAATCGTCCCGAATCTGTTACCATGCCCATATAGATATGGGTAGCAGCTTCCTTACTCATTACGAGTTCATCGCGGAACGTATACCAAAAATCGGCAATCATTTCGCATGCGGATGAACGAAAATCTTCCACCCAAACGATATCGCCATAGGGTTTATCGATGATGTGGTGATCGATTTTAATGACTTCTTTAGCAAGCGAATACTTAGAATTGGAAATTCTATTTGCAGTACCTGTGTCGGTAATGATGCACAGTGCATTTTGATATACTGAATCGTCGATTTTATCCTCTTCACCGGTGAAGGATAGGGCAGGGGAGTAGTCCTCATTGATAAGGAAAATATGCTTATCAGGATATGTATCTCTCAATATTTTGACCAATCCTTTTGTCGAACCGTAAGCGTCACCGTCGGGGCGAATGTGACGAGAAACGATAATCGTATCGTACTCTTTTATTTTATTTAAAATCTGTAATTTAACTTGTTCGTTCATAATTATTCCTCTTCTACGGGGGATCCTGCTAATTCGTCGAGATCGTTGAGAAGTGCGTAAACTTCGTCAAAGGTGTGAATGGTAGCACCGCTTGCCTTTTTATGACCGCCACCGTTGTATTTAACGGCAATTTTGTTGATATTATAGCGATTGGAACGCAATTCTACTCTAATCTCATCTTCGCTTTCGGTGAAGTTTGCCCAAACGTAAACATCCTTAATGTTGCGCATAATGCTTACCAAGCCGGACGAAACGGTGCTTGCATTTGAATTCATTTTAGCAAGTTCTTCTTTAGTGGTAATGATATATGCAACGTTGTTTTTGGTAAACTTGATTTTATGTATATTATCGGCTTCTTCGAGCATTTTTTCGAATTCCTTTGAATAGAGGTTGTAATATAACTCGTTTACATCGAATTTAGCGCTGATAAGATATGCGGCAAGTTCGAATGTTCTTGCACTTGTAGAATCGAACATAAATCTACCGGAGTCGGTAATCATGCCGGTGTATATGGACTCAGCAGCAAGAGAAGAAAGTTTAAATCCTGCTTCTTTTGCAAGTAATGCGACCATACCGCAACAACTCTCGAATGAACTCTCAACAAAATCGATTTCGGCAATATCTTCGCAGTAGAGGTGGTGATCCAATCTTATGGTAAGTTCAGCGGTTTTATATCTTTCGTCGCAGATTAAACGAGAACTTCCGCAGTCGAGAATGAATGCCAAAGCACCGTTGTAGTATTCATCGGGAATCTCATCCATTACGCAGTCTTTCATGAAGGGAAGACGTGTATTTTCGTCGCCTACGACATAGACTTCTTTGTTGGGGAAGTTGTCTTTAATGAGGTTTTTCAAACCTACTTGACTGCCAATAGCGTCGCCATCGGGGAATCTATGGCGGTGAATGATAATTCTATCGTATTTTTTTATTGCTTCGATTGCTCTTTCAAACATTGATTTACTCCTAATTTGTTTTAATATTATATAATAACATATTAAAAGTGATTTGTCAATAAGTGAATTATCACCTCATCACCTCGTCAAAAGCCAGTCAAAAGCCACCCCATCCCGAGCCGATAGTGAATTCCGTCTAATCAAACCAGATTTAGGCAAGCGTAAGCGCTCCATTATGTAATTTGGATTCTTAATTGATGCGGGCGATTACTAATCGGCCTCTACAGCGGAAGGCGATGTCTGTAGTCGAACGGCGTAGTCGCACCGAATGTAATGAGGTGGAATCTTATTCCGATTTAACAGGGATGGTATTCATTATGCTGTAATTATCGCCCGCAAGATACCAAACGTCTACGCCGTTTGATTCTCGTTACACTCGGATTTCGATTCCGCTGTCGCTACACTCAGAATGACAACTGATGGTTTGAATTATATCGTAGTTTTCTACGTTTTAAAAATAATTACTTGTTATTTTTAAAATAAACATTGACAGGACTTTATAAAGGGTTCATAATATTAGTAGGCGTATAACGCATAAGGAGCTATTATGAAAAGCATTAAAGAACTCTTTAAAATTGGATACGGACCGTCAAGTTCACATACAATGGGACCTGAAAAAGCAATTAAGCTTTTTGACAAGGAATTTGGTTATGCCGATAAATACGTGGTAACGTTGTATGGTTCTCTTGCTTTGACCGGAGAGGGGCATTGTACCGATAATGTTCTAAAAAAATCCGTCAATAAACCGGTAGATATTGTGTGGAATTACGATTTGTCCGATTTACCCCATCCTAACACGTTAGATATCGTTGCAATTAAAGACGGTGTCGATGTTGGTTCGTGGCGAGTATACAGCATTGGTGGCGGTGCCATCAAAATCGAAGGAATGCCGTCATACGAATCACTTTATGTTTATAGAGAGAATAGTTTCGAATCTATAAGGGCTTATTGCGAGCAAAACAAACTTACAATTCCTCAATATGTCGAAAAATTCGAAGGAGAGGGAATATGGGATTATTTAGCGGAAGTTTGGAAGTGTATGTGTAACTCCATCGATAGCGGACTTGTTGCGGACGGCATTTTACCTGGTGGATTAGAAACCAAGCGAAAAGCCAAGATATTGTACAACGGTACCGATTCGGAAGAAAACTCGGAAACGAGAGAGGATCGAATTTTATGTTCGTATGCTTTTGCCGTAAGCGAAGAAAATGCATCGGGCAATATGATAGTTACTGCTCCTACATGTGGTGCGTCGGGTGTATTGCCCGCATGCCTTAGATATGTAAGCGAGCGGAAAGGTTTGAGCGAAAGGTCAGTTCTCGAAGCACTTGCGACTGCGGGAATAATCGGGAATTTAATTAAAACGAATGCATCAATATCGGGAGCGGAATGCGGTTGTCAAGCTGAAATCGGTTCGGCGTGCAGTATGGCAGCTGGAGCGGTAGCTCAAATGTATAAGATGAATCTTGACCAAATTGAATATGCCTCAGAAATAGCGATGGAACACCATTTAGGCTTAACATGTGATCCAATTAACGGACTTGTGCAAATACCATGTATTGAACGAAATGCAGTAGCGGCGATGCGTGCATTGAATGCTGTTTCTTTAGCGAGGTTTTTGACCAATACACGCAAAATCAGTTTTGATACTGTTATACACACGATGTATCAAACAGGCAAGGATTTACGTAAAGAATATCGCGAAACTTCAGAGGGTGGCTTAGCAAAGACATTCAAAAACAAAAAGTAATAATATTTCTAAAAACATGTAACAACGATTCTCGTCCCATCGTGTCATTCTGAGCGGAAGTCGACAGACTGTAGTCGAACGGCGTAGCCGCACCGAACATTGTGAGGTGGAATCTTAATCCTTGTTAATGAAGCGGAAATCATAGCAAGAGCCTATCGTTTCCGTCCAAGATACTGCTCGGTCGCACCTCGCACTGCTTTGCAGTTCGACTCCGCTTATGCTACGCTCAGTATGACGGGACGGAGATTAGTATGACGGTGGACGGTGCTGTCGCGAATGATGTTATGCTACGCATAATGATTAATGATGTTTGCCTATTCGGTAAGTAAAGTTTTGCTATTGTAAAATTAAGAATAAATAAATATGTCATCCCCAAGCGTAGTCGAGCCCGATAGGGCGATGCAACGCATCGGTATCTCAAATCCAATTATATGTAGAATGTTTTATATAACAAAAATGCATTTTTTCTTATTAAATGAATTATAAAGAAAAAAATGTCAATTTTTTGAAAAAATATATAAAAAGCGTTGACAAATTATTTCGATTGTTTTATAATACACCTTGTTGAGTTGCGGGAGTGGCTCAGTGGTAGAGCGCTGCCTTGCCAAGGCAGATATCGCGGGTCCGAATCCCGTCTCCCGCTCCAAAAACTAAATATGCGCCATTAGCTCAGTTGGTAGAGCAGCTGACTCTTAATCAGCGGGTCCTGGGTTCGAGTCCCCGATGGCGCACCAGGAAGGGGCTGTAAAAAAAGTCCCTAAAAAACTGAAAGAGGACAGTGAAAATTGATT
>CAYMNK010000001.1:20630-238474 GCA_964391805.1 uncultured Christensenellaceae bacterium | reverse complement strand
GACTGTAAATCTGTTGTCAGTGACTACGATGGTTCGAATCCATCTCTTCCCACCACAAAAAGCACGTTTTCAATTATTTGGAAGCGTGCTTTTTGAATGATGATTGTCTACGACAAATGATGTCGGCTTCGCTGATGATGTTGCTTTTAGCAATGAAGTGTGTTTCACACATTTTGACAATCATCTCATCATTATGAACAAAGTGAATAACATCATACGTGTGCTATTGATATCATCTTGTAAAACAGCCAAAGCAAATATTGATAAGAATAGTAATTCTAATAATTAGTAATAATCAAACTGTAAATCTTACCACATTTACACCTTTAAAATTCCCAACTTTCATTTATATCTAAATAACTTGCTATTAAACCAATTATTTGGTATACTAATCGTATAAATCAAATCATAGAAGGAATGTACATATGATTGGCACAGTCAGTAAAGATACTAAAGAAGTATTGCTCGATAAATTCAAGAAATATGATATTAACGAGTTGTATTTCGAGGATAAGAACAATTGGTATATCGAATTCGATAACATAGCATTTTCTTATGAACAACCGCAAGGAAACTCCTATTTTGATAATTTGTATAGAGAAATGTCGTGTTCGGTAATAAATACCGATAGAGTTAAACTTGATCTTACCGATGACGGAGAAGCGAATATCGGTATTATTAAGAGTTTTCGCTCTGTAAATCCATCTTACCGTAAAGAGGGTATCAATTATACTCGATTAGTTAAACAGGAGATTTAGTATGGAAAATATCATTGATATTAGCAATGTTGTTTTAGAGACCGAACGCCTCATTCTTCGACTATTTAAGGCTGATGATTTAGAAGATTTTTATAACTATTGTAAAGTTGACGGTGTTGGTCAAATGGCAGGCTGGACACCACATAAGAATATAGAAGAATCAAAATCTATTTTAGACACTTTTTTAAGCGAGAAAAAGACTTTTGCATTGGTAGATAAAGCGACCGATAAGGTTATAGGTTCTTTAGGAATATCTGTTAAGAGTTTCGAAGAACTGAACCCATTGATGGGCGTCGAGATAGGTTTTGTACTATCTAAAGATTATTGGGGAAGAGGATTAATGCCCGAAGCAGTAAATAGAGTTATTCGTTATCTATTTGACGATGTTAAAGTCGATTATATACTTTGTTCCTATTATATAGATAATCTTAGATCTAAGCGCGTACAAGAAAAATGCGGATTCAAACCTTTTAAGGTCATTGAAAAGGTACATAAGGCATATTTCTACAATACAAAGGTTTGTTACAACATTCAATATAAAAATTAACGGTCCTTCGGGACCTTTTTTATTTTCGTCTTAGATAGTCAAAATAATTCAATAATTACCGTTTTTCGTCAAAGCCAACGTTTTATAATCGTTCTTATGGGGGTCAAACGATGAAAATGTGGCTTGAAAGAAACGGAAACACGGTCAAGGTATTTTATCGCGGTGATATCGACGAGCATACTGCCGTGGAATTGAAATCTTATCTCGATAACCTAATCGATAGCGGAATTGTGTCATTACAGTTATCGTTGAAATACGTAGATTTTATGGATTCTACTGGATTAGGAATGCTTTTAGGTAGGTATAAGAAAACGTCAAAATTAGGGATAGCACTATCCGTTAGTGACGTTAACGCTCAAATTGATAAAATATTTAGGATATCAGGAATATATTCCGTGATTCCCTTGGTGAGGTAATTATGAAATTGAACAATTATTATAGAATGACCATTTTGTCCGATACAAAAAACGAAGCATTTGTACGCAGTACGGTTGCAGCATTTTGCAGTGAATTGAATCCTACCGTAGAGCAAATAAACGATATAAAAACGGCAGTCAGCGAGGCTTTTACCAATTGTATAGTGCACGCATATAACAATGAGGTGGGCGAAGTCACGATAGAGACATCGGTTTACGACAACAAATATGAAATCAAAATATCGGATAGCGGTTGCGGGCTAAAGGATATAAACAAAGCAATGGAACCGTTTTATACCACCAAGCCCGAACAAGAGCGTAGCGGAATGGGCTTTACTTTGATGCAGGCTTTTATGGACGAAGTAACGGTTTTGAGTGAGGTCGGCGAGGGTACAACCGTAATAATGGTCAAAAGCCTAACCGATAATGCTGTCGCATGAGGAAACCTTACAAAAGATAAAGGAAGCACAAAACGGTGACAAAAAATCGGCAGAAGTCTTGCTTCTTGAAAA
The DNA here is from genome assembly GCA_964391805.1 of uncultured Christensenellaceae bacterium. Taxonomy (GTDB): domain Bacteria; phylum Bacillota; class Clostridia; order Christensenellales; family CAG-1252; genus RUG14300. Next base: position 236,241 of record CAYMNK010000001.1, on the reverse strand, counting down.
TATGCCATTGATAAAAAGCGTAATCAAGCGTTATAGAAATAGTGCAATAGAATACGATGATCTTATTCAATTGGGCAGTTTGGGGCTTATAAAAGCGATAATGCACTTCGATTCCGAATTTAACGTGCGTTTTTCTACTTACGCAGTGCCAATGATAGCGGGCGAAATAAAAAGACATATCCGTGATGACGGACCGATTAAGGTATCGAGACAAACCAAGTCGTTAGTTTTGGGAATTAATAGGTTTTCCGAGGAATTTAGGCACTCTAACGAACGAGAACCGACCGTTCAAGAGATAGCCGAACATTTTTCTTTAACGCCTTACGACGTCGTTTTTGCCCTTGATAGCGCAAGGATGCCTGTATCGTTGTTTGAAAAGTTTGACGATGACGGTACCTATCTCGTAGATGCGATTCGAACTGAGGATAAAACCGAGGATATACTCGATAAATTGGCGTTGAAACAAATTATCGAAGAACTCGAGCCGAGAGATAGGAAAATAATAATACTTCGTTATTATCGTGATAAGACACAAAGCGAAGTCGCTAATATTTTAGGTGTGAGTCAAGTACAGGTTTCAAGATTGGAAACGAAAATACTTAACGAAATAAAACGCAAAATGTCTTAAAGCGATCCTATGTCTTACTTAATAAAAAGACAATAAAATATTGCGCCAAGAGGCGATTGCTAATCACCCGCCAAAGATAGTCATCGCACTTGCTTTTAATTCGCACTTATTATTGACAGTATCAATTAATTATCCATATCACAGCAAATGCAAGCGTCCCATCATGTCATTCTGAGCGGAATAATTATGAACAGCACCGCATCATCAACGTCATTCTGAGCAAAAGTCGACAGACTGTAGTCGAACCCGTAGGGCAATGCATAGCATTGGAATCTAAAATCCATATTAACAAGGAATAAGATCCTTCGATTCCGCTATCGCTACACTCAGGATGACTATATGGGGCGCTATCGCTTACCTTAATAAGGATAGGGCGATTACTAATCACCCGCATCTATCAAAAATTCATATAAAGGCGGACGAAAAAACCATCAATTATTTCATCCACATTTTTTCACTCTTCATTTTTACCTCATCACTCAAAAAACTGCACGTTCAGGTGCAGTTTTTTGTATAATCCCACTAAAACAGGTCGATAATTCCACTATGAAACCGAGACGGAAAATAAAAGAATTCGGAGATGAAATATATAAAATTGATATAACCGATAAGGAGATTAAATACGATGATAAGCAACAAAGAATATCAAGAAAGGGTTAAAAGGGAATCACCGAAATCGAGAGAAATCATAACACTTGTATTAGCTTTTGTTATAGGCGGTATCATCTGTTGTATAGGGGAAGCCGTGGGAGATATATTGAAACTTATCATACCTTCGATAGGGCCCATAACGACAGGTCAGTTAACAAGCTGTATAATGATTTTTTTAGGTTCACTGCTTACAGGTATAGGAGTATATGACAAAATCGGTAAGGTTGCGGGAGCCGGCAGTATTGTACCCATTACAGGATTTGCTAACAGTATTGTGTCCCCTGCTATGGAATACAATCGCGAAGGATATGTTTTAGGAGTTATGAGTAGGATGTTTGTGGTAGCAGGTCCTATTATTGTAAGCGGTGTTTTGAGTTCTATAGCGGTTGGATTGATATATTGGATAGTATCGTTGTTTTAAAATATGAAAAAGGGAAGACAAAGTTATTTATTTGACAAACGTCCTGTGATAATTTGCGCATTCGGTGCATCGGGACCTAAAGAGGGCAAAGGGCCGTTGAGCGAACACTTCGATAAAGTTTTCGGCGATGATCGAATGGGCGAAGACTCGTATGAATGGGCGGAGCGCGAAATGCATTATTACGTCATACACAGTGCAATCAAAAAAGCGGGACTCGATATAGATAGTGTAGACTGTATGTTAGCGGGCGACCTTCTTAATCAGATAGTACCGTCCACATTTTCGGCACGTGAATTAGGTATACCGTATATGGGGCTTTATAATGCATGCAGTACTTTTTCGGAATGCTTAATAATGGGTTCGTTCATGATTAATAGCGGTAATATGCACTATATAACTTGTTCAACAAGCAGTCACTTTTCGTCGGCAGAAAGATTGTATCGATATCCCTTAGAATTGGGCACTCAAATGACGCCTACTGCTCAATGGACGGTTACGGGTAGCGGATGTGTGGTATTATCCGATTCAGGCGAGGGAATATCTATTGACGGTGTTACCATAGGTCGAGTAGTTGATTACGGCATTACCGATACCAATAATATGGGTGCGGCAATGGCACCTGCTTGTGCTGATACGATAAAAGCACATTTAACCGATACAGGGCGAGACGTGGATTATTATGATGCGATTATCACAGGTGATCTCGGAATTTTCGGAAGTCGAATGCTTGTAGAATTATTGCAAGACGACGAAATAGATATATCTCATATCCATTATGATTGCGGAAAAATGATATTTAGCGAAGAACAAAAAGTAAAAATGGGCGGTAGCGGTGCCGGGTGTTCGAGTTTGGTTTTTTCGACTTATTTTTATAAGAAATTGAAAGGCGGAGAAATAAAAAGAGCCTTGTTTTTGCCTACAGGTGCACTTATGAGTAAGGATAGTTCGCTTCAAGGAGAAACCATTCCTTGTATATCGCATGCAGTCAGTTTAATAGGGGGTAATTGATGGATATATTTCTTCAATATTTAAAGGTATTTGCCGTAGGCGGATTCGTCTGTTTGCTCGGTCAAATACTAATCAACTTGACCAAAATGACGTCGGCTCGAATACTTGTGACCTTTTTATTGTTAGGATGTTTTTTAGAGGCTATCGGTGTTTTTGAAACGATTGAGGAGTTTGCAGGTGCAGGTATTACCGTTCCAATAACAGGGTTCGGAGCCAATTTAGTAAAAGGTGCATTAAAAGGTTTGGGCGAAAAGGGCGTATTAGGCATACTGACTGGCGGACTGCAATCGGCATCCGCAGGTGTATCGTCGGCAATTCTCTTTGGATTTTTGATGTCGATAATTTTCAAATCGAGAACTAAAACTTGACGTTTTGTACAGTTTAACTAAGGTAGTAGATCTAAGTAATTCAATCCGTCTTCCGAAGCAATAAAAGTTTCGGGGACTTTTGAAGTGAATACGATTTCGGTAATCAGTATGTAGTTTACAAATTCTTGCGGAGTTGAACCGATAGGAAGAACGATTTCGGTATTGGTGGTAACGCACAAATACAAGGCATATCTGATTACATTGATACCGATTTTTTCGGAATATGCTTTGACTTTGCTTTTGACGGTATAATTGACAGTCATCGGGATCATAACGGTACGTCCCTTATTTGCTAACGTTTTAAAATCGGTAAACGCGCCTATATGTGCTATCATTGCTTGCTCGATTAAAGATAATCTTTCTTGGCAACTTACAGCGATGTCTTGATTTAAGTTGTTTACGTTATCGTTATCGATTAGAATCTTGACTACCTCACCTTCGGTATTTTCTTTTGTCGATATCATAGATATTCCTTTTCTTTGATTAATTAGTTCTTTTGCAGTCGAATTGACGGTTTGATAGACATAACTTTTGATCTGCGAGGTTGAAAGAGATTCGTAGACCTTTTTTACGTTGTTTGCAAAATGATAGAATACTAATAATAATGCCGAAATAATCGCCACAAACCAAATAAAGACCTTGATTTTCCTTCTAATTCCACTCATTACTAATTATAATTTATGTTATTTTATAAGAAAAAGTGCTTTTTCTTGACAAAAACTATACACTTGTGTTATTTTATTATATATATTAATTTATAAATATAGGAGCGAACTATGTTTGATTTGATTAAACAATTAGTAGAAAAGTGTCAGAAAGCGATCGATAACGCTACGGATTCCAATAATTTATCCGACGTTAAGGTTCAATTTTTAGGCAAAAACGGTGAGTATACAGGTATTCTTCGCGGTATGAAGAATCTTTCCCCCGAGGAAAGACCTACTTTCGGTAAACTCGTTAACGAGGGTAGAGCACTCATTGAAAAGCGTATTGCCGAAAAAGAAGCGCAGTTAAAAGCAGAGGAGCAACGTAAAAAACTCGAATCAGAAACCATCGACGTTACATTAGATGCCGAGAGCGAAATCGGTTCCATCCATCCGCTCACCCTTGTCAAAGACGAAATCGTTAACATCTTTATGGGTTTAGGTTTTGAGGTTAAAGAGGGCCCCGAAATCGAAACTGATATGTTTAACTTCCAACTTCTCAACGTACCTAAGGATCACCCTGCAAGAGATATGCAGGACACTTTCTATGTCAGTGAGAATATTCTTCTTAGAACTCATACATCTCCTATGCAAGCGAGAGTTATGAACACTGAGAAGCCTCCTATCAGAATAATCTGTCCCGGTAAAGTATATCGTTCGGATGACGATGCTACGCATAGTCCTATCTTCAATCAGGTTGAAGGCTTAGTTATCGATAAGGGCGTATCACTATCACACCTTAAAGGTTGTTTGGATATGTTCGCTAAGACAATGTTCGGTAAAGAAACCAAGACTCGTTTCCGTCCTTCATACTTCCCCTTCACCGAGCCGAGCGTAGAAGTTGACGTGTCATGCTCTATGTGTGGCGGTAAAGGTTGTAAATTATGCAAGGGCACAGGTTGGATCGAAGTTCTCGGTGCAGGTGTAGTTAATCCCGACGTTTTGATTAATTGCGGTATCGATCCCGAAGTTTATTCAGGCTTCGCATTTGGATTCGGTGTAGACAGAATGGCAATGATCAAGTACGGTATTCCCCATATTCGTTTGATGTATGAGGACGACGTTAGAGTTTTGAAACAGTATAAATAGGAGATAGATATGAAAGTTCCTTTTAGTTGGCTTAAGGATTATGTAGATATTAACGTTACCCCCGAAGTTTTGGCAGACAAAATGGTCAAAGCAGGTTTTGAGGTTGAGGAAATTATAGATTTATCGCAAAGCATCAAAAAGGTCGTTATCGGTAAGATTTTCTCTATCGAAAGACACCCCGATGCAGAAAAACTCGTTATTTGTCAACTCGATTGTGGTCCGGTATACGGTCAAAAGCAAATTGTTACCGCAGCGACAAACGTTAGGGTAGGTGATATTGTTCCCGTATGTATGCACGGAGCAGTGCTTCCCGACGGTAAGACCATCACTAAGGGTAAACTTCGCGGTGTATTGAGCGAAGGTATGATGTGTGGTGGTAGCGAACTTGATTTGACGGCAGACGACTATACCTTAGCAGGTGTAGACGGAATATTTATTCTTGACGACCATTGCCCACTCGGCACCGACATCAACGTTTATCTACAAAACGACGATTATATTTTAGATATCGGCGTTACTGCTAATCGTCCCGATTGTAACAGCATTATCGGTATTGCAAGAGAAGTTTCCGCTGTATTGAACGTTCCGTTTAAGGGCATTCCTCATTGTGACTATACCGAATCGGGAGATGTAAGCGATTATGTAAAGGTTACAGTTAAAGCGGATGATTTATGTCCGAGATATATGGCTAAGGCTGTTAAGAATATCAAGATCGAGCAGTCGCCAGAGATTATTCGTAGAAGATTACGTAAAGTAGGTATCAGACCTATTAATAATATCGTCGATATTACTAACTATGTTCTTACCGAGATCGGTCAACCTATGCATTCGTTCGATGCTAATAAGATCGGCGGTAAAGAGATAATCGTTAGAAGAGCGGAAGAAAACGAGAAGATCGTTACCCTTGACGAGAAAGAAAATGTATTGAATGGCGATAACCTCGTCATATGCGATGCCGATAAACCCGTTGCTTTAGCAGGTATCATGGGCGGTATGAATTCTGGTATATCGGATGATACTACCGACGTTGTATTCGAATCCGCATGTTTCAAGAGAGATAACGTTCGCAGAACGTCGAGAAAGCTCGGTCTTCGTTCGGACAGTTCTGCAAGATTCGAAAAAGGTATCGACTTTTTAAGTCAAGAATTAGCTATTGAACGTGTTTGCTCGATGATCGCCGAATTGGGCTGTGGCGAGATAGTCGGCGGAGTTATCGACACATTAGGTAAAACCGAAGATCGTAAGATATCAGTCAGCGTTAAGCGTATAAATGCGATATTGGGTATCGATATTTCGAGCGATATTATGGTTGATATTCTATCGAGGTTGTCTTTATCCCCCGTAATTGACGGAGATATTATTTCTTTGATCATCCCCGGATATAGAGAGGATCTTATCAATGCCAACGATATAGCCGAAGAGGTCATTAGATTCTACGGTTATGATAATATCGTTAGTGCACCTTTGGACGGATTGAGCCAAACTCAAGGCGTAAATACCTATGCACACGAAACCGAAACCAAGATTCGCAATCTTTTGAGCGGAACGGCAGGATATAACGAATGCGTAAGTTACTCATTTATTTCGCCGTCCTTCGTTAAGAAACTAAGAATTCCCGAAGGTGATTATAGAACTCGTACCATTGAATTATTGAATCCTTTGGGAGAAGAATTATCGGTAATGCGTACCACTTTATTGCATTCCATGCTCAATTTAATTGCAGGTAATATCGCAAGAGGTAATAAATCGGCAAAATTGTACGAGATCGGTAAAGTCTATTTGCCTCACGAGTTACCGTTAAGCGAACTTCCAGACGAAAAACCCGTTTTGATGCTTGCAGAGTTCGGTCCCGATAAGACCTTCTATACCATTAAAAGTGCTTTGCAATCGGTACTCGATAAACTCAATATCACCGCAGAATTCGCTCCCGAGGTTTATCCTTGGTTGCATCCCGGTAGAAGTGCTGTTGTAACCGTTAACGGCGAAACATTGGGATATATCGGTGAGATTCATCCCGATGTACAAAGAGATTATAAGATCGAAAAATGTTACGTTGCCGAATTGTGGCTCGATGTGCTTATCGAAAATGAAAAATCGCATCTTCCTTTCGTAGATCTTCCCAAATTCCCTGCAATTTCGAGAGACTTGGCATTCGTTGTAGATAATTCGGTAAATGCTAAATCGCTTATTGACGAAGTTAATAGATTAGGCGGTAGAAAACTACTCGAAAGCGTCAAAGTATTCGACGTATATAGCGGTAAAGGTATTCCGAGCGGTAAGAAGAGTGTTGCTTTGGCTTTGAGTTTCAGAGCTAAGGATAGAACATTAGTCGATACTGACGTTAATCCTTTGATCGATAAGATTATTAAGGGCGTTGAAATTAGTTTAGGAGCAGTATTGCGTTAATGGAGCTGTTAGCGCCTGCAGGAACTATCGAATCATTGGTCTCTGCCGTCAATGCGGGAGCGGACGCAGTTTATTTTGGCTTGGGTGAATTAAACGCCCGAGCCAAATCTATAGATTTCAGTTTATCCAATTTAAGAGAATGGATTGACTATTGTCATTTGTACGGAGTCAAAGTATACATAACGATAAACGTCAATGTTTATGATTCCGAACTTGATAGAGCACTTGAATTGGCGGTAAAATCGTATGAGTTGGGAGCCGATGCGCTTATTGTCAGCGATTTAGGGCTTATTTCAGCCATTAGAAAACAGTTTCCGTTTATTCCTGTGCATGTATCGACTCAAGCCGGAATAAAAACGGTAGACGGTGCGGAATTTTATAAAAAGCTCGGTGTAACTCGCGTAGTGCTTTCACGTGAAGCGAGTATTGACGAGATTGCCTCTATCGAGGGTGTCGAAAAAGAAGTGTTCGTTCATGGTGCATTATGTGTCGCTTTTTCAGGTAATTGCCTATTGTCTTGCTATATAGGTGGTAAAAGCGGTAATAGAGGGCAATGCAGACAGCCTTGTAGACAGGAATATACCGTTACCGACGAGGACGGTAATACCTTGTGTAAGGGATATAGATTATCGGCTAAAGATATTTGCTTAGATAAGTATTTATCGGATTTAGAAAAGGTCGGTGTCGATTGTTTAAAGATAGAGGGTAGGTTAAAAAGTCCCGAATACGTCTATTCGGTCACTAAATATTATAGAGACTTATTAGACGGCTTAAAACCCGATAAAAACGATGTATTGACAGCATTTGCAAGGGGCGGTTTCACTCCTGCGTATTTTAAAAATCGTAATGTAATTTATCCGCAAACTGCAAGTCATATCGGTCGAGAGGTCGGTATAGTTTTAAGTGTTACACGTAAAAATGGATTTCCATATGCCTTAGTTGATGTTCCGTTTGCTAAGGGCGACGGATTGAAAATATTAAGAAAGGGCGTAGAGGTTGGCGGTAGCGACGTAACTTCTTGCGTTAAGACGGATAAGGGCTATTTGATTCCCGTCAGTAACGGAGTTGAAAAGGGCGACGTTTTGTGTCTTACTCGTTCCGAGATGCTTAGCGATAAAGTGCGTAAGGCTAAGAAACGCTTAGGTGTTTCATTCGATTTGTCTATAGGTACGCCAACAACCTTGACTGCCACTTATGGCAAAATTAGCGTTACAGTAAACGGAATCGATGCTATAAATCTTAGAGATCTTACATACGAAGAGGTCTATTCTCAATTATCTAAGACGGGTAATTCCGATTTTAAACTCGATTCGCTTGCTTTTAGCGGCAGCGGATACCTTGCTAAATCGGCATTAAATCAACTTAGGAATAATGTACTCGATGCACTTAGAAGTGCGATTATCGATGCATATAGACAAGAAAGAGCATTGCCAACCGATATTCAACCTTTAAAACAAAACAAACATATCAAGGGAACGATAGTCGAGTCGGACAAGCTTATCGACGGTGATTATACGGCACTTGTGTACTATCCGAGATATACAAGTATTACGGAGTATCAAAGGGCTGTCGATTATGTAAAAAGTTTAGGTAAAAAACTTTACATAAAATTTCCTGTTTTGATTGAACGTACTATGCAAGTTGAGCTTGTCAAGTTTGCTCACGCTCACGGTATAGGAATTTATGCCGATAACATAGGTGTAGTCGAACTTGTAAGGGAATATTCCGTACCCTATATTGCAGGGTTTGGATTGAATATTGCTAACTCGTTGACAGCCGAAAGATTTGCCGATGCCGATGCTATACTCAGTTCGGCCGAACTCGGCGGATATAGCGTTTTAGGTGCAACTCATACTTTTGCGTCGGGGCGAATTCCTTTGATGCATTTCGAACATTGTCCCAATGAATCTGTAAACGGTGTAGGATGTAAGAGTTGTAAAAATAAGGGTAGAATGCTGTATTATAATTACGGTAACAATAAATTCAAATTGATGGCTTTTGTTTCGGATAAACGATGTTATTATTCGCTTTATTCGGATAAAGCCATTAAATATGATTTTGTAAAAGAAAATAAATATGTTTCTCTCATTGGAGGAGATGCACCCGTTAAGTCGGACGGAATTATAGGTGAATAATGATAACCGAAAGAGTGCTAAACGCTTTAGAGTATCTTAAAATACTCGGTATAGTCAGCGGATTTGCACAATCCGCAAAGGCAAAAGAAGAGGTCTTAAAAATAAGGCCTATTTCGGACATTCAAAAATGTAGTAGGCTTTTAGCGGAAACAGACGAAGCGAGTAAACTTTTATATGATTACAGTATCAACCCGTCTTTCAATGTTGACGACGTTACAGATTCGATTAGGCTCGCCGAGAAACAATCGGTATTGAGTATAAGAGAATTGATGAGTATCGTAACGGTGCTCAGAGTATCGTCCGAGGTCAAAACCGCTACCACTAAATATAAAACCGAACTTCCCATTCTTTACGAATACGGAATAGATATCTATACGGCCGATATATTGGCTGAAGAGATAGACAATGCCATTCTTAACGATGAAGAATTGAGAGATAGTGCATCACCCGAACTTTACGACATACGTCAAGCGATTCGTAGAGGCAATGAACGTTTAAAGGACAAAATCACAGCAATCGTCAACAACAAGAGTATTTCCAAGTATTTACAAGATACCATTGTTACCAAGCGTGACGATAGATATGTAATACCCGTAAAAGCGGAGTATAGATCGTTTATTAGCGGTATTGTGCACGATCAATCGGCATCGGGACAAACTATATTTATAGAGCCTGCCGAAGTCGTGGAAATGAACAACGCTTTAAGACAATTAGAACTCGACGAGGCAAAAGAGGTGGAACGTATATTGAGAGCGTATACCGCTCGTATTGCGTCTATTTCTTCTCAAATACTCACCAACTTACAAATAATCGTTGAGTTGGACGTGATATTCTCGAGAGCAGTCTTTTCGAGAAGATTCAACGCAACAAAACCCGAATTGAATGCAAAAGGTAATTTGTATATCAAAGAAGGTCGCCATCCGCTTATAGACGTAAAAAAGGTTGTTCCTGTTTCCGTAAAGTTAGGCGGAGATTATAATTTGCTTTTGATTACCGGACCTAATACCGGCGGTAAAACCGTTTCGCTAAAATTAACCGGACTATTTACTTTAATGGCAATGAGCGGATTGTTCTTGCCCTGTAAAAATGCCGAAATATCGGTATTCGGTAGTGTATTTTGCGACGTAGGCGACGAACAAAGTATAGAACAGAGTTTATCTACATTTTCGTCGCATATTAAAAACGTCGTAGATATCGTGAATAACGTGGATAACGATAGCCTTGTACTTCTTGACGAGTTAGGTGCGGGCACCGATCCCGAAGAGGGTGCATCTTTAGCCGTTTCGGTTACCGATTACCTCTTAAAATCGGGTGCTAAGGGTATCATAACTACTCACTATTCGAGATTGAAGGAATATTCTTATCAAACTGCAGGGGTTGAAAATGCCTCTATGGATTTTAATCCCGAAACATTTGAGCCGACTTACAAATTGATTATCGGAATTCCCGGTACAAGTAATGCACTTGAAATTAGCCGTAGATTAGGTCTAAAAAATGAGATTATCGAGAATGCAAAGCACGGTTTGAGCACCGAAAAGCAAAGTTTCGAAGAAGTCTTACAATCGGCAGACCAAACGAGAAGATTGGCTGAGGAGAGAAAAATCGAAGCGGATAAAAAGGCTCGTGAGTTAAGTGACGAGATTAATAGATATCGTAGTTTACAAGTTAAACTTCAAAATGAAATAGATAGACTTAATGCCAATTCTAAGAAGGAAGTTCGTAGAATGGTTGACAGTGCATTAGTCGAAGTCAATGAGATACTATCTCAACTCAAAGCCTTGATGGATGCACCTACTAAGGGTAGTTATTTCGATGCAACCAAACTCAAAAAACAAATCGAGGGTATAAGCGTAAAACTTGAAAACGAGGATAGAGAACAAATAGAATTATCCGACGAACAACCTCGTCCCGGCGATAAAGTATTTTTGACCACCATTAACGATGTTGCGGTGCTCAGCAGTATTTCACCAAACGGCGAATATGTCGTCAAGATAGGTAATATCACTACTACCGCTCGCAAAAAGAACGTTAAAAAATTAAAAGACCAAAACTACGGCAGTAAACAAAAGGTTGAAACTAAAAAGCCTGTCAAGTATGTCAATCCAATTCCGCAAGCCAAAAACGTAAGGGAAATCAATTTGTTGGGTAAATATGTGGATGAAGCAATATACTTGTTAGATGATTTTATAGCCGACTGTAAGGCTCATAATATGGAAACGTGTCGAGTTATCCACGGTAACGGTACAGGTGCATTGCGTAACGGTATTTGGGATTATTTAAGCGGTGCGGACATAGTTAGTTATCGGTTGGGTAATAGAGATGAGGGCGGTAGCGGGGCTACCATCGTTAGATTAAGATGATATACGAACAGTTGTTACCTGTCAAACATACGCCTAAGGGTAAAGTCAAAAGAGCATTGCAAATTATAGCAGTACTTCATTTTCTCGGAGCGATAGTACTCGGTATATGTTTAGCATTCGTACATTGGAAATTGATTTTTGTGGGTTTATTGCCTTTCGCTATAGGTTTAATATGGGGTAATATCGCGTGTACTTTTGCATTCGATTACCGCTACGTTTGTAACGACGGTGTATTGACCGTTTATAGGGCAAATATCTACGGCAAGTATAGACTAAAATTAATTGCTACCGTTATCGATATGGTAAAGGTAAACGAAGGTAAAGCGATATTGCTAACAGAATATAAAGAGAGATATTATTTTTCGTTCAAAGGGAAGATATATGCAATCTCTCCCGACGATTACATGATGTCATTAATAGAACACGGAGTGAATAATGAATAATTACGTCTATTTAGATAATGCAGCGACAACTAAGGTTTTAGAAGAAGCTATCGAGGTTAACGAGAAATACCAACGAGAGTTATTTTTCAATCCGTCTGCACTTTATCAAAATGCAATAAACGTTGCTCGAGATATCAAATATGCACGACAAGTCATAGCGTCCGTTTTGGGTGTTGAAGAGAGTACATTGGTATTCGTTTCGAGCGGAAGCGAAAGCGACAACCAAGCGTTGTTATGTTCGCATAAAAAACACGGTTCCCGCGTTATTATTTCTGCAAGTGAACATTCTGCCGTTTATAACTCCGCAATGGAACTCAAACAACGCGGTTATGACGTATGTTTTGCACCAACCGATAGTAGCGGTAGAGTTATTGAAAACGAATTTGTATCATTGCTTAATAGTGATGTTTCCCTTGTATCTATAATGCATGTCAATAATGTTACAGGTGCGGTTAATGATATAAAAAGACTTGTTGAATTGACAAAAGCTGTTTCTCCTAATGCACTGTTTCACTCAGACGGCGTTCAAGCGTTTTGTAAGATACCTACTAAACTTAGGTTGTTAGGAGTTGACCTATACAGTATCAGTTCGCACAAGATAGGAGCACCTAAAGGTAGCGGATTGTTATATATTCGTAAAGGTTTGAATTTATCACCGCTTATTTACGGTGGCGGACAGGAAAGAGGACTTAGATCGTCTACCGAAAACGTACCGGCTATAATGGCATTTGCCAAAGCTACCGCGATAGCGTCTAAAAATATGCCAAAACTTAACGATAACTGTAAGCTTTTTTTCGATAGATTAAGGGAAAGACTTGCTCATTGGGACGACCTTAGAATACTGACGCCCGAGAATTCCGCACCTCATATTTTGGCACTTGATTTTAAGAATGTCAGAGGTGAGGTATTGATGCATACGTTAGAAGGATATGGTTATATCACGGGTATAGGTTCGGCTTGTTCGAGTAAGAAAGGAACTCAACGTATACCCGATGCATTGGGACTACGAGACGGTTATCAAGAGGGCATATTACGTATCAGCCTTAACGCATACGATACGTATGATGCTGACGATTTTGCCGATAAACTATTGGAAAGCTACAACATATTAAAAAAATACACCAGAGTATAGTGGAGAGAAAATGGAAAAGGTTATATTATTAAGATACGGAGAGATTTATTTAAAAGGACGTAACAGAGGCTTTTTTGAAAGATTGTTACTTAACAATATCAAAAAATGTATTAGTCCGTTCGGATGTACCCTCAAAGCTTCTTTCGGACGTTATTTCGTAGAAGGCTTCAATGAGGACGATTGCTACGATATAGTAGAAAAACTCAAAAAAGTCAGTGGACTTTATTCTTTGAGCGTGGCTTATAGAATAGAAACGGATGTTACTAAAATAGCCGAAGTTTGTTCGTCCATCGCCCCAACGTCCGGAACATTTAGAATTACCGTAAAACGTGCAGATAAACGACTTTCACAAACATCGGTTGAAATCGCAGGTGAAATCGGTGCATACTGTTTGGAGCATCATCACGGTCTTTCCGTCGATTTACACAATCCCGATAAAGAAATTCACGTAGATATTCGTGAAAACGGCGTCAGTTATGTTTATTATGATAATATTCCTTGTATGGGCGGTATGCCTATAGGATGTTCGGGACGTGCGTTGTGTCTTTTGTCGGGCGGAATCGATTCTCCTGTTGCTTTGTATAGAATGGCAAAAAGAGGACTTCGTGTTGATGCTATACACTTCCATTCCTTCCCTTATACCAGTTTAATGGCTAAGGAAAAGGTGCTCGACCTTGCTAAACTCGTATCGGAATATTCGGGACCGATGAGGGTTTATATCGTGAAATTTACCGACATTCAACGTGAAATTCACGAGAAATGTCCTGCCGATTTTATGATTACAATAATGCGTAGAATAATGATGCGTATTGCTGAGAGAATTGCACTTAAAAACGGTTGCGGTTCTATAATCACCGGCGAGAGTTTAGCTCAAGTTGCATCGCAAACTCAAGAGAGTATTACCGTAACTAACGCGGTAATAGAAAAACTACCGGTATTCAGACCGCTTATAGGAATGGACAAGGAAGAAATAATTGCTACCGCTAAGGAAATAAATACCTTTGAAACGAGCATTCTTCCGTATGAAGATTGCTGTACGGTATTTTTACCCAAGAATCCTGTCATTCATCCTAAACTCGAAACCATAGTCAAGGCGGAATCCGCACTCGATTATGAAACGCTGATCGAAAACGCATTAGCCGATATAGAAATTGTCGATATAAATTAACCATATAGGTATTCCGTTACCGTTTCCCCCTTTGTAATTGTCTTTCCTTTTACATACGTTTCTACGATTATTTCGTTTTTATCGGGAGCAAGAAGGGTTCTAACGGTTACTTCATCGGATGAATTTTCAATTTTGTTTAGCGGTATTGTGAATCCCATGCATTTTTGGTAAATCAGATAATAACATTCCGCATTTGCCTTAATCGTTACATCTATAATTCCGTCGGTGCAAACAACTTTTACATCTGCAGTAGGAGCGGTAAATAGCGTAGATACTTTAGCATTTGTCGGTACATAATCATAAATAATATATCTTTCGGGAGTATTGAAAGAAGCAATTTGTATTTGTCCGCATCTTTGTAGTATAAGGACATCTATAGCTTGCTTTTTTGTTACGGTATGCGGATAATCGGCATTTTTAGGAATAGACTCGATAATTAGGTCGACACCCGAACTTCCCGTTTTTGTCAGCATATCTTCCTTTTTCATGGATAAGTTGCCTTGCCAAACGCAGTAAGTTTTGTTGTCGTCGTATAATGTAAGCCAACAATCGCTGTTTTTATCGTTAACTTCGAATGTGCCTGTTTTACCGCATAACCCTTTGTAGGACGAAATTTTTTTAAGAGTACCGTTATTTACGCATTCTTTTAGACAATCGTTGATCATGTCGGCGGTACGGGCGGAACAGGCTGAAATCGTCGATTGGTTTCTAATGTATAGAGTCTTACCGCTATTGTCTTCTATCATTCTTATTGTCGATAACGGCGTATATTGACCGCCGTTTGCAAGTGCGGAATATGCCGATGTGATTCCAACAATGGTAACTCCGTTATTTAGTGAACCCAAAGCAAGTGCATAATTTTTATCCTTTTCGCTTGTGGTAAAACCGAATTTATTTAGCGTAGTGAACGCCTTGTTGAAGCCTACGCTTTCAAGTGTTTTTACTGCACATATATTGGAAGATACGCTTAAAGCTTCCCTTGCTGTAATTACCCCTCTATACCTATTACCATAGTTCTTGGGGTTATAATCACCGAATTTGGTAGGCGAATCGTCGATATATGTTATAGGACACATTATGTCGTTTTCGAACCCTGTCGCGTAGATAAAAGGCTTTATAATAGAGCCTGCATTCCTTTGCATAGTGAAAGGCGAATATCGATGATTGCTTACATATGCACTTATCGAGGATGTTTTATTATCGGCTATAACAATGGATGTTGACTCGTTAGCATTTTTGATTTGTTCGACCAGTTTTTCTTGTTCTTCGCAATCGAGATAAGTATATATTTTATAGTTATTTTGTTTGACCTCCGCTTTAGATATATCCAACAATTTGCATGCTTCTTCTATAACGATTTCTATATAATCACTGTTTCTATTCCCTTTTTGCTCGTTAGCTTCTACAAAGATGTTAACCGCTTCTTGATATTGGGAGTTATCTATTAAGGATTGCTCGAGCATCGCTTGAAGTATTATGTTTTTTCTGTCGTTATTGTTTTGCGGATTAGCAATAGGAGAAAACTTCGCGGGATTAGCTACTACCGCCGCGATAGAAACGCATTCGGGTAGAGTTAATTGATTGAGTTCTTTATCGAAAAAACGCAACGAAGCATTACTGACACCGTATATTCCGTTGCCGAAGTAGATAACATTTAGATATGATTGGAGTATTTGACTTTTAGATAGTTGTTTCTCGAGTTTTAAGGCAAGTATAGCTTCGTCCAATTTTCTTTTTAAAGTTTTATCGTTAGATAGATGGGTGTTCTTAACCAATTGGCAAGTAATAGTCGAAGCACCTTGTTCAAACGAACCAACCTTTATATCGTGAATTAAAGCACCGCCTATTCTATATAGATCCAAGCCGTTATGCGAATAAAATCTTTTATCTTCCATCGCAATGAATGCATTTTGTAGGTTGAGGGGAATTTCTTCAAATGAAGCATAATTGTTTTCGGTTAAGGTTAAATTGTTTTCTTTATCATAAATTACAAAAGAGTTTTTATTTGCTTTGAGTTTGTTCAAATCGAGCGGAACTGTTGTCGAATACACTAATAGAGCAATACCGCATATGATTATTGTGGAAATTATGAATATTGTTATATATAAAGCAATTTTCTTTTTACTCTTTTTGTTCATCTCGGTTAGTATACGTAAAAAATCGGCTTTTAAACCTCTTGCAAAAGAATGCCAATTATGTTATATTATAAATATGAGTTTTTTACCTGTTAAAAGAGAAGAATTTAGCGGTCAACCCGACTTTATAATGATTACTGCGGATGCATATGTTGATCATCCGTCATTCGGTCATGCACTTATTTCACGTCTTATCGAAAGTCGTGGTTTTTCGGTATGCATGATTCCCCAACCGCAAACCGATGCCGATTACCGTAGATTCGGTTCGCCTCGTATAGCATTTCTTATAAGCGGTGGTGTAGTTGACAGCATGGTTGCACACTATACCGTTGCCAAACAACGACGTAAAACCGACGAATATAGCGAAGGTGGTAAAGTAGGGATGCGTCCCGATAGAGCGGTAACAGTTTATAGCCGTAAGTTAAAAGCATTTTTTCCCGACGATTATGTAATAATAGGCGGAATCGAAGCATCTCTAAGGCGTAATGCTCATTATGATTATTGGCGAGATACGGTAATGCCGTCCATTCTCGTAGATTCCTTAGCGGATTTACTTATATACGGAATGGGCGAAAATCCCTGGTTCGATATACTTAAATTACTCAATAGGAATGTACCCATTCGTTCGATTAAGGATATTAGAGGAACGGCATATCTAAGTAGTTATGACGAGTTAAGTAAGGGCGTTTTGAAGAAAATCGAAGCTAATGAAGCAATCTTTTGTCCGTCATTCGAAGAAGTTAGTAAGGATAAAAGAAGTTATTGTAAAGCTTTCAATATTCAAACAAATAATCTCGATCCGTTTACTGCAAAAACACTTTTACAAAAACACGGAGATAAATATGTAGTGCAAAACCCTGCACAATACCCAGTGGAGCAGAGTTTACTGGATTCGGTGTACGCCCTTCCTTATGAACGGAATTATCATCCTATGTATCGTGACGGAGTGCCAGCTTTAAAGGAAGTTAAGTATTCGCTTACTTCGGTTAGGGGATGTTACGGAGCATGCAGTTATTGTGCCATTACGTACCATCAATCGAGACATGTTCAGTCGAGAAGCAAAGAATCGCTTGTCGAAGAAGCCAAAACACTTATTGCAGATCCCGATTTTAAGGGATATATTCACGATGTCGGAGGTCCTACTGCAAATATAAGGGTGCCTTCATGCGGTAAGCAAGAGACTCACGGAGCGTGTACGGGTAAAAATTGCATTGGTTTCAAGCCTTGCAGTAATTTACACGCCGATGAGTCGGAATATATGGATATCCTAAGGACACTGCGTGAACTTGACGGAGTAAAAAAGGTATTTATCCGTTCGGGTATAAGATTTGATTATCTTTTGATGGATAAGGACGGAAAATATCTGAAAGAACTCGTTGAAAACCATATCAGCGGACAGTTAAAGGTTGCACCCGAGCATTGTTCGGACAAGGTGCTTAAACTTATGAATAAACCGAGTTTTGAGGTATACAAAGAGTTCAAGAAGAGATATGACGAGTTAAATAAAGAATTAGGGAAAAAACAGTATTTGATACCGTATTTGATATCATCTCATCCCGGTTGCACGACTAAGGATGCCATTTTGCTTGCAGAGTATCTCAAAAGTGTGAGATATATACCAGAGCAAGTACAGGATTTTTATCCCACACCGTCAACAAAATCTACTTGTATGTATTATACGGGTATGAATCCCGATGATTATTCCGAAGTATATGTACCCAAAACAAAAGCGGAAAAACAAACACAGCGTGCATTGTTACAGTTTAATCGTTCCGAAAACTATTTCATAGTCAAACAAGCACTTATCGAAAACGGAAGGAAAGACCTTATCGGTAATGGACCGCATTGTTTAATACCACGCGACCCACCGAGAAAGCACTAAAGTGAATGATGTTATGCTTCGCATAATGATGAATGATGTTTGCCTTACGGCAAAGGATGTATTGCTTCGCAAAATTGCGGATAGGTATATGTCATACTGAGCGGAGCGTAAGCGGAGTCGAAATTCGAACGAAGTGAGAATCAAATTGTGCAACAATTTGGTATCTTGCGGACGATAACGAAAAACGACAATAAAAATCCATCGGTTTTCTTCGGTTTTCTTTTTCTATAAAATCAAAAAAAATATTGTTATCTATTAATTATTATGTTATAATAATTTTGTATGAATTCTAATGCTGAAAAAGTAAAACAATTATCCGCAAAAACAGGATATGACCCTATTTTTATTGATTACCTTATTAAACGAGGCTATGAGGACGAGTCAACCATTAAAGATTTTTTGATTCCGTCCGAAGATACTCTCGATCCTTTTATCATGAGTCAAATGCAAAGTGCTGTCGATAGAATCAAATTTTCACTCGAAAGAGAGGAAAAAATTCTTATTTTCGGCGATTATGATTGTGACGGAATATGTTCCACTTCCATTTTAAAGTTGTATTTTGATTCGGTAGGGGCGGACTGTGTTTACTACATCCCCTCAAGGAGAGAGGGATATGGCTTGAATTGCGATACATTAGAAAGGCTTATCGAACAATATTTCCCCGATTTGATTATAACCGTCGACTGCGGAATCGCATCGGTTGAAGAAGTTGAATTATGTATGGATTTAGGTGTTGATATCATTGTTACCGACCATCACGAACCTCAAGAGATTTTACCCGATTGTACTATTGTTAATCCCAAAATCGATGAAAATTCTCCTTTCCACGATTTATGCGGAGCAGGCGTTGCTTATAAGCTGGTCGAGGCACTTGGCGGAGCCAATATTGCTAAGCAATATTTGGATATTGCATCGATTGCGACCGTTGCCGATATCGTTCCACTTGTTGGCGTCAATAGAAGCATCGTTTATCACGGTCTAAAGGTTTTGGAAAAAAGAAATAGGCTGTCAATTAAGCGTCTATTACAATCGGTTGACTTAAATGGGGTGAAAGCCATGGATGTCGGATTCCGTATCGTACCGCGTATAAATGCACCCGGGCGAATGGGTTATGATATTGACATGGTAAGCTTTTTTACAAGCGATGATGAATTTGTTATAAATGAGTTATTGCAACGCATGGAAAAGGCAAATTCTGAGAGACAACAGTTGACTCAAAAAGGATATAATCAAGCCTTAGAAATGCTTGACTCGGCATATTTATCCGAAAATAAAATAATTGTACTATATAATCCCGAATGGCAAACGGGAATTTTAGGGCTAATTGCATCTAAATTGACCGAACAGTTTTATAGACCTACCATATTACTTGCCGATGCTGGTGAGTGCTTGAGGGGTTCTGCACGCAGTATCGATGGCGTCAATATTTTTGAATGTCTATCTAAGGTTTCCGATCAAATGATATCGTTTGGCGGTCACCAAGGTGCTGCGGGCATGAGCTTGGCAAAAAACAAGGTTTCGGATTTTACAAAGGCAATCAATAAAGCGTGTGAAAACTTGTCCGATACTTTGTTTATACCCAAACAAAGCTATGATATTTTACTGGAAAAGAAGGATTTTAAGGGTAAGTTATTCCGTGAATTTGCTCTTTTAGAGCCGACCGGCGAAGGTAATCCCGAACCTGTATTTGCAGTTTCGTCAGCCGATATCAAGCTTTCCAAATTAGCGGGAAGCGAGCATATCAAAGGTATAATCAATTCCGAAGTTGAGGCAATAGGTTTTTCAAAATCGGAGTTGTTATTCCCCGTGAGCATAGGTGCGGAATTGTTGTTATGCGGAACGGTATCGGAAAAGGAATACAAAAATCGTAAATACCTTGCACTCGGTATCAGTGACCACTTTTTAAAGGGGATAGATGGTATAAAAGACAATTCTATAATGTTTTCGAAATATTTAAAAACAGGAATTGTCAATGACCGTAAAGGTGATCTGAAACCGCTATATCGTTTGTCCGATATCGACAAAGAATTGCAATTCAAAACTTCTTTTGGCAAACTTTTTATAGCGTATTCGAGACAAACGGCTGATGAATTTTTAGCTAAGGTAAAATTGGATAGCGAAGATAGATCGTTGCTTAATGTAAGTGTCGGCATAATTCCCAAGGATCCGTTGAATACACTTGTGATTTGTCCCGAGAACTTCGTAAATTGTAGATATTATTCGTCCGTTATATTTTTGGATAGTCCTATATCGGCAAAGTATTTGAATGAACTTGCAAGAGCATATCCCGATCCCGAATTTGTATTGATTAAGCATTTCGGTTTTGCTAAGGAATTGAAAGCACTCGATTTAAAGGATGAATCTATTGAATACACGGTTAATAAGTTGTATCAATTTATCCAAAGCGGTAAGAAAGCATCCGACTTAAACGATGTATTTTATGCACTAATGAGTTACGGATATAAGCTATCTTATGATACATTCTACGTCCATTTTTGCGCGATATACGAAATCGGTTGGGTGAAAATTGCATCGGGTTTCAATTTGGCGTGTAGACCGTCTAAGCCCGATTATCGATCATCGAGTTTTCTAACGCTAATCAAGATGGTAGTCAAGTATGTTTTGGAGGTGAAGTAATGAAAGCGATAATACAAAGGGTAAGCAGAGCATCGGTGAGTATTGACGGCGAATGTGTTGCTAATATCGGTTGCGGTTTTTTAGTATATTTAGGATTTGCACCTACCGATACACGTAGCGAAGTCGACTATGTAGTTGATAGGATTGCGGGAATTAGAATAATATCCGATGAAAATGGTAAAATGAATCTTAATCTTGCCCAAGCAAATGCCGAAGCATTATTTGTGCCCAATTTTACTCTTTATGCCGATACATCTTCACGCAGACCGTCATTTTGTTCGGCAATGACTCCAAGCGAAGCGTCTAAATTATTTGATTATGCATGCAAGTTGTTTTCGGATAAGTATTATCACAAAAAGGTTGAGCAAGGTGTATTCGGAGCGGATATGGCTGTCGAATCGGTTGTCGACGGACCGATTAATGTAATTATAGAAAAATTGGCAGGTCAATAATTATGATTATTCAATCTATAAAAGGCGTTAATTTAGGTCAAACATCATATCTACTTATCGAAGAAGGTCATGCACTATTGGTCGATTGTGGTTTTGCGATGTCCGAGTTGAGTAGATATTTATCGGGTAAAGATATAGTTATAGACGGAGTCTTGTTAACTCACGGACACTTTGACCATGCTTATTCGGGTGCAGAACTTCAAAGGTTAGGCGTTCACATATATTCATCCGTTCATTCGGACGAGTTGACCTCTGGTAGATATAATCTTGCACGCTTTTTAGGCGTAAAATTTGACAAGTTTAATACCGATTGTAAATTTGAGGGTGACACTCACGTAGCGATCGGCGATTTCGATATCCAAGTATTCTATACACCGGGGCATAGCGTAGATAGTCTTTGCTACCTAATCAACGGCGTACTGTTTTCAGGCGACACACTCTTGTCGGGTGCATACGGTAGAGTAGATCTGCCTACAGGCAATCCGTCCGATATGAGAAACAGTCTTAGACGACTTCTTGCTTTCGATAAGAAAATACCTGTTTGTTCGGGACATGAGAATGTTCGTAAAGGTGTCAATCCATATCTTCCCAATCGTGCGATAGGCGATTATTGCTGTTCGCAAGATATAATCTATTTTTTAGCGAGAAATGACTAATACAGGATTTAACGTAAAAACTAATATAGACGGATTCTTGAATGACTTTTGCGAAACGGTCAGGAGTTTTTCACCGATTTTTTCGGTAGATAACAGCGGAGCGGAATTGTTTATTGAGTGCTTGCAAGATGAACATAATCTGTATGCCAAGATAATGCTTGACGGACACGAAGTATTGTCGGATAGTAGAAATAGAGAGTACTCTCCGTCAAAACTTATTGAAAATAGAAATTTTAAGCGTTTTTGTAAAATCACGCTTTATAGATATTTGTCTAAATTGTCGGGAGTTGAATTGCCATACGGAAGTTTGACGGGAATTAGACCAACTAAGTTGTATTATGATCTTCTTAACGAGGGCGTAGATCCTCAAGAAGTGCTATTGAATTATTATTTAGTCAGTAAACCTAAGCTTGAATTGATTTCGAGTATTATAGAAACGCAAAAGGGTATATATTCATTGGGCGAAGGTGAATATAATGCATTTGCGAATATCCCTGTATGTCCCACAAGATGTGCATATTGTTCATTTTTAGCCGATACAGTTAAGCATTCTGCCAAGTTTTTGCCTGACTATGCAAATAATGTCGCACGAGATATATCCGAGCAGTTTGATATGAATTTGGGTAAGAGACGTGCAATATATGTCGGTGGCGGTACTCCTACAAGTATTTCCGATGAACAGTTGGATAAGATTTTAAAGGCATTCCGTGCAAACGGCGAAGAATTTACCGTTGAAGCAGGTAGACCCGAAACCTTGACAGCCGAAAAAATTGCTATAATGAAAGCGAACGGTGTCACGAGAGTATCAGTCAATCCTCAAACGTTTAAGGAAAGTACGTTGAAACTTATAGGTAGAGCACATACTTTATCGGATATTTATTCGTCATACGACTTAGTGAGACAGGGCGGATTCGATATCAATATGGATTTAATTGCCATGTTACCCGACGAATCGGTTGAGGATTTTGCAACATCGGTAAATAAGGCTATCGAACTGCGGCCTGAAAATATAACGGTACACACGTTATCCATCAAAAGAGGTTCGGTATTTAATCTCGAAGGTAAGGTGTCTGCACTTGACAGTTCGGGTGGCGAAATGGTTGAATATGCCTATAATGCACTTACCTCCGCGGGATATATACCTTATTATATGTATAGACAAAAGAACACATTCGGAAGACTTGAAAACGTCGGTTATTGTTTGCCCGATAAAGCATGCGTATACAATGTGGATATAATGGAAGAAACCCATACCATACACGCATCGGGAGCAGGTGCAATATCCAAAAAGGTATTCCGTAATCCGATTAGCGGTGACGTAAGAATCGAAAGACTTTCCGAAATAAAAGAAATAAAAGGTTATAACGAACAAATCGATACATTAATCCAAAAGAAACGAGATTTTTTTATGGATAAATAATAAAGAACAAAAAGAGAAATAAAATGAGAATTGTATGCTTTCACAATCCCGATGAAGAAAACGGATATTTGAGTAATTGGTATATGTCCGATTTTACAATAAATGGAATAAAGTTTTCTTCTATGGAGCAATATATGATGTATAGTAAGGCGATTTGTTTCGGCGACACGACAATTGCACAAGAATTACTTACAAACGACGATGTTGCGATAATTAAGGGATTAGGAAGAAAGGTATATAATTTTAACGAAAGTCATTGGGTAGGTGTTCGCCAAATAATAATTTATGAAGGGTTGTTAGCGAAATTTTTGCAAAACAAAGATTTAGCCGACAAGTTGGTTTCAACCGATGATGCAATATTGGCTGAATGTGCCGTTAAAGATCGAATATGGGGAATAGGGTTGTCGATGACCGATCCCGATAGACTCGACAGAAGTCTATGGCAAGGGCAAAATCTTTTAGGATATGCACTAATGATGGTAAGAGAGCGAATTAAAAACGAAAGATAACAAACTTCGCCGGATATTTAAAAAATCGGCATTTGTAATAACTTATTAACAAAATAACACTAAAACAGTCAAAAACTTCGGCTAATTTTGGTTCTCACCCAAAATTAGCCGAAGTTTTATATTGACAGGATGTAAAAAATGGTATATAATTTATTCAAATAACGGCATAAATTTAGGAGAAATATTTTATGAGATATATCTATCGACATATGGAAAATAATATTTTAGAACTTTCTCGGTCTTTTTCGGCAATACTTTTGACAGGTCCGAGACAATCGGGTAAATCCACTATGTTATGTAAATTAGCGGAAAGTGAAAATATCGGTAGGAAGTATGTATCATTGGACGATCTTTCCATTCGTGAAATGGCAAAAAACGATTCTAAGTTGTTTTTCCAAATGTATAAACCGCCTGTTTTAATTGATGAAGTTCAATATGCACCCGAACTGTTTACCTATATCAAAATTTATATAGACGAGCATCATAACCCGGGAGATTTTTGGATGATGGGTTCACAAGTCTTTCGTTTGATGGAAGGCGTTCAAGAATCGCTTGCCGGGCGTGTAGCAATTCTTCAAATGTCGCCATTGTCTCAACGCGAAATAATAGGTGCTGAATGTGTTCCGTTTAAACCGAACATGGATAAACTTTTGGGTGATGTAAACAAGATAGAGCCCATCGATACACCTAAACTTTTCGAGCGTATTTGGCTTGGTTCTATGCCCGGAATCGTATCGGGCTTATATCCTAACAGAAACATTTATTATTCATCGTATTTATCGACATATATCGAGAGAGATGTTCGCGAGTTATCGGGTAATATCGATGCTTTAAAATTTAATCGTTTTATTATTTCGTTATCCGCAAGATGTTCACAACAGTTGAATTATAGTGCAATTGCCGAGGATGCGGAAATCGATATAGGAACGGCTAAGACATGGGTAGGAATGCTTGAAAAATTAGGAATTATTTTTCTTTTGCATCCATATTCGAACAACATACTTAAGCGTACGATAAAAACGCCTAAAGTGTATTTTTACGATACCGGTCTTGTTTGTTATTTGACCAAGTGGTCAAGTCCCGAAGTTGCCGAGAGCGGAGCGATGTCGGGCGCACTTCTTGAAAATTTCACGGTATCCGAAATTGTCAAGGGATATCAAAACGCAGGCTTAGAGCCGTTTATATATTTTTATCGAGATAAAGATGCTAAGGAAATCGATGTTATAATAGAGGGTGACGGAGTACTTAATCCGATTGAGATTAAAAAAACGGCATCACCGGATAAGAGGATACTTCGCACCTTTGGCGTAATCGATAAAGCACCGTTATGTGTCGGTACAAGTGCGGTATTGTGTATGAGCGATAAACTGAGTGCATTTGACCGTAACAACCTAATTGTACCGATATGGATGATTTAACGTTAAAATCGGTATAAAAATATCGTAAAATGTAAAAAGTTTGATTGACAAAACTTTAATAATATATTATCATAGTTTAGTACCCTTTGCTTAGATATTCAAATTGCCAATGTATTTCTACGCTTTGGGCGAATAATAAAATTTTGGAGGTTCACATCATGGAACAAAAAAGCGTAATAATTGCTAATTATGCACGTACGGCTAATGACACGGGTTCACCCGAGGTCCAAATCGCATTATTGACAGAAAGAATCAACAACCTTTCCGCTCACCTCGAAACACATAAGAAAGATAATCACTCTCGTCGTGGTTTGCTTCAAATGATCGGTAAGCGTAAAAAGTTGCTTGCTTACTTGCAAAAAGTTGATATCAACAGATACAGAGAACTTATTGCTAAGTTAGGCTTACGTAAATAATGTCAAAAAACGGGGCGGTATTTTTTATCGCCCTTTTATTCGTATAATACGCCGTTAAAACAGAGAAGTTTTAATTGGCTTGGAGGTAATAGATGGATAGAAAGATTTACAAAACAATTATTGGCGGTAAGGAAGTTTCTGTAGAAACCGGCGCTTACTGCGGACAAGCTAACGGTACTTGCTTAGTAAGATGCGGAGATACCGTTGTACAAACTAACGTAACAATGTCGGATGCTCCTCGTCCCGGTATGGATTTCTTCCCCTTGGGCGTTGACTTCGAAGAAAAAATGTATGCCGTAGGTAAAATCCCCGGCGGTTATAAGAAGAGAGAGGGTAGACCTAGTGATAAGGCTATTTTGGTCAGCCGTTTGATCGATAGACCTATTCGTCCTTTATTCCCTAAGGGTTTCTTTAATGATGTAGCAGTTGTAGCTACCGCTTTATCGGTAGATACCAATAATCCCCCCGAGGTTTGGGGTATGCTCGGTAGCAGTATAGCATTATCTATATCGGATATTCCTTTTGCAGGACCTACAGGTAGTGTAGTAGTAGGTATGATTGACGGTCAATACGTTATCAACCCCGACTGTGAACAAAGAGAAAGAAGTGCTATGCACGTATATCTCAGCGGTACCAAAGATGCTATCATGATGGTAGAAGCAGGTGCCAATGAAGTAACCGAAGAAGAAATGCTCGGTGCAATTCTATTCGGTCACGAAGAGATCAAGAAGATCGTTGCTTGGATCGAAACAATCGTAGCCGATTGCGGTAAGCCCAAGAAAGAAATTGAGATTTATCATCCCGGTGATGATGTTGTCGATGCAGTTCGTGAATTTGCAAGCGAAAAAATGGACTATTGCTTAGAGGCATATGACCGTTATGAAAGACAAGATAGAGAGAATGCTCTCGATAAAGAGATTGCCGAGATGTTCGGTGAGCAATTCGAAGGTAGGGAGCGTGAAGTTGCAGATGCATTGTATGCATTAAAGAAAGAAAAAGTTCGTCGTAAAATACTTGATAAGGGTATTCGTCCCGACGGTAGAGCACTTACCGAAATTCGTCCCATTTGGTGCGAAGTAGGTGTATTACCCAGAGTTCACGGTACAGGCGTATTTACACGTGGACAAACTCAAGCATTGACCACGTGTACACTTGGACCTATCAGCGAAGTTCAAAAATTGGAAGGATTGGATGACGACCAATTCAAGAGATATATGCATCACTACAATATGCCTCCGTACTCAACCGGTGAAGCTAAGGCTTTGAAGAGCCCCGGTAGACGTGAAATCGGTCACGGAGCATTGGCAGAGAGAGCATTAGAGCCTGTTATCCCCAGCGAAAAAGATTTCCCGTATGCTATCCGTACAGTTTCCGAAATTATGAGTTCCAACGGTTCGACTTCTCAAGCTTCGGTATGTGGTTCGACTCTTGCATTGATGGATGCAGGTGTACCTATCAAAGCACCCGTTGCAGGTATCGCTATGGGTCTTATGAAGGATGATAAGTCCGATAATTTGGTTGTTTTGACCGATATTCAAGGCTTAGAAGACTTCTTAGGCGACATGGACTTCAAGGTAGCAGGTACTACAGAGGGTATCACCGCTATCCAAATGGATATCAAGATTAAGGGTATCGATGAGTTCATTTTAAGACAAGCATTAGAGCAAGCTCGTCAAGGTCGTTTATTTATTTTAGGTAAGATGACCGAGGTTATCAAGGAGCCGAGAAAGGATTTAAGTAAATACGCGCCTAAGATCATCACCATGAATATCAACCCCGATAAGATTAAAGACGTTATCGGTTCGGGTGGTAAGACAATCAATAAGATTACGACCGAAACTGGTGTTAAGATCGATATTTCCGACGACGGTACAGTATTTATTGCAGGTCCAGATTCCGAAAGTGCAGAAAAGGCTAAGAGCATTATCACCGCTATCACCAAGGATCCCGAGGTAGGCGACATCTACGAAGGTTATATTGCAAGAATTATTACTATCGGTGCATTTGTTGAATTGGCTCCCGGTCGTGACGGTATGATTCATATTTCTAAACTCAAGAAAGAAAGAGTCGAGAAAGTTGAAGACGTAGTTAACGTTGGCGATTACGTAAGAGTTGAAGTTATCAAAATAAGCCCGAAGGGCGTAGACCTTAGACTTAAAGAGATCATCGCAAAGGCATAACCAATCAATCACTTAGAATAAAAAACAAGCTTCCGTTTGGTATCAACCATTCGGAAGTTTTTTATTAACTCGCAATTTGTAATCCCTTTGACAGTATGTTTTCTATAATTTGCGGTAGTGCGGAAACGGTTTCGGAGGTCGGATGCATAAGAAGAATATCCTTGTTTTTGACCTTACTTGCACGATTTATAATGATATCTTTATCATGATCGCGCCAATCGATGGTGTCTACCGACCACATTACAGTAGTTAAACCGAGTGATTCCGATGCATCCAAACAACTTTGGTTATATGCACCCGAAGGCGGAGCGAAAAGGGTGATTTTCTTGTTTATTATTGACTCCAAAAGGTCAATTGATTTTTTAATTTCATTTAAGTTTTGTTCATAATTTAGCGAAGAATGGTCGTAATGATAATATCCGTGTGAACCAATAGTAAAGCCATTTTGGTCAATCAATTTGACTGTGTCTTGGTTCTTTTTTGCCCAGCATCCACCTATAAAAAAGGTGGCTGATACACCGTAATCGGTTAATATTTTGACAATTTCTTCCACTTCTTTAGTGCCTTGATAGACATTAAATGTTAGCAATACTCCGTCATTACAAGATGTTGTCGGAGCGCCTACAGGGACATCGGTATCATCTTTTGACTTTATTATCGATAGAGCGAGAACGGACAGTATGGCGATAATAGCGAGATACACAACTACATTTTTGCCTATGTTTATGATTTTTATCATGAAATACTATATGAATTTAGTCAAAATCCTATTCCTAATTGCCAAATTGTTAAAATTTTTGTGTTTACTTTACTATAAAAGTGTAGTATAATATATATAAGTATTATGAAATACTATATTTTTTGCAATATGATTAGATATTGTCAAAGGAGCTAATATGAATAAGCTTGTAGTGTTAGATAACGGCATTAGATTGTCGATTATGAATATACCGCACGTTCACACCGTATCGATCGGATGTTTTTTCGCTGCCGGAAGCCGTTATGAGACCAAGAAAAATAACGGAATTTCTCACTTTATCGAGCATATGGTATTCAAAGGCACCACTCATAGATCGGCATTCGATTTGGTATGTTCCGCAGATAACCTTGGTGCTAACTTGAATGCGTATACCGGTAAAGAGGCTACTGTTTTTTACATTCAATGTTTATATGAGCATAGAGAAATTTGCATGGATATTTTGTCCGATCTTTTGCTCAATCACACCTTTCCCGAGGACGAACTTGAAAAAGAAAAAGAGGTTGTTATAGAAGAAATCAAGATGTGCGAGGACACCCCCGACGACCTTTGTCATGAGTTGGCAGGTAAAGTATTTTGGGGAGACTCCACATTAAGTTATCCTATCTTAGGTACCGAAGAAACCGTTCGTTCGTTTACGAGAGAAGACTTGATAAGTTATGAACAAGACAGATATGTAGGAAGTAATCTTGTTATATCAGTAGCCGGCGGTATCGACGAAGCGGAAGCAATTCGCTTGGTCAATAACTATTTTGGCGGTATGAAAAAGGGTTCCGTTCACGATATTGATAATGTAATCGATAAACTTGAATGGAGATTATCCGAATCTATCAAGCCCAATGAGCAAGCAAATATTTGTATATCTTTCGGTGGTGTTTCCAAGAGCGATCCCGATAAAGACGTAATGATCGTTTTATGTTCGTGCTTCGGCGGTAACATGAGTAGTGTATTGTTCCATCGTTTGCGCGAAGAAATGAGTCTTGCATATAGTGTCTATTCATACCCTACGAGGTTTTCCGACAGAGGAGCCGTATCCATTTACATAGGTACATCACCGGCTAAAGTTAAGACTGCACTTATCGAAATTAAGAAGATTATCGACGAATATATCGAGCACGGTTTTTCTGAAGCGGAATTTAAGCGCGGTATTAATCAACTCAAGTCGGGCTATTTGATGGGAATGGAAACCTCAATGGCGCTTATGAGGTTATACGGAGAGTATGCTTTGGCTGAAGGTAAGGAATTTGATATAGATAAGCAATTAGAGGAAATCGATAAGATTACATTAGAAGATATCAATAGAGTATTCCGTAAATCTTTCACGACTCCTGTAACTATAGGATATGTAGGAAGTAAACAAGATTTTGATATGTTAAGTATATTCAAAGGTGAATAATCAATGAACAATTACGATAGAATGCACCGTGGGGAAGTTACCAAAGTCCCCGTGAATAAAGCCAAACAGGCTGTCGTCAATAAGCGCAAGAAGGTTGTTAAGAGCATTTTTGCGGTTGTTTTGGCGATAAGTTTTGTATTACTCATAGGCTTGTTCGACATATTCGGTACGGGGTATTCTAACGCTTTATACGGAGTCTTCGGAGTATCTTCGATTGCTATATTGATAATTGTAATCGTTGTCAGCATTCTTAAATTGGTGGGCGCGAAGGCAAGGAGGTTATCGTTTAGAACATTGTTTTATATGATTTTGCTTTGCTTATTGATCGTACTGTTTATGCAGATAATATCCACCGTTAAAGATTATAATGCATTGACGGACAAGACATTTGCTAACTATCTCGACACCTGTTATTTTAACGGTCGTAATAACGCAGGCGGTGCATTATTTGCAGTATTTGCATATCCCTTCTTGCGTTACGTCGGATCGGTAACCAGTCTATGCATAATAGCGATATTATTTTTCATGCTGATATTGATTTGCTTCCGCTCCTTCTTTTATTTGGAGAGGGTACAGACAATTATTGCGGAGGAAAGCGAAAATTCAGGTATGTATATCGAGACGCTCGATGATGATAAGCGTAAACACAAAAAGGACGAAACAATTGATCTATCTTTTCCGAACGACATTTCTCCCGAAGATGAACCCGAAGAAGACGATGATGCCGATATACAATATAGTACAAGCAGTATAAGCGATCGACTTGTATCCAACGTGTTCAATTCCGATCTCGACAAAGAACAAAGAGTCAAGAAAGCGGAAGAGCTCCTCTTTATGTCTGAGGAAGAATTAAAAGTTATGATCAAAAAAGAACAGTTAGAAACCGAAATTGAAGATTCGTCTATTAAGACTGGTGAGCGTAAACCTTTCCAAACAGGTTTCTCGTCGGATCCCATTAGACCGGGACAAAAGTTATCGGTTGAAGAAGCATATAAAAATTATGCAAGCGGTGCGATAAGTGCTAAAGATTTACTCTTTGGCGGTGTAATAGATACTCCCGAACTCAGTTATGACGAATTATATCCTGGTAATAAGGGACGAAACGACGACATCGGTGGGTTGTACTTTAACGGTAAAGAAGAGCGCACTCAGGATGTTAAACCTATTGAAATAAAGGATTTGTATGATTCTCGTGAGCCTTTAAGGGTTGACGTACCGCCTATTAATCCTGTCGAATCGGTTAAACCGACCGCTTCGTTTACACCGAGCGAGCCCATAAAACCTACTGAATCGACTAAAATAATGAATGATGTTTCACGTGAAATCCCTCCGATTCGTACTACGACGGATACTACGGGTAAAACCAATGTTCCCCCTCTCGACCGTGGATTCGTTTCATCCACGCCGTTACCTGAGATCACCTCTATAAATGATGCAATTTATGACGAGTCCATCGATCTAAACGATGATAAAGAGGAAATCGAGGAGGTTAAGCCTTATATCGAGCAACAAATGATTCGTAATGACGAAGATTATGTTATGCCCGATACGCCCAATCCCTTCCAAACGGTGTATAATACCCAATATATTCAATCGGAAGAAGATGAAGAGGATATCGAAGACGATTATGACGATTTTGAAGACGAAATTGTCGAAGAAGTGCCCGAGGTTAAACCGAAGGCTCCCGTCAAGAAGCCCGAAAAGAAGGTTAGACCGTACACATGTCCGTCCTTGGCTTTGTTAAGCGAGCCCGAACCGCCGGTTTCGAATATCGATTACGTATCGGTATATAAAAGAATTGAAGATGCGTTTAAGTCATATGAAATGCCTTGTAGAGTTATTGCTCATACCAGAGGACCGACTTTTACATTGTATGCGGTACAGTTGGGCGAGGGTGTATATTATAAGAGAGTTATCAGCAGAGAAGAGGATATTAACCGTAAAATGTGCTGTGACGAACCTATAAACATCGTGCCGACCGTCAAGGATATGGATGCTATAGGAATAGAGGTATTCTATAGAAATCTTAAAATGTCGGTACCACTTAAGAGATATTTGTTTGCCGAGAAATATAAAGAGCCCAATAAACTCTATTTCCCGATAGGTGTGGACGTATATGGCGAACCGTTCTACTGTAATATCTTAGGCGCACCTCACATTCTTATCGGCGGTACCACCGGATCGGGTAAGAGTGTATGTATCAATGCTATACTTTGTACCATACTTTACAATTACTCTCCCGAGTTTGTCAAGTTGATACTTGTGGACCCGAAGGCAGTCGAACTTGCTCCTTTTGCTACAATTCCGCACAATTTGTTGGGTAAATCGATTATAGACGCACCCGAGTGTATCAAGGCATTGCAATGGGCTATCGACGAAATGAATAGACGTTACGAAATCATGGCTGAAGAGCATTTCAAGTCGCTTGCTCCTTATAACGATTATCTTAAGAGTAAGGGCGAAAAACCTTTGCCATACATTGTAATTATTATCGACGAGCTTGCCGACCTTATGCTCAGTAACAAAAAGACGGCTCCCGAACTTGAAAATCGTATCAATATGTTGACGGCTAAGGCGAGAGCGGCAGGTATTCACCTTATAATCGCTACACAGCGCCCAAGTACCGAAATCATAACCGGTCTTATTAAGAATAACGTATCTACGAGAATTGCATTCACTATGGGTGATGTAGTTGCAAGTAAGGTAATATTGGATAAGGGCGGTGCCGAAAAGTTATACGGTAAGGGCGACTTGCTTTACACGAGTTCCGATTACTCCAAGCCGTTAAGATTGCAAGGCTTGTATATTTCAGATCGCGAGGTAAACGACATAACCGATTACGTTAAGGATAATAACGATTTTGAGCCCGATGAGGATGCATATAACACAATCTTTACTCAAACCCCGACCATTCCCGACACTATGATTACAGGCGAAACTGTCACAAAACCCACAGCAAGCGAGCAAAGGGAAAAGAATTTCAATGAACTATGGAACGATTCGCTGAGATTTGCTACTCGTTTAGGTGCAATAAGCATCAGTAGATTACAGCGTCAATTCCGTATAGGCTTCAATAAAGCCGCAACAATAATAGATAAAATGAATGAATTAGGTATTATCGAGGAAGAAGTCGTAGGTTCCAGTAAACCAAGACAAATGCTTATTTCCGTTGAGGATCTGCCTGATTATTTAGAGGATGTAACTAATGGCGAAAATTAAAGTAAGTCTAATAAGCTTAGGCTGTGATAAGAACAGAGTCGAGAGTGAATATCTACTATCTCTATTGAGTAAAGAATTCGAAATCGTAACAGAGGAAGTCGACGTAGTTGTTATCAATACCTGTGCGTTTATTCGTTCCGCCGAGGATGAGAGTATAGCAACTATACTTGACGAGCATGCTAAAGGTGCGAAGGTAATAGTTACAGGGTGCCTACCTATGAGGCATAGAAAAGAAGATTTATTGGAAGAAATGCCCCAAGTGTCCGCATTTTTGGACAATCAACACTATGCAAATATATGCGAAGTAGTGTATAATGTATATGAAAACAAGCGGATAAGACTTCAGAACCACGGCATTCAAGAGCCTATATGCTTGGAGAGGATGCTTGATAATAATCCTCATTATGCATTCTTGAGAATTGCGGACGGGTGCGATAACTGTTGTGCCTACTGTGCAATTCCGAGAATTCGCGGAGGATATAGAGCAGTTGCTCCCGATAAAATCGTTAAGGAAGCACAATTCCTTATGGATAATTATAATACCGAAGAGTTTATCTTGGTCGCACAGGATGTCACCCGTTATCGTTACGGTGAAACCGATTTGATCGGACTTATCGATAAGTTGGAGAATGCGGGCGTGAAGAAAATTCGTTTGATGTATTGTTATCCCGAGGCGGTTACCCACGATCTTATTATGAGAATTGCCAAAGATCCTCATATAGTCAAATACATAGATATTCCCTTACAGCATATCGATGACGATATACTGAAATCGATGAATAGGCGATCCACCGAATCGGAAATTATCAAGCTTTTGAAGGAACTTATTTCTAAAGGAATCACCGTAAGATCCACCTTTATTACCGGATTCCCAGGTGAAACTAAAAAGCAATTCCTTAAGCTTGTGGATTTCATAGAAAAAGGGTATATCACATATGCAGGATTCTTCCCGTATTATCGTGAGTACGATACGCCGGCATTTTCCTTCGACGGACAAGTTAGGGAATTTGTCAAAAAGCGTAGACTAAAACAACTCGAAAAAACTCAATCCAAAGTTACCTATCATAAGATGAAGGAACATGTAGGACGTATCGAAAAGGTCACCTTCGATTATATCGATTATGATAAAAATTTATTCGTAGGACACTTAGATATTCAGCACCCGACCGTCGACACTAAGGTGTATTTCACTTCTAAAGAGATGGTAGAGCAAGGACAAATATATGATGTACGCATCACCGGATTAGACGGCTTTGACCTTATAGGAGAGATAGTATGAAAGAACCTATTACAAAAGCGACAATAATAACATTGACGAGAATAGTATTCGTACCGGTATTTATCGTTATAGCATTGGTGAGTTTCAAGTCCCATTTCTTGGTAGCGGGCTTGCTCTATACGATGTTGGCGGTAACTGATTCGCTTGACGGATATATAGCGCGTAAAACCAATACCGTCACCAACCTTGGTAAATTGCTTGATCCTATTGCCGATAAAGCGATTTCCATTTCGGGTATGATATGCGGATTGATTTCGGGGATCATACATCCTCAATACATATCGATAGCATTCGTTGCGATAATGATACTTAGAGAGATCCTTGTCAGCTGGATGAGGTCGGTAGTGCTTAAAAAGGGCTATGTACTTGCCGCGGACGGATTCGGTAAATTTAAAACCATTTTCGTTAATATCGCAATACCTGTAATGTACCTCGGTAAATCACTTGCATCCGATTTCTCGGTTGAAGGTATATTCTCCGATATATTCAAGTATTTAGGTTCGGTATTGTTCTTTGTTGCATTTGTATTGACGGTAATATCGGGAATAAGGTACTTTTATATCAACCGTAAAATCATAAAAGAATCATTATCGAAACAAACGGCTTCGGATTCTGATGCCGATAATAATAACCCAATAGAGGAGGAATAATATGAAAATGACTAAATCGCATCATGTGATCAAATTGGAAAAGGTCCGTGAAATTAAAGGAACACCTATCTATAAACTCGGTGAAAAAACAGTTCTTAGTTACGAAGAATGTATCGATCCGTCATTTGGTCGTAACTATGTTTTAGACTATAGAACCAAAGTCGCCGCAAAGTATGTTTATACATATTTGAAGCGTGAAAAATTCCCCATGAGTTTCGCCGAAAGTGTTACAGGCGGTTTACTTGCCTCCGCATTGGTTGAAGTACCCGGAGCATCGGAAGTGTTGGATTGCGGTATCGTTGCATATTCCAACGAGTCGAAAATCGAATTACTCGGCGTTAAAGAGAAAACTCTAAAAAAATATGGTGCGGTAAGTGCCGAAGTAGCCTTAGAAATGGCTGAAGGACTTTTCCAATCCCAAAGAATTATTTTGGGCGTATCTACCACGGGTATTGCAGGTCCAAAGGGTGACGGAGTATGCAAAAACGTCGGATTGGTATACATTGCTCTTTCCAAAGGAATACATTCAGCCGTTATGGGTTTCCAACTCGAGGGAGATAGAAACGAAATCCGCGAACAAGCAGTAAAAATAGCCTTAAATATGATTCTTGCTCACTCACTCGGATCATATCTTGAGGGATTCATAGAGAATTATAAGAAATAAGGAGAATAACTATGGCAGAAAAGAAAAAGAATACCGAAGTAGTAGAACCGACCGATAAAGCCAAAGCGCTTGAAAATGCATTGGCAATGATAGAAAAGAATTTCGGTAAGGGTGCTATAATGAAACTTAACGATGACTTTACACAAGACGTCGAAGTCATTC
The DNA here is from genome assembly GCA_964391805.1 of uncultured Christensenellaceae bacterium. Classification (GTDB taxonomy): domain Bacteria; phylum Bacillota; class Clostridia; order Christensenellales; family CAG-1252; genus RUG14300. The sequence goes on along the minus strand of CAYMNK010000001.1, from coordinate 199,896 downwards.
CTACCGGTTGTTTAAGCCTTGACCTTGCATTGGGTGTAGGCGGTGTGCCGAGAGGCAGAGTTATCGAGGTATACGGACCTGAAAGTTCGGGTAAAACCACGGTTTGTTTACATATAATTGCCGAAGCACAAAAGATGGGCGGTACGGCTGCTTTCATCGATGCCGAACATGCATTAGATCCACGTTATGCTCAAAATCTCGGTGTTAAAATCGATGATCTTCTCGTTTCTCAACCCGACAACGGCGAACAAGCGCTCGATATTGTAGAAGCACTTGTACGTTCATCGGCAATCGATATCATAGTAGTCGACTCTGTAGCCGCACTTACACCGAAAGCCGAAATCGAGGGCGATATGGCTGCAAATCACGTAGGTCTACAAGCAAGACTTATGTCACAAGCCTTAAGAAAATTAACTGCCATAATTAGCAAGACAAATACATGTTTGATTTTTATCAACCAACTCAGAGAAAAGGTCGGCATTATGTTCGGTAATCCCGAAACTACTCCAGGCGGTAAAGCTTTGAAATTTTATTCGAGTGTTAGAATGGACGTTCGTAAAAAGGATGCTTTGAAAGACGGAGCTGATGTAGTCGGTAATAAGACAGTCATCAAGGTTATCAAAAACAAGATGGCACCGCCTTTTAGAACTGCCGAATTCGACATCATCTACGGTAAGGGTATTTCCCGCGCAGGATGTATTGTAGACTTAGGTGTTGAACAAGGCATTATCCAAAAAACGGGTAGTTGGTTCAGTTATAACGGCGATAAGATCGGACAAGGTAGAGATAAAACCATTCAATATCTTAGCGATAATCCTGATTTGCTTCTTGAAATCGAGGACCTTATCAAAAAGAGTTTGAAAGGCGAATCAACAGAAGAAAACAATAAATAAGATAAAACAATCTTTCTAAAAATAAGTATTTTCACCTCGGCACTTGAAGTATCGTGCGGGGGTGAATTTCTTTATGTCATACTGAGCAGAAGAATGCATAGTACAGCATCATCAAAAGTCATACTGAGCGGAATTTCGTTCGCCGTCATACTTGTTTCCGTCCCGTCATACTGAGCGGAAGACAAAGTCTGTAGTCGAACTGCGTAGCAGTGTAAGGCAACCGAGCAGTATCTTGGACGGTAACAAAAAGATAATTTGGTATCTTGCGAACGATTTTAAGTAGCGAAACTTACGTTCCATTTATCCTAATAATTAATATTTATATATCTACACTATAAAATTAATAATAAATAATATAAATAATAATAAAATAAAATAAAATCGATATTGACAGTTGCTTAAAATGGGTGTATAATTTATAAGGTATATTCAGCGTTATTCCGTTTTGGTACCGCCAAAGGCATTGTTTGGTAGGTATCTTGATTTATATAATGCTTGTTGCTTGAAAATAGAATATTAGGAGGTTCAGTAATGATTAACAGTATGGTTTCGACCGTGTTGTTGTCTGCTATGCCGTGGTATGGAGTTGCATTGATTGCAGTTGCTGCATGTATTGTAGGATTTTTAGTTACGTTTATCAGCTACCGCATCTATTTACGCAACAAATTTAACGGCGCAAAAGAAGAGGCAAAACGCATAGTCGATGAAGGCAGAGTTGAGGCAAAGCAATTGCGTAAAGAGGCTCTGTTGGAAGCAAAAGAAGAACAGCATAGACTTCGCAGTGAATTGGACAGAGAAACCAGAGATAGAAGAGCGGAGTTATCGAGAACCGAAAGTCGTTTACAATCGAGAGAGGAGCAACTCAACCGCAAAGAAGGTGCATTAGACAGTAAACTTCAAGATGCGGAAAATCGTAAGATTCAACTTGAAAACAGAGATAAAGAATTGACCAAATATCAAGAGAGTCTTAAGGTTAAAGAGCAAGGCATCGAACAAGAACTCGAGAGAGTGGCGGGATTGACTCGTGACGAGGCAAAAGCCGAACTTGTTCAACAAATAGTAGAGGATGCCAAAAAGGACGCTTATGAGACTGCTAAGAATATCGAGGCTCAAGCGAAGGATGAGGCGGAGAAGAAGGCAAAGAATTTGATTGCATTGGCAATTCAAAAGTGTGCCACCGACCAAGTATCCGAAGTAGCCATATCGGTAGTACCCATTCCTAACGAGGAAATGAAAGGTAGAATTATCGGTAGAGTCGGTAGAAACATTAGATCACTCGAAAACGCTACAGGCGTGGATGTAATTATTGACGATACACCCGATGTAGTTACGCTATCGGCATTCGATCCGGTTAGACGTGAAATTGCACGTGTATCGCTCGAAAGGCTTATTGCCGACGGTAGAATTCACCCGGCAAAGATTGAAGAGGTTGTCGATAAAGTCAAAGTTGACATTGAGAATCAGATGAAAGAGGCAGGCGAATTAGCAGTCTATGATTCGGGCATTATGCATTTACATCCCGAATTAGTCAAGCTATTAGGACGTTTGAAGTATCGTACAAGTTACGGACAAAACGTATTACAGCACTCCCTCGAGGTATCCTATATATCGGGAATTATTGCAGCCGAACTCGGTGCAGATGTTAAAATTGCTAAGAGAGCGGGTTTGCTTCACGATATAGGTAAAGCAATCGACCATGAAGTCGAGGGTACCCATATATCTATCGGTGTCGAATTAGCCAAGAAATATAAAGAAAACGCTCAAGTTATCCATGCTATCCAAGCACACCACGGCGATGTAGAGGCTAAGACGTTAATAGCAATGATAGTACAAGCTGCCGATGCAATCAGCAGTGCAAGACCGGGTGCAAGAAGAGATTCGATCGAGAATTACGTCAAGAGACTTGAGAGTATCGAAAGAATTGCTAACGATTTCCCCGGAGTCGAATCATCCTACGCTATCCAAGCAGGTCGAGAGATCAGAGTTATGGTCAAGCCTGACGAGGTTAATGATAGTAAGACTTACTTTACCGCAAAAGAGATTGCCAAGAGGTTGGAGACCGAATTGGACTATCCGGGACAAATCAAGGTTTGCGTTATAAGAGAGTTGCGTAGTATTGAAATTGCAAAATAACACTGTAACTAAGAGCATTTGCTCATAAAAAAAGAACTCGCGAGAGTTCTTTTTTTTATGTCTATTATTTGCGTTTTAATAATTCCATTTTTAAGTCATAAAGTTTTTGAGATAGGTCAACTTTATAGATATGCGGGTTTGTTATTCTCTTATATTGTTCCCACATATTGTCGATGCATTGCTTGTGGAATGCTTGAATCTCTTTAAGAGTAGGTCTGTTGTATACCAACTCTCCGTTAATAAATACGGGAACTTGTAATTCTTCTACATGGTAATTGACGACAGTTTTTTCTTTCCAAGGATTTTCGGGATCGAATATTCTATAGGGTTCGCCTTGAGGATTGATTTCGTCCTTTAGCATTATTAGGTCGGCAATTGCCTTACCCGATTCGTTATCGTAGAATCTTACCACCTTTTTGAGTCCCGGATTGGTAACCTTTATCATAGTGTTACTTATTTTTAGTTTAGGAGTCAAAACACCGTTTTCGGTGATTGCGGCGAGTTTATATACACCGCCCAAAGCAGGGTTAGAATAACTTGTAATTAACTTAGTACCGATTCCGTATGAGTCGATTTTTGCTCCCTGTTGATTTAGAGAGATAAGTACGTTTTCGTCAATGTCACCGCTTGCACAAATAATTGCATCTTCGAAACCGTTAGCATCGAGCATTTCTCTTGCTTTGTTGCACAAATAAGCAAGGTCACCGCTGTCGATTCTGATACCTAAAGGTTTGTGTCCGCTTGCTCTTAATTCTTTGAAAACGGTAATAGCATTCGGAATACCTTGTTCGAGTGTGTCGTAGGTGTCTACCAAAAGCAAACAAGCATCGGGAAATAGTTTTGCATATTCTCTAAATGCGGTAATCTCATCGGGGAAACTCATAACCCAACTATGGGCATGCGTTCCCGAAATGGGAATATTGAACATTTTGCCCGCAAGTACGTTACTTGTAGACGAACAACCGCTTATAAGGGCGGCTCTTGCTCCGTAAATACCTGCATCGGGACCTTGTGCTCTTCTCAAACCGAATTCCATTACGGTGGAGGATGTGTTTTGAACTATTTTACTTGCCTTAGTAGCGATCAAGGTTTGGTGATTGATGATACAAAGTAGGGCAGTTTCTATAAGTTGTGCTTCGATAATGGGTGCTTTAACTGTTATAATCGGCTCGTTAGGATATACGATACTTCCCTCGGGCATTGCATAGATATCGCCTGTGAATTTAAAATCTTCACCGAGCATAGCGAGGAATTCTTCGTCAAACAAGTTAAGCGAACGCAAATATTCTATATCATCCTCGTCGAAACGCAAATTTTGAATATAATCGATTGCTTGATCGAGACCTGCAACAACGGCATAACTTATTTCGGTTGTACCGCGGAAAAATAGATCGAAAACGGCTTCTTTATAATCTGTTTCGGACTTTTTATACCCGTACATCATAGTAAGTTCGTATAGGTCTGTCAATAAAGTCAAATTTCTCATAATTATCTCCTAAGTGATTTTACATTATTCGTTATTCTCTTCCGATTGATCCGTTTGTTCTGTAGGACTTTCATCAACCGCCTCTATAGCGTACTTAGGAACACCGGTTTTAATTACATCGAAGCAAATCAACATGAAAACGGTAAAGGCTAATACTGCACCTATTGCACAACCAACCACGCCTACGCGGATTCCGTTAGCGGCAACCGCATCCGATCTCAATGATTCCATAAATGATCTTACTGCAAGATAGTAGGTTAGGTAGAACGTCAAACTTGCCAAATTTTTCTTAACTTTCCTACCGATAACCATCAAAATCGCAAATCCGATTAGGTTGAGTACCATTTCATAGAAGAATGTTGCTTGATACCAACCGCTCATTTTTTCGATGTATACGGCAAAGGGGAAAAATTGCCAGTCGGGATTGGTTACGATCTTACCGTACAATTCTTGATTGACGAAGTTGCCCCATCTACCTAATGCTTGCCCCAAAATCATAGCGGGTGCTAAACAATCCAATACTTCCATGAAATTGACTTTTTCTTTGTTGGTTATATGGTTTAGGAACGCTCCGAGTGCACCGCCGGGGATCGCCCCGAGTATACTTATACCGCCACTGCGAATATCCCACATATTGAGGAAACCTTCCCACCATGTTTCTCTATTACCGCTTACAAAAGGAAAGAAATCGGACGGATGGAATATGACGTATGCTAATCTTGCAAAAATAACTGCAAGGGGAATAACCCATAAGAATAGGGTAAGTACGTAATCGACCGATGCTTTATGACGCTTGAACTCAAAAACGCAATAAATGGTAGCTATTAGTATAGCAGCTGTTATGATGATACCATACCAATAAATTTCAAGGTTACCTATTTTAAAGGCAATTCTATTAATGGATAATAAGTTGTTCATCGTGTAATAACTCCTTAGTGATTTCGGTAGCACCTGTAGGGCGAATGCTTACTACATAGTAGTTATCATGCCCGAAAACCCTGTCAAGGATTTTGCCCTGAGTAAATTCTTCTGTCTTTTCGCCTAAGGCTAAAACGGTTCCTGCGAATCCACCGCCGTGAACTCTTCCCGCTTTGATTCCTTCTAAACTCTTGAGAACTTCAACTGCGGAGGGAATAACCTGAGCATAGTCACCCGAGGGATAGCAGTTTTGTAAATAAGCCAAACTACTCTCTCCCGATGCGTTGATTGCCTCGCAAAATGCGTCCATATCACCGTTGATAACGGCATCTCTTGCATTTTCCACTCTGCGATTTTCGTTATAGAAATGGATAGCTCTCAAGATTGCTCTTCCGCTAACTTTAGAGCGGAGGGCGGGCATATTTGCGTAGAAGTCCTTTTCGTCAACCTCTCTTAAAACCTTTTTACCGAATTGCTTAGCAACATCGTTCATGTCAATTCTGATTTGAGCATATTGATCGGTAAGATTAGAGTGGTCGCCCTCGGTATTTACCAAGATGACGTTTAAGGGAAGTGAAACGGGAATGCTTGTAGCTTCGGGCATACCCGATTTAAAATCGATATAACAAATACCACCGAAAGCAATAGCACATTGGTCGAGCAATCCGCACGGTTTACCGAAATAAACCGATTCGGCATAGTGAGATGCAACAGACATTTCGATAGGATCGATTTTACCTTCGTTGAATAATTCGTTTAAAATGGTACAAATGAGTAATTCGAAACTTGCCGAACTCGAGATACCTGCACCCTTGAATACGTTAGAAGTAGCACAAGCGTTGAAGCCTTTGATATTGTAGCCGTGATCTACGAAATACTTACAAACGCCTTTAACGATAGCGGTACTTGAACCGATTTCGCAATCAACCAAACTTAAATCGTTCAAATCAACCTTGATAATAGGATATCCAATTGAGCAAATAACGATTTCCGATGCTTGAGTAGGACTGACTACCGCAAGGGTATCGAGGTTGACGGAGGCACATAATACTTCACCGTTTTGGTGGTCGGTGTGGTTACCGCAAATTTCGATTCTACCGGGGGAAGAAAAATATCTCAAATTATCGGCATTACCGAACAGAGATTGATGCTTGGATCTAATGATTTCTACTCTTTTGAAAAAGTAAGAATCCGGATTAACGGCAATTTTTTCATAAAGCATAGAATCTTTTGATAAATTATTTAAAATAGTACTTGCCATTTTGATAAACATCCTTTATAATTATATTGAAAATAAAAACGATGTGCGTTTCTATTTGTATAATAAAGAACATATATGTATGTGTTCGTTACAGTATTGATTATAGCACAAAAGCATATGCATTGCAACGGAAAAAGAAAAAATTTAATTAAAATAAAAATATTATACGAGGATTTTTTATGGAACTAATTAGTAAAGAACTTTTGGCTGTCAAGATATCGCAGTTAATTAGGTACGGTATCGATAATCTCGAACTCGATATTATGGATGGTTATTATGCCAATAACCAAATGGCAGAGTTGTTCGGAATAACCGAACCTGTAGACATTCCCGCAGTATTTGAAGAAGATCTCTATAAAGATTTACTTACCCCAATTGCTGATTACGCATTGCACGTCGGCATGATCGATGAATACGGTAAAGAGCGTTTTAAGACCAAGTTGATGGGTTATGTTATGGCGTCACCTTCGTGTGTTGTTCATAGATTCGATGATATCGTTCTTACCGACGGTATTAGAGAGGCAACCTCATGGTTTTATAAGTTTTGTATAAACAGCACCTATATCAATCAACCTTTATTGGATACCAATATTTCTTGGACTTACGAGGGTGTTAAAGGAAAATTGGATATCAATGTAAATTGTGCACGCCCCGAAAAAGATCCTAAAGAGATAGCATTAGCCAAGGCAATGCCTCAAACTAATTATCCAAAGTGTATGCTCTGTAAGGAGAATTTGGGCTATCCGGGTAGAATTAATCATCCCGCAAGACAAACTTTGAGATATATCCCCATTCCGTTAGAAAACGACGGTGTGTGGTATATGCAATTTTCTCCCTATAGATATTTCGACCAACATTGTATAATGTTTGACGGTCAACATAGACCGATGGTGTCGGGATATAAGGCATTTGGCAGAATGCTCGAGTTGTTGGAAAATATTCCTCATTATTTTGTTAGTTCCAATGCACCGCTTCCCATTGTAGGCGGTAGTATATTGAGTCACGACCATTATCAAGCAGGCTCCAAGGTTATGCCCGAGTTAAGGTCGGCACTGAAGCTTCAATATTTCCACAATGATTTCCCGGGTGTAAAATTCTCCGTTCTCGATTGGTACAACTCGGTTGTGAGAGTTAAGACTAAGGACAAAGACGAATTCATTAGAGCGGTCAGTTTTATTAATAAAAAATGGGAAGAATATAATGATGAGAAGTGCAATATCATTTCCCATACAGGTGATACGTTGCATAATGCGATAACCCCTGTTTTCCACCTTGAGAGAGGAGATTGTTATGCCGAATTATTCCTTAGGAATAATCGTACAGACGAAGAGCATCCTTATGGTATTTTCCACCCGACAGAAGATATGCATTTTATCAAGAAAGAGGGTATAGGAGTTATCGAAGTAATGGGTTGTTTTGTACTTCCAGGTAGACTTGCAGGTATTTTTGAACAAATCAAAGATATCGTTTACGGTAGAACCAAAATTACCAAGAAGACGTTGAGTGACGTTAATAACCCGTTGAGCCCGTATGGACCGCTTATCGTTAAACTTTTGACCGAAGTCGATAAGAGCGATCCCGCTAACGTCGATAATGCGATACACGATTTCGTATCCGACATTTGTGAGAAGGTATTGAGATGTACAGCCGTATTTAAGGACGACGAAGAGGGCTTAGCCGGATTTAAGAGATTCATGGAGTACTTAGGCTGTGAACCTTACGAAGAATTGAAGCCCGGTGAGGTCGATCCCACCACCGATATGATAAGGGAGCGTGAACGTTATCAACGCGAGGAGATGAAACAAGCATCGGAACGTCAACCTCGTCAGCGTAACCAACAAAAGGCACCTCAATATAATTCTCAATATCAAGGATACGCTCAACCGCAATATAACCCTGACTATAACTACGGTCAGTATTACGGACAACCTAATTCTCAATATCAAGAAAACTATTTCTGTGATCAACTTGACGGATCGGCACCGTACGGAACACCGGGTAGTTATCGTCCGGGCATGCAACCTCAAGGCGGTTATTATCAACAAGGTACGCCCCAGCAACAAGGCGGTTATTATCAGCAAGGACAGTATCAAGGCGGTTATTATCAACAAAATCAACAACAGGGTGGATATAACCAACAAATGCAACAGCAAAACGGATATAATTCACAAGGTCAATCACAAGGCGGATATAATCAACCGAGACAAAACAATAATTATTCCGGTAGGACCTATATTCCTAATCAAAATAGGAATAATAGGAGACCTCAACAGAATAATCAATATAACCAACGTAATAACGGATATAATCGTTCGAATTACAATAATAACGGACAAAATAACTATAATAGCGGTTATAATCGTAGCGGATATCAGCAACGCTCGGTACAAAATTCCGGATACGGAGCTCAACCTCAAGCAGGATATAATTCTCAATCTGTTCCCAGTTACGGTAATAATTATGAAAATAATTACGGTAATAACGAACAAGTTAAGGAAAATGCACCGGTAAAACCGACTGCACCTGTTGCACCCAAGCCCGAAATAGTAATACCGCCTATTATCGGCGACGAACCGGCTCAAGCACCCATTGTAGAAAAGAAGGTTGAAGCGGAGCCCCAAGCTTCGGTTGCTCCCGAAGCAAGTGCGGAAGAACCACCTAAAAAGCGTCGTGGTAGACCGAGAAAAAACCCCGTATAATTTGGGTAAAAATTAAGACAAATTGAGAGGGTAGTTGTCCCTAAAAGAGGACAACTCCCTCTTTTCTTACATTCGAAAAGATGTTATAATATCCATGTAAACAAATCAGAGGAGATTTAACTATGACTATTATTTACATCATTTCTGCAATATTTTGTTCTTCCCTCTTGACGACAGGTATGTTTGTGTTATATAATAAAGTGAACAGACGTTTGGTCGAAAGAAAAAAACATAGGGCAAGGACTTGTAAATGGTAGATGAACATTCAATAAAAAAGATCAGAATACTTAAACTTTGGGAACTACTTAGGACAGAAACGGACGAGAGTTGTCCCATGGATACCGTTACTATTATCGAGAGACTTAAGAAGGAAGGTCTTCTTGTCGATCGTAAGACGCTATATAGAGATATTGATTTATTGAATCAATATGGTTTTGAAGTAATGTGTATTCGTTCTAATCGTAATCGTTATTTTGTGTCGGACAGATCGTTCGACGAAGCTGAGATAAGGATGCTTATAGACGCTGTCTTTTCGGCTAATTTTATTACCACTAAGAAGAGCGAGCAGTTAGCAACCAAGCTTACGAGATTAGCTTGTAAAAGCAGTTATTCTTCTCTTATGCGTAATTTGAATACGAGCTTGAGAGATAAACACGATAACGAGCAAATTTGGTACAATGTCGATATTATCAATTCGGCGCTTCAAGCGGATAAGAAGATTCGATTTAAGTATTTCGATTATCGCTATGACGGTGAGCGTAAGTATCGTAAAAACGGCGATTATTACGAGGTTAACCCTGTAGGGCTTATATTCAGTTACGGTAACTATTATTTCGTCGGCTTCGGTGATAAGTATACGCAAGTTGCTAATTATAGAGTAGACCGCATGGAATGTTCCGAAATTAGCGATAAACCGCTATCACATCCGACTTGGATGAAAAAATTCGATTTATCTCAGCATAAGAACGAATCGTTTTCAATGTTTTTGGGCGAGACTGTTAGAGTGCAGTTGCTTGTAGATAATTCGCTTACCGAGGTTATCTTGGATAAGTTCGGACACGAACTTAATGCTAACCCTTACGGAGATCATCAATTTTACTTCCGCACCAAGGTGCAAGTCAGCCCTGTATTTTTCCAATGGCTCGTAACTTTTGGTGACAAGATTAAGATTATAGAACCTGCCAAAGTTCGTGACGAGTATATAGAGTTTCTTAAGAAGATAATTGATTCGTATAATTAATATATCGAATTATTTAGAGTATTTTGTAAGAAAAATCAATTAATAATCATTTTAAAAGGAGAAAGTGTGAATTGATAAATGCTTTCCCCTTTTTCTATAACATTTATACTGTACAAAAAGTACATATTTTGAATTTATAAAATATACAAAGTATATTTTATAAAAAAATACAAATTGAAATCTTATTTAGATTATTTTAAATACAAAAAAGCAAACTATACAATATGTACCGTATAAAAAGTATACTAATTATTTTTTCTAAATACTTGTAATTGTTTAAATCATAGTGTATAATCTAATTATCTTAAATTGAGGAGAATCATAATGGCGAAGGATAATAAAGCACTAAAAACCGATGATTTAGAAAAGGTCGAAAAGGTAGCGGATAACTATAATACAGATAGTATTTCGCAGTTGACCGACCTTGAGCATATCCGTAAAAGACCGGGTATGTACGTAACCAATTCGAGTAAACTCGGTCTTCACCACCTTATTTGGGAATTGATGGATAATGCTGTAGATGAGATTGCTAATGAGCATGGCGATACATTAACCCTTATTATTTATGACGATGGCAGTCTTTCGGTAGAGGATAATGGTAGAGGTGTTCCCGCCGCGTATTCGGAGGCGGAACTTAAACTCGGACCACAAAAAAAATCTGGACTCGAACTTATATACTGTTCCTCTAAGGCGGGCGGTAAGTTCAATAACGAAAACTATAAATTCGCCGGTGGTCTGCATGGCGTAGGTGCGTCGGTAGTTACCGCATTGTCCGAGTGGATTGAGATTACATCCAAGCGTGACGGTTATATTTACTATCAAAAATTTAAGAATTTTGTCGATGCTACGGGCGTTTTACATTGTGGTCATCGTGTAACTGATCTTCAAATTTTGGGCAAGCTCGACGATCCTAACGATACCGGTACTTTGGTTCATTTTATGCCCGATAGGTCTGTTCTCGATACTATTGAATGGGATTTGGACATCATAACTACGAGATTACAAGAAACGGCATATCTTGTTAAAGGAATCACTATTAAGATCGAAGACCGTAGACAAATAACTAATCCCGGAAAATACGGTCCTTTCGAACCTATTGTTTATAATTATCCTAATAATATTGCCGATTACATTTCCTATATGGTTCAGGGTAAACGCACCATTCACGATAAAGCGATTTATTTCGAATGTATCGAGAAGGATGTTGAGTTAAGAGTTGCTATGCAATATACCGACTCGTATAACGAAACCATCGTCAGTTACGTCAATAACGTTCGTACGCCCGGTGGCGGTATGCATGATGTAGGATTTAAGTCGGGCTTAACTAAGGCTTTGACCGAATATGCTAAAACCCACGTTAAGAAAAGCGATAGGGAGAAGGACGGATCTTTAATGCTTAACGGCGACGACTTTAGAGAAGGACTTGTATGTATCATATCTATGATGATTGCCAATCCCGAGTTCGAAGGTCAAACCAAGGATAAGTTAGGTTCATCGTTTGCAAGACCATATGTCGATAAGGTTACCAACGAAAAGGTCACCGAATTCCTCAATGCTAAAGGAAATGCAAGTATAGCGGATGCTATTCTAAATAAGGCGCTTAGTGCTCAAAGAGCGAGATTGGCCAGTAAAAAGGCTAAGGAACAGGCAAGACAAAAGGCAAGCGCCAATTCCAATCCTTTGCTCGGTAAACTTGCACCTGCAATTGGTAAGAAACCCGAATTGAACGAGATATTCATCGTTGAGGGTGATTCCGCAGGCGGTACGGCTAAACAATGCAGAGATAGATTTACCCAAGCGATCTTACCGCTTAGAGGTAAGCCGTTGAATGTCGAAAAACAAAGAATTGAAAAGATTCTCGAAAACGACGAAATTCGTACCATAATTACCGCTTTTGGAGCAAGTTTCGGTGACGATTTCAATCTTGATAATCTAAAATATCATAAAGTTGTCATTTTAGCCGATGCCGACCAAGACGGTGGACACATTAGATCGTTGCTTATGACTTTCTTCTATAGATATATGCGTCCTTTGATTGAGGCGGGACATCTATATATCGGAATGCCACCTCTATATAGAATAGAGAAAAAGGATGTAGTTAAATATGTTTACTCCGATGCCGAACTTGACGATGCACTTAAAGAATTCGGTAAGAATTATAGATTGCAGAGATATAAGGGTTTGGGCGAAATGAATTCCGATCAGTTATGGGAAACCACCATGAATCCCGAAACGAGATATTTGGCAAGAGTTAATATCGAGGATGTTGCACAAGCTGAAAAAATGCTTACCATATTTATGGGCGCCGATTCGGACTTGCGTAAGGAATACATATCTAAACATGCCAACTTCAATAAAGTTGATAAATTCGAGAGGAAAGACTAATTATGAGCGATACTAACGAACTAAACTATAATCCAAGGATAATCGAAAGTACTATGGAAACGGTTATGCACGATGCGATGATGCCGTATTCCGAGTATGTAATATTAGAAAGAGCACTTCCGAGAGTTGAGGACGGCTTGAAACCCGTTCAAAGAAGAATTCTCTATGCTATGAACGAATTGGGTAACACTCCCGATAAGCCTTATAAAAAGTGCGCGAGAATTGTCGGTGAATGTTTAGGTAAATATCACCCTCACGGCGATACTTCCGTATATGATGCCCTTGTTAGACTTGCTCAGTCATTCAATATGAGTACTACGTTGGTAGAGGGACAAGGTAACTTCGGTTCTGCCGACGGAGACGGCGCGGCGGCTATGCGTTATACCGAAGCAAGATTGGCTCCCATCGCGATGGAGATGCTTGCAGATCTCGATAAGGATACCGTAACGTTCTCTCCCAACTTTGACGATACGCTAAAGGAGCCTGATACTTTACCCGGCAGATTCCCTAACTTATTGGTTAACGGTGCATCGGGTATTGCAATCGGACTTTCCACCAGTATTCCGACTCATAATATTACCGAAGTCATCAACGGTGCCATTGCTTTGATAGAGGCTAAAAATCAACGTAAAAAGTTTACGCTTGAAAAATTGATGGAATATATTCCCGGTCCCGACTTTCCCACCGGCGGTGAAATCATTCCTACCGAACTTGTCGAAGCATACACCACAGGTAAAGGTAAGGTCACTTTAAGAGCGAAATTCCACATCGAGAGAGAGGGTGATAAGCGTAATATCGTATTTACCGAGTTCCCTTATCAAGTCAATAAGCAAGTTGTATTACAAAAAATTGCCGAATATAAGGATGCTAAAAAAGAGCCTTATACTCAAATAAACGACATTGTAGACGAATCCGACCGTAACGGTATTCGTGCCGTAATCAAACTCAAAAAGGGTGCCGATATAGCCGATATCATCAAGGTTATGTTCAAGCAAACAGCGCTCAGCAATACCGTTGCATTCAATATGGTAGCAATTGCCGAAGGTAAACCTAAGTTGATGGGTTTGATGGAAATGCTGAATTATTATGTTGAATATCAACGTAAAGTTATCAGAAATCGTTCGATGTTCGATCTTAAAAAGGCGCAAGAAACCGAGGAGATATTACAAGGTTTATTGATTGCGATCAATAATATCGACGAAGTTATTAGAATCATCAAGAAGGCAAACGGAATCACCGATGCGAGAAGTACGTTGCGTATTCGTTTTTCACTTACTGAAAGACAAGCCAATGCTATTCTCGAAATGCGTTTGCGCCGTTTGACCGCTCTCGAAGTTAACGATTTAAAACAACAAATTGCAGATATCAAGGTTAAGATAGCCGAATTGAAGGCGATAGTTGAGAGCGAAAAGCGTCAATACGAAGTTGTAATTAAAGAGTTGAACGTCATCAAGAATAAGTATCGTCAACCTCGTAGATCGACCATTTCCACCGATGCCGAACTATGCTTTACCGAAGTTAATGATCTTCAAAATAAGGTTAGTCAAGGCGTATTGGTATTGAGAAACAACGGTACTATTAACTATATTACAAATAGAAGCATTTCTCAGTCCAGTAAAGATGTTAGTTCGTTTACCTTCTCATCATCGGTTAAGGACGTAGTGCCCGCTGCATCGGATAATGTACTATACTGTTTTACCGATAAGGGTAATTATCTAAGAATTTACTGTGACGACCTTAAGGAGTCGAGGCTTAGAGATTCGGGTGTAAGTGCCAAGAAACTTTGTAGGGAAGCCTCAGATAACGAGCGTATCGTTAAGGTATTTGTAGTTGCCGATGAAGAGACTGAATCTCGTACAGTGGCAACCTTCACATCGAGCGGTGCGGTGAGATACACGTCATTATCCGAATTTAACAACGTCAAGGTAACCTACGGACAAGCCATCAAATTCAAAGATGAAAATGAATATGTTGTTAGCGTTCAAGAAATCGAAGATAAGAATGTATTCCTTGTCAGTAAGAGGGGTAAGGTTGTTAAAACTAACGGAAGCGACTTTATCGTAAAAGGCAGACTTACTCAAGGTACCGGATGTATGAAGGTTGAAGATAAGGACGATTGCGTAATCTATGCAGGATTTATCGACGATTTTACCGATCTTCTCTATATTACGTCTGCCGGTTATGTTAAGCGCGTATTTGCGAGCGAAATTCCTCTCGTCAAAAACAAGCCTTGTAAGGGCGAGAAAATATTTATGAATTTGTGCGACCTCGTTTATGCAGGACCTGTATCCGACAGCGATTCGATTATAGTGGAATACGAAGATGAAACAACCGAGAAAGGTAAGGTTGAGGAAGTTCAGATTGCTGATATATACGATAGAGGAGACGGATTGTTTGCAAAAGCGGAGCACACCATAACCAATGCTTGCGTACACAAATTATCTAACTAAAAAGTATATAAAACTACATTATCAATCATAATAATCATCATAATATAGGATAAAATATTTATAGAATATACCTATATTATGCTAAAAAGCAGGCTATATTCGGTCTGCTTTTTTTGTGGAGGAAGTAATGGAAGTTTTTAATAAAGAGTTTAACGGATATAATAAAAAAGAAGTTCGAGAATATATATCCACCCTCGAACTCAAATCGGCATCGAGGGAGAACACCTTAAAGGAAAGGATAAACCTATTAGAAGAGGAAATCATAGCGCTTAAAGGCGAACTCACTCGTCTTAAAGATAAGGAAACCCTATTATCTGACGGACTTATTCGCGCTCTTGAATTTGAACATTCTATAAAGAAGGATATCGAGGTTATGAGAGAAGCCGAGATTTCGCGAATGGAGATATTCCGTGCCAAATGGGAAGAATATGCTTATGAACTTCTTCACACCGACGGAGGTAAGGTCCTTGATAAAATGGAAGAGCTCAAAAAGTCGTTTATTATGGGGGTAGAGGAGCGACTTGAGAGCGATTTAAAACTAAAACCGGATACTAAGTCATTATCCGACGATGCAGAGAAACTCAGCGAATTATGTAAAAAACTCGGCATACTCGAAGGATAGTGCGAATTTGCGAATGATGTTATGCTACGCATAATGATAAATGATGTTTTGCTTTGCAAAATTATGGATAAAAAATTATATATGTCATACTGATCCCATCCGCCGTCATACTGAGCGTAGTCGAAATTCGAGCGTAGCGAGAATCAAACGATGCAATCGTTTGGTATCTTGCGGACGTTAACTAAGTAAATTGAACGACATCCTTATTAATAAGGTATAAGATTCCAATGCTATACATTGCCTTTGCGGGTTCGACTACAGACTTCGTCTTTCGCTCAGAATGACACATATATTTATCTACAAATCTTAACAACTTAATTTTTGCTAAGTAAAAATTGCATCGGACGTAATTGCCCGATTTTTTTACGTTTTTTTACTGTTCAAAATGTATAGAGAAAAAATAAAAATTTAACGGAACAAACCGTTCTTTTATATTGACAACCACTCATTTGATATGTATAATATTAGCATAAAGAAGAACAGAGCGTTCCGCTAAATATTTTTACAAGGAGAGGTGATAAGAGTGAAATTAAGAGAAGTAGCCGATATGTCTAAGGACGAGTTAGTAGCATGTCTTATAAACTGTAAAGAATTTATCGGCTCTCAAAACGTGGGGGAAGCGCACGATATTAAGTTGTCGGAATACATCGAGGCACTTAAAAAGCGTGCAATCAAGTTCGAGTTGTGTCCCGAATGCTTAGGCGAAATGGTATGGGATTATTCGGTGGACAGGACTAAGGCGAGCGTAATCGGTTTTTTGAAATGTGTGAAATGTAAACACAAGGAGGTGATATGATGTTAGAATTATTTATGGGTAGCGATGTATGTCCTGTATGCGGTAAAGAATTTGTATTACAGGATAGAGATATGTACGGATGGAAATTCGGCGATGACTGTTTTTGTTCATATACTTGTATGAGGAAGGTTGAAACTAAGTATATAGAATATCGTAATAAATTATTCAAAGAATCATTGAAAAGTTCAAAAATGGCATTGCCCAAGGATTTGGCGAATGTATACGAGGATATTATGCGCATCAAGCATATCAACAAACAACTAATGAAAATCAAAAGATTTTCCGCAAGAAAAAAATATGCCGAATATAAGGATATATTGAATAAGAAAAAAATTGAATACCGTAAAGCTTTAAGGGTTATCAAAGGACGCTATGCTCGTGCAGTGAGTAGACTTTCTAAAAAGGATTACGAAATGCTTAAAGACTTCTTAGAGACCAACCAAAGCGTAGGAAACTTTTTCAAAAAGTACAAAATGAGTTATGAAGAAATTTGTAACACAATGATAAAGATTCTACGCTTTTTAGACGAAAACAGAGATAAACACACTCTGAGAAGTAGGTGGTACCTTGCCGGATAAGGTCAGCGTATCGAATTCTGCACTTGAGTGGTTGAGTTTGCGACTCGATCGTGCAATCTATGTAGAATCGACTTTAAAATCGCTTATATTGAGAGGAATCGAAACGGATGAGGATAAAAAACTCTATCAAGAATTATCGTTAGAATCCAAGTCATTATCTATAAAAGACGTATTGTCTATATATTCGACGACTACGGGAGAAAGTGAGAGTATGTCCGGATTCGAGGACTTCGAGTGCTTATAGACGAATTAGTAGCCAAACGGAAAAAATTATTTGAGATAGATCCCGATAAAGACAGGCTGTTTATTGAATATTCGGCAAGAAAGATATTGAAGGATAGGGATGCTATCTCAGCTATAAGGGAAAAGCCTTGGTTACTCATAGAAGCGATTTTTACCGTCGTTGACAAAAAGCGTAGATCAATTCCGTTTTTTCTAAACACAGTCCAAAAGGAATTTTTATCGGCATTCGAAAAATATCGAACCGATAGACCATATTTTATCTTAAAGGGGAGACAACAAGGATTTACCACATTAATTACCGCATTGCAACTTTGTTATGCCATCACCCGAAGGAATTTTTCGGGATTTACCGTAGCAGACTGTTCGGATAACGTTAATTCAATTTTTAACGACAAGGCAAAAGTTGTTTATAACGCCTTGCCCGATATAGTCAAGCCTCACGAAAAGTACAATAGCAAAAAGGAATTGTTTTTCGATAAACTGAACAGTTCATGGCGAATTGCAACGGCAGGTGGTGACGCCGGACGAAGTAGGACACTTGAATTTGCCCATTTTAGTGAGGTTGCATTTTACGAAGCATCCATTAGCGATATGCAAAAAAGCGTGGGAGAAGCGTTGACCGCAAATGCGGTTGTTATTTACGAAACTACAGCAAACGGCTGGAATGAAGCAAAAGATTTATGGGATAGCAATAGTTGTGTAAATTTGTTTTTCGAATGGTGGAAAAGCGACGAATATCGCAGAGACGAGTGTGTTGATTTATCTAAAATAGAGGATTCTTGGTTGATCGAGCGCATCCGCTGGTTGAAAAACGAAAAAGGACTTGATGATAGTCAAATTGCATGGTATGTCCGCAAATATGACAGTTATCTCGATAAAAATTCTATTAAACAAGAATATCCTTGTATGCCCGAAGAAGCGTTTATCGCATCGGGCGAATGTGTCTTCGATAAAGATAAAATAATTAAAAGATTGTGCGAAATCTCGGACGAGGGGGAAAGGTTAGATTTTGTCTACAATGTAGTAAAAGGGGATTATAGTCAGTTTTTATCCGATATTCGTATTAATTACGATTCGTCGGGCGCGATTACTATTTATGATAAACCGAATATAGGCGATAGTTACGTTATAGGTTGCGATACGGCAGGCTCGGGCGACGATTACTTCACAGCTGTTGTGGAAAGGGTGCGTGACGCCAAGACCGTTGCAATATATAAGGTAAAAAGAATCGACGAAGATTTATATGCAAAACAACTGTACTGCTTAGGAAAATACTATAATTTTGCCTTAATAGCGGTAGAGGTGAACTTTTCGGTTTGTCCTGTACGCGTTTTGTTAGCGTTAGATTATCCCGAATTGTACAAAAGGGCGGACGGAATTGACGGAATAGGTTTCAAAACTACACAGATAACAAGACCGATTATCCTTAACGAATTAAAAATGGCATTTCGAGAGGACCCGAATATGGAATGCTCAAAAGATATCCTCATGGAAATGTTTTCATTTATTCGTAATAAATCGGGACGCGAAGAAGCAACAGTAGGAAAACACGACGACTTGGTCATGGCAAAGGCAATAGCGCATTATGTTCGGAACGAATACGGAACAATACCCACAGCACGAGAAAAAGAATCATTTATTGATAGCAATTTTAGTTTTACGGTAAACAATAATAAAAAAATAGAATGGTAAGGGGGTTAAATGAAGGAAGAAATAATCAACAGTCCAATGGAATCCGAAATTATTAATCGGCAACCGAATTTAGGGGTCGATAAAGACGAATGGTTTGTTAACGACCGCAATAATTTTTTGGAAAGCTATCCCGATGTAAATTGTGACGAATTATTTAACGATAAGTTCTTTATCGGATATGCAACTGGTAAGGTCGGAGAAGAGAGTATGGCGGAAATATATGCCTCATATATGGAGTTATGTCATGAAATCGAGAGAAGAACGAAGGATAGAGCCGAGCAGGAATTTGCATTGCGTTTAGCAAAAGCCAAGGCAACACCGGGTAGCCTAACAGAGAGAAATTCGAGAGAAAATTCTTTATTTACATTAGAAGAACTCAAGGCAATGACGCCTAAAGAAATTGAGCAAAATTGGGATAAAGTACAAAAATCATTAAAAAATTTAAAGAAGGAGAGGTAAAAGGATGTCTTATAGTAATTTTATACCGTCGGTATGGGAAGCCGGCATCAACAGAGATTTAGAGCGTAAATGTGTATTCGCAGAAGATTGCTATCGTAAGTATGAGGGCGCAGTTAAGCGTCAAGGTGAGGCGGTAACCATTACCGGTATCGGCAAGCCGACCATTTACGATCTCAAATCGGGCGATAGAAACAATGAAATAAACGGAGCGGAGACGGTAGAATCTTCGTCGATCGTAATGCCTATCGATCAAATAGCATACTTCAATTATGAGGTCGGTGACGTTGACGAGGCACAGTCGGTAAACGGAGTATTGGAGGCACTTCATCAAGAAACTACCGAGGCTTTGGCAAATAAGGTGGATAAATATATAGCAAACCTTGCATTGGGTAAGGATATCAACGTAATCGGTACATCTAAGTGTGTATCGGGTGTTGCTGGTGAAAACGAAAAGAACGTACTCGACATATTGGACGAATTACAAGAGAATTTGATGCTTAACGACGTATCTGATAGCACCGAAATCGTAGTAACCGTCGATCCCAAGTTTTTTACGAGATTCCGTAAAGAGTATGCTTCACTTGACACCAATAACAGTAAGCAACTCAAGGACGGAAATGTATATTGGTACAACAATATGCAAATTAAGGTTACTAACAACTTAGCAAAGAGTACTGCGACCATTGGTGGTAAAAGTCAAAGCGTATCGTATGTAATGGCACGTACTAAGCGCGCTATTGCATATGTTAATCCGCTCACCCACACCGAGGCATATCGCCCCGAAAAGAAGTTTAGCGATGCGGTCAAGGGCTTCATACTTTATGATGCCAAGGTAGTTAGACCTAAGGAATTATTTGTATATAGATGTTCATATTAAGGAGGAAAGTAAATGGCTTTTGCAGAAATAAAGGTAACCGAAATAAATAAAATTTCAGAATTGTCCGAAGGAAAATCCGAAAGCGAAATATTTACCGCTTTGGCAAAAAACGGAACTACACCCGAGGCATTTGGCGGATATTTGGATATGAGTGCGCGCGACGATAAATATTTAATCATAGTCAAAAACAATAATTCGTCCGCTCAAGTTACGGTAACCGTCAAGGGCGGAAACGGTATACAAGGTTCGGTTGATTATGTATCCGATGCCATACTTGGAGAGAACTATTCCGCAATGGTAATAGAGAGCGGTCGATTCAAATGGGTTTCCGATAACGAAGGATATATCGATTGTATACATAGAATTTCTCACGGTGTATCCGATCTTAGAGAAAAAGGTAAAGTGTTTATAACCGCCGATAAGGACGGCGTGAGCGTGGCAGTCTATAGAATGCCCGTGTAGAAGGAGGGGATAGCGGTGATGAACCGCTATCCTTAATTAAAGGTATGAAATATATAGAAGTAAAGAAAAATGCGCTTAGGCTTATGGGAGTAATTCCCGATACGGTTTTAGGACTTTATTCCGAATCGAATATACGCGATTATTTGATAGGGATGGACGAAAGTATTTTGCGTGCAATCGATAGAATGAGGATATTAGGCAAACTTCCGAGCTCGACCAAAAGACTCGATTCGGTAGAGGATAGCGGTTATTATTCTTTACCGATATTTTCAACTATAGGTTCGGGAGAAGTTTTGTCGGTATGGCGACGTGTAGGATGCGAGATGGTTAGCGTTCCGTTCGCAATAATGGAAGGAAATATCTACGTTTATCTCGATAAGGACGGTGTTTATTATGTAGATTATATGGTTTCGATTAATCCGCCCATAGATGATGAAAAAGATATTCCTATTCCCGACGAACTTGCACGAATTATTCCATATTACATCAAGGCTGATTTATACGAAGAGGAAGAACCGTCTCTATCAGCGCAGTCTCGCAATGTATTCGAAGGTTATCTCGAAGAATATCGTTACGGAGCCGATACTTCGACTCAGGGGGTAAGAGTGATATATAGAATATGAGAATCAATACACAAATCGATAAGACGGATAGGAAAATTCAATATATCAATAAACTAAACGGTGTCGACTTGAGGCGTAACGAAGAACTCTCGAGAGCCGATAAATCAATAAACCTTATAAATAAAAACGGTAAGATAGTCAAGAGAAACGGTTGGCATCAAGAATATAAACTAAGCGAACCGATAGATTTTTTATACGAAGTATCTTTTAACGGACAAAGCTATATTTTGGTCTATTCGGGTAAAAGATTTTATTTGATAAGCGAAGGCAACATTGTCGATATTACCGAGTCGGCACAAAAGGTATATTCGATAGACCTCGATAAATTGAAAGAAAACTATCTAAGCATTGTTCATAAAAACGAGAAATATTATATTTTCGGAGCGGGAGAATATCTTGTTTTAGGTGATTTCGAACAAGGGATAGAGCTTAGAAGTGTAAAAAAGGATGCATATATTCCTACAACAACTATAGGAATTATGCCCGATATCGGTACGATCTTTGTTAAAGATAGTACGATTGACGAAAGTTATCGAGGTATTCGATATGTTAAGACCGATACAGGATATGAACAAGTTGTAATCGACGATGATAACCCATGGAATCCCGAAGTCGTTTACTACAAAAGAGTGTCGTCATATAAAATCGAGTCGGCAAGTTTAGAGTGCGAAAACATATTGACTCCCATGCGAAAGAATAAACTATATGGCATACAAGGTCAGGCTGTATATAAACTTGATGTCGATGAGATAGCGTTTGACAGTCGTAATAGTATTAAAATATTCGCATTGGAAAACGGCGATATCAACGAATACACATTGAGAGAGCGAGTCAATTATTCCGAAAAGCGCTATCCGGTTAAGGGAGATAATCTAAAAGGAAGGGATTTGTGCATCGTAGCCAATGATGAAAATATCACCTGTTCGGGACTTCAAAACGGACTAAAAAATAAAGGTAGAGTTGTTTTTAAGGGTGAAAATATAGAATGTTATTGGTATTCTCGCGGTATCACGCAGTTATCTTGGAATAAAGCGGAACTTATTATAGATTACCTGAATTCCGATGGAAACCATGTAAAAACTGTTATCGCCGAAGCAAAGAGGAGTACACCTTATGATAGTTATGTTGTTAAATTCAGTTCGAATACCATTTCTTTGCCCGATACCTTAGATTACATTATCGACGAATGTTCGACGCATGGCGGAGTGGACGGGCAAATGTATGCGATTTTACCGTCATTTTTGGCACATTTGGTAGATGATAACCTTACAGAATGGGGAACGCTCGATCACCTAAGCGGTACACTGACTTTGAAAAAGTCAGCAATCAGTCCCGACGGGAGTGATAATATCGAGGTTACTTTCAACGCTTCCGACCGAAAATATCTCTCATCGGTAATAGACGGATGTATGTTTTGCCAAGAATTCGGCGTTGACGGTAATACCGATAGAGTTTTTGCATCCGGTTGCGATGAATATCCGAATTATGATTTTGCATCCGAGAGCGAAGACCTTAGTTACTTCCCGGTCGATTATGTTTATACCTTCGGTTTTGATTCGTCGCCAATTGTCGGTTATGCAAGATTATCCGACGATTCTCAAGCGGTATTTAAAAAAGGGGTAGCAAATGAAAGCAATATTTATATTCGTAAAGGAAAATGGGGAACTAAGAAAATAACCATAGGCGATAATACACTTTCTTTTAATACCGCCGAGTTTTCACTTATAGGCAATTATGTTTCAAACGTTGCAAGCGATTTTAAAACGATATCTTATATTGACGGCGATCCTATTTATCTTAGTGAAACAGGAATATACACCTTAAAACAGTGTAATTCCATTAACGATCAATATAAAATGTCGATAGAAGTAGGTAGAAACGTTGATACCGAAATATGCGATTCTATACAAAATGTACATAACGCAGTAAACTATCGAGGAGATTATTATCTGTCTGTCGGAGATAAAATTTATGTAGCCCCATCTAACTGTTATTATTACGAAGACAAAATTAAGCAATATAATTGGTGGATATTGGGAGAGATCCCGGCTAAGTGTCTATCGGTTATTTCGGGTAAGTTGTGGTTCGGTACTATCGACGGTAGAATATGCACTTTTTTCGATAACTATCTTGATACATATTATGATGCTATCAATAGCGGTTCAATATTATTTTCAATAGGGGAAGAAACTGTTGTGTTTAACGAATCTTTGATCTTGAGTGTGGGAAATAAAATAATGATCGATCAAAAATTGTACAGCGAACTTATTGATGATTGCAGGCTAATCGACGGTAAAATCTATAGCGACATTGATGTAAAAAACGGAATGACCGTTTATGCTGATAAAGTGGGTAATTCGGGATTAAGTGAAGGAGTTGCCTATACAATTAGCAATTTAAGTTTATCCAATAACAGTTTTTCACTATCATGTGAGGGTAACTTAGTTTCGATTAATGAGGGCGGATTTAGATTGTCGGTTTCTCTTCAAAAAGTTCCTCTTACAATCACTGCGCTCAAATGTACACTCGACGCATCTCATAACGATTTGTGTAAGCTAAGTTATAACGGTTTAGCGGTTAAACCGATCAAGTATGCCGATACGGAATTTCCCGATTCCTTCAGCGGTAGCGTAATTCGTAGTAAAGCGGTTAGGGCTCTATGGCAAACGGCAAAAAGCGACTTGGGCTATCCGGGCATGCTTAAAACAGTTCATAAAATCGGTGTCGAACTTGGCGAAAAGACTATAGGAAATGTACAGTTAATATGCGAATCACGCTCGAGAATGGTCAAGAGTGCGAACTTCGGGTTAGGTGCTGAGTTTTATGAACCCGATATGGCGCAATTTACTTTTGACGGAGCAAGTGATAGGGAATACTATGCACGAGTCAAACTAAGAGATATTTCTACGCTATCGTTGTTGATTATCTCTGCCGACGCTACACCCTTTGAACTTAAAGGGTTCTCGTTCGAGTATTCATTTTTGAAAAGAAAAAGAGGTATCTATTAATGAAAAAGATAAATAAAAGTACACAATTGGCAATTCTAAAAAAGACGCCATGGGCACATTCGGTAAGACCTCGCGAGGAAGGACTTAACGAAGAGGATATAAAAGGACTGTTTTATAAAGCGATTACAGATAAAGAAGATTCGGTAATTGCCGAAATAAATAGAATAGTGGACGAATGCAATCATCAATTTGCCGATCTCGATATTACCGAATACATAGGAACGTTTGAGAATCAACCAAAAGCGTTGATGCAAAAGTGGTTAAGAATCAATAAGTTGATTTTTTCATATGAGTTGTCGACTGAGTATACATCTAAGGAGGTATCGAGTTTAAGCAATGTCATCAATATGACCGAAGGATATAATCTTCTATTACGATTGTATGCACCCGACGGAGTGGTACCTGATGAAGATTTACTCATATCAATAGCCAATTCATCTTTCTCGGGACTTGAAGTTTTGTCAAATAATGATGACGATGCATTTGACGGAAATTACTATATCGATTTTGCCGTACCGAGAACAGGTTCGGTTACCGAAGTGACTATTAGGTGGAATAAGGATAGCAAAAATGAAGTTTTCCTTGTCGATTTTCTATACAGTCGTGAAAATAATAAGGACTTATTTATTCGTTTTGCCGATGATGATGAAGGCACCGATATGAGCGATACTCAAGGCGAAACACATAAATATTTAGGCGTTTATTATGGAAGCGGGGATAGTAACGATGCGACAAATTATACGTGGGTAAAATTTAGGGAATCGACTGTTACTTGGTATGAATGCAACACGACAATAGGCGATTTTAGAGGCAAAACTACTCTTGAAGTTTCGGTACCGTATGTTAAGCCTAATTCCTATGTTATTGCGTCACCGAACGTAGAGTGCATAGACGAATATGTTCGATGCGGTATATATTGTTCGTTAACGGAGGACGGAAAAATTCTAATAACTTGTTCGGAAGCGCCACAAGACGTAATTAAAATAATATTCTTAATAGGGAACAAAGCATAATGATATTTAACACGGTTTTATACAATAAAAAAGTCAATTCGGTTGCTCTAAGCGTAACCGAAAACGGTGAATATTTACCGGGAGATTTCGAAGGGGATTCATTTTCAAGCGTGAATGTAGAAGTCCCTAAGTACACATTGAATAAAGGATTTGTAAAGCAATACGGTAATTATATATCGGTAGAGCATACTAATGGGGTGTCTGCGGATTTATTTGATTACTATGTTGACGGGAAATTAAAGTGCAGTAGTACCAAATCGATAATATCTTTAACCGAACTATTAGAAGAAGCGAAAAGCGGTGTCGTGAGTGTAGAATTAAAGAATTCATTGGGTTTATGCATATCTTCGGGAATTAGTGACGAGATTGAAGTAACGCTTAATAGCTATACAGATTGTACAGTAAGTCACTCTAATGGCATAGTATCCGTTAGCGGAATAAATGATATTTCTTCCGAGGTACATATACCGCCGTATACCATGATAAACGATGCATTATACCCGATCACCGTAATTGATAAGGGGGCATTTGAAGACAAAATCGGTATCACAAGCGTGAGAGGCGATAACATTCGAACCATATATTCTAAGGCGTTTAACGGTGTAAGTACTTTAACAACGGTTAATTTTCCAAACCTTCTTGAATTAATCGGCGAAGATATTTTTAGAGGAACTGCGTTAGTGGAACTTGATCTCGAGGGGGTTAAGATACTTAACGCAAAAAGACTACTTGCCGAGAATACCGTTCCGTGTTACGTTAAAATGCCGACCGACACCAAGTATAACTGCATCTTGTCGGATATTTTTTCTTCGGCAAATCTCGAGCAAATGTTAGTCAATAAGAACGTCGCATACATAGATTCATTTGCATTTGAAGATGCTATATGTAAATATCTTGAAATATCTTTTTGGAATGTTCAAACTGCGTCCGACGCTTTTAAAAATGCCGATTTTTTAGGTAGCGAAGGCATGATTATTTTCAATTATGACAGTATTTATAAGCGATATAATTATCAAGATGCCGTCAATGTGGCATTTGTTCTCATACTAACAAAGGGCGATACGTTTTTAGGTTCTCTCGACGTGAGTGGGACAAATGTTAAATTCGAAATGTACAAAACACTTGATACTGCATTCAATAGAGTTGACGCACTTTCGGTATCGGGTGGAAGTTATACGGCGGAACGCTCGGGTAAATATTATATAAGAATAGCTTCATAGGGGGTTGAAATGGATTTTACAACATATTTTTATGAAAATTGGCTTGATAAACTGGTGACAGTAGTAGGTGTTATAGTCGGAGTTGTGTCCGCTGTTGGAATTTTGATATCAAAAATAAGCGATTGTGTAAAAACTTTTAAAGCTAATACCGACATTGTGGTAAAAAAGAGTGAAGAATTAGGTGAAACGAATAGACTTCAATCTGAATTAACCGAAGCCTTTAAAGCGTTGAAAGAGAGTTTAGATGAAACATCAAAAACAAATATGAATATTTGCGAACAATCGGAAAAGACCAAACAGCAATTGTTAGATGAAATAAATATACTTCGAAAAGCGATGTATATAGCGTTTGTTAATAATTCAGAGTTGGTCAAAAAAGGTAGTGCGGAAAAGATATCTGCGTTGATAGGTGACATAGATGAAAACGAAAGATAAAGGAAAGTTGTGGCTGTTTTACGTTTTGCAAGCACTTGTCATAACGGCACCGATATTGACTGTAATCATTATCAAGCGAAACGATTATTTTCGTGTGCCCGAGAAAGCATTTTCGCTTAGTTTTGCATGCATATCCGCACTTGTTGTAATGTTTTTACAAATACTCGGTAAGATGCCTAAAAATATTCATACTATTATAAAATTGGGTATAATAACGGTATTTTTATGGATGATTCGACCGATACTTGATGATCTGTGTTTGTTATTGACTTGCGCATTCGGCGGAGAATTACTCGGAATAGCATTGTTTTCTAAGCCTATCAGGTTACTCAAAAAACGAATCGAGTGTGTAGAGTACGTTGAGATTAAAAGAAATATCGAATCTAACGAGATGTCGGGGAGAGTATAAAGATGAACGGAATAGAAAAGACTAAGGATTTTTTGAAAGTAAATTTATTCTTTATCGTCGTTGCTTTAGCGTCCGCGGTGTACATTATTAGAGGTTTTGTTGATATAGTGGAAACCGGGAAAACTGTAGGCGAAATAATTGCGGACGGTTTTGTAAGCGCTTTATTCGGATTTTTTATATCCAAGTTACTTTCTTTACAAGGAATTGCCAAAGGCGAAAACGATCCGAGTGTTGTAAAGACAAATCAACTACACTCTTTAGCTGTAGAGAAAATATCGTATAAGATATATCTTTTAGATGAGTGGTGCGAGCAAAAAAATGCTGAAGCCAAAAGGAACGCTCAAGCGAAAATATTGGCGGTTGCAGGAATAACCATTAACGAATTCGAACGCGGTGTTTATAGAGTTTTCGATAAAGACGGAGAATGCTTTAAAAGCGAAGATATGCTCGGTAAGGAAAAACGAAAGGCAATTAAACGTGCGCGAAGGGTGTCACTTACGCCACTTTCGGCATCGTCACTAACATCTGACGGCGGTAATAAAAACGATCCGTATTATTTCGGGCTTGAAAAAAGAGAATATTCGCTAAGACGTGACGGAAAACAGGTTATCAGTAAAATACTATGCGGGTTATTATTCGGTTATTATGGAGTAAAATTGATTACCGACTTCAATATTGCCGATTTAATTTGGACATCTATTCAAGTGGCACTGTTTTTGATAATGGGCGTTATCGCGTATTTGCAAGCGTACTTTTTCATAGTTGACGAATACAGACACAGAATAATCAAAAAAATCGACAATTTAGAAAAATTCAATAATCAAACGGGGGTAATGGATGAAAAACAACGATTGGACCAAGTGGTATGCCAAGACTAATGAGAAAATCAAAGAGGAAAACGAACAATACGATGATTTATTTAAAGGAATGACGGATAGGCAAAAACAAACAGCCGAGATCATCAATAAGCGTTATCGAGAAATAGAAGATGCAGTTGCCGAAGCCGAAAACGATTTGAATACTTTATCCGAAAAAGCCGATTACCAATCGAAAAAAGCTATAATTAATTCGGATGTAGCCAAAAGTTTATCCGATGAAAATAGCATTGCAAAAGGTGACAATAGGGTATTAAGTTCCGAACTAAACTCAAAAGAAGTGGATAAGGTATTATCCGACGAATTGACCGATATAGAAAACGATAAAAACATTGCCGAAGATAAGATAGTCGAGAATCTTGACGAAAAGGTAGCGACTAAGATACACAATCTTGCCGAAGAAGTTCGTAAGAAAGAAGAAACGCTCGATTCGACGGAAAATAATATCTACGATAACGTCAAAAAGGAAATCGATCAAGTTTTAGCAAAGAATAAATCCACTTACGGCGGAATTTATAACGATGTCAAGAATGAGTTGTTGCAAATAATCGAGTTGTCAAAAGACGAATTAGGATCTAAAGCGGACGACCTCATCAAGTATGTCGAGAGCAAAAACTATTATACCGGTGTAGAAGAAGACAAAAACGTAATCTATGTAAACGATCAAAAATATGAGTTTACAGCCAAAGAAATGGAAATGTTAGATTCTATTAAATTCAATGCCTTGGGTAGATACGGATTGGTTTACGGTGACGGACTTAAACTCGAATATAACGGCAAAAAATACAAAGTTACCGCAGGGGATATTGCATCCGACCTTGATAAAAGCATTGTTACAGCAATATGTGCACGCAAAAAGATAACGCCGAAAATCGGAACTTGTATATTCTATCAAAACAAAGTATATGTTTATGCAGGTGATAATTATTGGAGAACGGTAAAAGAGATCGGTAAAGTCAATGAGGAAGACGGACTTTATGCATTGGTGACCGATTATAGGAGCGATTTAGAAAATGAAAGTACGAATAATCAAGGAAATTAGTGAGTTAAAGGAAATGATTAATCGATTGAACGAGCGGATAGATCGGATATTGGATAATCGAAATGATTCGTATCTGTATAATGATGACTTGCTTAAAGAGTATCTAAACGGAGATAAGAAAAATGACTGATAGATTGAACGAGGTGTGGAAACTTTATGAGGATGCATTGAATTATACTTCCAAAATAGCATTGTCCTCTACGATTAATAAAAGTATAGATTTTTACGAGGGTAGACAATGGGCAAAGTCAACCGATGCCACCAAACATATGCCGAGACCTGTCATTAACCTTGTCAAGTTTATATGTAGAAACAAGCGTGCAATGCTTTCATCTCAGCCCATTAGATTGGTGTATAAATCGGAAGAAAATCCTGAAAAGGCGTCCGATTATACCGCGTTCGCAAACTATATTTGTAAAGAGATGGATATGGACGAATTGGATTCGATTGCCATAAGGGATGCCGTTCTTAAGGGCAGTTATTATTATCACTTATATTGGGATGTCGATAAACGAGGGCGAAGGGGTGTACGTGAGGGCGGTTTGAAGTGTGAAATAATCGATCCGCAAAATATCTTTTTCAGTAATCCCGAGGAACATAATGAACAAAAACAAGATTGGATTATTATATCATCGAGTATGAATGTCGATAAACTTAAGCAAATTGCCGATAACGATGTAGATATTGACTTAATTACAGCAGACGGAAGCAGTGAAAACGATACATATTGTACAGTTCTGACGAGATATTTTAAGGAAAACGGAGAAGTTTTTTGTGAAAAAGCGGTTAAGAATACAATTATTAACAAGCCGTTTAGAATCACGCCCGAGTACAATAAAGATTGTGTTGCAGAATTGTATCCGATAGTTGCAGGTTGTTACGAAGAACGCGAAAAGTGTATCTATGGCATAAGCGAGGCTGAAGGACTTATAAGCGATCAGAAACTTGTCAATCATATACTCGGAATGGAAGCGCTTGCAATTCAAAATATTGCTTGGGGTAAATATATCGTTAGTAAGGACGCCTTGAGAGGTCAGCAAATTAGCAACGAGCCTGGTGAAATAATTATTGATCATTCGATAAGCGGAAACGGAATCAGAAAACTCGAACAGCATTCTTTATCGGGATTACCTCTCAATTATGTCAACAATATTACATCGATGTTAAGAACGGTTAGCGGTGCGACCGAAGTAATTACAGGTGAGACAATTACCGGCAACCTTAGTGGTAAAGCTATTGCACAACTTCAAGACCAAGCAAATCAACCGATTAACGACCAACGCAGACGATTTTGGCGAGCAAAACAGCGATTTGGATATGTGCTTAAACAATGTTTTGATTTATATTACGACCAAAAAGAATACTTCAATAAAGGCGCTCAAAAAGTCTTTAATTCGACGGAATATCGTGATATAGATCTGCAAATTACAGTCGAAACAGTTGGAGGCGTAACAGGGAGTTATGCAGGAGATATAGGTATACTCGAAACCTTGTATCAAAAGGGTGATATCGATGCCGAAACCTTTATCGAAGCATATCCTAACGATATGATTTTGGATAAACAACGCATTCTTGATGTTCTAAAAAAGCAAAAAGAATCTAACTAAAAAGTGCAGGTATAACTCCTGCATTTTTTACTATACAAATATCAACGCATTCCTTGATAAAATTGAATGCATATGTTATAATAACATAAATAAATCATGGAATCAATATTTCGTTCGCAGTCATACTGAGTCCGCCGTCATACTGCTTTCGTCCCGTCATACTGAGCGGAGGTCGATAGACCGAAGTCGAACTGCGAAGCAGTGCAAGGTTTACCTTGCAGTATCTTAGACGGAAACAATATTACTATGATGTGTTAAAACATGATGTGGCGCAAAAGCGCCATGATATATTCGCTACGCTCATATGATGTGATGCGCAAAATCCGAAATGAGCCGAAGACTTACATCATGGAATAAAATTCTACATCATTTCATCATGCACGCAAGTGCGCATCATTCACAAAACAAAAAAACACCCTTGTGGATGTTTTTGTGTTTTGTGTGGCAGGGGAGACGCGACACGTTCGAAGCGCGACGTAGAGACTATACAGCCAACAAGTTAACTGTCTTCGTTTTGTAGTCGGCTTCTCTCTTCCCCCTAAAATTATAAGTTAATTTTCGGGGACCCCAGTTTATCGCAAGTTGCGTGTTCGACTCGCTAAAAAGTTTATTCGCTTAATAAAAAAGGCTCTTAGAAAACTAAGAACCTTCGTATATCTGGCAGGGGAGACGCGACACGTTCGAAGCGCGACGTAGAGACTATACAGCCAACAAGTTAACTGTCTTCGTTTTGTAGTCGGCTTCTCTCTTCCCCCTAAAATTATAAGTTAATTTTCGGGGACCCCAGTTTATCGCAAGTTGCGTGTTCGACTCGCTAAAAAGTTTATTCGCTTAATAAAAAAGGCTCTTAGAAAACTAAGAACCTTCGTCTATCTGGCAGGGGAGACGCGAGTCGAACACGCAACAGACGGTTTTGGAGACCGTTGCTCTACCATTGAACTACTCCCCTATGTGCTAATTAGGATTATATACTAAAAATGGGTTTTAGTCAACCTATTTTTGAAATAAAAAACGGAGAAATATTCAAAAATGATGAAAAAAGTTGTAATTTACACCGACGGAGCGTGCTCAGGTAATCCGGGCAAAGGCGGTTGGTGCGCCATTCTTAATTATAACGGTATAGAAAAAGTCGTTAGCGGTGGTGAATCGATGACGACTAACAACCGTATGGAATTGACCGCAGTCCTTGAGGGGCTATCTTGTCTTAGAGAGCCTTGCGAGGTTGATCTTTATTCCGATTCGGCTTATACAGTTAACGCAATAGTCGAAGGTTGGGCTTACGGATGGCGCAAAAACGGATGGCGTAAAAACGACAAAGGCGAAGTTAAGAATGTCGATTTATGGGAAAGGTTATTATCCCTTCTTTCCGTCCATAAAGTCAACTTTTTGAAGGTTAAAGGACATGCCGACAATGAACTCAATAATCGTTGCGATAAAATTGCAAGAGCAGAGGTGCTTAAACGGTAATGGAAAAGAGACTGACCGGGATTGTCATTAGAACTGTCGATTATAAAGAATCCGATCGACTCGTTACCCTTTTGACCAAGGAAGAGGGTAAAACTCTTATCAAATTAAGAGGTGTGCGTAAAGCCAAGAGCAAATTGAACTTTGCGTCTTTTCCTTTTTTTATGGGCGTTTATATACTTACCGAAACCAAAGGAGGTTATGTTGTTACGGGAGTTGATTCCATCAATAGATATGATTATTCATCACTTGATCTTAATGCATACTATTTGCGATCGTTAATGTGCGAAGTTGCCGATAAGTTGTCCGAAGAAGGTTACACAGATGTTGAACTTTTTAACTATACCGCTCAAACTATAAGTAACGTAAATAGTGAAATAGGTATTGTAGAATCGGCAATCAATATAATAATCGGCGCACTCGACATATCGGGACACGGACTTAATCGAGATTTTCCCGAAGATGCGAATGGTTTCTCGTATGATGAAGGCGGACTTATCAATACCGCTAAAACAGTCGGTATGAAGTTGACCGACGGAGTTGTCCAAAGTATTAAGAACATTCTTTCGGGAAATAAAGCGGAAGAAAAATATTTACCGAATGTACTTTCTCTTATCAATTCGTATTTTTCCGCTAAAACCACCAAAAAATTACAATCCGTTAATCAAATACTTCAAATGCAAGACGTAATAGATTAATATTATATGCGGTTTAACTTATTTTGATTATTTATAAAAAATGAAAAATCGATAGGCAAAATCTATCGAAATAAAAAAGTGTAACATATCAAGTCACTTTCAATATCAAAATCCATATTAAATATGATATATAATAAAGCGAAAGAATAAATAAATGAAAAAATTTTACACTTTTTTTAAGAAATTTATAGACAAAATCTATATCTTGCATTATAATTTATTTAATGTGTATAAAATTCTTTCAGGAGGAATTCTATGAGTAAAAAATATGTATATTTGTTTACCGAAGGTAATGCTTCGATGCGTGAGCTTTTGGGCGGTAAGGGTGCTAACCTCGCCGAAATGACTAAGATCGGTCTTCCCGTTCCTCAAGGCTTTACAATTTCAACCGAAGCTTGTACTCAATATTATGAAGACGGCCGTAGAATCAATGATGAGATTATGAGCCAAATTATGGAGTACATCGGTAAAATGGAAGAGATTACAGGTAAGAAGTTCGGCGATAAAGAGAATCCCTTACTCGTATCGGTACGTTCGGGTGCAAGAGCTTCTATGCCCGGCATGATGGACACTATCCTCAATCTTGGTTTAAACGAAGAAGTTGTAGAGGTTCTTTCCAAGAAATCTGGTAATCCGAGATGGGCTTGGGACTGCTACAGAAGATTTATTCAAATGTTCTCCGACGTTGTTATGGAAGTCGGCAAGAAATATTTTGAGAAGCTTATCGACGAGATGAAGGCAAGAAAGAATGTCAAAGACGACACCGAACTTACCGCCGAAGATCTTAAAGAATTAGCTAATCAATTTAAGGGTGAATATCGTAACCAATTAGGTGAAGACTTCCCCTCTGATCCTAAGGTACAATTATTCGAAGCTATTAAGGCCGTATTCCGTAGCTGGGATAATCCCAGAGCAAACATTTATCGTATGGACCACGATATTCCATATAGCTGGGGTACTGCAGTTAACGTACAAATGATGGCTTTCGGTAACTTAGGCGATACATCGGGTACAGGTGTTGCATTTACACGTAATCCTGCTACAGGCGAGAAGGGTTTAATGGGTGAGTTCCTTATGAACGCTCAAGGCGAAGACGTTGTTGCCGGTGTTCGTACTCCGATGCCCATTACCAAGATGAAGGAAATTCTTCCCGAAGTATACGAGCAATTCTTAGGTATTTGTCAAACCTTAGAGAATCACTATCGTGATATGCAAGATATGGAGTTTACTATCGAAGATAAGAAACTTTATATGCTTCAAACTCGTAGCGGTAAGCGTACAGCTACTGCTGCTATTAAAATTGCTTGCGACCTTATCGACGAAGGCATGATCACAGAACAACAAGCTTTGATGCAAATCGATGCTAAGTCGTTAGATATGCTTTTGCACCCCCAATTCGATGTTAAGTCATTGAAGTCTGCAGATAAGAATAACGTAGTAGGTACAGGTATTGCCGCATCTCCCGGTGCTGCTGCAGGTACTATCGTATTCACTGCTGAGGATGCAGTTATCCAAGGTAAGCAAGGTAAGAAGGTTGTTTTAGTAAGATTAGAGACCTCTCCTGAAGATATCGAAGGTATGAAGTTCTCTCAAGGTATCTTGACAGTTCGCGGTGGACAAACTTCTCACGCAGCAGTTGTTGCTCGTGGTATGGGTACTTGCTGTGTTTCCGGTTGCGGAGACATCAAGATGGACGAAGAGAACAAGAGATTTACACTTGCAGGTAAAGAATTCCACGAAGGTGACGTTCTTTCTATCGACGGTTCCACAGGTAAAATCTATGACTGCCTCATTGCTACAGTTCCTGCCGATCCTAACAGTGGTTACTTCGGTAGAATTATGCAATTGGCAGACAAGTATAAGGCTTTAGATGTTAGAACTAATGCCGATACTCCTAAGGATGCTAAACAAGCTGCTGATTTCGGTGCTCAAGGTATCGGTCTATGCCGTACCGAGCATATGTTCTTCGGTGGCGATAGAATCGCTGCATTTAGAGAAATGATCTGTTCCGATACAGTAGAGGAGCGTAAAGTTGCTCTCGATAAGATTGAGCCTATGCAACAAGCCGACTTCGAAGCTTTATTTGAAACATTGGGCGGATATCCTGTAACTATCCGTTTCCTCGATCCTCCTCTCCACGAGTTCGTTCCTGAATCGGAAGCCGATATCGAGCTTTTAGCTAATACACAAGGTAAATCTGTGCAAACTATTAAGCAAATCATTTCCGATCTTAAGGAATTCAACCCCATGATGGGACACCGTGGTTGCCGTTTGACAGTCACCTATCCCGAAATTGCTGAAATGCAAACTAAGGCAATCATCAAGGCCGCTTTAGCTGTTAAAGCAAGACATGCTGATTGGAATATCGTACCCGAAATCATGATTCCGTTAGTTGGCGAAGCCAAGGAGTTGAGTTATGTTAAGAAGATCGTTGTTAAGACAGCCGATCAAATCATCGCTGAGAACAATTCTGATCTTAAGTACGAAGTTGGTACTATGATCGAAATACCTCGTGCTGCTATTACCGCTGATGAAATTGCTAAGGAAGCCGAATTCTTCTGCTTCGGTACCAATGACCTCACACAAATGACATTTGGTTTCTCTCGTGACGATGCAGGTAAGTTCCTTCCCGCATATTATCAAAACAAGATTTACGAATCCGATCCGTTTGCAAGATTGGATACCATCGGTGTAGGTAAATTGATGGAATTAGCAGTTAAACTCGGTAAGCAATCTCGTCCCGACATCCACTGCGGTATCTGCGGTGAACATGGCGGAGATCCTTCAAGTATTGAGTTCTGTCACAATATCGGATTAGCATACGTATCCTGTTCACCTTACAGAGTACCTATCGCTAAGTTAGCCGCTGCACAAGCTAACATCAAGAATCCAAGAAAGTAAGTTTCGTATAAAACTTATTAAAAACGCTATAAAGCAAGTTTTGAGCCTGTATCATCGTGTGCAGGCTCTTTTTTTCATTGATTATAAATTAATAATTATCTGGGTTTGTTTTGTAATTTGTATGTTTAATTATAGAAATACTTGAAAATATGATTTTTATGACCAATCTAAAGTTGAACCATAGATTAGCCATAGAAGATGTTTTGTGTAGTATAACCAAAGGAGGTAAAAATGAATTTAAAAAATGAGACGTTAAAAGAATAAGTTGCATAGTTTATAGAATGTCAAAGAAATACATTGGATTGTGGTGAAACTTTTTATGAAGCATATTTCGTACGATTCTCCAAGCGTTTTTAAATGATTACGATGAGGCTTGTGATTTTATTAAGTCTGCAAATGGTGAGGAGTTTGACTGCTTTTTGTGTATTCTAAGTGGTTTTATAAAAGAGTATCCAAACGAAGAAATCATTCGATTGTGCATAGATCGTAAAGCTAAAATCGATAATAGTGAAGAATATTTCGAGTCCCAGTTCTTATTTGACGAAGAAATTGAATTTGCGAAACAAGTAATTTGTGATAGGAAATAACAGATTTTAGATTTTTGTGTGGTATTTTGAATGCCACTTGTAATGGAATACAGTCGTTTTTTTTTTCGAAGGGACTGTTTTTTATTTGTAAAAAGATTATCGACAATCAATAATGTTTTATGACAATTTTTAATTAATTATTTATTCAAACCTATTGACAAACATTAGATTTTCGACTAAAATATAGTTGTACTTTAGATTAGTCAAGGAGGTGCTTTATGTATATTAAAAGGAACATTGAATCAGTGCTCTTAAAAAGAGCTAAAAACAGTAGATGTATACTTGTTACGGGGGCGAGACAAGTTGGTAAGTCAACACTCCTAAAAATGCTGTTTCCAAATGTTAGATATGTAACTTTTGATGATAAACTTTTACTTAATACAGCAATTGATGATCCAAAATTATTCATAAAGAATCTTCCTAAGCCATCGATTATAGACGAGGTACAATATGCATCTGACATATTTCCATATATTAAAATAGAGTGTGATAAGCCTAATATGTATGAGAATTACTATTTATCCGGGTCTCAGCAAATGAAATTGATGACAAAAGTTCAAGAGTCTTTAGCGGGGAGAATATCAATTTTAGAGTTGCAGGGATTATCATTACGAGAATTGAATGAAATTGAATTTAATAAGCATTTTGTTCCTACCGAAGAATATATAATAGAAAGAGAGAAACAACTGAAACCGTATAACAATCTTTGGAACACGATACATCGCGGAATGTACCCTGAAGTTAATGTTACGGAAAGGGAATGGTTGGATTTTTATTCTTCTTATGTAAGAACATATTTGGAAAGAGATATTCAAGATGAAATCGGAATAAAAGATTCCATTGCTTTTATGCGATTTCTTACTGCTGTTGCCGCAAGAACCGGACAAATATTAAACTATGCATCGGTGGCGCAAGAGGTTGGAGTATCTCAAATGACTATAAAAAGTTGGATATCCGTGTTGGAAAGAACAGGGGTTATATATATCTTACAACCTTATTTCTCGAGTCACTTAACAAGAGCAATTAAAACGCCTAAATTGTTTTTTAGAGATACCGGCCTTGCTTGTTATCTTTCAAAATGGAATAATGCAGAAGCTTTGGAACAAAGCGCCATTGCTGGAAATATGTTTGAAACTTTTGTTATTTCTGAGATATTGAAGTCTTTCAGCAACGAAGGTAGTGATTATTCTTTTAATGTGTTTTATTATAGAGGTAAAGACAAAAAGAAGATAAAAGAGGACGGAGACTATATTATTACGGAGAGTGAAATCGATTTAATTATCGAGGAGAATGGGACATTATATCCTATAGAAATTAAAAAGAGCGCTAATCCAAATAAAACAATGGCATCCGCGTTTGATGTTTTAGATAAAGATGTAGATAAGAAAAGAGGCATGGGAGCGATAGTTTGTTTGTATGATAATAAACTATATCTTTCAGAAGATTTGGTAGTCTTACCCATAGAATATATTTAAAATTCTACTATATTAGGTTGAATATTGTTTGACTTAAAAATCGGTATTAGAGCAAAAAAAGTTATTTTTAATGAAGTGATGCTGATAAATATGGAAAAACCTCAACTAAAAAGTAATTTAGAAATATATGAGTGGTCACTTTTTATGATTTGACTAGCTTTTTAATAATAAAATACTTTTTACTCGGTTTTAGATTACTCGGTTTTATCCGAGTAAAAAAATATATAAACTATTTGTATTAACATAAAATGATTTATATCTCTAAACCGATAGAAAAAAATGATTTTACCGTGTACTAACGAAAACCTTAAATTTGATGTTGAACAATGCATTTTTATGTGCTATAATAACTTTAGTATATTTTAAAGGAAGTTTTAGGATGAAACTTGAACGAATCGATGAACAAAATAATTATTTGTATCACCAAGCCTACGACCTTTATGTGGCATCTTTCCCCGAAATCGAGAGGAGAGACCAAGCCGAGCATGATAGGGTAATGGCTAAGGACAACTATCACTTCGATATTATTGTTGACGGTGGAGAATTGCTTGGAATTATGCTTTATTGGGAAACAGAATCTTTTATTTTCCTTGAACATTTTGCAACCTTGCCCGAGGTTCGCAATAAGGGATTGGGGAGTAAGGCGCTTGATTTGCTAAAGGGTAAAGGCAAGACTATCATTCTTGAAATCGAAGATCCCGTAGATGATTTGACAAAAAGAAGGTATATTTTCTATGTTCGCAACGGTTTCGTGATGACCGAACATTATCATATACAAGCAAAATATCATTTAGGTTGTGACGATTTGATGCTCAAAATCATGTCTTATCCTTATTCCATATCGAGAGAAGAATACATCGCATTCCAAAATTATATGACTCGGGAGATTGGTATATTGCCTAAAATGAATGGTGATATAATCGTTCGATCGCTTCGAGAAGATGACGACTTTGATAGAGTTGCTCGTTTAATATATTTTAGTGATAAGTACATTTATCCCTACTGGTTTAATAGTATAGATGACGGAATAAAGGTTATCAAAGAGTTGATTTTGCTTCCTACCTTATATAATATTTCAAATATACATGTTGCGGAATATAACGGTATCATTGTAGGTACAGTAGTGGCTAAAGATTCGCCCGTTATCGAGCTTGAATCAGATTTGGAACTTGCCTTCCAAAAAGCAAATGTTGCGATGGATTCGCGAACGCATGAAATCTTCCTCAATTATTACGCTAAAATGAATGATGGAGAGAGTGGATTTTATGTTGCGAATCTTGCTGTTGATGCTGACTACAGACATCGAGGAATTGCGGCAACTCTTCTTTATGAAATAGTTAAGGATAAACCTATAAGTCATCTTGAATGCGTTAAAGCAAACATAGGCGCATGGAGAGTTTATCAAAGATTAGGTTTTTCGATTGTAGAGGAATACCCGGGCGTGTTTGACGTGCCTTGTTATAAAATGGTTAGAAACGGAGAATAATTATGGATGTGTTTATCAGTTACAGAAGAGACGGCGGTTACGCATTGGCGAGACTGCTTTATGAATGCCTTGCTAAGGCAAATATTTCGGCATTTCTCGACCTTGAGGAACTTAGGTCGGGACCGTTTAACGAGAAACTTTATCAAGCAATATCCGATTCGGAGAACTTTTTGCTTGTTTTGCCTTCTAATGCACTCGATAGGTGTATTTATGAGGATGACTGGTTAAGGCTCGAAATAGAGCATGCCATAATGTTAAAAAAGAATATCATTCCTATAATGGCGGACGGTTTTGTATTCCCCCAAGACTTACCGCCAAAAATGGCAGTTTTGCCTTACTTTAACGGAGTTCCCGTTAGTCGTGAATACTTCGATGCTTCGGTTACAAAGGTTATATCAATGCTACACAATGTAACCGTAAAAGATGCCGATCTTGCGCTATATACTCGCCACGATGATGTTAGGTATTATTATGATGAGGACGAATTGGAAAAGCATCGTTTGCGTACCGAAGATAAACTTTTATCTAAATATGAGAAGCCTATAATCGAAAAGCTTTTAGAAGGCAAAAAGGACGTCGTATGTTTGGATGTCAATGTATTAAGCCCCGACGGAGCCATTGATAGACTATCTTTTCCCGAAATCACCAAAGTTGTCGGTCTAACTTATAGCGAAGCGGTCGCTAAGCAAGGTAATGAAATTGCACCCGAAAACGTTAGATTTTTGACCGCTCAATTCGAATCGGAAGATTTTGAATCGGTATTGGAAGATGCACTTGATTCTGTCGACGCCGACGGATTCGATTTTGTTTGTTTGAGTATGGCGATTATGGATTTTAAAAAGCCGTTTAAAGTCCTCGGTAAAATTCGAGACTATATGAATGAAGATGCCGTACTTCTTGTAAGAGATGTCGATGACGGTGCTGTTTTTGCATACCCCGATAATGACGGATATTTTGATAAATTTCAATCTTTGTACATACATAATAAGTATAGCGGTTTCCGTTTTACAGGTAGGCAAATTTATTCATATTTGCGTAAAATGGAAGCAAAGAGCATTACGTTGGAAAAGTATGGAATCAATACAGCAGATATGTCGAGACGGGATAAAAAGGCGTTATTCGAGAGTTGGTTCAGTTTCATTCCTAACGATTTTAACAGAATGCTTAGAGAAGACGCCGATTGCCAAATCGCTAAGGAGGCTGTAGATTTTTGCAAGGAATATTATGATGATATTATCGAGCAATATTTTGGAAATGATATGATTTTCCAAGCGGGATATGTAATATATTCTGCAAAATTCTAAATTTTCATAGTCTTTTAATTATTGTGTGATAATATACAAATGTATTGAATAAAAATACAATTAATTTTTTAAGGAGTTAAATATGAAAAAGTTTACCGCAATACTATGTGTATTGTTAATAATTACGCTTTTGACTGCAGTTTTTTGCAGTTGCGATAAAGAAGAAGAGTTTGATCCTTGGGATCACTTAGGCGGTAATCAAAACGGTACCGATATAGGTGATACGTCTGACGAAACTGCGGACGGATATATCAATGACGATATTAAGAACGATAATTCCGATACTAATGGCAGTTACGACGAATCCTCGTCCAATACCTATACAATAGACCTAAATTCTATTGCAACTGCCGATTTATCCGATGTAAGCGCTTATTCATACAAGAAAAACGAATTGACCATTAAGTCAAACGGTGTATATGTTTTGAGTGGAAAGTTATCGGGTACAATCAGCGTTAAAGATACTGATGGAGAGGTCCAATTAGTATTGGCGGGTGTGGAAATCATAACTAATGACGATCAAACCGCGGCGGCGATTGTTTTTAAAAAACCTGACGGAGATACCGTAAGTGATAGAGTTTTAACCGTTAAGGACGGAACCGAGAACATTTTGAGCGATAGTGTCGGTGATAATTCAACAGACGGAGACGGTGCTGTTATCCAGGCCAAAAAGCGCTCATTAGTAATCAATGGAACAGGTAAGCTAACACTTAATTGTAAAGGCGGAGAAACCTCGGGTATTAAGGTTAAAACATCTCTTACTATCAACGGACCGACCATTGTAATTAACGATGCACTTAAAAACGGAATTAAGGCTGATGAACAAATCATAATTAAGAATGCCGATATTACCGTTAAAGCGGATAATGATGGTATTAAGACAGATATGGAGCCTGAAACCGAAGAGGATGCCAAATTATACGCCTCCGACAGTAAATATGGTTATATTTATATTGAGAATTCCAATCTTGATATCGTATCTGGTGATGATGGTATAAGTGCCAATAACTGCTTATATATCGCAAATACCGATGCTAATACGATTAAGATCCAAACCAATGGCGGTGCTCCGAATATTGTAACCGAATACGGTTCCGATCATGCCGACGGAAAGGCGATTAAAACTGGCGGAATAG
Organism: uncultured Christensenellaceae bacterium; assembly: GCA_964391805.1. Classification (GTDB taxonomy): domain Bacteria; phylum Bacillota; class Clostridia; order Christensenellales; family CAG-1252; genus RUG14300. The sequence goes on along the minus strand of CAYMNK010000001.1, from coordinate 157,419 downwards.
AGTATAATGATACCGATTATCCTGCTTCTTACAGTGATAACTACGGACTTGTTATTACGGGAGGTAACTTCGTTATAGATTCTAATGATGATGCCATCCACTCTAAAGGTAATGTTCTAATTACCGGCGGAACATTTGAAATTTCGACTTATGATGATGGTATTCATGCCGAGTATCTCAACAAAATCGTTGACGGTAATATCAATATAATTAAGTCTTACGAAGGAATAGAGGGTGCAACCGTTGAAATTCTCGGCGGTAATATCAAGTTGTATTCTAAGGACGACGGTATAAATGCCGCTAACGGCGACTTGAGAAATTATTCATTCTATATACTTATCTCGGGCGGTAAAATCGATATCGATGCCGACGGTGATGGTATTGACAGTAACGGTACTTTCAAAATGACAGGCGGTGACGTAACTGTATACGGTCCTACCGACAATGCTAACGGTTCACTTGACGCAGATACAGGTATATTAGTTACAGGCGGTAACCTCTGTGCCGTAGGCTCGGCAGGTATGGTTGAGAATCCTTCTAAAAATTCTACTCAACACTATATCAGCTTGACGTTATCAAGTTATGTTTCAGGTAATACTAAAGTAACTGTAACCGACGAGGACGGAAACGAATTATTCACCACAACTCCGACTAAGAAGTTCCAATCAGTAATTATAAGTCTTGAGTGTTTCGAAAAAGGTGAAACGTACATTATCACCGTTGGGGACAACTCTTATGAAGCAACATTAGATTCCATAGGTACTGCAATAGGTACCAATATGAACGGACAAGGCAATCAAGGCTTTATGCCTGGCGGTCCCGGTGGCGGTTTCGGTCATCGCTGGTAATTACAATAAATAACTCAAGAAAAAGACTATCGTTTCGTAATTCGATTCGATAGTTTTTTATACATAATGTTACATAATAAAACTTCACTTGTCTTGAGACAAACTTCAATGCGAAGTGACTTCACTTTTGCAAAGCAAAAACTTCACCGCGATTTAGCGCCAAATCATGTCATACTGAACGTAGTCGAAATTCGCACATCGTGCGAATCAAATTGTGAAACAATTTGGTATCTTGCGGACGAGCGCTAGAGCGAATGATGTCATGCTTCGCATAATGATGAATGATGTTTGCCTTACGGTAAATGATGTATTGCTCCGCAATATTATGGATAAATATGTCATTCTGAGCGTAGGTTTAAAACCGAAGTCGAACCCGCAGGGCGATGCGTAGCATCGGAATCTAAATCCATAATCATGGAAAGCGTCAGCGCCCATTATGTAATACTTAGCGTAGGTCGACAGACCGTAGTCGAACTGCGTATCAGTGCCAGGGTTACCTTGCAGTATCTTAATCCGAATTATAAAAGTGAATATTAAAACATCATTTGATTTAGAACCTCATCCACAAGATACCAATTAATTTTTGTTTTCATTTTTTAATCTTATTCTCTATTTGCTCTTGATTTTATATTTATATCGTGATAAAATGAAGTGTAGTAATACAAACTAACTATACAGCGGAGAATTATCTAAATGTATGATATTATAGTAATAGGCGGTGGAGTAATAGGCGGTGCAATTCTTAGAGAATTGAGTAAGTATAGCTATTCTCTATGTATGCTCGAGAAAGAAAACGATGTCTGTATGGGACAAAGTAAAGCAAATTCGGGCATAGTGCACGCAGGTTTCGATGCAAAGTCGGGAACACTTAAAGCTCGTTTTAACGTACAAGGGAATAAAATGATGGCAAAATATGCTGAAGAACTCGGAGTTAAGTATAATAACTGCGGATCTTTGGTCGTTGCTTTCTCAGATGATGAGTTATCAACCTTGGAAGAGTTGAGAATTCGCGGTGAGATTAACGGAGTTGAAGGCTTAGAAATCATTTCACGTGACAAGCTTAAGGTTTTAGAACCTAATATCTCCGATGATGCGGTTGGTGCATTATTTGCCCCTACCGGTGGAATTATTTGTCCATATTGCTTGACAATTGCTTCCATCGGTAATGCAATGGATAATGGAGCATCGCTTATTACTAATTTTGAAGTCAATAAGGTTGATAGAATGGATGGCGGATTCCGTATATATTCAACCGACGGTAAATGTGTCGACGGTACAATAGTTATTAATGCAAGCGGTGCGGGATCTACAAAGGTGGCAAATGCATTCGGTGATTATTCTTTTGAAATCAAAGGAAGAAGAGGAGAGTATATATTATTAGATAGAGAAAGCGGAGATTTTGCCTCTCACACTATTTTTTGCACTCCTACAGCGAAGGGCAAAGGTATACTTATAACACCTACCGTTGATCACAATATTTTAATGGGACCTACTGCGGAAAATACAGATGATTTTTCAACCATAACCACGAATGAAGGCTTAGCATCGGTTGTCGCTAAGGCGAATAAAATATGTAATAATGTACCGTTTTATAATACTATTACATCTTTCTCTGGTGTAAGAGCATATACAGATAAGGGCGACTTTATTATCGAAGAGAGTTCGTCTGTTAATGGACTTATCAATGTTGTCGGTATAGAGTCCCCAGGACTTACATCGGCTCCTGCTATTGCCGAATATGTGGCTCAAATGGTTCTTGACAAAATGCCGTGCAATATTAATGAAAATTTTTGTGGAATTAGAGCTCCGGAATCACTTTTCAAACAACTATCGAGAAAAGACCAAAACGCATTAATTGCAAAGAATCCTGCGTATGGTAGAATTGTTTGTAGGTGCGAGCAAATTACCGAAGGTGAAATAATTAACGCAATTAAACAAAATCCGCCTGCAACCGATGTAGACGCAATCAAAAGACGCACAAGAGCAGGAATGGGTAGATGCGGAGGTGGCTTCTGTCAACCTCAAGTTGCCGAGATTCTATCAAGAGAATTAGGATTACCCCTTACCGAAATAACTAAGAGCGGTTTCGGCTCCGAATTGGTCGTTTCCAAGACGAAATAGGCAGGTGTATTATGAAAAATTATGATTTAGTAGTAATAGGCGGAGGACCGGCCGGATTAGCTTCGGCCAAATCTGCGTATGACAAAGGTCTTGAAAGTATATTAATAATCGAAAGGGAAGATAGGCTCGGCGGTATATTGAACCAATGTATTCATAATGGTTTCGGTTTGACGAGATTTAAAGAAAGCCTAACCGGTCCCGAATACGCGTCACGTTTTATTAAACAAGTTGAAAATAGCGGAATTGACGTAATGTTATCGACTACCGTTTTATCACTCGATAAAGACAAAACCATAACCGCCATAAATTCCGAGTACGGCGTATTCACGCTAAAACCTAAGGCGGTAATACTTGCAATGGGATGTAGAGAGAGAAGTCGCGGTGCTCTTAACATCGCGGGATCGCGTCCCTCAGGTATCTATTCGGCAGGTTCGGCACAAAAGTATGTTAATATAAAAGGTTACCTTCCCGGTAAAAGAGTTGTTATATTAGGTTCGGGCGATATAGGACTTATTATGGCTCGAAGAATGACTTTAGAGGGTGCAAAGGTCTTGGCTGTTGCCGAAATAATGCCTTATTCGAGCGGACTCAGAAGAAATATCGAACAGTGCTTGAATGATTTTGATATTCCGCTTTATCTTAACCATACAATTACCGAAATAAAAGGAGATAAGAGGGTTACAGGAGTAGTTATCAGCAAAGTCGATTCCGATAAAAAGCCGATTCCGGGTACGGAAATATATTTCGATTGCGACACCGTGTTATTCTCTGTAGGTTTAATTCCCGAAAATGAATTGACTAAAGGTGCGGAAATTCCGTTATCCCCTTTGACAAAAGGTGCTTTAGTATATCAAACAAGGGAAACATTGGTAGGCGGTATATTCGCGGCGGGAAACGTATTACAAGTTCATGATTTGGTAGATTTTGTATCCGAAGAATCCGAAATATGCGGAGCAAGCGTGGCGGACTATGTTTTAAATGGTAGAGAGAAACATGATTCCGTTAAATGCATTAACGGAGATAAAATCAGTTATGTTTTACCTCAAATGATAGATAAAAAGATTTTGGGAGGTGTAAAACTGTTTTTTAGAGTAAGAGGAGCATATAAACATTGCTTGATAACTGTTTCAGTAGACGGAAAAACTATTTTGACTCGTAAAAAGCAAATATGTGTACCCGGTGAAATGGAAACATTGATAATCCCCGAAAAGCTTTTACAATATATTGACGGAGATATAACGATAAAATTGGAGGAGAACGCATGGTAGAACAATTGACTTGTATAGAGTGCCCGATGGGTTGTAGTATCGAGGTTGAATTATTGGACGGTGTGGTCCTCTCGGTAAAAGGCAATAGTTGTTTAAGAGGCGATATGTACGCACGTAACGAGGTCGTTTGTCCTAAGCGTGTCGTTACATCTTCGGTTAGAGCAACAGACGGAGCAATGGTATCTGTTAAGACGGATAGACCAATTCGTAAGACGGAAATATTTGCTGTTATGGATAAAATTAATTCCGTTTCGCTCGATAGATCGGTAATTATCGGTGATATAATCGTCGAGGGTATTGATGAAGATGCCAATCTAATAGCAACTGTAGACCATAAATTGAAAAAATAACGGGCATTTTTAATGATAATTGAGAGTTTTTGATAAAAAAATAAAAAAAGTTATCAAAAACCATTGCATATTTTGCAAAAATGTATTATATTATTAGTGTCGGTTGGAAATAATCGACTTTTGGTAGGTGAGCCGTTTTGGCTCACCTATTTAATTGATAACCACCCAAAAAAGGAGGGCTTCGTTATGGCAGACGTAAAAAATAAAGCAACAGAAGTATGCGGTAAAGTGATTGAAGAATTGGGTTACGAATTGGTTGAAGTTACTTTCGGCAAACAATTCGGTTCTATGGCGCTTACCTTTATTATCGATACCGATAAAGAAGGCGGAATCAGCCTTGATGACTGTGAAGCTGTTTCGAGAGCCATCGATCCTATATTGGACGAACAAGACTTTTTACCCGATAATTATACACTCAATGTTTCTTCACCCGGCCTTGACAGACCTTTGAAGTTAGAAAGAGATTATGTTAAAAATAAGGGTAAAGATATAGAGATTTCGTTTTATAAGGCTATCGACGGACAAAAGAAAATTGAAGGTTGCTTGGTCGCTTGGACCGATAACGAAGTAACTATATCAGTTAAAAATAAGGAAGTTACTTTCAATAAGAAAGATATATCTATAATTAAACCGGTAATCAAATTCTGATTATCAAACGAACATTCGGAGGAACAATTTTATGATTAATAAAGAATTTTTTCAAGCATTGGAAGAGTTTGAAAACCAATATCATCTCGATCAAGATTTATTTATCAAGAGTCTTGAATCAGGCTTAAGCTCCGCTTTTAAAAAGCAGGGTATGGATAACCGTCCCGTAATGGTTAAACTTCAACCTGAAAAAAATAAGATTTTATTCTACGCATATCAAACGGTAGTTGAAGAGGTTGTAGATAGCGATTCCGAGATATCCTTACAAGATGCTAAGCTTGTGAAGAAATCACATAAGGTTGGAGATATCATCACAGAGGAGTTTACTCCGAAGTCATTCTCGAGAATTGCCGCACAAACAGCTAAACAAGTTATCGTACAAAAACTCAACGATGCACGTAAAGAGCAAGTTAAAGAGGAAATGAATGATAAGGAAGGCGAAATCCTCGATGCAATCATCCGTAGAGTAGAGGGTTCGACCGTTTATGTCGAAATCGTTTCAACCCAAATGGAAGGTGTATTAGGTATCAATGACCAAATCAAGGGTGAAGACTATAGCCAACTCGGTAAGATTATTAAGGTATTCGTCAAGAAGTTAAGAGAGAATAATAAGGGTATGACCCAAGTTGTTGTATCTCGTTCTTGCCCCGCTTTCGTTAAGCGTTTATTCGAGCGTGAAGTTCCCGAAATCGGTTCAGGACTTATCACCGTTAAAAAGGTAGTTCGTGAAGCAGGATTTCGTACCAAAATTGCAGTTTCTTCTTCCGATTCCTCGATTGACCCGGTAGGTGCTTGTATCGGTCCTAAGGGTAGCAGAATCAATGCTATTGTTAGAGAACTCAACAACGAAAGAATCGACGTTATAGAGTGGAATTCAGATCCTTTGGCATTCATCACTAATGCTATGAGTCCTGCAAGAGTAACCCTTGTTCAAGTTAAGGATGCAACCAATAGTGCTATCGTTTATGTTCGTGACGAAAATCTCTCTCTTGCTATCGGTGCAGGTGGTCAAAATGCAAGATTGGCAGCTAAATTGACCGATTGGAAGATCGATATTAAGCCTTTATCCGATTACACCGGTGATATCGACGAGTTATTGGATTACGACGAATAATGATCAATATAAGAATGTGCTCAGCTTGTAGAGTCAAGCGGAACAAAGATGAATTGATAAGGATAGTGCTTTTCGAAGGTGCGCCGATCGTTGATAATGATAAAAAGTTTGCAGGAAGGGGATGCTACATTTGTAAATCATCCGAATGCATTGCTAAAGCGATCAAAGTCAATAGTGTGGCAAAATCATTGAAGACGCCTGTCGATAAAAAATCGTTGGAGATATTACTGAGAGAGTATGCCGATCAATAATAAGGTTAAATCGTATTTTGGATTTGCCATCAAATCCGGAAATATAATTTACGGTGGCGATAATGTAGCCGTTAGCCGTAAAAGAATGTATGTAGTCGTTTGTTCCAAAGATTTGAATAGAACGGCGCTTAAACAAGTTGAAGAAACTTGTAAAAGTAAACAAATAAAATTGTTATTCTTAGATACAGCGGTGATCGAAGAATTAACTAATAGGAATAATTGTAAATGTGTAGCCATTTGCGAAACAAATTTAGCAAAGGCGATCTATAACGAATTGAGTGGAGGTTTTAATGAGTAGTAAAGAAAGTCCTGTAGCAAACATAAATAAAATGGATGAATTGGACAAGGAGTTTAAAAATCTATCTAAAAGTATCAAGGGGCAAAAGGACTATGCCAATAATCTTTTAGAGAAGGTGAAAGATAAAAAGAAGCAACTCATTGACGAGAGAATCCAAAAGGAACAAGAGAGGGCACTCGAATTAGCAAAGGAAGCAAAGGTCGAAGAGTCTCAAGCAGAATCGGTTGTAGTAGAGTCTGTTACTCTTGACGCACCCCAATTCGATAATGAAAAAGAATTAGAGAAAGAGTCGGTTGAAAAGGCTGAAGAAGTTAAAGTTGAGATTAAACCTGTACAAGATGTACAGCCAACTGTTGCCGAGCCTATAATCGAAGCGAAAGTCGAAAAGGAATCATCGGTACAAAACAAGCAGGTTGAAGCTAAACCTCAAGAGAAAAAAGAAGAAAAGAAGGATGTTAAAAAAGAGCCAAAGAAGGAAAATAAAAAGGCTAATAAGGACCAAAAACCTTCTAATCAACCTAAAGACTCTAAACCTGCAAACGCTGATGAGCCCAGAGATATTAATAAGTACAGAGCACAAAACGTTGTAGAGCCGAGAGTTTTTGTTCCTCAACAACCCGAAAAGAGAGTTCAAAAGAACAAGAACATTTCTAATAACGATAAACCGCAAAGAAAGCCTTCTGAGGATCAATTTAAGAATCAAAATCAAAATCAAAATAAAACCGCTAAGGCGCCTACATTGGCAGCAGGTTCAACCTATATCCCTAAGCAAAATTCCAAAGATAGAAAGGGACAAGGTAAAAAATATGATTCCAGATCCTATGACGATAAGAAAAACACCAACAATAAGCGTAATTTGATACGTGAAGCCCAAATGGAAGGTGAGCTCAGCGATGACGAAGTAGCAAGAAGATTCAAACTACGTAAGGGTAATAAGACCGTTCAAGAATCTCAAACCATTAAGATAACACACGCTGTTGTAGAGAGCGATCCTATCGCTATTAAAACATTAGCGGAAAAATTAGGTCATACTGCTATCGAAATCGTTAAAGTCTTGATGCAAAACGGTATATTCAAGAACGTTAACGACAGCGTTGATTTTTCGAGTGCGGAACTTGTTGCAATGACCTTCGATATTACTCTCGAACTCAAGGTTGCTCAAACAAGCGAACAAAAATTCGATGAGATATTCAACGAAGAAGACGATCCTACCGCATTGGTAAAACGTGCACCTATTATCACTATTATGGGACACGTTGACCATGGTAAGACATCTTTGCTTGACTATATTCGTAATGCAAGCGTCGCAGCGGGCGAGGCCGGCGGTATTACACAACATATTGGTGCATATACCATTAGATTGAGAGGCGAAAAGATTACGTTTATCGATACTCCCGGTCACGAAGCATTCACTACAATGCGTGCCCGTGGCGCTATGGTAACCGATATTGCCGTTATCGTTGTTGCAGCCGATGATAGCATCAAACCTCAAACAGTTGAAGCTATCAACCATGCTAAGAATGCAAAAGTACCTATCATAGTAGCGATCAATAAAATCGATAAGACGAGCGCTAATATCGAAAAGGTATTGAACGACTTGACCAAATATGATTTGATTTGCGAGCAATACGGTGGCGATACCATTTGTGTACCTGTATCTGCTAAGACCGGTGAAGGCGTCAACGATTTACTTGACCAAATCTTATTACTTGCCGAATTATATGATCTAAAAGCTAATCCTAAAGCAAAAGCAAAGGGAACCATTCTCGAGGCGAGAATGGATAATACTGTAGGTGCAGTTGCTACTATTTTGGTTCAAAACGGTACATTGAAGGTCGGTGACACTTTCGTAGCAGGTTCTTGCATAGGTAAAGTTAAATCGATGCATGACGATAAGAACCAAGTTTTAAAGACAGCAGGTCCTTCTATTCCGGTAGTTGTTTTAGGCTTTGAAAACGTACCTAATGCTGGCGATCCCATCATTGTTTGTGATGAAAAACTTGCCAAGGAAATCGCTAACGAGCGTAAGATCAAGGAACGTATGGAAAGATTGGGCAAGACATCTTCGTTAGAAGACGTTATGCGTAAGATGGTTCAAGGAACCCTTAAAGAACTTAATCTTATCATTAAGTGCGACGTTCAAGGTTCGGTGGAGGCTCTATCTCAAGAATTGCTCAAACAATCCAATGAAGAAGTTAAAGTTAACGTTGTTCACAGCGGTGTAGGTGCTGTCAATGAATCGGACGTAACCTTAGCCTCGACTTGTGGCGCAATCATCATTGCATTCAACGTAAGAGCGGATGCAAATGCTAAAAACGCAGCACAAAATCAACAGATCCAAATTAGAACATATAGCATTATATACGAAGCAATCGAGGATATTCAAGAAGCGCTCAGCGGTATGCTTGCTCCTAAGTATAGACCTACTGTTATCGGTAGAGCATCTGTTCGTAACACTTTCAAGATTTCGGGTGTCGGTACCATTGCAGGTTGTTATGTAACCGAAGGTAAGATCGATAAGACCGCGCAAGTTAGAGTATTTAGAAACGACGTTGCAATATATACTGCTAATATTTCATCCTTGAAACGTATGAAGGACGACGTAAAAGAGGTTCTTCAAGGCTACGAATGCGGTTTAGGTATCGAAAAATTTAACGATATCAAGGAAGGCGATGAGATCGAGTGCTTCATAATGGAGAAGTATAATTAATGAATATTGATAGAGTTAATAGTGAATTAGCAAAACAAATAGGATATGTGCTTAACTTTAAACTCAAGGATCCCAGAATTTCGGGAATGTTGACCGTTACTGAGGTTAATACAACCAAAGATTTGAAGTATGCTACAGTCTATGTTTCATATTACGGCGATTCTGAGAAAAAGAAAGCAACATTTGAAACCTTGAATCATTGCGCAGGTTTTATTCGCAATGAGGTTAAGGATATGGTAAGAATCCGTTTGATGCCTACTCTTATCTTTAAACCAGACGATAGTAGTGAGTATGCTCAAAAAATGGATCAATTAATTAATAAAGCCAAGGAAAATATGGTCTATTTCGAGGACGATGTGCCTCAAGAAAAATCGACCGATATTGATTTTGACGACTAAAATGGATAAATTTGAACTGATTTATAAAAAAATCAATAAAGCATCTACAATCGGGATTGTTACTCACATCAATCCTGACGGCGATGCCATAGGAACTGCGCTCGCTTTATGGCGAGTGCTTTCGCTATTTGGGAAGGAATGCGATTGTTTATGCGACGGAGAACTTCCCAAAGGGTATAAGGACTTACCTTTTGCCGACAGTTTCGGAGTGAAAAGAATCGATAACTACGATCTAATGATTTCGGTTGACGTTTCCACTCCTCAAAGATGCGGTAAATACGGATACTTATTCGAAAAAGGAGAAAGTGTATCGATAGATCATCATCAAGGCAGAGAAGCTTTTGCCAAGTTGAATTATGTGGAACTTTCGTCCTCGACGGCAGAGTTGGTCTTCCGTTTTGTTAAAAGGTTTTACCCGGAATGTATCACAAAGGACGTTGCCGAATTGCTGTATGTCGGCTTGATTACCGATTGCGGTGGATTTGCTTATGAATACGTTAATTCGGGTTCCCTTGAAACGGGTGCCGAATTACTTAAATACGGAATCAATAATAGTGAATTATACCGCAAATATCTTAATGAAAAGCCTTTGGCATTGGTTAAACTGAGTGCCCACGTCATCTCTAAGGCTATATATGAACTTGGCTCTAAAGTCGCATTTTTAGTCTTTAGCAAAGAGGATCTCGACAAATTTGGCTGTACTCTCGACCAAACTTCCGGGGTTTTAGCAGATATATTGAAAGCTGAAGAAGTAAAAGTAGCTATAGGTCTTACCGAAGTTAATACTAACTCCTTCAAGGTTAGCGTTAGAACTAAAGGCGATGTTAACGCAATCGATATTGTAAGCGATTTCGGCGGTGGCGGTCACAAAAATGCTGCCGGTTGTAGGGTAAACGGTGAATTGGGTATTGTCCTCGATATGCTTACTTTTGCCGTACATAAAAATTTAGATTAAGATGATTAGTGGATTCTACAATGTAATCAAGCCGACCGGTTTTACGTCTTCGGATGCGGTAGTGAAACTTCGCGGAATACTGAGTTCGGCATTTCGTACCAAGGTCAAGATCGGCCATTTCGGTACTCTCGATCCCGGGGGAAGCGGAGTTCTTGTAGTTGCTATCGGTAATGCAACTAAACTTTTTGACAGTTTCAGCGTGTATACCAAGACATATAGAGCTCAAGCCGTTTTCGGTGCAAGTACCGATACTCTCGACTCCTATGGTAAAGTGATAGAGAAGTGCGATTGGTATGATAATATTAATAATCTCTCTGACGACTTTTTCGAAAGCCTTAAAACACATATTAATGATATAATTCCAATTTTTATAGGTAAGCAAAAGCAACTTCCTCCCGATTATTCATCGAAGTCTATCGGCGGTAAAAGAGCATACGATCTTGCTCGTGAGGGTAAAGAAGTAAAACTCAAGGATGCTGATATCGAAATTTTTGATATTAAATTTGTATCTATTAATAAGAATAGATTTACATTTGATATTACTTGCTCATCGGGAACTTATATAAGATCATTCGTTCGTGATTTAGGTATTGCTTTAGGATTACCGTCATTTATGTCATTTATAATAAGGCTCGAGTGTGCCGGTTTCAGTATAGAGGACTCGGTATCTATTAACGATATCGCTTTAGACTGTAGTAAGGGATTTATATCGTTGGAAGAGTATGCTGATAGATATCCCGAATTTGTACTTAATTCCAAGTTAAAGAAAGATTTTGCTGTAGGTAATAGAATATACTCAAGTGAAATAAATGGTTTATGTAGAGTTACATGTGGCGGTAAAGAACTTGGTATAGGTGATTTTTCGGTAGGGTTTTTAAAAATGATATGCAACTTTGAAGAATATGTTGTGCCCTTTGAAGATTTCGATAAATCGCTTTATAAACAAAAGTATTCTATAGGCTTAGGTTATTTTGATACCATTCATTTAGGACACATTGCCTTATTGAGAGAGGTTGTAAAATCAAATGGAATTCCTGCTGTTCTTACCTTTTTAACTCCGTTAGTCGGTGTGATTGATACCAAAACCGAAAAGGATCTATATTCATTCGACGAAAGGTGCGGTCTATTTGAAAAAATAGGTATTCATAAGGTATTTACCGCAATCCCCGATAATAATTTTTTGTCATTATCGCCAATTAGTTTTTTAGATCTATTGACATCAAAAATCAATATCGGTACATTGGTTGTCGGTAAAAATTATACATTTGGGTATAAGGCACAAGGTAATATTGAATTACTTAGTAGTTATTGTAATAAGCACGATATAAAGCTTATTATAATAGACGATATTACCTTTGACGGTGTAAAAGTCAGCTCATCATATATCAAAAAAATGATTGCAGACGGCAAAATAGAAACAGCAACAAAACTGCTTAATCGTCGCTATTCCGTATACGGTAGAGTTCTTCACGGTAGAGAAGACGGACGTAAAATCGGATTTCCTACCGTTAATCTCAAACTTAACGAGAATAGAATTGCACCTAAATTCGGTGTATATAAAGGCGAAATCAGGGTAGACGGTAAGTATTACAAAACGCTTATTAATGTGGGCACACACCCGACTTTTAACGATAATTCGGTCAATATAGAGGCTTATATTCTCGACTTTGATAGAAATATTTACGATTATCCTGTGGAAATATTCTTCGATAAGTATATTAGAGATATCATTCACTTCGAAACGATAGAGGCGTTAAAAGAGCAAATTCAAAGAGATTTGGAGGAATTTAATGAATAGTAATTTAGAATCGATTTCAGCGAATAGAGCAAAGATAGGAATGTCGGGAGCAGACCTCGAGTTTTACGAAAGCGGATATAAGACATCATTACAAATTCCTGAGTATATCAACAAACTCGGTTTGGATTGCTTCGAATATTCTTTCGGGAAAGGTGTTAGACTGAGTAACGAAACGAGAAATGCTATGCGTGATGTTTTTCTTGAGGGTGGAGTGGAGATAAGCGTACATGCTCCATACTTCATAAACTTTGCCAATCCCGATGAGAATATGATACAAAAGACTTTTATGTATTTGTATGATTCCTGCGTTGCAGCTCGAGATCTTGGAGCTAAAAGAGTGGTATTTCACCCAGGTGCATACCTTAAAAACGATAAGGAAACCGCTTTTGGAATAACCGAGAAAAACTTCGGCAGATTCCTTGAGACTTATGACAGTTTTTTAGTAAACAACGGAATATTCGTTTGCCCCGAAACAATGGGTAAAAGCAGTCAAGTTGGAGAAGTAGAAGAAGTTGCCATACTTTCGAGTATGCACTCTAACGTACTTCCTTGTATAGATTTCGGTCATATTAATGCGAGGTATCAGGGTATATTACGCACAAGAGCCGATTATCAGGAAATTTTCGATATACTTGCTAAACATATAGACGAAGAAAAGATTTCTAATATGCACGTCCATTTTTCCAAGGTAAAATTCGGTCCTAAGGGCGAATTAAAGCACCTAACATTCGAAGATACCGAATATGGTCCCGAATTCGAACCTCTTGCCGAAATCTATGCCGAAAGAGGGTTTACGCCGTATATCGTGAGCGAATCGGACGGAACACAGGGTAAAGACGCCGTTTATATGAAAAAAGTGTACTATAATTATATTAAGAAATAAAAAATGTACTTGCCAAAATGTATTATAATAATATATAATATTTAAGAGGTAACGAAATGAATAGAGAATTGATTAATAATATTCTTAATAATTCGGGTGCCGATGCACTTCTTATCACATCGCATTCAAATACATTGTATTACGGCGGATATGATAATCCCGAGTGTGCCATTCTTGTGACAAAGGAAGACGTTTTCTATTTTACAGATGATAGATATACACTCGAAGCCAAGTCTTATATACCCGATTACTTCAATTTGATTTCTCTTTCTTGTAGCGACTTAGAAACTATATCGAAGTACGCGGCGGATAGAGGTGTCAAAGTATTAGGAACCGAAACGATATCGTACACCGATTATCAAGTATTGAGCGCGCATTTTGCGGAAATTAAAGATTGTCAAGTTGTTATTTCTTCACCTCGTATGATTAAGACAGATGAGGAAATTGCAATTATTCAAAAGGCTTGCTCCTTCAATGATACTGCATTTAATGCATTACTTCCTCAAATTAGAGAGGGTATGACCGAACTCGAACTTGCCTATTTGTTACAATACGAATATATTAGGGCAGGCGGTGAAGGCATTGCATTCGATACTATATCGGTATTCGGTGAGCATACCGCTTATCCGCATGGTCATCCGGGACACACTAAGTTGAAATACGGTGACGTGATTACACTCGACTTCGGTACTAAATATAAAGGATACTGTTCGGATATTACGAGATCGTTCTCGTTTGGTACACCATCTAATCCCGATTATGTCAGAGTTTATAACGATGTTTTAGAAGCTAATAAACTCGGTATATCTATCGTTAAAGAAGACATGGCTTGTATCGACGCTGATAGAATTGTTCGTGAATTCCTTGAATCCAAAGGATTGGGTAAATATTTTACACATTCTTTAGGACACGGAGTAGGTATCGACATTCATGAGAGACCGTTCTTAAATCGTAGAAGTAAGGACGTTTTCTGTAATAATCAAATCTATACTATCGAACCGGGCGTATATATTGCCGGTAAGTTCGGTATCAGAATAGAAGATAGTTTATATCTATCTAACGGAAACCCCGTAACGTTGACGCGTTGCGATAAAAATTTAATAATACTTTAAGGAGATTATATATGGGATTTATTTTAGCAGGTGATTTCAGAAAAGGTATCACATTTGAACTTGAAGGCAACGTAATGGTTATCGTTGACTTCCAACACGTTAAGCCCGGTAAGGGTGCTGCATTCGTTCGTACCAAACTTAAGAACGTAATGAGCGGTAACGTCCTTGAAAAAACCTTTAACCCCACAGATAAATTCGAAACCGCATTGATTGAAAGAGTCGGTATGGAATATCTTTACAATGACGGCGAATTCTACTATTTCATGAACAGCGAAACTTATGATCAAATTCCTTTGAATTATGACCAAGTTTCCGAAGCTTTGAACTTCATCATCGAAGGTAGTAAGGTTACCGTATCTTTCTATAAGGGACAAGCATTCCTCGTAGAGCCTGAAACCTTTGTTGAACTTTTGATCACAGTTTGTGAGCCCGCTGTAAGAGGTAATACCGCTACTCCCGGTACGAAGCCTGCTACATTAGAAACAGGATTCAAGATTCAAGTTCCTATGTTTGTTAACGAAGGCGAAAAGATCAGAGTTGACACAAGAACAGGAACGTATATGGAGCGTATCGGCTAAATTCCGATGTGTACAAAATGTACAGATACATAAGACTTTTAGAAATCGCTATATTGGATAGTATTCTTTTGTAGCGATTTTTTCATAAAAGAATCAATTTATGATATGTTAACTATTTAATTGTATAAAAATAGTTAATAAAATGGTATAATTATAAAAACGCATTGAGGTGTTAGATGAAAAAACTTCTTCTTATAGACGGCAATAGTATAGTAAATAGAGCATTTTATGCAATGCCCAATCTTACTAGTTCCAAAGGTATTTGTACAGGCGGTATTTTTGGTTTTGTTAAGATGTTATCCAAACTTATAAAAGAAGAAAAACCGACTCATATTGCCTGTGCATTCGATTTAAAAGCACCGACTTTCCGTCATAAAGAGTATGCGGAATATAAAGCAGGTAGACATCCCATGCCCGAAGAATTGGTTCAACAAATTCCTTTATTAAAGGAACTATTGGTTAAAATGGATATAGCAATCTTTTCACTCGAAGGATATGAGGCCGACGATATTTTGGGAACATTATCCAAAAATTTCGACGGTGAAACAATCATTGTATCCGGAGATAAGGATTTATTGCAGTTATCCGACGCGCATACCACAGTTTATCACACTAAAAAGGGTATAACTGATGTAATTAAATATACCCCTGCATTACTAAAAGAAGAAGGAATTAGAGAACCTATCAATATCACCGATTTGAAGGGACTGATGGGAGATTCTTCCGATAACTTAAAGGGTGTAGCAGGTGTTGGTAAGGTCACTGCGACGAATCTAATATCCGAATATGGTGATCTTGATAACATTTATGCTCATATTGACGATATCAAAGGTAAACTCAAAGAAAAACTCATCGACGGTAAAGATGACGCTTATATTACCAAAAAACTTGCAACCATTTATAGAGAAGTACCGATAACATACACCGAATCCGATTTGGAATTTAAAGGTAGTTTATCGGATGACGCATATCGAGCATTAATAGAATTTGATTTTAAAAACGTTGAGGACCTATTCGATTTCAATAGAGATATAGGAACTGTCGAAACCGTTCATCATAATGTAATTTCGCTTGACGATAACCAAGCTCTTTTAAATGCATTAAAGGAAGTGGAAACGACTAAGAAGATTTGTTTTATTTATGATGAAAGATTGAGTTTTACGCCCGACGGATTAAACGAATATATCATTAAAGAGGCAGAGGATTTATTGTCTATAACCGTTGATGAGGAATTTGCTTTAGAACAAATTTCGGCATACCTTAAAAGAACCGATATATCGATTTTAGTTTTCGATTTGAAGTCAATGTATCATTCTTTAGATAAGTATATTCAACCCTTTAAAGCTAACGATTTGTTGTTATTAAGTTATGTTGCGGATGTTTCACGTCATAAAACAGAGCTAAAGCCATTGTTGGAAGGATATGGATTTGATGCCGAAGCACCTGCTTGCAGTGCAATAGAACTTTTTGAAGTATTAAAGTCAAAAACAATACAAGAGGGCAGTTATTCCGTTTATACCGATATTGAACTTCCCCTCGTTGAAGTATTGTATTTAATGGAAAAAACTGGTTTTAGAGTTGATGTCGATAAGATAGATAGCTTAAACGACACATATGATGCTTTGATTGAATCTTATGAAAGTGATATTTATAAAATCGCAGGTACCACTTTTAATATCAACTCGCCTAAGCAACTTGGAGAGATACTATTCGATAAACTTGGATTGCCTGGCGGGAAGAAAAAAAGTACAAGTGCCGACGTATTAGAAAAACTTTATTATTTAAATCCTATCATACCGCTAATTTTGGATTATAGGAAATATGCAAAACTAAGGTCAACTTATGTCGTTGGTATCAAAAAACAACTCGATTCAACTAATCGTTTGCATACCATTTTTAAACAAGCATTGACAACGACAGGTAGATTATCGTCAACTGAGCCCAATTTACAAAATATCCCAGTTAGGACGACCGAAGGTAGAGAAATTCGTAAAGCGTTCATAGCATCCAATGGTAATGCGCTTGTTGTTTCCGATTATTCGCAAATCGAACTTAGACTGATGGCACACATGTCGGGTGATGAAAGAATGATAAGAGATTTTCAATCCAATAAGGACATTCACTCGGCTACAGCAAGTGCGGTATTCGGAGTGCCGATTAACGAAGTAACTAAGGAAATGAGACGTAAAGCAAAAGCGGTTAACTTCGGTATCATTTATGGTATTAGCGATTTTGGTTTAAGTGAAGACATTGGTTGTAGTGTTGGCGAAGCACGCGAATTCATAAAGAAATATTTCGAAACATATCCTAAGGTAAAACAATTTATGGACGGAACTGTTCAAAAAGCCAAAGAATGTGGATATGTTCAAACACTATTCGCTCGTAGAAGAATAATTCCCGAGTTAAACTCAACTGTCTACAATATGCGTATGTTCGGAGAGAGGGCGGCAATGAATATGCCTTTACAAGGAACAGCAAGCGACATTATTAAACTTGCAATGATTAAGGTGTTCGATGCTCTTAAATCGATTGATGACGCAAAATTGATTCTACAAGTTCATGACGAATTGATTGTAGATTGTCCCGAAAAATATGTTGATAAAGTTTCGGAAATCGTTAAAAAATCTATGGAAGATATAATAGAACTTAAGGTTCCCCTCATTGCTGAAACGGGATCCGCAAATAATTGGCTGGAGGCAAAAGAATAATGTATATAATTGGCGTATTTGGAAAAATGGGATCGGGCAAATCATCCTTCATGATGAGTTTAAGCAGACATAATGCGGAGATTTTTTATACCGATGAAATCAATGCCGAGTTATTAAAAGATGATAAATATCGTAAGCTACTTGAGCGTAAATTCCCTGATTGTTGTGATTTGGTCGGTAGATTGAACAAAGACTCACTTAAGAAGGAGATATTCCAATCTAAAGAGGCAAATCAGAAACTCACAAAGATTGCTCATCCCCGTATTAAACGGATACTGAAAAAACGCATGAAAGAGTGCGGTATGCCCATCATTTACGTTGAAATGTCCGTTTTTACCGAAAAATTCCTCAAATTTGACGAAAAATGGTTAATAACGGCCCCAATTGAAGATCAAATTCGTAGAGTTATGGAACGAGATAGGGTAAATGAAGATGTCGCAAGGCAGTATATTGAATTCCAAGAATTACCCGGAGATGACTATTTTGATAAAGTTTTTGTAAACGATGAACCATTTTCATTCCGTCGTCAGGGTAGCGACGAATCTAAGAGGGTGCTCAATCAGCTTAATCTAAATGATTAGTAAACCTAATCGTGATTTTACTAAACAAAAGAGTATAGCTTTAGCCGTATTAATATTGTTAATTTTCATTATTTCCATCCTTGGAATATCTCTAAGGATGGGATTTTTTTATTTAAAAACGGTAGATTTGATAACAAAAACATATGAATTGGATAGTTCATTAGTTATGGCAATTTGTATGACCGAAAGTGGATTCGATAAAAGAGCAATATCCTCAGTCGGAGCAGTCGGAATGATGCAATTAATGCCTAAAACAGCAGAATCTGTTTGTAGATTAAACCAATTAGAATATTGTTATGAAGATCTTTTCGATGCCGAATATAATATAAGAATAGGTTGTTTGTATTTACGCTATTTACTTAGTCGATTCGAATTGGAATGGGCAATCGTAGCTTATAATGCCGGTGAAACGGTAGTTTCTGCGTGGATCGAGGACGGATTAAACATAACCGAAATACCATATATTGAGAGCAAAAACTATCTTAAAAAAGTATTACGCTATTACAAGATTTATTCAAGTATTTGAATTGATATGTAGTAGGCAAGATATCGTGGCTTTAGCGCTCGTCCCCTGTCATACT
Source organism: uncultured Christensenellaceae bacterium (assembly GCA_964391805.1). Taxonomy (GTDB): domain Bacteria; phylum Bacillota; class Clostridia; order Christensenellales; family CAG-1252; genus RUG14300. Next base: position 138,217 of record CAYMNK010000001.1, on the reverse strand, counting down.
GATTCCCGTTCCGTCATACTGAGCGGAAGGACATCGCCCTAAAGTCGAACTGCAAAGCAGTGCGAGGTGTAACCGAGCAGTATCTTGGACGGTAACGAAAAGTCAATTTGGTATTTTGCGGACGGCGCAGATGCGAATGATGTTATGCTCCGCATTAACTCATCATGTTATTTTTTATTGACAACTAAATTTATTAAATGATACAATAAAAGTACTAAAAAGTTTGGAGAATTCGAATGAGGAAAATAAATAAATTATTTATATTGATAATCATAATTATATTAACCACTTTATGTGTTGGTTTTGTCGGCTGTGATAAAGAAGATGACGATTCTACCGATATCTATAACGATACCAACGTTGGAGAAGGTAAATATATAAATGTCACTTCGAACATTTCTGACGATTGTCTATGTGAGTTATCATGGAATTACGCCAATGAATCCAAGGTTCTTAAGACTCAAATTATTATTTCTTCGTCATTCGGTGAAGAATCATTTGATTATTACCCAACTACAGATTCAGATAAACATACTTGGAATTATCAAATGCAAGAAGATATCGTCTATAATTTTACATTTACCTCATATTTGATAAGCGAGAGTGATAGCGAACCGATAACCGATGCAATTTTAAACTTTTCAAGGATGAAGTTGAGTAATTCTAAAGAATATAGTTTTTCTCGAGTAGAAATAGAGACTGAAAATTCAATTTTGCCGACTTGTGACTATGTTTCAACGCCCGAAGATTGTTGGGGCGCAGGCATTAGGAATGCAAAATATGTACAAAGTAAGATATCGATTTATGATAAAGAAAATACTCTTGTTTATTCGTCATACGCCAATGGTGAAGATTACGATGGCGCTAAGATTAAGCTAAGAGGCAACACTTCCGCATACCGCGATAAAAAACCGTTAAAAATAAAACTTAGTTCCAAAGCCGATTTATTATCATCTTTTATCGATGGTAGAACTGATAAGAATTATAAGAATAAGAATTGGTTACTATTAACAAATGGTTCCGAGCTTAATCAAATTGTCGGTTCATCTGTTGCAGAATCGGTTGGTTTAAGTTATGTACCCGAATATGAGTATGTTTATTTGATCGTAAACGGAGATTTTATGGGAACATATATACTAACTGAGAGTGTTTCTCAAGGAAACGGAGAGGGTGATAAACAATCAAGAGTATGTGTTTCAGATTCAGGTTTTATTATTGAAAACGATGCATATTGGTGGAATGAAGACCTATACTTTGAGACACCGTTTACCGAAGATTATCCTACTAAATTCACATTCAAATATCCCGATTCGGACGACATAAACGAATCGTCGGAAGAGTATTTGTATATTAAGAATTATGTTTGCGAATTTGAAAATGCACTAAAAAGAGGTAAAGATTATACAGAATATATAGATGTGGATAGTTTTGCAAAGTGGATACTTGCACACGATTATTTATCAACTTTAGATGCCGCCGGTTCTAATATATATTTTTATAAATTTGATTCAACTGACGAATCTAAACTTTGTATGGGACCTCTATGGGATTTCGATTCTATTTATGATACAGGATTGGAATCGAGGGCTAATATACATAATGCATCAAAAATGTTTGATTACTTATTTAAAGATAAATATTTTTCTCAAATATATAAAAATTTATTTATCCAAACGAAAGATAGTGTTGTACAAAACATAAGTAAGCGAACAAGTAAGTATCAAGGAACCGATTATGATAAATTAATTGATCTCGATGTATTACGCTGGAATAAGAATTATAGTCATCTTAACGAGCAAATAAACGATACTATCGAATGGATGAATCAACATATTACATGGCTTGAAGAAGAAATTGAGTAAGGATATGTTTCCGAAAACTATAATAAAATGATTTTATATATGTTGTTTTATATCGATTCTCTTGACAATCTAATGATTTATCGTTAGAATTATATAGAAAATCGAGCGGGTATGGCGGAATTGGCAGACGCGTAAGATTCAGGTTCTTATAGCCATTACGGCTGTACAGGTTCAAGTCCTGCTACCCGCACCAGCGGCTTAAAAAACGGTATTCTGTAACATCAGAATGCCGTTTTTTTTGAATTGTTTAAGAGCTACACATGGTGTAGGTATTAAAATTTAAATTTAAATTTTACAAAAAATGTCAAATAAACTATTGACAAATAATATTTCAATAATTATAATAATAGTAATCATTACTATTTAAGGAGAATAAATTATGATAATTAGCAAAAACGTTTTATATATAGGTGTAAATGACCACAATATCGATTTGTTCGAGGGACAATATGAAGTTCCTAACGGGATGGCTTATAATTCATATATAGTCTTGGATGATAAAATAGCCGTAATGGATACAGTCGATGTGAATTTCACTCACGAATGGCTTGATAATGTACAGAATGCATTAAAGGGCAGACAACCCGATTATTTAATCATACAACATATGGAGCCTGACCATTCAGCAAATATACTCAATTTTAAGCGTGTTTATCCAAATACAACGGTTGTTGCGACTGATAAAGCCTTTAATATGATGAAGAACTTTTTTGGTATTGACTTTTCCGATAATCGCATCGTTGTTAAGGAAGGAGATACTCTTGATTTAGGAAATCATAAACTTAATTTCGTGACAGCACCGATGGTTCATTGGCCCGAAGTTATTTTTACTTATGAGTCCACCGAAAAGATTTTATTCTCTGCAGATGCATTCGGTAAATTCGGTGCATTGGACGTAAATGAGCCTTGGGACGATGAAGCACGTCGTTATTATATAGGAATCGTCGGTAAATATGGAGTGCAAGTTCAAAATGTTTTAAAGAAAGCATCAGGCTTAGATATTAGAATAATTTGTCCTTTACACGGACCAGTACTTTCCGAAAACCTCAAACACCATATCGACCTTTATAACACTTGGTCGAGTTATGAAGCCGAATTGGACGGTATTCTTATAGCCTATACTTCGGTTTATGGAAATACAAAGAAATGCGTTGATTTGTTATCGGAAAAATTGCTGTCAGCAGGCTGTCCGAATGTGAAAGTGGTTGATCTTGCACGTACAGATTTTTCAAATTCAACGGCACTTGCTTTCAAGTATTCAAAACTTGTATTGGCAACAACTACATATAATGCTGATATATTCCCGTTTATGCGTGAATTTATAGAACACCTTGTAGAACGCAATTATTCCAAGAGAACAGTTGCTTTTATTGAAAACGGTTCTTGGGCACCGATGGCAACTAAGGTTATGAAGGGAATGCTCGAAAAGTGCAAAAACTTGACTTATACCGAAAACAACGTTCGTATTCTATCCGCAATGAATGAAGAAAACATTGAACAGGTAGAGAATTTGACCAAAGAATTATGTCGCGAATATATCGCGTTAAGTGAAAAATCAAATAAGAACGATATGCGTTCGCTTTTCAATCTCGGATATGGATTGTATGCCGTAACGTGTAACGACGGAAATAAGGATAATGCACTTATTGTAAACACGGTTATGCAAGTAACGTCATCGCCTAATAGAATTGCCGTTGTGATTAATAAAGAGAACTATTCGCATCATATTATTAAACAAACAAATAAGATGAATGTAAACTGTTTAACCGTTGAAACGCCCTTCAAAATAATTGAAAGTTTTGGATTCCATAGCGGAAGAAATACCGATAAGCTTTCAGGATACAGTTATGAAAGAAGTGATAACGGCTTAGCAATATTACCAAAATATTCGAACAGCTATATGTCTTTATCTGTTGAAGATTATATTGATCTCGGAACACATGGAATGTTTGTTTGCAATATTATCGAATCACGAGTATTTTCCGATAAAGAGACAATGACTTATGCGTATTATCAAGAGAGTGTAAAACCAAAGCCTAATACTGAGGGTAAAAAAGGTTACGTATGTAAGGTTTGCGGATATGTATATGAAGGTGAAAATCTACCTGAAGACTTTATTTGTCCGTTATGTAAGCACGGAGTAAGTGACTTCGAAAGAATCGATTAATAAGGAGAAATCGTATGTTATATCAAGAAAATATGATGATTTGTAAATGTAAAAGTGTATATTATGCTGATATAGAAAAAGCTTTACATGAGCATAATCGATTTGAAGATGTTCAAAAAGAGTTTGAACATCTTCAAAATATTACTGGATGTACCACCGGATGTGGTGGTTGTCATGATGAAATTATGCAAATAATTTCGGAGATTATTAGTTAGAAAAAACTATTATATACTTCAAACTATAATCCGCTACAATATACAACAACAATATGTTACGTTTCGTGTGGTGGCGTTTATTAAACGTCCGCATATGAATAACAGATAATAGAAAAAGCAGGTCACATTGATCTACTTTTTTCATAAAAGCAGACCAAAATTGTCTAATCTTAATTATTAAGTTCTCTGTTGTTGGATTATTTCTTTAACCCGATAATATCTTCTTCTTTAAAATCGTATATTAGGGCAGGGCATTGACCACCTATCTGGATGGTGTATAGTACCTTGCCATTTTCATCCAAATGTGCATCATAAATCCATCCAAAGGATAGATCGCCTCTTCTTCTAAATGTAACAAGGTCTGATTTTTGATATTTTGCGTTAATTGGATATTTATTCTTTTTCTTAAAACACATAACTATTACCTCGAAAATTATTTTAATCAATTATACCACATTTATAAATTATTTTCAATAGCAAATGTAGCATAATAATTGACAATTATTAGTGAATTCCTAAAGTAAATTCTACATTGGAATTTATAGTGGAATTTACCTTTGATAAGTTTTTGTAATTTTTCGTCCGCCGTCATATTGATTTCCGTTCCGTCATACTGAGCGAAATGGCACCGCTTCACACACAAGTTATCACAAGTTATCATATTAGAAATCATAGGATAATCATTTGACAACTACTAATCTATTTGTTATAATACATTCAAAACATAACAAATATAACATATTCTTTTTGAATATGCTGCCACCGGGTAGAGCGCTAATATTCATCGTTAGGTCTTTGAAGATGAGTATTTGGCGCTATTTTTTTGTGAAAAGGAGTTATTAATGAACAAGGACAAACTAATTGAAAAACTTAAGTATTTCACTATCGGAGAATGGTTACTATGGATTTTATCTATTATTGTGATAGTCGTTGCATTTGTTGTTTTTAAATGTGATAATTATACATCATTAATAGGTTCGATTATAGGCGTTACTTCCTTGATTTTTAATGCTAAAGGTAATCCTATCGGACAAATTTTGATAATCGTTTTTAGTGTTTTTTACGGAATCATTTCATATACAAATATGTATTACGGCGAAATGATTACATACTTGGGCATGAGTGCACCAATGGCGGTTTTTTCTCTGATCTCATGGGTAAAAAATCCGTATAAGGGAGATAAAAAGCAGGTTAAAGTTAATCATATAAAAGCGAAAGAACATTTTTTAGTTGCCTTTTTGACTATCTCGATTACTTTCGGATTCTATTTTATTCTAAAAGCACTAAATACTAATAAACTTATAATCAGTACCGTTTCGGTAGCAACCAGCTTTATAGCGGCATACTATACATTTAGACGCAGTCCTTTATTTGCATTAGGATATGCATCAAATGATATTGTTCTTATTATAATGTGGGTATTGGCAACCTTAGAAAATAGATCGTATATATCAATGGTTATATGTTTCGGTGTATTCTTTATAAACGATATGTATTCTTTCATAAATTGGTTGAGAATTAAAAAGAAACAATTATCAATTTCGGAAAATACATCATCCGATTCAGTCGTTATACTCGAATAATCCAAATTAAGGCAACCGATAGCAACCAATCATATCATACGGAGCAAAAAACTTTGTATAGCAATATACCATCAAATGTCATACTGAGCGAGGTCGACAGACCGAAGTCGAACCCGCAGGGCGACGCAATGCGTCGGAATCTAAAATCCATATCATTCTATTAGAATAAAACAGTACTTTTCCATGAAAAAAATAAAAAATCGGGTATTGACTTGAAATGGAAACGATATTATAATATAAATATGGAAAACGAAGTTTCAATCAAAATCGGTGATACCGTTAAAGTTAACGACAATAATTATAAAATAATCGGTTTTTTAGGTAAGGGTAAAGGTGGTTACTCTTATATTTGTATTAGAGATGGTGTACAATATGTACTGAAACAAATTCATCATGAACCGTGTAGTTACTACTCTTTTGGAAATAAAATAGAGGCTGAGTATAACGATTATAATCGATTGATTTCGACAGGAATCCGCATTCCAAGTCTTATTGAGATTGATTTCAGTACAGAACGTATAGTTAAGGAATATATCGAAGGGCAAACAGTTATGGAGGCTGTTAAGAATGATTTAGATATTAGCCAATACATCGATCAAGCGCATATCATGGCGGATAAGGCAAGGACTAAGGACCTAAATATTGATTATTTCCCGACTAACTTTATTATAGGATTAGACGGCTTGTATTATATCGACTACGAATGTAACGAATATTCCGATGAATGGAACTTCGAAAATTGGGGAATCAAGTATTGGTATAAATCCCCCGAATTTCTTGAATATATCAAAAATAACGGATAAAGCATAGTTTTTATCTTCTTATATTTGCTTTTTTAGGTTTTTAACTATATAATTACTTCATGAATATTCACGAGTGTAATTTATGTCCTAATAAATGCGGAGTCGATCGCACAAAATCGGTCGGTGTTTGCGGAGTAGGTGCCGAGCCTCGAATCGCTCGAATTGGTCTTCATATGTACGAAGAACCGTTAATATCGGGCGAAAAGGGGAGCGGGACCATTTTCTTTTCAGGATGTAATATGCAATGTATATTCTGCCAAAACTATGAAATCAGTACAAAGGCGAAGGGATATAACGTGACCGTCGATGAAATCGTTAACGGCATCAAACGATTAGAGAATAGCGGAGCACATAATATCAACTTTGTTACACCGACACACTACGCACATATTATTAAAGAAGTTTTATTAACATATAAACCAAATATACCTGTAGTATATAATTCTTCAGGATACGAAAATGTCGAAACCTTGAAAGAATTGGATGGGTTGATCGATATTTACTTACCCGATTTCAAATATGTTGATTCCGAATTAGCATATAAATTGTCGGGAAAGGCAGATTATTTCGATGTTGTAATCGATGCACTGGACGAAATGTATAGACAAACATCCAATACCGTTATTGAAGACGGTTTGATGAAGAGAGGAATGATAATCAGGCATTTGGTTTTACCCGATAACACTTCGGATAGTTTGAGAGTTCTTCAGACAATAAAGGAGCGTTACGGAACCGATATTTGGTTATCACTCATGAGTCAATATACTCCACAAGGTAAAGCAATCGATATTCCACCCTTCGATAGACCGCTAAAAAAGCTTGAGTACACAAGAGTTGTCCAAGCAGTCAAACGCTTAGGATTTGAAAATTGTTTTATTCAATCAATGGATAGTGTAGGAGAAGGTTTTATACCGCCGTTTGAGGGCGATACATTATATTAGAGAGGCAAAAGAAAATGAGTTATACGGCAAGAAGATATAAAAAAGGTAACCCTGAGAGTTATACATTAGGTACCACGCTCACAATAGAGTTATTGAAACAAAAACCGCATATTTGTAAACAAGTTTATTTACATCAAGATTGTCAAGGAGTAGGTGCCGACACGATTATTGAGTTGTGTAAACAAAATAATGTGCCATACGAATACAATAATAAAGTATTTAATGTTTTATCACAAAAAGAGAATTGCTTTGCAATAGGTATTTTTTCTATTTTTGAAGAAGAATTAGATCCCGATACAAATCACGTTGTTCTCGTGAATCCGTCAAATTCTGGTAATTTGGGTACCATAATGAGATCTATGTGCGGATTTGGAATCAAAGACCTGGCTATTATTTCTCCTGCTGTCGATATTTATGATCCCAAAGCTGTTAGAGGTTCTATGGGTGCGTTATTCGATATCAGATTCAAGTATTTCGACAGTTTCGATGATTATCTCGATAGTGTAAATAAAAGAACTCTATATCCGTTTATGCTTCAAGCTAAGGAGTCATTAGGTAATGTTCAATTCGAATATCCATCTTCTTTAGTTTTCGGTAACGAAGCATCGGGATTGCCGAGAGAGTTTTTACAAATCGGTAAACCGTTGATCATCAATCACTCTCACGATATCGATTCACTTAATCTTCCGATTGCAGTAAGCATTTCTTTATACGAATATACCAAAAAGTCTTTCAATTAACTAAAAAACAAGCCCGATAATAATACCGAGCTTGAAACTAATTAATAGCTATTCAATTATAAGGTTCGATTTCTTTTGATTTTGGACCTTTTTTATAGTCTATTTTCGGGGAGTAGATCTTCTCTATCTCTATCGAACAAATCGTAGTAGGTTACAAATATCAATGTGGGATAATAACAGCATATAGATATCATCATAAATGTATCGGCTAATCGTTGTAACCATGAGGTATTTGCGTAGGAAATTCCTATTTGGAGTGCAAATAGAGGCACAAGTGGAATAATGAATGATAATGCTACATCGAGGGTTTTAGGTCCGACTGTTCTAATCGAAAGCGAAACGGAGTCGCGAATCTTTTGTCCGGTACATACGATATTCGGAGCTGTCATCGAGAATAACGATATAATAAATACCATTACCACGAAGGCAACAATCATAAATATTAGACTTAATACAAAGGTTGCAATGTTATCTCCGGTCCAGGTGTACCATAAAGAAGTAACCAATGAAACCAAAATTCCATAGATGAAAATCAAAAGGTAAACACATCCTAAAGAGAGAAAACTTGGCATAAAATTTTCGTTTATTCTTTTGAGAATGTTAGTAATTTGGAATTTACCCGTCCGCATATGTCTTTGCATAGTACCGATAAAGATGGATAATAGAATACTTAGCAAAAGCAAGATACCGATCATTTCGAGATAATATGTCCATGCATTCGTGTTAAGATCGCTAATCCAATCATGAATATTTTTGAAGTCAAACTCCGTAACCGAAAAGAAGTTGATAAACAACTTAATGGTCGAACTAAAAGTTGAAACAAAACTCATTAAAATAGACGGAATAAGCGATAAGAGAGCCAGTTTCCAAAAATTTTTGCTGAATATGTATTGAAAAGTCAATTTAATGTACTTCATCATTAACTCCTTTCACAGTATTAATATCTATATTATAATAAAAAAAATCAAATAATTCAACAAAATTATCAAACCTTAATGACAATATTATAAAAATGTGCTATTATATTTTCAAGGTGAACTATGAAAAAGGATTTTTTAAGCTATAAAGAGAATAAAAAACCGCTTGCGAAATGGGATTTAGCTATTTTGGGAATAATAGTATTCTTAGTTATTATTTTGGTTTTAGTATTATTTATTCCCAAGACAGAACCTACTTATGCATACATTTATAAGGATGGCAACCTTTACAAAACAGTTAAGCTTGCCGATAGGACAAATCCAGAGGTACTCGAACTATCTGGAATGTGTATTGTTATCGAATCGGACGGCGTAACTGTGACAGAAAGCGATTGCGACGACGGATGCTGTGTGTTAAAGGGAAAAATATCAAAGAAAAAAGATTGTATTGTATGTCTACCCAATATGATCACGATAGAGTTGAAGTAAGGTGGTAAATATGAAGAGTAAGAAAAAACTATTTATTGTAGCAATATTTACTGCTATTAGCGTTTTATTAGGATATCTTGAATCGTTGATTCCGCCCGTTTTTTCATTTTTACCGTATGCGAGAATTGCAATATCCGATATTGTGATACTATTTACAGTCCTATGTTACGGAATAGGTGAGGGCATACTCGTCATGGGTATAAAATGTTTAGTTTTAGGTCTTATAGCAAGTAATCCGTTTATGATACTATATTTCATAGTAAGCGGATTACTTACAGTTTTAGTAGATTATTTTCTTATCAAGATCGGTAAGAACAGTTTAATTGCAATCGGTGCAGTTGGAGGCATGTTTGGTGCTTTTGGTCAAATCGCTATGGCGAGTATACTCACAGGAACGGTAGCACCCTTTACCTATTTTCCGCATTTAGCAATTTACGGCACTATTCAAGGGTTAATCATTGGCATAATTGTATGGTTATTAGTCAAGTATATCCCCGAAAATCTTATCTACACCAAAAACAGCAAAGACGAGTAAAAAATTATTGTAGTTCCACTGGAAGAATCAGCAATTGTTCACTCTTGACTTTCACTTCAAAAAACTGCATTGTAGAGTGCAGTTTTTTTGTTATGTCATTTCGAGGCAGAATAGCATAACTCAATTGACATCATCTCGTCCGCCGTCATACTGAGCGGAGTCGAAATTCGCGCTTTGTGCGAATCAAATTGTGCAACAATTTGGTATCTTGCGGACGATAACGAATACTATCCAATGGTATACTGTGCGAAAAACTATGAATAGCTCTGCACCATCAAATGTCATACTAAGCAAAATTCCATATCTCGGTAAACGCAAGCAACCCATCATGTCATACTGAGCGAAGGTTGAAAACCGTAGTCGAACCCGCAGGGCGACGCTTAGCGTCGATATCTGCTTCCTTGTTATTAGAGCGGATTCAATAACAAAAACTTTTCATTAACTTCCGCGAGATACCAAACGCCTACGCCGTTTGATCCTCGTTACACTCGGATTTCGGCTTTGCTGTGCGATTAGTAATTGTCCGAATTAATCATAAATTAATATGACAGCTGACGAAAATCAGTCAATTACTTTAAATTAACTCTAATTAACATCATATACTTTCTAATGGTTCTATTAGGATTGCGTAAATTAGATAGTATACAAAGAATAATCAATATTATCTCTTTTTGAACTTTAGATTCTTTGTCCAATAATAAATTATTCATATTATCTATACATTTATTCGAAAAATCATCTTTACTCAACAAGCAGTTTATCTTGATGGATTGAATATCGATGTCTTTTCCAAACGCTTTTTTTATTAAAGGAATTATGTTTTCTAATATTTTTTCATCAAAAGAGCTTATTTTGATTGCATTATTAATTATAAATGCAGTTATCACATATTCCGGACAATAAGGTAAATTCATCTTATGAATTTTATCCATAGTTAAATGTGATTTTTCATTTATTATATATAATCTTTTTGCAAAAGACATTTTTTTATATTCTTGAATAATTTTAAACATTTTTGACATATTTATATCTCCTTTAATCATTTAAAAAATAAATTGTTTCAAAAATAATATACTTAATCCATAATAGATCGATATAGCTATTATATCGTTAATGGTGGTAATAAATGGACCTGATGCAACCGCCGGGTCAATTTTTATCTTTGTCAGTATAATTGGAAAAAATGACCCAATAAAGTTTGATAAACATATTGAAATAAACATGCTTGATGCTACGATACCACTAACAATTGCTACATTTGCATAACTAAAGGCAAAGCCGTTAGATAATTCTTGTTTTGTAAACGCAAGATAGGCAAATACAACAAAAAAGGATATAATTGCAATTAAAAACCCATTGATGATACCGATCTTTATTTCTTTAAAAATAGTTTTAGCACAAGATTTTGTTTTATTATCATAATTTTCCGAAATACTGCGTATTGTTACGGCTAAAGATTGCGTGCCGGCATTACCAGCCATATCAAGGATCATTGATTGAAAGAAAACAATAACCGGAAATGTTGCAATTATCTTTTCGTAATTTCCGATAACTGCTGATACTGCTAATCCTAAAAATAAAAGTATAATCAACCAAGGAATACGCTTTTTGATTGATTTATTTAACGGTTCATTTTTTTCCTCATCATCAATTAATCCACCGAATTTAGCATAATCCTCTTTAAATTCTTCCACATTTAATTCTTTTAGGTCTTTTTGTAAAACAGCCCCGATAAGATAACCGTTTCTATTCAAAACAGGATATAAAACTCGGTTGTTATCAGTTTTTGTTAAGCATTTATCGATTTTTTCGTCTTCATAAAAAAATGGGTGTTTTTTATCTACTAAAGTTTTAAAATCATCATCTTTTCTTGCAATAATTAGATTTTTTAAATCAATTGTACCGATATATTTTTCATTATCAACAACTAAAACCGTATAAACATTTTCACAATACTCGGCCTTCTCGATTAGCAAATGCATTGCAGATGGTATAGTTGAATTTACCGGGATTGATATATAATCATGTGATAAATACAGTGAGATTGATTTATCTCTGTCTTTATCCATGTTTGATTTATTCGTAACCTTATTTGAATTTGTTTGGGATAATGAAATAACTTTTTCTATTTTTCTATTGGAAATAGATGAAAAAAGTAGAGCTTGTTGCTCACAACTAATTAATGGTATAACCTCTATAATGGTTTTTGTTTTAAACTTTTTTAGCTCCTTCTTTAATTTGCATGAATAAATATCCGACGATAGAAGAAGGAACAATTCTCTCTTGCCATGTTTCATGATAAAAAGCCTCCTTGGATTGTGGGTTAAAATAGATAATTGAATATGAATTTTTGTATAAACTATGATAACAATCACTTTCCATATCATCAGCCTCCTTTGCACATATCTGCATATTTTACCATGAAAAAAATCGATTAAATGTCGATGGATGTGTTCATAATAATCGATAATTCTTAAAGAAGTAAAGCACAATTTATAAACATCTGTTGATATTTGAGCACATTTTTGGTTTTTGTAAAAAAAAACTGTTTGAATGGTCAAACAGCTCATAATAATAGTTATAGTTTTATTTTAATTTGATTCTTATTAAGTGATTTTCGTAGTAAAAAGTACGATATTATCGCCGTTATTAACTCAGTTATTGGGAATGTCCACCAAATTGTGGTCGTTACATTACTTGTCAATGTGAATAGATACGCAATAGGTAAAACTAATGCAATAAGTCTTAAGAACGAAATTATTAACGGAGAATAAACTTCTCTTAATCCTTGTAAAATACCTTGTATTCCCACGCTGAAACCCATAAATATATAACCGATTGTCGCTATGTGGAGTGCGGTTTCACATGTGTTTATGATATCTTCTTTTGATACTATTGAGCTTTCATCTATGGTTAGAGCAAATAGCCTTGAAATCGGATCCGCTAATAGTTGATAAATAAGTGTAATTATAAATGCAACGATTACAGAATCTATTATTCCGTATTTAACTGTCTCTTTGACTCTTTGTAAATCACCTTTACCGTGATTAAAACTTGTAATCGATATCAACGTATTAGATAAGCCGAACGCACCGAATAAGGCAATTTGCATTAATTTGTAATAAATTCCGTAACTGCCCGATAATAAATTAGTGGTATATTCGTCTTTTATTGTTCCAATAATCAAAAGAACCGCAAACATCATTAACGCAAGCATACCTTGCATCAAAAATGCAGGGAAACCGATTTTGTATATCGATTTTAGTATTTCGCTTTTAGGTGCTGTGTATTTAAGACTTCCGTTTATTTCCTTGTTCTTTGTATAATGAAAGACCATAGCCATGACGAATGATAAAATTTGACCTATAACCGTAGCGTATGCGGCACCCGCAATTCCCCATCCGCAAATAAAGATAAAGACATAATCAAGTACGATGTTTGTTACTGCACCAGATATTTGCGCAATCATTGAAAGGAAAGTTTTACCCGTCGCCATTAAAAATCTTTCGGCAATGGCATATCCGATAGAGCCTATCGAGATACAACAACATATCGTTAAGTATTCCGTTCCCATGTCGATAACTATTTCATTATCGGTCATAAGTTGCATATACGGTCGTGCTAAAAATAATCCGAATAATAGGAATACTACGTAGAATACAGTAATTAAGAAGATACCGTTGCCTGCAATTCGATTCAATTTTTCATTATCCTTTTCACCTAAACTTTTTGATAAAATCGCATTAATACCGACGCCAGTTCCAACGCCTATTGCAATCATAAATATTTGTATTGGAAAAGCATGCGAAAGTGCAAGATTGGCTAAAGCACCCTCCGAACCCATATTGATGACAAAAACCGTATCGACAACATTATATAATGCTTGTAATATCATCGATAGAATTGCAGGAAGACTAATTTTCCATATCATTTTACTTATTTTGCCTTTTTCTAAAGCATTTTGATTCATTTTTTACCTCCAAAAAAGAAAAAAGGCGTAAGTCCGTTATAGTTGGACTTACGCCTTTCAGCTACTCACTGCCAAATAATATACCACAGATTTAGAATTTTTCGCAAACGATTTATCGATTTTTTTGTGTTGATTTTTCAATTTTTTTATGTTGTTTTTTATGGATAAAAAATATCTATATTGACAAAATGTACATTGTGTGGTACTATAAAAATAAGTTATATATTGAAAAATAAGCATTATATAATCTACATTATTTACGGAGGTATTTATGAAGTACTTATTGCTTAATCCCAAGGCAAATAACGGAAGAGGAGAGCATGATGCACTCGAATGGGCTAAATGTTTAACTGAAGAATATAAGATCGTCAATGTTTTGGATGTATCGGATATGAAATCATTTATTTTGTCTCTTTCACCTGAAGATGAAATTATCTTAACCGGTGGTGACGGTACTATTAACCATTTTGTAAACGATGTTGCCGACATTGAGATTGCTAACGATATTTATTATGTTAAGTGCGGTTCGGGAAACGACTTTTACAGAGATAGAATCGATGACGTAGATCAATTAGGAAGAATTCATTTTAATAAATATCTAAAGAATTTACCTATAATCACAGTAAACGGTATTTCAAGACGGTTTATTAACGGTATCGGATACGGTATTGACGGTGAAACTTGCAGAATCGGGGATGAATTACGTTTAAAATCCGATAAAAAAATCAATTATACTAATATAGCAATTAAACTTCTATTAGGTTCGTATAAACTAAGAAAGGTTCGTATAACCATTGACGGAAAAGTTTATGAGTATAAGAATGTTTGGATGGCACCCACAATGAAAGGTCGCTATTATGGCGGAGGAATGATGGTTGCCCCCGATCAAGATAGATTGAATCCCGAAAATACCTTATCTACGCTTTGCGTATTCAAGAGAAGTCGTTTGGTAACTTTGATGAGATTCCCGTCAATTTATGAAGGAAAACACGTTCTCAAAACCGACTGGATTAAGGTTTATCAAGGTAAAAATATCGACGTAGAATTTGATATTCCTTGTGCACTTCAAATCGACGGTGAAACTGTAAAAGATGTAGTTCGCTATTCTGTAAGAGTACGCGAATAATTATTTAAAACTAATAGATAATTATTAAAAAATACATAGCACCGATATAGCATCGGCAATAAAAGATAAGGAGCATTATTATGAGTCCGTTTAGCATTGTATTCGTGGTTCTATATCTTATTTCGCTTTGCTTTTATTTTTATACGAGAACAAGCGGTAAAACCAAACTTAGAGCCATAAACAAGTATATAATGGCATCTATGTATTTGGTTTATGCAATTGTACAGTTCTCGATGAATTACGAGAAGGCAAGTTATCATATAGTGCTTATGGCTGCTATATTTCTTGCTTATCTCGGCGACCTGTTCCTTGTATATCATTTCAGTAGAGGTGGTGACTTCTTCTTGGGCGGAAATATTTGTTTTACCGTCTATTATATTGCATTACTTGCCGATAAGGGTTTTTCTTTTACCGATTATTATTGGATATTGATTGCATGGTTGGGAATTATTTCGATTATATTTATACTTTCGTCAAAATTCCCAAATGTAATCAAATTCGGTAGAATGAAATATCCAATGCTAATGTATCTCTGCTCAATAACGCTTCACGGTATGTTTGGATTGGGAACGCTGATCTTATTACCGCAATTACCGTATATCCTATTAACGGTCGGTTCGATTATGTTTATGATTAGCGACATAATCCTATCCATCGATAAATTTGTAATTACAAACAATAAATGGATAACCAGATCGAATAGTTTATTCTATTTCGGTGGATTACTTCTTATCGTACTATCATTAGGTTACTAATTAGAGATTTATTCTATATTAGTCAAAGAATTCAAAATCCACATTAAAAAGTATGTCAGTCGCACATACTTTTTTATATAAAAAAATAACTTTATCATGTCATACTGAGACGAAGTCTGTAGTCGAACCCGATAGGGCGACGCAACGCGTCGGTATCTAATTCCTTGTTAATATGGATGTCGTTCAATCAATTGCACGTTGTCGTCCGCAAGATACCAAGTGCCCACAATTTGATTCTCATTTCGTTTAAATTTCGACTCCGCTTACTACGCTTGGGTATGATGGCTGACAAAAAGATCAATATAAATATTTCACTGTGGTGAACGATCTGCTCCGAGACCTTTCCTGTTACTTCAAAAAAAACTGCACGTTACAATGCAGTTTTTTGATTTATCCATGTCAAGCATTCTTCGAATCCGATTTCCCCGGATGCCAATCCCAATGAAAGGTCAATTAATTCTTGTTGAGAGTAATTGAGTTTTATATTATTTAATCGAGCAAGTACAAGCATTGCATGTACTCCGATTCTTTTATTACCATCTAAAAAGGGGTGATTTTGAGTTAGCCCGACACATAATCTTGCGAGTTTCTCGTTAACTGTCGGAAATAATTCTATACCGCCAAAAGATTGTAAAGGAGAGAGAAGAGCAGACTCTAACAGATTATTATCTCTTACTCCATCTAAGCCGTTTGCGTGATGTGATATATCCGAATGTAAAGATATAAGTTGTTCTAAAGTTAACCAAATCATTTTGCTAACTCCTTATACGCCTCGTCATTTTCTTCGATTACGTTTAACGATATTTTACTAAGCGTTTTTTCGTCTACATAAGTAATATCATAATTATTTAAGTTGCTTGTTAATGTTGTTTCAGTTAAATCCATAGTTTGTTTCTCCTCATTTATATGATAAGATATATCATTTCTTTTGTCAATAACAAACCATATATAAATGTTTTATTAATTTTACTAAAAGGGTATTGAAATTAGATGATTTTCATAGTAAAATAAATATAAACAAAGGAGGAAATTATGGAATCGATTGTATATAATGATGAATTGTATTATTTTTTAAACGGAGCGATATATGATTCATCATATGTCGCGTTGCCACAATTAGAAGCAAAACCGATTCTTACCAAGTATTATTTGGAAAAAGAATATAGATTAATGAAACCCGATGAATTTATTCAAACTGTCAATAGTATGAAATCTTCAGGTTTTTATGAACTTTGTATCGAAACCATATTTAATGGATTCATTTTTTTTAACGATAACGTTCAGTTTTTTCGCACCGTATTTCCCATAATAACGAGCTGTTACAGAGCTATGAATTTACCACAAAAAGCTATAGATTTTTGGGCTGAACGACACAATGAATACGCTTATTGCGCAACAACCGCACTTTACACATCGCTCGGAGCGGCATATTGTGATTTAAAAGACGTACCGAGAGCGAGAAAATGTGCAAATATTGCCAATGCGATAGCAAAAAGCATGCATGTAAAAGATCAGGATGAATTGAAGTTTTTGTATGCTCGAATTAAGAAAATGTCAAAATAACAAAGAATTTCTTAGATGACTTGACATATATTTTTATGGTTTGTTAAAATTATTATAGTAAAATAATTATTATTTGTTATATCGTTTTATACGATATCAAATTTTTTAAAGGAGTTTTTAATGGAAAAAATTAGAATACAAGATGACTTATATAAACACGTTAATCAAGAGTGGTTAGACTCTGCCGTCATTCCGGATGATAAGCCCACAACCGGCAGCTTTGCATTATTAGATAAGCAAGTGGAAGAAAAGATGATATCTCTTTTCAATGGGATGGAGTCGGGAGACATTTCAATTCCCAATGACTATTTGAGAAGGGCGATTGCATTGTTTAGCAAAGCGAAGGATACTAAGAGAAGAAATAACGAAGGTATACGTCCCGTTCTTAAAAGATTAGGTAATATTCGCAAATTAACCGACATATCATCTTTCAATAGACATTTACCTGACCTCGTTTTAGAGAATTATCCGCTACCATTTGATATTTCGGTTGACGTAGATATGAAAGACTCAAATGTGCATTCCATTTTTGTTTCCGGTCCTCGAGTAATACTTCCTGATACAACTTATTATCATGAAGATAATAAGGAACAGCACGACCAACTTTTGGGAGTTTGGACCGACATGGTTACCGAATTGTTGACCTATACAAGACTTAGTGCCGACAATCAAACCAAATATATCGAAGATGCAATCAAATTCGACGCTATTTTATCCAAGCTTGTTAAGAGCAGTGAAGAATGGTCTGATTATACAAGTATTTATAATCCGGTTAAATTGAGAACATTTGCATCGATGGTTAAACCCGTTAAAATTAGAAAGCTTTTAGTATCTATTTTCGGAGAAAGCTTACCGGATGTTGTTATTGTAGCAGAGCCGAGATATTTCAAGGCGTTCGGAGAAGTTTTGAATGACGAAACCTTCGAACTATATAAGCACTGGGCTTACATTATGGAGTTGACTTCTGCAACATCTTATTTAAGCGTTAAACTTCGCAAAATAGGTGCACGTTATAGTTCGGCTTTATCTGGAGTCAAGGAACTTCCTTCAATCGAAAAACAAGCATATAAGTTAGCATCGAGCGTGTACTCCGAGCCCGTGGGCAAATACTATGGAGAGGAATATTTCGGTGAAAAGGCAAAGAAGGATGTTTATGATATCGTCTATGAAATAATAGAAACCTATAAAAAGAGAATTGCTTCCAACGAGTTTTTGACAGAACAAACCAAACAAAAGGCAATAGTAAAGCTCGGTGCAATCAATGTCAAAATGGGTTATCCCGATTCTGTTGATTCTTTTTATGATCATCTTATATTTAATGAAGAATCTTCATTATTCGGAGCAATGTGCGAAATTGCGAAATTAAGAACGAGACATAATTTCGACAAACTGACAAAGCCCGTTGATAAATCAAAATGGGTTATGGCAGGACATATCGTCAATGCTTGTTATGATCCGACATCCAACGATATCACTTTCCCTGCAGCGATTCTTCAACCGCCATTCTACTCAATCAATCAATCAAGAAGTGAAAATTTGGGCGGAATCGGTGCTGTAGTCGGTCACGAAATTTCACACGCATTCGATAATAACGGTGCAAAATATGACGAAAACGGCGTATTGAAAAACTGGTGGACTGCCGAAGATTTTAAAAAATTTAACGCAAGAACAAAAGCTATGATCAAGCAATTTGACGGAATCGAACTCGAATGGGGTAAAGTTAACGGAACCTTCGTAGTAAGTGAAAATATTGCCGATAACGGTGGTATGGCGGTTACTTTGGAGATTATGAGCACAATGCCCGATGCCGATTATAAAGAATATTTCATTAATTGGGCAAGAGTTTGGCGCTTGAAGGGAAGATCTGAGTATTTGAATATGTTGTTAGCAGTCGATGTTCACGCACCTGCATATCTTAGAGGCAATATGCCACCTAAAAACTTTGAGGAATTCTATCAAGCATTCGACGTAAAGAGTTCGGACGGAATGTATTTACCGCCTAAAAAGCGTATACATATTTGGTAATTTTCAAATAAGGAGACAGTTATATGATTTTTAAAGAAATAGATCATTCATTGAGTGAAGTTTTTAAAAATATTTGTATCGCCCCCGATACTTTGCCTGTGCATTGTTATACTGCTGAAAACGACGGACTTCGGTTTGAGCGTATTAATATCAATCTTTCGGAATGTGACAATCGTTCAATTGAGTTTTCCACATTACAACAAAAACTCGTTTCAATCGACAATAAAATGGCATGCTTTTTATCCGATTCGGCTAAAGAAGCGATAATCATATATCTATCTCCCGAAATAGATGTTTGCGGTGATTTTGTAGTTAAAAATCACAACTTGAAAAAAGATATTGAATATAGCTACAAAAACGGCGTGTTTAAAATAAATATTAGAGAATCTAACGAAGAAATTCGATTTGCTCAAATAATTGACTTATATTATGTTACATCAAATGAGCCAATAGATGCCGATAAACTGTTAGAACACTATTTTATGTAGAATAAACTATTGAAAAAGCCCTCAAACGCGATTTTGAGGGCTTTTTTAGAGCTTATAGAGTTAATTATCGAAAAATGAAATTATGAAGTCGAGTTTATACTTTTTACCGAATTTGAGCCTATATTGAGGCTTTAAGAAACTGCATCCCGGTAAATCTCCGCCGACACCCCTTTGACCACCGTCTAAATTGATTGTAAGCATGTCGGAGTGCTCCAACTCGTGTAAATGAGTTGCATTGTTTAAATCTTCTATAGAATACGGATGTATGCTTATCTCCATCGGCTTATTTATCGATTGAAGAATTATTTTTTTCTTTTTACCTAATCTGAGATATCTGACAGAGGTTCTATTACCGTTTTCTTGCGGGTAGAGGTAGTCATGAATTAAATCGGTAGATGTTCCAGAATAAACACCGAGTCTCGATGAAGCACATCTGTCTATGTAATTTTCTATTGGACCGTTACCATAATACTCTATGTTGTCGAACTTGTTATCGACTTTAAAAGTCAAGCCGTATCTCATCATATTAGTTAAAGCGAAGAAACTTAAAGACACTTCTATTCTTCCGTCGTCGAATATCGAATAATCGGTTTTCAACCCTATGACGTAGGGCATGATCCATTTAGTACTTATAACTATTACGTTTGATTTTTCCTTGATGCTCGAGTGAACGGGATGCAAGTGCTTATTCGCCCATTTAAAACGTTTAAGACCGAGTAAAGCACCGGCTTTGCCTATGATCGGATAACTGTCATTATTCGTAAAGGCACGCCAAAATTGCGGTTTAATAGGTGACGCGAACATATTCTCACCCTTGAACGCAATTGACGAAAATTGATGTTTTTTGCGGTCAAAAGTGTACTTGAAGGCATTTCCCACAACCTCGAATTTATCTTTAAATACTTTGTATTTAGGTATTTCTTTCGAGGGAGCATACTCTCTGAGTTTGTAACGAATCATAAATTGGTCATAAGCCATTAATTCGCCTTGTTTTGCATATTCGCAGTCGTTTTTAAGGGTAAAATCAACGTTTATACATAATTCACCATCGTTATCGAATAACGTTTCGGGAAGGTGAATTCTGCTTTCCAATCCGGGCAAGGTTTCGGGAATATCGAGTTTAATTGACTTTTCGGCTTTACCGTTAACAATACTTGTTACGGTAAGTTCATAAGCGGATAAGTCTATAAATGAGTGCTTATTTGTCACTATAAGCGTTGTTCCGTCCAATCTTGTAGCAATACGAGCATAAACCTTTTTCACCTCATAGAGAGCCGGATTAGGCGTTCTGTCGGCTCTTACGATACCGTTAAAGGCAAACACACCATCGTTTGGTTTATCACCCCAATCACCGCCATAAGTCCATTGGGTAACGCCGTCAATTTCACGTTTTAGGGACTGATCGGCAAAATCCCAAATGAAACCTCCGACAAGACGAGGATGAAGTTCGAAATCTTTCCAATAATCTACGAAATTTCCTAAAGAATTACCCATACAATGTGCGTATTCGCATAGTAAAAAGGGTTTGTTCTTGTAATCGTTTGGATTTAAAAGTGTGCCCGTATTGTTATTCCACAAAGCCCTCGAGTGCACAATGGATTTATTATTGGCAATTTTTACCATTTTCTCTTGTCTGGTATACATTTCCGATAAAACGTCGCTTACCTGATGCATCGGTTCGTAATGGATAAGTCTTGTTTTATCGATAGATAGGGCTGTTTTTCTACATTCTTTAAATGCCTTTCCTACGCCTGCTTCATTACCTAATGACCAAAATATTATGCATGGATGATTTTTATGTGTATTAATCATTCTTGCCATTCTTTCACAAATTTGTTTGGTCCAATTCTTGTTTGACGAAGGAATAACTTTTGCCGAACCGTGAGTTTCAAGATTATTTTCACTCATCACCAATATACCCAATTCGTCGCATCTTTGATAAAAATAACGCTGATTAGGGTAGTGAGACGTCCTTATTGCGGTAATATTGTTACGCTTTAAAAGAAGAAGATCTTGATTGATAATATCTTCGGGAACAGCATGACCGTATTCGGGATGAAATTCGTGTCGATTAACTCCGCAAATTTTAATTTGTTTACCGTTTAATGCAACAAAAGGTTCTCCGCTTTTAGCATCCTTGAGTATTTCCAGCTTTCTAAAACCGAACCTAACAGTACGTTTATCAACTATACCGTTTTCGTTTTCTAAGGTAAATATTGCAGAATAGAGGTTAGGAGTTTCATGACTCCAAAACTTAAAACCTCTCACATTTTGAATGCTGAATTTGTAAGATTTTTCACATAAAAACTGCTGTTTAATGCCAAGATCAGGTATTTCTACATATGCCTTTAAACCGGCAAATTGACCGCGTAGAGATGATTCTATCCAGATATCTGCAACTTGATAGCCTTGTTCGAAATTGCTATAGATAAATAAATCTTCGAATCTTGCTTCGGGTTCTTCGTAAAGCATTACATCTCTAAAAATACCCGATAGTCTCCACATGTCTTGATCTTCTAAATAACTTCCGGTGGAGTATCGAACAACAAGAACGGATAAAACGTTTTTACCGACTTGAATTTGGCTCGATACATCAAATGTATGGGCATTAAACGAATCCTCTGTATATCCTACAAAATTACCGTTTAAATATATTATGCCGGCACCGTTTATACCACCGAATTCTATTCTGATTCTACGATCGATCCTTTTTAAATCAAAAGTAGTTTGATAGAAGCCACAAGGGTTTTTTGCGTCGTTGATTTTTGGATCACGGTAATTCTTACCGATTGGATAAGGATAATTTATGTTAGTGTAAATAGGAATGTCGTAGCCCATTAATTGCCATTCTGAAGGGACTGAAATATCGTCCGATTCCGTCGTATCAAGTTGGTATGAAAACATCGATTCATTAAAATCGTTTACCGACTCGAAAAATTTAAATTTCCATACGCCGTTGAGTTTTTTATTAAGAAAGCCCTCCGCTTCTGTAGGATGTAGGGCGGTAGCATTTAATGCATTAATTTGACTGATAGTGGGATCTAACCAATATTTTTCCATAAGTTATACTCCTAATAGTATCATATTCTCTATTATATAATAATATAAGTAATAAATCAATGCTTAATTTACAAAAATAGCCATTACTTTAAATGTTTTTTACGCAAAAACCCGTCAAATTATAAAAAAATCATTACAAAATTTTATAATTGTATTGCTAAAGGTGAAAAAATATATTATAATAATTGAGATGAAATATTTATCTATGTATAGAAAATATAGACCGTCTACTTTCGAAGAGGTGGTAGAGCAAGATTCGGTAGTTAGAATCTTGCGTAATCAAGTCAAGAGCAACAGTATTGCTCATGCCTATCTTTTTACAGGAACTCGAGGTACAGGTAAGACAACCATTGCGAGAATTTTTGCTCGTGCTATAAATTGTGATTCACCCATAAACGGATCGCCGTGCGGTGAATGCGAAAGTTGTCGAGTTTTAAAAGAAAGTAACACGGATATCTACGAGTTGGACGCTGCAAGTAATAACGGTGTCGATAACATCAGAGAAATTCGCGATAGTGTTCAATATCAACCGTTATATGCAAAATATAAGGTTTACATCATAGACGAGGTTCATCAATTGACCACGGCTGCGAGTAACGCATTTTTAAAGACACTCGAAGAACCACCCGAGTATTGCGTATTTATACTTGCAACTACCGATCCTCAAAAAATACCTCAAACGATTTTGTCGAGATGTTTAAAACTCGATTTTAAATTGGTTTCCAATGATGGATTAAGTAATCATATTGCAAATATTCTCGATAAAGAGGGTGTTCCTTACACAAACGATGCCGTTAATCTTATAGCAAACGCCGGAGAGGGAAGTGTAAGAGACGCTTTGAGCGTATTAGAAGCTTGTATTAGTGCGAGAAATGAATCGATCGACTATAATCTCGTTTTGGAAGTTTTAGGCGCAAATAACCCCGAATTTATCGCCAATACCGTCAATGCATTGCTTAGCGGAGATATATCTTTTGCGTTGTCACAAGTCCAATTTGCCTCTTCATCTGGTAAAAATATTTCTGTGTTATCTAAAGATATTCTTAAGTACCTTAGAGATTTATTGATAATTCGAAGCAATAATGATGCCGAGAATTATCTTAAATTACCAAAAAATCTTTTCAACTTAGCTAAACAAATTGCCAATACTTACGGTAGTGCGGAAATCGTTCGCGCATTAGAGGTATTCACCCAAGCAGACGCTCAAATCAAGATGTCGACCACGCCGAGATTTATTCTCGAAACGGCTATTGCAAAATGCTGTTCTTCAACCGATAAATCGATTTTATCAGCAAATTCGAGACTTGATGCATTAGAACGTAAAATCGAAGAAGGTTATACCGTCACTAAGATTGTAAAGGAGATTCAGTATACCTCGACCAATTCGCCTGTATCCAATCCCTCTGATAACGGAATAGACGGAGCCGTATTGGCGTCTGCAGACTTACCTTTTGAGGTAGAAGAACCTAAGCCCGTTATAAACGATAACGCGAACGACTATAAAAAATCTGAAAATAAGGAAGATAAGGTTAAGCAAAAAACGATTAATTTGGCAAGAACCAATAAACTCAAATCGGGTTTGATATCCAAATTTACCGAGCTAAATAAAGTATTTATAGTATCGGTACTGACCGACAGCGAAAACTATATATTCGTTAATAACGGCTATGTCGATATAGTGGTATCCAATAAACTCGATGCTGATATGCTTATCGGTGAGATAGAAGTTATTAAGAAATTTACTCAAGAAATTTTGGGTAACGAATACAATATAAATATAAAAGCATCCGAAGGAAAAGCGGATAACGATTCCTTTATGGGGCAATTTTCAACAAATAAAATAATCGTAAAAAAATAGGAGGACCAATCAATGTCTAAGAGAGGCGGTTTCGGCGGTTTTGGCGGAAATATGCAACAAATGATGGCACAAGCCAGAAAGTTACAAGAAGATATGCAAAATGCTCAGGAAGAGTTGAAAGCAATGGAATTTACGGGTTCTGCAAGCGGTTTAGTAGAAGTTTGCATGAACGGTGAAAATCAAATTTTATCGGTTTCTATTAAACCCGAAGCAGTAGATCCCGATGATATCGAAATGCTTGAAGATCTAATAGTTGCCGCAATTCAAGATGCACAAGATCAACTTCAACAAAAGACCGAAGAAGTCATGGGCCCTTTTTCAGGTATCATGGGCGGATTAATGTAAATGAAGTATATTGAATCGATTAATAGACTTGTAGAGCAGTTTACCAAACTCCCCGGAGTAGGTAAAAAAACAGCCACAAGATATGCTTATTCGGTAATTAAAATGGACGAGCAAGAAGTTGCGAGTTTTGCAACAAGCATCGTCGAGGCTAAACAAAAGGTTCATTTTTGTAGCGTTTGCGGAGCTTATACCGATCTCGATGTTTGCGAAATTTGCAGTGAGCGTAAAAGTGATGTAATTTGCGTTGTAAAAGAAGCAAAAGACATCGATACATTTGAAAAATTGGGCGAATTTAACGGTGTTTATCACGTTTTAAACGGTCAACTCAGTCCTATGAATAATATAGGACCCGAGGAACTTAGGATTAAAGAACTATTGGCAAGATTAGATAATGTTCAAGAGGTAATTATAGCGACTTCTCCCGATGTCGAGGGTGACGCCACGGCGCTTTATTTAAGTAGATTAATAAAGCCTTTAGGAATCAAAGTTACAAGGTTAGCAAGAGGTATTCCTTCGGGAAGTGACCTTGAATTTACCGACGAAGCAACGCTTTTAGGTGCTTTGAAAGATAGAAAAACAATATAAAAAATAGTAAAAAAAATTGCTTTTAAACATTTGCGTTTAAAAGCAATTTTTTATTAATGTAAATGATATTTTTTAGAACTATAAAGTATCGAATAGACACATACGCTGAACGGAATTGCCAATAATAATCCGGCAGGGTAGAATATCGTAGTTATCATTGAAGATAGATCATTGATCGATACATTCAACGAGGGGACGAAGAAGGCAAATAAAACAATCATTACCATCAAATTTACGTACACCATGAGCGCCGTTACGATACTGATAGAAAAACGGAAATTAGCCGGTTTTCTCTTATCTTTAAAATATACATATTTTAAGTAGAAAACAACCGGAATTACCATTAAGCCAATTGCCAAAATTAAGTAAGGTGTCAAACCTCTATTGATGTATTTATCGACGAATAGGTAACCGACAATTATTTCTATAAGCATAAACAAATACGTATAAATGGCGGTGGATTTATTGAGTCGATTGCTAAATATATAATTTTGAGAATAGAAAGAAACGGAATCGTAATTGGAATAAGCTTTAAACTTATAGTTTTTCTTTTCCATTATATCTTTCAGTTCGGAGTAGGTTGAAACGACTACATTATTATCGGAAGAAGGTGAATATTCACCGTCATCGTTATCCAAATCAACGAAAACTCTTGATAATTTCTTTTCCCAATCATAACTATTGATTAAATCTTGCTCCTCGATATAAGCTTTGACAGAAATAAAAGACGATGCTTTTTTATCTTCTTCTACGATCTCGTTATCATCGGTAACTTCTTCGGGAGCAGTTTTCGACTCATTGATTAAATCGTTGATTGATACATCAAAAAACTCGATTTCGTCTTCCTTTTTATTTTCGACAGGGGAAACCGGCACTTCTTCTTTCTTTTCTTTAGGTTTAGAAAACTCGTTAAGCTTGCGTAAAGCTTCCTCGATACGTTTCGATTCTTCTTCGGGGGTTAGTGTCGAAGTTTGTGTGTAAACATCGGTGGTAAAAACAATATTATCTCCGATATTTTCTAAGGATTCGGTATTATTAACTTTCGACATTTCTTCGGGAATAGTTGAAATATCACCTTCTGTTTTCGAATTATCCTTGATTATTTCTTCCTTAGTGGATTCCACGATCGGCTCATCTTGGGCTTTTTCCTCGGACTTTTTAGGTAAATAATTAGCAAAATAATCGTTAAAGAAATCGTCGGAGGTATTAACAGGCTCCGCGTAACTTATCGGCTCTAAGGGAGATGAAAAGTCGATATCTTCGCTAATTTCTTTTTTAAGTTTTTCTGTATCTATTTGATGGGAAACGTCACTTAATGATTCATCTTTAATAGCTACGGATTCTTCGGATTTTTCACTAATTTCGAGGTCGATTTTATCTTCTTCGGGAGTAGGGCAGGTATCGTCTAAATTTTCTTTTAGATTTTCATTAACAATTTCCGGTTCTTGCTTTAAGAGAGACTGATCTAATTCATTTTCTTCGTTTTCTATATCCGGCTCTTGATCTTCGATAGGAAGAGAAGACTCGTCAACATTGTCTCCTGCTTCGGGCGTAGTTTGAGAAACGGTCGAATCGATAGTTATTTTATCGGATTGCTCACTTAGAATAGGCTCATCAATACTGGATTCTTCGTCATCAAAAGAATCTACTATATCTAATTGGTTATTATTAACGAGTTCATTTTCGATATCGATTTCGGCTTCATTTTCGCCGATAGAAAGCTCATTATCGGTATCCTCATTAGAGCTAAGATTTATCTCTGTATCCTCGTTATAGGGGATATTTTCACCGTCATTTTCGATAGAATCGCCTTCTTCTTGTGGTGATTCAATAGGTGGTAACTCTGAAATCTCTATGGGACGATTTAAATGAATGCAAATTTTATCGTCTACATATTCAAAATAGAGGTCGTCTTGGTCGGTTGGAATAACGTTTTCATAATATGGGATATCATTTTCCACGATAAGTCTTTCGACAGCCTCTAAGTCGAGTTCGAATATATTATCACCGTCAAAGCGCATTAAATAATTCATTCGAATGCCGTTTACATCGTCAATTTCGACAATATGAGCTTTAACTAAAGCATCTAAAATGTGATCAATAGAAGCAACCGTAACCGTTAAATCGTCCACAAGTATACTAAAAGAAGTAGCCAACTGTTGTGACGTGGAGGGCGATTGAGCCAGCCTATTGATGACAAATATCTTTAGTTGCTCCGAAATATATTCAAATGCCTTTTCTTTAACATTTTCCATATTATAATAATAATATCATATTAACCAAATGTCAAGTTAAATTATTTTTTATTGATCTTACTTCTAAATGAATTGTATTCCTCAACGCTGTCGATTATAATCCCTGCGTAGTCGGCATCATCAAATCCTAAGCATTTCATGCAGTTATCGCAGACTTTTGTACTGTCATATTCACACATATTACAAAATCCGCAATTATCGCATATATTTTCTTCTACAACAACGCAATGCTTAACATCATCCATAATGTTCTCCTTATTTATCTTCATCGTCTTTGTGAAGTTTTACTGCTTTTGCGGCGTTCTTTTTAATATCTTCATCGATTGCCGCATAGTGTTTTTTGGTGGTATTTACGTCGCTATGACCTAAAACGGATGCAACTATATAGATATCCTTGGTTTCTCTATACAGGTTTGTGCCGAAGGTGGAGCGAAGTTTGTGTGGTGTGATTTTTTTAAGAGGAGTAGAGGCGCTTGCAAATTTTTTTACAAGTTTTTGTACTGCTCTAACGCCGATTCTATCTTTTTGAATTGATAGAAAAAGTGCATTAGATTCGGTATCGATGTTTTGTCGGTAGGGCATGTATTCGATGAGTGCATCATACACTTCATCGGGTAAATAAAGGATAGTTCTATTACCACCTTTTCGTGTAACTACAAAGGAATGATTGTCGAAATCAACATCTTTAATATCAAGTCCGACGCACTCGCTGACACGGATGCCGGTACCTAACAAGAGTGTACAAATTGCAGTATCCCTCAGCTTGGTTCGGTCGTGAAATTTTTTCTCGCGAGGTGATAATCCTACGCCATCTTCAACGGTTTCGAGGAAATCTTGAACCTCGTCTTTTTCCATTCTGATTATTTCTTTATTGTGTTTCTTAGGCATTGCAACCTTAGTCGTTACGTTTTCGTTTATCTTATTTTTATTATACAAATAAGAAAACAAATGTCGAAGAGAAGCAAGTTTTCGCGTTTTTCCGTCTTCCGAATTAGTTCTTGTGACATTATCTTCGTTAACATATAGAGAAACATAATCGAGAAAGTTTTCGATATGGTCTTGTTTGACTTTATTTAAGTCTTCAATTGAAAAATCAATAATTTCAATATTTGAGAACTGTCTTACTTCGGTTGTGAGATATCTAAAGAAAACAAGAAAATCACGTGCATAATTTAGACGTGTTAGAGGAGAGGTGATATTTGAAATACCAACGAAGAATTGATCGCAAAATTCGGGCAATTGATTTCTCAACTCTCTAAGCTTATTCAAATTTTCTTGATCTCTTTCGGTGAAGTAAGTTGCCATAAATATATTATAGATAAAAAAAAGCGAAAAGTAAATACTTTTCGCAAAAAACTATAAACAATAAAAGAAATAACGAAAACTATTCGTTAACGCCGAGTAGGTCATCTGCAGAGACTTCGAGTACTTTGCAAATTTTTATGATGAAATCGATGCTTGGTTCGTTCCTACCTTGCTCCCAGTGAGCGTAACAGCTTTCGGTCACGCCAACATAATCAGCCATTTGGCGTTGTGTCAAAGCTTTCCTTTTACGTGTAATTACTAAATTATATCTAAAACTGTTCATATCTTTACCTCGTTAGTATTGTATCACACATATTGAAAAAATACAATAAAAAATACAAATTAATTCAAAAAATGTACAAAATGTACATAAAATTCTAAAAGCAATATAAATATGTCTCTCAATTTATTATCGAGTGTACATTTTGTATGATTTAGGCTGTTTTGTATAGTCTAAAATTAAAAAAAGTCATTTATGGTCAATGTTAATGAAAAAATTACAAAAAAATCGAAAAAATACGCTTAATTGAATGAATTGGAAAAAATATCACAGTATACAAACAGTACAGTATATTATGTACTTGCTATTTTTAAGGCGGTCGTGTATCTAATGTATGATACGTATAGTACATTAGATACAGTACTAATATTACAGTACAGAGTGTATAGAAAATTCGCGGGATGATTTCGTGATAGGAAATATCGGAAATTGTAGGTAAATAATATATAACTATACATTTTATACATTGAATATACGTTTTGTATAGGTAATAATAATCGGCGTGAGTGGTGTACATTATGTATAGATACTGTACATATTGTATATCCGATAATTCTTATCGAGTAGAGCCGATCTAAGATAAGAAATCTAAGGTTCAATCAATACTCACTATACAATACGTATAGATACTGTATATATTGTATAGTAGCGTTTATAATCTTATGGCGACATATAATCATCCTATTTGACCGATTTTTCTGTCTATACATAATATACAGCAGTTGTACAATTTGTACAGCTTTCAAATTGCTATACATATCGTATAGTTGCATGGATTTTTAAAAATCGATTGGGTTTTCCTTGGACTATTTTTTATTTTCGCAAATCTCCGATAATGTTCGACATGTAAGTCTATCTAAAATCTTCCTTTATTAGTCAAAAAAACTTTTTAAATGTGCCATGAAACATTTTTGAATCTAAATTAAACTCAATTCGGCATCATATGACAGAATATTTTACAATTCTACGGCCATTTTGTAACATATTTAGACCATTTTTACCCTAAATCTATTCGCAAAAGCATTCTTTTGCGAATAGATTTACTAAAGTTTACATTTTATCATAAATTGCAGATGCAAAAATAGTCGAGATTTGCGATGAATAAACATCCTGCCCTCTTCTAATCGATATTAAAAACACTTAAAAAAGTGTTACTGTATAAAATGTATATGTCGCCCGATTTTTGTCGAACACGTAAATTTTAGTCCGACCATTAATTATAAAAATCGGTATATTATATATTACACTCATCGATTGCCGAATAAACTACTGTGTATTATGTATATCAACTGTACACTATGTATAGATACTGTACATTACGTATAGCATCTATAAACTGCGACATGTTCCGCCCTATCTGATTAAATTATATCTAATAAAACTACTGTATGATTTGTACATATACTGTACGTTATATACATATACAGAATATACAGTATATTATATACACCTACTGTACATTCTGTATATGCGATATACCGCAACTTTTCGAACTGTATAAACCGTATAATATGTGTACATTTCGTAAGCCTCTATACATTCTATACACATCCTGTACGTCTTGTACATATCCTATACATTCTATACAGTGCAATTTGAATGATTTTATATCCATGTATATTTTGTATAGATGATGTACATTTTATACAGAAATATCTCTGTACTTAGAATTACTACACAAAGCGTACATTCGTTGTACGTAATGTATACCACACTATAATTGAAACTTTGGCAATGATTAAAAATACCTATACATAACGTATAGTAGATATACAATATGTATAGGTGATGAATTAGCAAACTTCGTTATAAAGTAATTTTAAAAGGATTCCTTTTAATGCAATTTTTACGTGTTCGTAAGTGATTCCACCTTGCAAATACGCAATGTACGGTTCTCTAATCGGCGCGTCAGCGGATAGTTCTATACTCGCCCCTGCAACAAATGTTCCTGCTGCCATTATCACTTCATCGTCATATCCCGGCATTGCCCAAGGCATTGGCAATACGTTTGAATCTATTGGCGAATAATACTGTATCATTTGAATAAACGAAATCAATTCTTCCTTAGTATTAAACTTGATAGATCTAATAATATCGTTACACATTTTATCGGGAGAAGGCGTTGTTTTATAGCCGATCTTTTCCAATGCATAAGCTACGAGAATACTTCCCTTAATAGCATTTTTTACCACGCTTGGTGCCAAAAAAAGTCCTTCGTAATAGTTCGCGTAACCGGTAATATATGAACCTACATCATTACCCAATCCGGGTGCAGTTAGCCGATTTGCACAGTCTTCTACCAAATTTTCTTTACCTACAATATATCCGCCTGTCGGAGCAATACCTCCTCCAATATTCTTGATCAGTGACCCCGCCAAAACGTCTACACCGTAATCGGTCGGCTCTACCCTATCGGTAAATTCTCCGTAACAGTTATCCACAAATACAACTACATTCGGATTGATCGATTTTACAGTTTTTACAGCTTCGCCGATATATTCACAAGAAAGCGCGTCACGAATACTATATCCTCTACTCCTTGTTATAAAAACTACTTTAATTGATTGGTCATTTTCGAGTTGCTTTTTAATAGCTTCAAAATCAAAGTTTCCGTCGATTAATTCGGTTTCTTTATAATTGATTCCGTATTCTATTAACGATCCACCTGTGCCCGAAATAACCCCTCTAAGGGTATCATAAGGAGCACCTGTAATACTGTATAACGTATCACCTTGTCTCAGAAGTCCGAATAAAGCTATAGTTAATGCGTGAGTACCGTTTGCAATTAGCGGTGAAACAAGAGCCGATTCGGTATGAAAAACATCGGCATAAAGTCTACACAAAGCTTCTTTTCCAATATCCCCGTAACCGTAACCGGACGATCCTTTTAAGTGTCTTTCGGCAATTTCCTCTTTTCGGAAAGCATTCAAAACTTTTTCTTGATTAAAAAGTGCTATATCTTCAACTTTTTTGAAGATATTATTTGCTTCGTTCTCCGATTTTTCTATCAGTTTTAGTATTTCATCAACGTGGTTATTCATTGTAATTTTTTATTATAAAGTCCAAATTATTTTCTTTGGAATTGTAGTCTAAATATATAGCATCAGGATAGTAGCGTTTAAACCAAGTAAGCTGGCGTTTAGCATAATTACGACTCTTTCTCTTAACAAGTTCAACCGATTCGTCTAATGAACATAAGCCGTCAATATACTCGGTAATTTCCTTATATCCGATGCCTTGAATGGCTTGTGAATTCCTATCGATTCCGCGGTAGAGCAATCCTTTTACTTCGTCAATTAAACCATTATCGAGCATAATATCTACTCTTTTATTGATTCTATCGTAAATATCTGCCCTATCGCCGTTCAGAATGAATATTCTTGAATCGAATCTTTTGATTTTAGTTTCATCTTGATCGGCTTTAGAGTTTGATAAGGCTATTTCAATAGCCCGCGAAACACGTTTTACGTCGTTTACCGATAGTTCACTAGCTCTATCGGGATCCAGCGAATACAGGTAATCCCACAATTCTTGCTTACTTACTTTTTCGGACATTTGCCTTATTCTATTTTTCAGTTCGACGTCATACTCCGAAAAGGTCATTTTATATATGATTGAATTGATATATAATCCCGTTCCGCCAACAATTATGGGTACCTTACCTCTCGAGTATATTTCTTCGATTTTTTTTAACGCCATTTCTTGATATTCTGCAACGGTAAAGCGTGAATTCGGTTCGACAATATCTATCATATGATGCGGAATTCCGGACATTTCGCCTTCAGTTACTTTTGCGGTTCCGACATCCATGCCCTTATAAATTTGCATGCTATCGGATGAAACTATTTCACCGTTGATTCTCTTAGCCAATTCTACCGAAAGGCTCGTTTTTCCGGTAGCGGTACATCCTGTGATGACAATTAATTTCCTCATACTGTCCTCAAAAACATCTTTTCAAAATCCTTTTTGGTAAGTTTGATATAACTTGGTCTACCGTGCGGACATTTCGGATGCATTCCGTCTTTGAATAATGATTTTAAGAATATTTCGATTGCTTGGTTATCCAAATAGGTATTTCCTTTAATAGCAGACCTACAAGCCTTAACCATTAAGCGCTCTTTAAGTCCCAATTCGGGATCTTCATCGGTAAACATATAACCTATTAGTTTATTAAAATCGAGTTCAGCCAAAAGTAGCGGAATCGCTGTAATAGAGTATTCATTATCGCTCACTTTATCAATTTCGATGCCTATAGAACGCAAAGACTCTAAATTATCTTCAAATACGGATATATTATCATTATCCAAATTTAAGGTAATTGGAAGCATTAGAGGCTGAATTTCAATTCTTTTTTCGTCTATTTGTTTCTTCAGTTTTTCATATAATGTATATTCGGCAGCGGCATGCTGATCTATAATCATCAAATAGTCTTCGAATTCGAGAAGAATATAGGTACCGAAAAGTTGCCCTACTATGCGATAATCGTAGTTTTCAACAATGCGATCTTCGAATCGAATACGTTGAGATTGGTATTGCGTTTCAGATGCATAATCAACGTATGACGGTGATTGAAGCATATCGACACACGAATCGGAAAATGCGGGTGTTTCGTACTCATCGGATAATTCTTCCTTTTTAGGAGAAGAAGTTGTGTCGAGTTTTATGGAGAAATCAGAGCCAAATGCAAACGCGTTAAAAGCCTCCATTTTGCTCTTTTGATAGCTTCTTTCCTTTTCGTACTCCGTTTTATCGAAGGATTTTTCTTTTTTGGGTTCCGCTTCTTTTTGCTGTAGTTCTTCCTCGCCCGACTGGAAGGGGGTAAGCCATTCTTCATCAACTACCCCTTCTCTTTTTGCAAAAACAATTCTTTGTTCGTATAAACTATCCTCAAGCCTTTTCTTTAAATTCCGTTGAAGAAATGAATATACCTTATTTTGATATTCAAATCTAATCTCGGTTTTCGCAGGATGCACATTAACGTCGATTTCTTCCGCATTTAGCGTCAATTCGAGAATACCGAACGGATACGAGCGTTTAACGAAAAAGTCTTCGTAGACCTTATTTAAAGCTGTTACAAGCGATACATTGACAACCACTCTACCGTTTACTATAAAAGTTTGGTACGATCTTGTAGGTTTTGAGAAGGATACGTCGGAAATATAACCTGTCATTTTCATACCATATTGCTCAACATTAATTTCGAGCAGATTCTCTGATATATCTTTACCGTAAATTGCTTCTATACATTGTAAAAGGCCTTCTCCGCGCGTTTTAAACACGGGCTTTCCGTCAGCATATAACTCTATTTTGATAAAATAATTAGCGAATGCAAGTTTTTCCATTATGGAAACTATTTCTCTTTCTTCGCTTTTTTCTTTCTTTAAAAATTTCAGTCTTGCCGGTGTATTATAAAACAAATTTCTTACGGTTACAGTAGTACCTTTTGCCCTCGATGCGGGTATTATTTCACTCAGTATTCCGCCGTTACATTCGACTGAATAGGCGTCACCGTTATCAACCGCTGATTCGAGTTTAACCATGGAAACAGATGCAATGCTTGCCATTGCCTCTCCTCTAAATCCAAGTGTAGAAATGGAGTCCAGATCGCTTGCTAAAGCGATTTTACTGGTTGCATGAGGCAAAAACACTTTCTCGAGTTGATCTCTTTCAATACCAGAACCGTTATCCGAAACTTCAATGAAACTGATACCGCCTCCTTTTATGGATACAATTATTTCGGTAGCACCGCTGTCAATTGAGTTTTCAACGAGTTCCTTGACCACACTTGCGGGCTTTTCAACAACCTCACCCGCTGATATTTTGTTATAAATATTGCTGTCTAATACGTTTATTTTAGCCATTCTTTGCCCTCTCCACCAAATCGGATAATGCTATCAACGCTTGCATAGGAGTAAGTGAGTTTACGTCGGTTTCCTTTAATATTGCAAGTACTTCTTCTCCCAATTGGTTAGAAAACATATCCATTTGTTGATGTGAGACCTCACCTAACGAACCTTCGATGATAGTCTCGTTATCTTTTAATGTTCTCTTTTCAAGTTCTTTCGATATTTGCTTTGCCCTATCGGTAACAGCTTTCGGCACCCCTGCCAAACCTGCAACCTCGATACCGAAACTCTTATTGGTACCGCCTCGCGCGATTTTGTGTAAGAATATAACGGTATCTTGCAGTTCATTGACGAGTATTCTATAATTCTTAATACCCTCCATTTTTGTCTCGAGATCGGTTAATTCGTGATAATGTGTAGCGAATAGTGTTTTACATTTAATCACTTTATTCACATACTCGAGTACCGCCCATGCTATCGATAGTCCGTCACAAGTAGATGTTCCTCTGCCTATTTCATCGAGTATCAATAAGCTTTTTGAAGTAGCATAATTGAGAATATTTGCGACCTCGATCATTTCCACCATAAATGTACTTTGAGCATTCGATAAGTCGTCGCTTGCTCCTACTCTAGTGAAGATTCTATCGGTAACACAAATTTCAGCCTTAGTACAAGGTACAAAACAACCTACGTGAGCCATTAAAACGATTAATGCAATTTGGCGCATATACGTACTTTTACCCGCCATATTCGGCCCGGTAATTATCATTGTACGACACTCTTCGTCAAGGGTACAGTCATTAGCGATGAACTTATTCTTATCGATTAGTTTTTCTACTACGGGATGCCTTGCTCCTACTATATTATAACTTTTAATTTTACTATTTATAATAGGATATACATAATTGTTTTCATAGCTCACTATCGCAAAAGATAAAAGGCAATCTAATACCGCTAACGAATTGGCGGTTGTAAGCATAGTTGAAACAATCTCCAATAACTCTGCCTTAATCGAATTAAAAATATCGATTTCTCTTTGGACGGCAAGGTCATGAGAATTAAATATTTTATTCTCTATATCGGCAAGTTCTTGTGTTTTATATCTTTCCGAATTAACGGTAGTTTGCTTTCTTATATATGTATCGGGTACGAGATTTACAAAACTTTTGGTCACCTCAATGTAGTACCCGAATATCTTATTGTTGGATATTCGAAGTGTTTTTATACCCGTTCTTTCACGCTCAGACGCCTCATATTGACGAATCCAATCGCTTGCATCTTCTTTAATATGACGCAAAGTATCGACTTCTCCGTCGTATCCGGGTGCAATAAATCCGCCTTCCGAAATAACAACGGGAGCATTCTCGACGATTGCTTTGGATATCTTTTTAGTTATCGCGTTAAATACATGGATACGCTTATCAACCTCGTGTAGAAGCCCTGATTTAGCCTTCGAAAGAATTGATTTGAATACCGGTAAGAGAAGTAAGCATTGTGCTATACTGTACATTTCTCTCGGATTTACCGTACCAAAAGCGACCTTAGTGGCAAGACGTTCTAAGTCTCTCATAGGAGCAAATGCATTAATCAATTCGTTCCTAAGTTTATGATTTTCCACCAATTCTTTTACTGTAGTCAATCTTTGGTTGATATGTGTAGGATTTTGAAGTGGAGAATCCACCCATTTACGAATTTTACGAGCACCCATCGATGATTGTGTTCTGTCTAACAACCATAGAAGTGTTCCGACTTTACGTCTATCTCTTAATGTTTCGGTTAGCTCAAGATTTCTACGAGTATTAGCGTCAATAAGCATGATATCGTTGTTTTTCACATAAGAAACCTTGGTGAATTGAGATAAAAATCTCTTTTGCGTTTCGTTAAAATATTGAATTAACGCACCGCATGCAGGTATGCCGTACTTTTTATCGTGTACTTCAAAACTTTCAAGCGTTGCAACCTTGAATTGCTTGAGAAGTATTTCGTTTGCTTCGGCAAACCTATACGCCCAATCGAAATAAAGTTGTGGTTTGACTTTATACAAAGCGTCCGGTGAAAATACGTCTTTTGCCCCGCTATTACAAATAATTTCGGATGCGTGTATACTATTTAGCATACTTTCGGCGTTTTTAATTGAATTGTCACCCACATATTCAATCATATTCAGTTCACCTGTGCTTAGATCTGCCCAAGATATACCTACTCCGTCGCCATCTACGAAAATACTGGCTATATAGTTGTTTTTCTTATCGTCAAGGATGGAATCTTCGACAATCGTTCCTGCACTGATCACTCTGACTACATCACGTTCAACCAAGCCTTTTTGATCCTTTGGCGAAGTCAATTGTTCGCATATTGCGACCTTATATCCTTTAGAAATAAGTCTTGAAATATAGGTATCTACGGCATGATAGGGAACTCCGCACATCGGTGCACGCTCTTTTAAACCGCAATCTCTGCCGGTTAGAGTCAACTCGAGTTCTTTAGATGCAATAATTGCATCATCGAAAAACATCTCGTAAAAATCACCGAGACGGTATAGAAGTATACAATCTTTATATTGTTCTTTTGTGTCGAGATACTGACGCATCATCGATGAAATTTTATTGAGATCGATTTCCATAATTACAGCACTCCTACTCCAAATAATGCAGATGATTGTGTTTCGGTTATTTTGACATTAACGAACGATCCTATTAAAGATTTGTCGCCTTTAAATGTAACTAATCTACCCGAATCCGTTCTTCCGCAAACTGTTCCTTCGTGCTTAGGATTAACATCCTCTACCAATATTTCTAATGTCTTACCGACATATTCACCGCTTATTTCTTTAGAAATCCTATTTTGAATTTCCACAAGTTTGGTGACTCTCGCTTTTTTAACTTCATCCGATAATTGCTCCATCTTCGATGCAGGAGTTCCCATACGAGGAGAATAAACGAATGTAAAAGCATTAGAAAAACGCACTTTTTCGGTCAAAGAGAGCGTTTCAATATAATCTTCGTTAGTTTCGGTCGGAAATCCTACCATTATGTCGGAAGTAATTCCGCAATCGGGCATTTTTGTTCTGATCTTGTCAATTATTTGTAGATAACTTTCGCGTGTATACTTACGATTCATTGCCTTAAGAACGGCGGAAGAACCCGATTGTACGGGTAAATGAATATTTTTACAAATATTAGGATTATTGGCAATAACTTCGATAGTTTCATCATTCAAATCTTTTGGATGTGAAGTCATAAATCTAACCCTATATTTCCCACCAAGATTGGCTACCTTTTCAAGAAGTGAGGCAAAATTTCCTTCGCTTAAATCGCTTCCGTAACTGTCTACGTTTTGACCTAATAAGGTAATTTCCTTATAACCTTCTTGTAATAATTTTTTACAATCGGCAATGATATCTTTTTCCCTTCTGCTTCTTTCTCTACCACGAACATAAGGAACTATACAGTATGTACAGAAATTGTTACAGCCGTACATAATATTAACCCAAGCGTTTGGATAACTCGTTCTAAAAACGGGGAGTTTTTTATCGGGATCTACGGTCGGATCTTGTATACAAAGAGTACGCTTTTTGCGTCTTATATCGAGCACGGCATCAGTTAATTTTTCGAGATTAGAGGTACCTAAAATGATATCCACATAAGGATATTTCTTCTTTAGAATTTCAGCCATACCCGATTGCTGTGTCATACAGCCGACAACAGCGATAATTAACTCTTTTTTTGCCCTTTTAAGCTGTTTTAAGGCGCCTACGTTACCGAATAGACGGTCTTCTGCATTTTCCCTAATACAGCAGGTATTAAAGACTATTATATCGGCAGTTTCATCATTATCGGTTTCGGTATATCCGAGATCTCTGAGTATTCCTGCTAATTTTTCGCTTTCGTGTACGTTCATTTGACAGCCGTACGTGTTTATTTTGTAGTACATGTATAATTCCTTGTCCTTTGTTTGATTTATTTTTTAAATAATGAATTTATCGGATTTTTTCTTTGCAGATTGTAATTCGGCTTTCTTCGCTTCGAATCCCTTTCTGTCAAAGAGTGCAAAAGTTGCCTTCTTGCCCTCTTCTACGCCAGGTTGATTGAATGTATCGATACCGAGCATAGCACCGCAGTAAGCAGTTTCCAACATAAAGAAGTAAAGAAGTTGACCTAACATTCTTGCGTTAACTTCGGGGAGATAAATTGTCCTATTTGCTCTCTTAGCCTTGGTTAAAGCATATTCGGTGGCGATTCTTTCGTTATTCAATAATGTTGCGAGATCGTTACCGCAAAGGAAGTTAACATCGGGGAAATCGGGTAATCCTTGAGGAATTACATAAGAAGAACGGAAGTTATCCACAGCGATAAACGTTACAACCTTATCGAAAGGACCTTCGGTATATAATTGAACTTGACTGTGTTGGTCGGTTACACCTAACGACTTAACGGGAGTTTGACCTATATTTACAAGATTTCCGTTTAAGTCCACTGCCTTACCGAGACTTTCAGCCCATAATTGGCAATACCAGTCGGCGATATACTTAAGGCTATCAGCATATGGCATCATAACGGAGATATTCTTACCTCTTTGCATGCTGATATATTGTAATAAAGCAGAACAAAGGGGTGCGTTTTCGGCATAATTCGAAGAAGAGGAAAGTTCTTGCATATCTCTAACACCAGCTAATAATTCCTTGATATCGACGCCTAAAACGGCAGCGGGAAGTAAGCCTACAGGACATAATTCAGAGAATCTACCGCCTACGCTTGACGGAATGAAGTAAGTTTTGAAACCTTCTTTCTTAGCAAGTTTAATAAGATTGCCTTTCTCGTGATCGGTAGTAGCGATGATATGATCGGCATAATCGTCACCTAAAGCCTTTTGTAGCAAATCGGTGATAATGAGATATTGACTCATTGTTTCGCTTGTTGCACCACTCTTAGTGATAACATTGAACATGGTATTCTTAACATCGATAACATCGAGTAAAGCATTCATTCTTTCGGGGTCAACGTTGTCTTCTACATAGAATTTAGGACCGCGTTGACTTTCGGGCAGTTCGTTATAATGTAAGTGACATAGCGCTTGGAATACAGCAATAGGACCTAATGCCGATCCACCTATACCTAAAACTACAAATGCTTTGTAATTTTTTCTGATATTATCGGCTGTTTGGAGAATATCCTCCACAATTTCGTCTTGAGAGGTAGCAAGTTCGGTCCAACCCATCATTCCTTTACCTGCATTAGCTTTACAGTATTCAAAAGCCTCTCTTGCTTTCTCAGCATTATTTTGTAGATCTTGTACAGATATACCCTGCTTTTCGCCAAGGTAATCGCTCGTCATATTGTTATAATCAAAACGAATTTTTTGCATTTTTAAAATTACTCCTTTAAGATTGTTTATTTTTGTACTTTTTCCGAAACGGCTCTTAGATAATCCAAAGCTCGAGCCAACTCGTCATAAGTATTATAGTCGTTAGAATATACCTCTAATAGGCATGGCGCGTTACATTCGTTTAACGCTAAACGTTCGAAAAAGCGGTAAAAATCAAACCTACCCTTACCGGGTAAACAAGTTTTACCGTTATCGGTCATATCGCATAGATGTATAGTCCTTATGGAAGGTCCCATATCGGTCATATAATCGTATACATCTACTCCCGACTGCATCGCTTGTTTAATATCGAGAGTTGCCATTACCGACGGACAAACGGATTTAAGTTCTTTGAAAAAACCGCTATAATTGTATAAAGCCCAATGTACGTTTTCATAGCACAATTCTACATCGTATTCGCGACAAATATTACATACTTCGATAAGTCTCGTACCAAGTTGCTCGAAATTAATGGCAAGTTTCTTAGGATTCGACCTACCGTGAAAAGTGTAGTAATGGGCACCGAAAACCTTTGATGCATACAAAACCTGACGCAGTATATCTACCGCGTCATCATAGGTTCTCTTTTGATTATTAAAAAGTTCAGGCTCATAATGTGTATTCAGTGAATGCACGCTATGAATATCGAGTCCTTGCATCTTAGGAAGCAGTGACTCTACAAAGTCCTTTTTATATTCGCTAAAGGTGGTGAGGAAAACCTCAACCACCTTGCAATCTAATTTTTTAATAATGTCAAAGCTATTCTCGACCTCTGTTTTCAAAAACAGAGATGCCGTAGAAATACCGATTTTATTCACCGACTACCTCGATAATACCTAATCCTTCGTCGTTTCTCTTATAAACTATATTGATTTCTTTAGTGTCCTCGTTTTCAAATACGAAGAAACTGTGATTTACCATATCGAGTGCAAATACTGCATCTTCAATGCTCATAGGTCTGAGGCTATATCTCTTGGTTCTAACGATATGTAAATCGTTCTCCTCTTGTTGCGGAGCTTGTTTAAGCTCTTCAGAGGGCTCGGGTAACGGCTCAAGGGTGTTACGTAGATTCTTGTTGTATTTCGTACGCAGTTTACGCATTTGTCTTTCGATCTTCGGTACTACTACGTCGATGTTGTCATACATAACCGGTGCAGAGTTCTCGGCTCTTAAAACGGTATCACCGACTACAATAGTCATTTCCATTTTAAACTTACCGTGCTCTTCCTTACAAACAACTCTCGCTACGTCATTTTCGCCGAAATAACGGGCAATCTGCTTATCGATTTTCTTAACGAGAAGCTCTTCGAGGTTTTTACCGACGTCATACTTTCTGCCGACAATTTCAATACGCATAATTGTGTCCTCCTAAATATATTTTTACCGTTCTATCGAACGGAGTGTTCTATTGTAAACGTCAATTCTCTATTGACGTAATCTATCCATGCGGTATATCCCGCTTTAAGTTTCTTGGTAATAATTAGATCGGATAATTTATCTTCAACTAACTTTCTAAGCGTTCGTTTTAAAGGTCTTGCTCCATTCTCGGGGCTTGTCCCTTGACGAACGATATAATCTTTGGCTTGTAGACTGATTCTAATACCGATTCCCTGTTCAACCAACTTTTTAGCCAATTGTAACAAAAGTAAATCGAAAATTTTAGATAAATCTTGTGAGGTCAAGGGATTGAAAACCACAATTTCATCCAATCTATTGACAAACTCGGGTTTCATGGTCTGTTTAAGCGCCTCAATATGCCTCTGTTCGCGATTTTCCATAGATATCGAACCGAAGCCGGGACTTGTCCTATTACCGTTTATTTGCCCCAAATTACTCGTCATAATGATGACGCAATCTTTAAAACTAACTGTTTTACCTCTTCCGTCGGTAAGTCTACCGTCATCCATTATCTGCAAAAAGATATTGAATACTTCGGGATCGGCTTTTTCGATTTCGTCAAACAGCAGTACCGAATATGGTTTTTTACGCACCTTTTCGGTAAGTTGTCCACCATCTTCGAATCCGACATACCCCGGGGAAGAGCCCGTAAGTCTATTGATTGAGGCCTTATCTTGATACTCGGACATGTCGAAGCGGATGAGTTTATTTTCATCGCCAAAGAGCGCTTCGGCAATTGCTTTTGCCAGTTCTGTCTTACCTA
Source organism: uncultured Christensenellaceae bacterium (assembly GCA_964391805.1). Taxonomy (GTDB): domain Bacteria; phylum Bacillota; class Clostridia; order Christensenellales; family CAG-1252; genus RUG14300. Next base: position 94,979 of record CAYMNK010000001.1, on the reverse strand, counting down.
CTCCGCTTTGACCTAAGAATATAAATGAACCGATTGGTTTATTACTGTCTTTTAGACCTACTCTCGATCTTTTAATTGCCCTTGAAACGGCTTTAACGGCATCGTTTTGACCGATAATTCGTTTAGAGAGTATTTGCTCGAGGTTATTTAGTTTATCGTTCTCCTCGTCCGATAATCGCGTTACGGGAATGTTTGTCCATTCACTGACTATATCTTCTATAACAGACTTATCGACTACTTGTACCGAATTGATTCTACATTTGCTCGATGCTTCGTCAATTAAATCTATTGCCTTATCGGGTAAATATCTATCCGTAATGTATTTATCCGATAAAACACAAGCTTGTCTTATTGCTTCGTCGGTAATGGTAACACCGTGGAATTTTTCGTAACTAACCTTCAACTTCGTAAGAATAATTATCGATTGATCAACGGTCGGTGGGTCTACCGTAATGGGTTGGAATCTTCTCTCGAGTGCTGGATCCTTCTCGAAATATCTCCTATACTCGTCTATCGTTGTTGCACCTATTGTTTGTAATTCACCGCGAGCAAGCAATGGTTTGAGTATATTAGAAGCATCTAAGGTGCCGTTTTCGGTACTACCGGCATTGACAAGGGTATGAATTTCGTCAATAAACAATATTACGTTCCCGGCATTTTTGATTTCCTTGACAATATTTTGCAGTCTTTCTTCAAAATCTCCGCGGTACTTTGTACCCGAAACGAGTGATGCAACGTCTAATGATAATATCCTTTTACCGTTCAAAAAGGGAATGGTTCCGTTAACTATTTCTAAGGCAAGCCCTTCTACAACAGCTGTTTTACCAACACCGGGTTCACCGACCAAAATGGGATTATTTTTAGTCCTTCTCGAAAGAATTTGAACCATTCTTTCTATCTCCTTATCCCTTCCGATAACAGGATCTAAAAGTCCTTGCTCAGCTTTAGCCGTTAAGTCGGTAGCGAGCTTAGCAACTACCGAATTATCTCCGTAATATTTTTGCTCGAAATCTTTTTGTTCTCTAATTTCTCCGACTTTATCTAAAACGCTGTTGGCTGTACGAGCTTCCGTTTTTCTTTCTTCTCTGCCCGCTTTAACCTTGGAGTTTGCAGAGTCAACTTTTCCACCAAGTTTGGCTACAAGTTCGGCATACATTTTCTTTGGTTCTATTTGACAATCAGCCAAAATAGTAGTGACCGTACTATAGATATCAAGCATGGCAAGAAACAAAAATAACAATGAAACTTGACCGTTAGAATATTGTTTTGCCAACCCCTCCGCTTTATTCAACACTTCTTCCGCTAAAGACGAAGTATGAACCGACTCCGTTCGAGGCGAATAAACAAGATATTTGTCTATTTTATATGTGGTCAATCCATATTGTGCTAATAGGATTTGAATATGATTACCGAATTCGGTTATACCGTGCAAAAAATGCTCGGGACGCACTTCGCCCCCTGTTTTTTTTGCAAGTTCAACGGCTTTTGTTATAGCCGTTCTGGTGTATAAATCCAAATTATTAGTCATATCTAACCCTTGTAAATAATTATTGACCTATGTTGATAAAATTAACAGAGAGTTTTAAAAGCTCTAATATAGCCATCCACACAGCCGGTATCGTGTCTAACCGAATCGATAACGGTAGCATATATATTATCCTGCTTGGCTTGAAGATTGATAGCATCGGTAATCCAATATTCTCCGTTATGAGCATCGATTTTTTCGATATACTTATAAATCTTGGAAGAAAGTATATATCTACCTACCGATGTCAAGTCGCTTGTAATTTCGGATGCGTCTTGCTTCTCTATGATATTTTTGACAACTCCTTTTTTACCGTCAAACTCGTTAGTTTCAACTGTTGCATAGTTAGAAGCTTGAATTCTATTAATGTGTTGTACTCCGATAACTCCGGCCATTTGATTTTCGTTATAACAATCGATCAGATAACTCAAAGCAGGTTTTCTACCTACAAACAAGTCGTCACCGTACAATAAAGCAAAAGGTGATCTCTTAGTAAAATTCTTGGCGTGATTTACCGCATCCGCTGTTCCCTTAGCAATTTCTTGATAAGCAAAACTCAATTTAACGCTCGGATCATTTAGATAACAATAAGATTTGCCCGAAACGTTATAATCTTCTGGTTCCTCTATTCCTGTTAAGTATTTAGCAACCACTTGCCTATTACTACTGATTACGAGCATTATTTCTTTAATACCCGAAGCAATAACTTCATTTAAAATGAATTGTAAAATTGGTGTAGTACCTATAGGCAACATTTCCTTAGGGATTGCCGAAGTAATGGGTGCCATTCTCGTTCCCTTACCTGCTATTGTGATAATTGCTTTACTAACTTTCATAAACACAACTCTCCTTATATTTTATTATAATATATTTAAATAAAGAATGCAATATGATTAACCGATTTTTTCGATAGAAAAAAATTTATTTTAACTTAAATGAAACCTAAAAAGAAAATCCGCCTATATTCGAGCCAATAAAAACCCGATATAAACGGATAATCTATTATTTTAATTCGTTCGGTGTGAAAGCAAATGGCAACAAGTCGTACAAGCCATATTCATTTACAGATTCGGCATCACCTAAAACGATTTTAAAATCGCTTCCACAAAATTCGGTCATAACCTGTCTGCATACACCGCACGGAGCGCAAAATCTCGGCGCCTCATCGGCTTTTCCACCGACTATTGCTATACGGTCGAATTCTCTTACTCCTTCGCTTACGGCTTTAAAAATGGCAACTCTTTCGGCGCAAATTGTCGGTGTATAAGCGGAATTTTCAATATTACATCCCAAATATACTTTACCGTTTTTATCCAACAGTGCCGCCCCTACCTTAAAATTCGAATAGGGCGTGTAGGCACCTTCTCGTGCCTTTATCGCCAATTGCATTAACTCTAAATTTGTCATGTTTCACTTTCCTTATTTTATTATTTCTCCAAGGAATGAGTTACCCTTGGTTGTTTTTTGATCGAGTCCCAAATACTCTAATACAGTTGCAGAGATGTCCGAGAATCCGTATCTGGTACCGAGGTCTACACCCTCTTTGATATTAGCGCCGAATGCAAGCATAGGAACATATTCTCTGGTATGGTCGGTACTTAATTGATATGACGGATCACATCCATGGTCTGCAGTAATGATTAGTAAATCGTCTTGACGCATGTTTTCGACAAATTTACCGAGATATACATCGAATTCAGTAAGTGCGTTAGCATATCCCGCAATATCTCTGCGGTGACCGTATTTCATGTCGAAATCGACAAGATTTACAAAGCATAATCCTTCGAAATCTTCTTTTTCGATATCGAGAGTGATATCCATACCATTATTATTAGAAGTAGTTCTATAACCCTTGGTTACGCCTTTACCAGCGAATATATCGGATATTTTACCTACAGATATAACCGATTGACCGCCCGCATTTACCACATCAAGCATGGTGTCTTGAGGCGGAACTAAAGCATAATCGTGTCTTCTTGCCGTTCTATTAAATGGATATACTCCGTCAAAGGGACGTGCAATAACTCTACCTACGCCGTGTTTGCCTACCAATAAATTTCTTGCAATCTCACAGTAACGATATAGTTCCTCGATAGGAACAATATCTTCGTGTGCGGCAATTTGGAATACTGAGTCTGCCGATGTATAAATAATCAATTTACCGGTTTTGATGTGTTCCTCTCCGTAGTCTTTTATTACTTCGGTTCCGGAATAAGGCTTATTGCACAACGTTTCTCTACCGGTTAATCTTTCGAATTCGGCTACTAAATCATCGGGAAATCCGTTAGGATATGTAGGCATAGGATATTCTGAAACTATACCCGCAATTTCCCAGTGACCTATAATGGTATCCTTACCCTTAGACAATTCCGCTAATCTTGCATAACTTGCTTTGGGGTTTAGGACTCCGCCACCAACTCCTTCGATATTAAATAAACCCATATCGATCATATTAGGACAGTTAAAATTCGGATGATTTCTAACCGCTAATATTGTGTTTGTTCCCTCATCATGCCAATCTTTAGCATCGGGCATAGCACCTATACCGAAACTATCGAGCACGATAATAAAAGCTCTTCTACTCATTCTATGCAATCTCCAACGCAATTTCCATCATTCTTGTGAAAGAATTTTGTCTTTCTTCGGCGGTTGTATTCTCTTCGGGATGAATAAACGAGTCGCTTACGGTACAAATACAGAGTGCCTTTTTACCGGCACGTGCAGCATTGCAATACAAAGCTGCCGACTCCATTTCAACACCTAAAACACCCATTTTAGCCCATACCATACCCGAATTCGAGTCATCGTAAAACATGTCGGAAGAAAGAATATTACCGACCTTGTAATTGATACCCTTTTGTTCGCACAACTCGGCACTTCTTCTAATTAAATCGAAGTCGGCAATAGGTGCAAACGTACCGGGAAGATTATATTGAGAAGCGTAATTGCCGTTAGTGCAAGCACCTTGAGCAATAATGATATCTCTAACATGAAGATCCTTATCGAATGTTCCACAAGAACCGATCCTAATAATGGTCTTTACATCATAATAGTTGTAAAGTTCGTACGAATAAATACCGATAGAGGGTTGTCCCATACCTGATGCCATAACGGATACTCTCTTACCCTTATAGTAACCGGTATAACCGTTGACACCACGTACATTATTAACTAATACGGCATTTTCGAGAAAATTCTCAGCAATAAACTTCGCTCTTAGAGGATCACCGGGCATTAAAACGGTATCTGCAAAGTCACCATACGCGGCGGTAATGTGAGGGGTCGGTATATTCTTATGATTATTTTCCATTATTCGTTCTCCTTTGCTTTTACTATCTTTACAATTCTTGAGGTGCCTAATCTTTCTGCACCGAGGTTAATAAAATCTTCTGCGTCTTGTATATTAGAAATACCGCCTGCAGCTTTCATTTTTACATCTTTACCGATATGCTCGGAAAATAGTTTAATGTCTTCTTTTGTAGCACCCGCTTTAGAAAAACCGGTAGAAGTCTTTATATAATCAGCTTTTGCTTCGGTTACGAGCTTACACATTTCTATCTTTTCTTCGTCGGTCAATAAGCAAGTTTCGATGATAACCTTAAGAATCTTACCTTCGCAAGCCTTTCTAATCTCTTTGATTTCGTTAAGAACATACTCAGAGTTGCCTTCCTTTAATCTACCGATATTGATTACCATATCGATTTCGTCGGCACCGTTAGCAACTGCATCCTCGGTTTCCAAAACCTTTGCTCTCGTACTATTGTAACCGTTGGGAAATCCGATAACGGTACAAATTTGAAGTCTGTCGCCTACATAATCCTTAGCATCTTTAACATAGCAGGGAGGAATGCATACGGAAGCCGTATGATATTTCATACCATCGTCGCAAATACTCTTGATATCTTGCCATGTAGCAGTTTGACCTAATAAAGTGTGATCACATTTTGATAAAATTAAGTTAATATCCATTATAATCTCCTTGTTTAAATTATCGTTTTAAATACAAGAGGTCTAACCTCTCCTAATTCATCGCTGATGACCGTTGCATTGAGCATTTTTTCTTTAACTTGTTCCAATGCCTCCGGTTTGTTTGTATAAAGGGTAGCTAATAACTCGCCTTCATTTATATAATCATAAGTTTTCTTGTTGAGAATAATACCTGCCGAATAATCGATAGCATCCTCTTTTTTATTACGACCTGCGCCGAGCATAAGTGAAGATATACCGATTTCCTCGGTGTTCATATGGGTAATATATCCCGATCTCGGTGCTTTGATCTCTAATGAATACTTGGCCTTTTCGAAGTGGTCAGGATTAAGAACGCAATCAACATCACCACTCTGTTTTTCAACCATTTTAACGAATGTTCTAAAAGCTTTGCCCGATTGAATTTGATTCAAAGCAATTTGTTTACATGAATCGATATCTCCGAATCCTGCTATATGTAACATCGATGCAGCCAAAATCAAACATATCTCGGTTAAATCTTCGGGGCCATTACCTTTTAGCGTTTCGATAGCCTCAATAACCTCTAAACTATTACCGACATTATTACCCAAAGGTCTATCCATATCGGTGATAATAGCCATCATCTTCTTTCCTGCCTTCTTACCGATATCAACCATAATGGAAGCAAGAGTTATACTGTCCTCTAAAGTTTTACATATAGCTCCCGAGCCGGTCTTAACATCTAAAACTACGCAGTCATCGTTTGCTGCTAATTTTTTACTCATTATACTCGAAACGACTAAAGGAATACTTTCAACGGTAGCGGTAACGTCTCTTAATGCATATAACTTCTTATCGGCAGGAGCGAGATCCTTAGTTTGACCGATGATAGAAATGCCGACTTCATTGACAATGTCGATAAATTCATTAAGAGGTATATCCGTTCTAAAGCCTTTGATTGCCTCGAGTTTATCGATGGTACCACCGGTGTGACCTAAACCACGTCCGCTCATTTTAGCAACTTTAACGCCTAAAGATGCTACGATAGGTGCTACAATTAGACTTGTCTTGTCACCTACACCGCCGGTTGAGTGTTTATCGACTCTTAACCCCTCGAGTCCTTCGAAGTGAAGTTTTTCACCCGAATCTCTCATTGCAAAGGTTAGGTCTGCAATCTCTCTGTTGTTCATTCCTTTATAAAAAATAGCCATAAGCAGAGCAGAAACCTGATAATCAGGTATTTCCTCTTTCATATAGCCGTCAATTACAAAGTTAATCTCTTCGCCGGTAAGTTCGAAGCCGTCTCTTTTTTTCTTGATAATATCATACATTCTCATAAAATCACCTATTAAATATATTTTATATATTAATTTTACAATATGTTAGCGATTGTGTCAATACCCATTTTTTAATAATTATTCGAATATTTGACACATTCTAAAAAAAATACCTATCAATCGATAAGTATTTTTTTGAGAAAATAGCTTGTTAGTCTCTTGAATTCTTTCTCTTCTTAGCAGCCTCTGCCTTTTTCTTACGAGCAACGCTGGGCTTATTGTACTCGTCTTTACGCTTAATATCAGCAACGATACCTTCCTTCGTGCATTGACGCTTGAAACGCTTGATTGCTATATCGAGATTTTCGTTTTCACGTACTTTAACGAATGCCATTTAACTCACCACCTTTTATTTAAACTTAGAATATATTAATTCATTTTAAACACATTGTCAAGTTTTTGATATCTTTTTTCTATATTTATTTTTTCAAATAAACTAACACATTTTAGGATCTAATTTTTCACCACCCAAAATGTGGATATGTAAGTGTCCTACCGATTGACAACCGTTTTCACCTTTATTGGAAACCAAACGGAATCCTTCCAATAATCCGAGTTTTTCGGTTAGCGACGCAAGTGTCATAAAACCGTCGGCAAGATCATGTGCTTGTTTTTCGGTCATTTCGGTAATATCGGCAAAATGCTCCTTCGGTATCATTAGATAGTGTAATTTACATTGCGGTTCGATATCGCGTAATATCAATATTTTGTCATTTTCATACACTTTATCGGATGGGATTTCTCCGTTAATTATTTTACAAAATACACACATTTTCTTTCTCCTTTTTTATGAATTTATTCTAACAACTTCGCCCTTTACGCCGTCTTTGTAAAGTTCGGTTATTCTTATATTATAAATCTTGCCCAATTCGGCTTCGTTAAATGTTTTGAAATATACCCTTAGATAATTATCGCTATATCCTTCGGCAAAACCACCATCGGTATATTCTGCAAGCACCTTTTGAGTTGATCCGAGTGCCGATTCGGCAAATTGTCTTTTTAGTTCTTTTTTAAGCTCAAATAGCTTATTTTCACGAGCTTTAATAACGGACGGATCAAGTGTTTTCCAAGAGTATGCTCGAGTTCCAGCTCTTCTCGAATACGGGAATATATGAATATCGGCAAAAGCAACTTCTTTTGCTAACTCGTATGAATTATTAAATGCTTCCTCGGTTTCAGTCGAAAAACCTACTATAATATCGGTTGTAATTGCGGCGTACGGGAAATATTCTCTAATCAATACGCATTTTTGTATGTACTCTTCTCGAGTATATTTTCTGTTCATTGACTTCAAAACATCGTTATCACCGCTTTGAAGGGATAAATGAAAGTGTGCGCAGAAGTTCCCTGCATTCTTAAGTTCTTGTAAAAACTGTCTTGTGATTACATTCACTTCGAGCGAACTAAACCTTATTCTCGAATTGATGCTCGACAATGCCTTTACGAGGTCGGTAAGAGTAACACTGATGTCTGAGCCGTATGAGGATACATTTATGCCCGTTAATACAATTTCTTGTGTTGTCAGTGCTTTTAAATTACATTCACATAGTATATCGTCAATTGCCCTACTTCTTTGTCTTCCCCTTAGATAAGGAATGATGCAGTACGAACAAAAATTATTACATCCGTCTTGAATCTTAACAAATGCCCTTGTACGCGAATTATCCGAATAAGTCATATACTCGTATTCTTTAGGAATTTCGGTTTTATCGATACCTACGGGGAAATCGCAAACCTTTTCTTTAAAAGCGTTACCCGAAATATATTCGGCATCTTTTGATACGAATTGCTCGGGATCTTTTTCGGAAGCACAACCGATTATGTAAATCTTAGCATCCTTGTTATATTTTCTTACCCTTGCAACACATTGTCTTGACTTTTTTTCCGCCTCTTGGGTAACGGCACAGGTATTAATAATATAAACATCCGCACTCTCGAATTCATTAACGACAGTGTGTCCCATAAGTCTAAGTTTGGTGGCAATACTTTCACTTTCACATGTATTGACTTTACAGCCAAGAGAGATTACAGATATTTTCATTAGTCCTCCATAAACAAAGATATCGATGCCAATCCGCTAATAACTGCGGTTTCGGCTCTTAGTATGCGTTTTCCAAGCGAAACGGATATATATCCTAAAGATTTTGCCTTTTCGACTTCTTCAACTGTCAATCCACCCTCACTTCCTATTGCAAGAGTAACACAATCATAGGAATGTAAATCGGTCAAAACAGTTCTTAAAGTATTCTTATACTCCTTTTCATATGCAATTATTTTTAGACCTTTGGCTAAATTCAATGCATCGTCAAAGGATAAAGGTTCATGAACGATCGGCCTTTTTGCTCTACCGCACTGTTTGCATGCTTCCAAAACAATTCGGTTAAGTCTATCCAATCTCAACGTTTTTTCCGATGTGTTTTGCGAAATAAAGGGAACTATTTCATTTACGCCTAACTCAACTGCTTTTTGTATACCTATTTCATACTTTTCGGATTTTGTCAAGCCGTATAAAAGAATCATTTGAGAAGCGTGTTCGGTTTGATTCAATTCCTTTGACTCGATTTTGCAAGTGGTTTTGTCTTTTTCTATGGATAAAACAGTACAGTTATAATCGTAACCCGAATTATCGCATACGATCAACTTGTATCCTTTCTTAAACCTAAGCACATTAGATAAATGAATATACTCGTCACCCGTTATAGTGACGATATCATCCGTAATATTTTCGATTGGAACAAAAAAGCGTTTAATTTCCATTCTTTCTAACGAGCGTATAGGCACGCCAATCCTTCATAGATAAATTATCTATTACTTTGTAGCCGTATTTGTCATAACATTCGATAACTTCATCTTCACGTGAAGCAATTACTCCGCTAATTACCAAATAGCCGTCTTTAACAAGGTGTGAATCGATTTGAGGAGCAAGCATTTGAAGTATATCGGCAGTAATATTAGCGAATATTACGTCATATTCACCATCATCATTAGTCAATAAACTATCTTGTTTTATAGTATAGTTGTTTTCAAATTGATTGAGTTGTAGATTGGTTTTAAGGTTATCCAATGCATCAAGGTCAAGATCTGTAAAATAACATGACTTAGCACCCAACTTTAATGCACTCATTCCTATTATACCACTACCGCAACCGACGTCGGCAATTTTTTTCCCTTCCAAATCTAAATTGAAGGATAATCTTAGACACATATTGGTACTTTCGTGTTCACCAGTACCAAAAGCTTGACCTGGTTCAATAAATATGTATTTACTCCCTACCGGTTTTTCCCATGAAGGAAATATAGATATTTTATCGAGAATAATCGGTTTATAATACTTTTTCCATTCTTCCATCCAATCTACGTCGGGGACTATTTCGTATTTTACGCTAAATGTACCTTTAGGAAAGGGGAATGATTCTTCGATAAAACGAAGTCTGTCTTCGATTATATCATTTACCGATTCGGGGTTATCTGTATCGAAAAATGCGTCAACCGTAACGTCGCCTTTTTTATCGTCATCTGTAAGATAATCCCATACTACACCGTTTTTGTCGATTTCGTCAAAATCCATAGGATCGGTGATAGAAACACCTTGCGCCCCTAAATCAAACATAGCGTCAGAGATAATTTCTGACGCTTGATGATTTGTAGTAACAGTAAACTTATAAGTCATAATCTATTTCAAGAAATCCTTAAATTTTCTAATTTGTTCTTCTTGGTTAGCGGATAAGCTCTCGGAAAAACTTGTTAACGCATCTTTTTGAGTTTTGGTAAGTTTAGTAGGCGTTACAATTTTGATAATAACATTGAGGTCGCCGTAATAATCTTTACCCAAGTACTTCATGCCCTTGCCTTTGATTTTGAATATTTGTCCCGTTTGAGTTCCCTCGGGAATTCTATATTTATAAGGACCGTACGGGGTAGGAATATCGATTTCATCACCCAATGTGGCGGTAATAAAGCTAATAGGTAATTCGTAAGTTATATCGTTACCCTTTCTAATAAACAGCGGATGCGTCTTAACGTTTATCAAAATGATAAGATTACCGTTAGGTGCACCGTTTTGACCACAATCGCCATCGCCCTTATACACCAAAGTTTGACCGTCCGATATACCTGCGGGAATTTTAGCGTGAACCGTTCTAATATTCGTTGTAAAGCCCTTACCTGCACAGTCTTTACAATATTCGGTAACAGTTTTACCTTTACCCTTACAATCGGGACAAGTCGTTTCCGAAATCATTTGACCGAAAATGGTATTTTGTTTAATTCTTACGATACCCGAACCACCGCATTTTGTACAAGTTTTAACTGCCGAAGCATTCTTTGCGCCCGAACCGTTACAAGACTTACAAGATTCTTTACGACGAAATTTAAGATCCTGAACGACACCGTTAACAGCATCCAAAAAGTCAATAGTACAACGAATTTGGATATCGTCACCTGGATGCATAGCGGATGCTCTCGAAGAAGATCTTTGTTGACCGAACCCAGAGAAAATATTACTGAATATATCGCCGAAACCGTCGAAACCGCCTCCACCAAAACCACCGCTCGACGAAAATTGAGGGCCCTCCTCTGAGCCGAACTGGTCGTAATTCGCACGCTTTTGAGCATCGGATAAAACTTGATAAGCGTGATTAATTTTTTTAAATTTTTCCTCGGCTGTTTTCTTTTCGGCTTCGGGTTTTCCTGCAAACAAATCGGGGTGGTATTGTTTAGCAAGTTTCCTATAAGCCGACTTTATTTCATCGTCGGATGCGCCTTTTTGAACGCCGAGAATATCATAATAATTTTCTTCCATAATCCTTTATATCGATAAACTCTATACGCTTTGTATAGAGTTTACCCGAATGATTTTTATAATTAGTTGATGTCAGGATCTCCACCTACATCACCGTTATCGTTAGCCCCATCTTCTTGACCGTTAGGTGCGCTTTGTTGATACAACTTAGTAAAGATAGGTTGTACTGCTTGATTGAACTTATCCATTGCAGACTTAATAACATCTACATCTTCGGATGTAAAGCTTTCTCTTGCTTCTTTACAAGCCTCGTTAACAATGTTCTTTTCTTCTTCGCTAATCTTATCTCCGCTCTCGATTACGGCTTTTTCTGCAGCATAAACAACTTGTTCGCTATTATTTCTCATTTCGATCAATTCTTTACGCTTCTTATCTTCTTCTGCATACTTTTCTGCCTCTTTTACTGCCTTGTCGATATCTTCCTCGGTGAGGTTGGTGCTTGCAGTGATAGTAACAGATTGTTCTTTATTGGTACCCTTATCCTTAGCCTTTACGTTAACAATACCGTTAGCATCGATATCGAAAGTAACTTCGATTTGCGGAATTCCACGAGGAGCGGGTGCGATTCCGTCAAGGGTAAAGCGACCTAATGTCTTATTATCCTTAGCCATCGATCTTTCACCTTGTAAAACGTGGATTTCTACGCCGGGTTGGTTATCGGTAGCCGTGGAGAAGATTTGTGATTTACTTGTAGGAATGGTTGTATTTCTATCAATCAACTTGGTAAATACACCACCCATTGTTTCGATACCTAAGGACAAAGGAGTAACGTCGAGCAATAATACGTCTTTTACGTCACCTGCCAAAACGCCTGCTTGGATAGCTGCACCGATAGCAACGCATTCATCGGGGTTGATGCCCTTATATGGCTCTTTACCGCTAATCTTACGAACTGCATCTACTACAGCGGGTATACGTGTAGAACCGCCAACGAGAATAACCTTAGAAATATCGCTAAAGCTTAAGCCTGCATCCTTCATAGCTTGTCTTGTAGGTCCCATGGTTGCCTCTACAAGGTGTGCGGTAAGTTTATCAAATGTTGCCTTAGTAATATCCATATCGATATTGCAAATTTCACCATTATTATTAGGAGCAAGGAAGGGAAGGTTGATATTGGTTACGGTAACACCGCTCAATTCGATCTTAGCCTTTTCGCAAGCTTCCTTAATTCTTTGCATTGCTTGTTTATTGGATGTTAAATCTACGCCGTTTTCCTTTTTGAAAGAATCGGTTACATAATCCATCAATGCTTGGTCAAAGTCGTCGCCACCGAGTCTTGTATTACCATTTGTAGCCAAAACTTCGAATACACCGTCGCCGATTTCAAGAATGGATACGTCGAATGTACCACCGCCAAGGTCATAAATAAGAACCTTTTGGTTTCTGTTTTCGCCCTTATCGAGTCCATAAGCCAACGCTGCAGCGGTAGGCTCGTTGATTATACGTAATACTTCGAGACCTGCGATTTTACCTGCATCTTTTGTTGCTTGTCTTTGACTATCAGAGAAGTAAGCAGGAACGGTGATTACGGCTTGAGTTACCTTTTGACCGAGATAACTTTCAGCATCAGCCTTTAATTTGGAAAGAATCATTGCACTGATTTCTTGTGGTGAATACTTCTTATCGTCTATATCAACTGTGTAGTTTGTGCCCATTTCTCTCTTGATAGATGAAATAGTTCTTTGGGGGAATGCAACGGCTTGACGTTTAGCGGTTTGACCGACTCTACGTTCGCCGTCTTTTGTAAATCCTACTACGGAAGGAGTTGTTCTTGCGCCTTCTGCATTAGTTATAACTGTAGCCTCGCCGCCTTCCATAACGGCTACGCATGAATTTGTAGTACCTAAATCGATGCCAATAATTTTAGACATAATATATATCTCCTTATGATTTTATTCTTAATTTATAATTGTATTGTCAATTTTGACAATGAATTTACTCTTCTATACCGACTTTAACCATTGCAGGTCTTAGTAAGGTGTCTTTATAGCGATATCCGTTTTGGAATACCTCGGTAACCACACCGACTTTATCGGGATTAACCTCATTCATAATCGCATTATGATATTCAGGATTAAATTCTTGGTCGATAGGATTAATTTCCTCTACTCCCAACTTAGCTAATGCCGTTTCGAATTGCTTTTTAATAAGCATTATTCCCTTCAAAACGCTCTCGTCTTTAAACATCGAAAGTGCTTTATCAATAGCATCCATCGACGGGAAAAAAGCCTCAATTGCAAGTTCGATACCCTTAATTCTCTGCCTATCGATATCTTGTGCAGATCTCTTACGATAATTATCGAACTCAGCTCTTAATCTCAAATATTGATCTTGATCTTCTTTAATTTGATCGTTCAACTTGGCAATCGTTTGAGCTGCTTCGAGAAGTAATTGTTCGGGCGTTTTTGGTTGTTCTTCTTCGTTAACAACGGGTTCGTCTTGGGAATTTTCCTGAACTTCTTCGTTCTCGTTGTTTACTATATTTTCGGAAACATTTTCCTTGTTTTCATCCTTTTTGTTTGACATTTAGTCCTCCTTTTTATCCGTTATCGATCTAATGGCTTCCTCCAAGTGGGTTAGTACACCGATAACCATCTTATAATCCATTCTCTCAGGTCCGATTACACCTGCATGAATACTCTTAGTGTCGTCAATTCTATATTTGACGCTTACTAACGAACCATGCTCTACTCCTTCTTCCTTACCGATTTTTACCGATAAATCGATACCGCCCGAGGTAACCATTTCGGAAAGTTCTTTTTTATGGTCAATCAATGACAAGATCGGCTTAGCGTTACCCGTGTCTTCGTATTCGGGATAATCGAGCAATTTAGCAGTACCTTCGACAATAACTTCATTATCGCTATCGAGAGAATCGAGTAAAGATAAAACCGAATCAAGAAGTGTTTTATATTGCGCCAAACTTTCGTCTATATCCTTAGTCGTATTCCTAATTTCCTCAACCGTCTTATCTTCAAACAAGTCATTAAGAATATCGCAAGCTGTTTGAAGATATCCGCCACCCATTCCTTCGGGTAAATCTATAAAGGAATCTTTGATTACACCACTATCGGTGATAACAACAAGTAATGCGGAATCGGCACCGATATCGATAAGCTTAATTTTACGAATCACGATGTTGGAGACGTTTTTAACGACGATTACCGATGTATAATTGGTAACATCAGATAAGACCTTAGCTGTACTCTTGACGACATCCTCAACCTCCTGCATCTTTTGGTCAAAGAATCCTTTCAACTCTTGTACATGATTCTTATTAGACTTATTGGTAACTAACGATAAAGAGTTAACATACATTTTATAGCCTTGAGAGGTAGGAATTCTACCGGCGGAAACGTGCGGTTGCTCAAGGTATCCCATCTCTTCTAAGCCAGCAAGTTCCGAACGAATAGTTGCAGAGCTTATATCTTCCTCAAGATCCTTTTGGATATCGGAGGACGAAACGGGCTGAGCGGTTTTGATGTATCTCGCTACGAGGCATCTCAAAATTCTTTGTTTTCTGTCGGTAAGTTTCATATTTACTCCTTAGCACTTCGGTTAATTACCATACGAGTTTAACGATTTCATCGGTTACAATCGATTACATAATTATTATATACACTCGATTAGCAATCTATTCTCTCAACTGCCAATAGTATTATATAACAATAATTTAGCAATGTCAACACTTGACTGCCAATTTTTTTAATTATTTTCAAATTATTTAAAAAATACCCTCGAAAGGGTATTAAAAGAATTCAACTATAATCGAATTGGATATATAGATACATTCGGGTTTAATATAAAAGCGGTCGGTAGTGTTAACGCATGTTGTTCTAATAATTTCACTATCTATTATATCTTTATACAAATTATCAAAGTTTTGACCAAATCGTTGATAAAAGTATTTTTTATCTATCCCGTCTTTTGTACGAAGGGCAAGCATAACGTATTCTTTATACGGCTCGTCTGAAGTTTCTTCGATAGGGTTTGCTCCGTTTTTAATATAACTACATAAATCAGGTTGGTTGGTAAATCTTCGTCCGTATATAAATGAAGATGCACTCGGTCCTATGCCGATATAATCATTATATTGCCAACAATGAAGATTATGCTTACACCTATAACCATCAAGAGCGAAATTGCTGATTTCATAACGTTCAAAGCCCTTTTTCGACAAAGAAGCAACTACTTCATCATACCATTCTACAGTCTCATCATCATCGGGCAGACTTAATCCGTTACACACTCTATTGTAAAGTGGCGTACTTTCTTCAAGTATAAGCGAATACACCGAAACGTGTTTTATATCAAGTTTACTCAAAACGGAAAGATTATGGTGAATCGAGTCAAGTGTTTGATGAGGAAGACCTATCATTAAATCGATATTTATATTGTCAAAGTATTTACTTGCTAATTTTATAGCATTTAAAGCCCCACGAGAATTATGAATACGCCCGATAGCTTTCAGTTCGTCATCGTTACATGATTGAATGCCTATACTTAATCTATTGACTCCGCATTCCTTTAAAGTGGATAACTTTGATTCGGTAATACTATCGGGATTCATTTCTACGGTTACTTCTTCTAAATCCAATTTAAACGAATCGTGAATTGCACCGAAAAGTCTTTCAAATTGGTTCTCTGTCAATAATGACGGAGTGCCACCGCCGATAAATATCGTATCTATGGTATAATTATCGGTTTTATAAGTTGAAATCTCTTTTATTAATGCATCGATATATTCATCATCGACTTCATTATTAGGTATAGAATAGAAAGAGCAATATAAGCATTTTTGCTTACAATAAGGAATATGAATATATAGCCCTTTCTTACTCTTATTGATCATCACCGACTTTAAGTATAGACATAAACGCTTCGCTCGGAACTTGTACGTTACCGACTTGACGCATACGTTTTTTGCCCTCTTTTTGTTTTTCGAGAAGCTTCTTTTTACGCGTTATATCACCGCCGTAACACTTTGCAAGAACGTCTTTACGGAGTGCTTTTACCGTTTCACGGGCAATTATTTTATTACCGATAGCTGCTTGAATGGGGATTTCAAACATCTGACGCGGAATTGCTTCACGTAGCTTTTCACATATTTTACGACCTCTTGCATATGCAAAATCTTTATGGACTATCATACTTAGAGCATCGCACATTTCGCCGTTTAACAATATATCGAGTCTAACCATAGAACTTGTTTGATATCCGCTCATATCGTAGTCAAGAGATGCATAACCGCGAGTGCGTGATTTCAAACTATCGAAAAAGTCGTATAAAATTTCGCACAAAGGCATTATATATTTGATCTGTACACGTTGAGTATCGACATAAATCAAGTCAACAAATGTACCGCGTTTAGACTGACAAAGTTCCATGATCGAACCGTTATATTGAGGCGGAGTATATATCGAAACGTTTACTATCGGTTCTTCCACGTGATCGATTTCGGTAGGTGGCGGAAGTTTTGTCGGATTATCGATTGCAACCATTTCACCGTTTGTTTTATAGACATTAAAGACTACACTCGGAGCGGTAGTTACGAGATCTAAATTGAATTCTCTTTCCAATCTTTCTTCGATGATTTCCATATGTAACAAACCCAAAAATCCGCAACGGAAACCAAAACCTAATGCAACGGAAACATCAGGTTCAAAAAATAGAGAGGCATCGTTAAGTTTAAGTTTTTCAAGCGACTCTCTAAGTTCAATATACTTACTACCGTCTGCCGGATAAATACCCGCAAATACCACAGGCTTAACTTCTTTATATCCTGCGCATGGTGCTAAACAAGGACATTCTGCATTTGTAATCGTATCACCTACTCTGGTGTCCGCTACATTTTTTATGCTACCAGCAATGTAGCCGACCATACCCGAAGAAAGAACATCTACAGGTGTCAATTTAGGCATAAATACACCGACTTCGATACAGTCAAAGACTTTACCTGTACTCATCATTTTGATTTTATCACCGACCTTCACTTCTCCGTCGATGATTCTAACAAAAGAAATTGCGCCACGGTAATTGTCATAGTAACTATCAAAAATCAACGCTTTCAACGGAGCATCTAAATTAACCTTAGCCGGCGGAATTTTTTCAACGATTTGGTCAAGTAAATATTCAACACCTACACCGGTTTTAGCGGAAACTTCGGGACAGCATTCGGTATCTAATCCGATTACATCCTCGATTTCTTGCTTGGTAGCTTCAACGTTAGCACTTGCTAAGTCGATTTTATTAATTACAGGAAGTATTTCAAGATCGTTATCGAGTGCGAGATAGACATTAGTAAGAGTTTGAGCCTCTACTCCTTGTGTAGCGTCAACGACTAACAAAGCACCCTCACACGCAGCCAAAGAACGACTGACTTCATACGTAAAGTCAACGTGTCCCGGAGTGTCAATCAAATTAAGTAAATACTCCTTACCTTGATAAACATGCTTCATCCTAACAGGTTGGAGTTTAATGGTTATACCACGTTCACGCTCAAGATCCATATTATCTAAAAGTTGCTCCTTTAGCTCCCTTTGGGATACGGTTTGAGTGGTCTCCATCAATCTATCGGCAAGAGTTGATTTACCATGGTCGATATGTGCTACAATGCAAAAATTTCTAATTAAACTATCCATAAATACTCCTTATAATGTTTTTATTATAAACTATTATAAAGGATTTAGCAAACATATTTTTATTAATATGATATGAGTAGAATGAAAAAGTGAATTGTATCACGCAACTGACTTCTGTGGATTTATTCCAACGTAAGCGGATTTAGTTAAAAAAACGACAGGCCTAAACTTGTCGTTATTCTGTGTGCCACTACCGATTTTTATACAATTTGCGCACACCCTTGAATTTTGCACACACCTTGTAAAAATGCGTACAGTCAAGAGAAAGGGCGTACACCTTTAAATTGGATTTTATCTTCTTGTTCCATCATCATTGAAAGTCTGTTTCAACGCATATTCCGTTAAAAAAATGACACAATTAAAACGATACATTGAATTATTACAAGAATACCTCCAACAATTCCAATCGTATTCACATTACTTTGATAGAACGGAATATGTATTAAAACGGATGGAATAAGCATTATTATGCCCAGTTTCCACCAAAGTGGACCACAATAAGTATTTGCAAATTTCCATGTGTCCATATTTTTCATAGAGCAAGTTGTCCTATATCCAATTATATTATTCATACTTTTAGGGCAATGCTTCCACATCATTTTCCCGACAACAAGCATGATTGTAGGGATTAATAAATCACATATCAACATGAACCACCAAAACCACATATGAATTTTCCTTTCACAAAATCTTAATTTATCAATGAATTAAATATATCATAAAATCTCGCATTTTTCAATACGTTCACCCATGTTGTGTAAATATTCTAAAAAAGAAAAAGTTTGACACATATCGCATCAAACCTTTGATTGTCTTATGGTGCGGCCAGTGAGACTTGAACTCACACGGGTTAACCATACGCCCCTCAAACGTACGCGTCTGCCATTCCGCCATGGCCGCTTGTCTATAATATAATAATATTAAATTTATTTTTTGTCAACGCTTTTTAAAAGATTATTTTTAGATTTTTCCTACTTTTTTACTTTCAAATACAACTGTGCCATTGCAATAGCATAATCATAACTCGTTGTGCCGAAAACTTGGATACCATACTCCTTAAGCATTCTTTCAAAAAGAGGTTCGAATTTTTGTCCGTTTTTAGCACCTAACTTATTAGCTTCTTGTATATCTAAATTATATTCGGTATGTTGTGCTTTAGCTATATTTTCAAGTTCCTTAGAAACCAAGTCTGCGTTTTTACAATAAACCAACTTGTTTTTACAAAAACATAAAATGTCGGGTACAAAATCCGCAAGCCTTTTACCCGATAAAACCTTTGCCCTATATTCGAGGTCAACAACTTCTATATTTGATGTTTTTACATATACATTATACACCTGATCGGGTACACCGTTCTTAAAGGATAGCATACATAATTCCCATGGTGCAAAGCCCTTATTGGTGCTTCTATATGTCATAAATACGCAGTTCATATCGCTGTTAGCGGTATCGTCATCATAGTTAAAAAGATCTTTTTTTACTATAAAATCTTGTCCCTCATACTTAGTAGAAGGATACTTTAATACATCGGGTGCCGGTTTTGGTCTCAATATATCTTGAATACCGTCAATATCTAATTCGATTGTATAAATAGTTTTAGAATACATTACGTATTTGCTTAGTCTTTCGGAATAAGCAATCCTACCTTGAATCATAATTTGGTCGTTTTCCAAAATTCTACTCAATGGACAATTCTCATCATTCGTTTTAAAATATGCGGTAATAGTTCCGCTATAATCGAATAGCGTCATTCGGTAATTATATCTAAAATATTTAAACTTACTATTAGGATCTTTTTCGTAAATACGTCTTTCGATATTACTGACTTTACCACAAATAGCTACAGAATCCATTGCCTTATGAATTCCTTCTATAAATAGCGGTTTATTTGCCGATTTTGCATTAAAACCGCAAAGGTATTCAAATGATTTATATGGTACAAAGGATCTACTTACAATTTGAGATTCAGTCTTTTCGATTACAATATCGCCTACGGGAACAAGATTAAACGTAATAAAGGCTTGTGAGCCGAAAGATTCTTCCAAATTTTCGATTATCTTATTGAGAAACGGTGCACCCTCGATAAGATTATATACATCCTGCTCTATCGTTATATAAGCATTGATTTTATCATCGACGGTAATTGCTACACATTCTTTATTAATGGACGAAGCTAAAAATGGACATTCAGTCGCAAGTATCTCAAACAAATGAGTTTTAACAATGTCTTCGCTTATTACAAGGCGTTCAAAGAAAAACTCGCATTTATATTTACCCGCCACCTTAGAACAAAAACGTTTTAATTCTTTGATAACAGAATTATCGAATCCGTTTTCGTAAATGTCTTCGGGAATAACAAAATAAAGTTTGGCAATACTGTCAACCTCATAAAACTCAACCTTTTTGAGTCTTAAATAATTATATTTGTTTTTTGTAAACTCATTAAATCGTATAAGAAAGTTATCCATTGATTTGTCTGTTTACCAAATTAATTAAGTACTCTTCCGCTTTGTTATTGTCTATTGTAGCAATTTTTGTTCCGTGTGCAAATATAACCGACCTATCTTTACCGCCTGCGATTCCGTAATCGGCATCTTTGCCCTCACCTAATCCGTTAACGACACAACCCATTACAGCAATTTTCAACGGAGCTTTTACGTTTTTAAAACACTCCGATAGTCTTTTGGAACAACCGATTACATCGAATTCCGTTCTTCCGCATGTAGGACAACTGATTATATCGATATAATTGTCATCAATTCCAAGAACGCCTAATATTTTTTGTGCAACCTCTATTTCTCGAACAGGATCGTCGGACAGCGAAACTCTAATGGTATCACCTATTCCGTCTTTAAGCAACGATCCTATCGCTATACTTGACTTAATTACGGCAGATTCGCCACCGCCTGCTTCGGTAACTCCAAGGTGCAACGGGAAATCCGTTCTTTTAGATAATTCTCTATAAGCATCGATGGTTTTTGCAGTATCACTGCTTTTGACAGAAATTACAATGTTTTCAATTCCGTGTTTTTCGAGCAACACAACGTTATCTAACGCAGATTCAACTAATGCCGTAACCGAATTATGATACTTTTCATAATACAATTTAGCAATAGAACCCGAGTTTACTCCGACTCTAACAGGAACATTATAATATTTGAGTACTTCGCAAATTTTCCGCACACCGTCATCACTCATGTTGCCCGGATTTATACGAATTTTATGAGCACCTGCTTCTATTGCTTTGATAGCAAGTTCGGCATCATAATGGATATCGGCAACAATTGGTACATTCGAATGCAACACTGCTTGACGAAAACCCTCAACTGCCGAATATTCGTTAACGGTAACACGTATTATATCCGCCCCAGCATCCTCTAAAACTCGAACTTGGTTAAGAAGTGACTTGACATCGGCTGTACGAACATTTGTCATCGTTTGTATGGTTATAGGATTATTACCGCCGATAAGTTTGTTACCGACTTTAACTACACGTGTCATCAGAATAAGCTCCCTATAAATCCAAGATTCAATAAGTCGAAAACAATGGTCATTGCAAACAATAAGAAAAGTCCTACTGTAGAAATAATACCTTCTACCTTTCTATTGATAGGTTTACCTACTATCCACTCGATGAGAGTGAATACAACCTTGCACCCGTCTAAAGCAGGTAACGGTAATATATTAAATATTGCTACATTCGCACTCATCATTCCAAGCAATGTAAGTACACCTCTAAAACCGGTATACGAAACCGTGTTTGCGATAACTGATACGGTGGTTATAGGTCCGCCTAAATTACCTTGTGGAAGAATCTCACCGGTAAATAGACTTCCTATAGTTTGGAATAAAAAGACTATAATTTGACCGCAATAAACTATACCTTTTACTAAGCCCTCGAAGAAATTAACTCTATACAATTCGGTAGCAACCGAAATCCCAAGCATTTTATTTGCGGATTCTTCATATCCAATAGGTTCCGCACCCTCTATTAAGTTGTGATCTTCATCATAAGAACTTTCGTCGTATACGGGAGTGCTCAAAAATTTTGATACCGTTACATTTATTTCAACTTTTTCTCCATCGCGAATTACGATACACTTCATTGTATCCGATTCGGCTTTTTCAATAATTGTTGAGATATTGTAACTTGTAAAACTATATACTTTTTGACCATCCAACTCGTATATAATATCATCCTTTTGAAGGGTATGCACAAATGACGAATCTGTAGATTCATAAAATCCGGCAACCTTTGGAAGAGAATATCCATATGTCGAAAAGCATATCGCTAAAATCAAAAATGCAGATATAATGTTAAAAGTAACACCTGCCAACAATACGAGAATACGTTTCCAAGGTGCTTGAGAATTAAAAGATCCCTCTACCACGCTTTCGGAATCTTCGCCTTCGAATGCGCAAAAACCACCCAATGGAATGGGACGAATACTAAAATATTCTCCGCTTCTCATCATGAAACGGAAAATAGGTGGACCAAAACCTATGGCAAACTCGTTAATTTTAAATTTGAGTGCCTTACCAACAATATAGTGACCGAATTCGTGAATCACTATCATTACCATTAAAGTCAAAAGTGCAACGATTATATAACCTATAATCGAAAACACCTTTGATGCCGTTACGCCTAATAATAAAGCCATTTTATATCCTCAATAAATCTTTTACCACATTTACACTGCACTCATAGAGTCCAATGGGAGAATAACTATCTTTGTTGTCATCATAAACCTTTTGGAACATCTGTACGGCGTTAATAATAATATTATGCATCTCTCCATAAGAAATAAAACCATGAAGAAAGTGATTAACTACAATTTCATCTACTCCTGCTATAAAACTCGGGAACAACGGTTTATCTAAGTTATCCATAACAAGTTTAAATAGCGGATATCTCTCATAATCGGGTTCTGTGAAAGATAAAGTTTTACCCGCCAAATCAAATTGCGGACCGTCTACCCTATTAGGATAACTAAGTGCATAAGCAATTGGTAATTCCATATTAGGAGGGGAAATCAAAGCTTTGATACTTCCGTCTTTGAATGTTACGTAGCCATGTACCAAACTTTCTTTATGCATAACTACTTTTATCTTTTCTTTTGGAAGAGCAAATAGATGCATTGCCTCGATAACCTCAAAAGCCTTGTTCATCATAGTTGCACAATCGACGGTTATTTTTTTACCCATTACCCAATTGGGATGTTTGAGTACATCGTCAACGGTTGCATTAGATAATTTTTCAATGGGTAAATCTCTCAATGCACCGCCACTACAAGTCAGGGTAACCGATTCTACCTCTTTATCTCCTTGTAAACATTGATAGATAGCGGAGTGCTCACTGTCAATAGGGATCAATTCACCTTTTCGAGATGATGCCATTACATGCTCCCCGGCACACACCAAAAGTTCTTTATTGGCAATGCATACCCTTTTTCCGTTTAATAGAGATGTAACCACAGCATCAAGCGAATCTACTCCGCCCGATGCGGCGACCAATATATCGAAGTCGGTTGCTTCTATTAATTCGGATTCTGTCGCAAAAATATTGTTATCTTTGTCTGGAAAACACTTACAGCAAGCGTATTTAACACAAAAATTTTTGCATTGCTCTTTTAATAATTTTATATTGGAATTACAAGATAAACCTATGACAGCAAATTCTTTCGGATTTCGAGAGATTACATTAAGTGTTTGAGTACCTATAGAGCCTGTAGAACCTAATACGACAACTCTTTTCATTAATAAAATACTCCGCAAATTCTACAAACCGTGAAGAAAATATATACGATAGGTAACGAGAAGATAAGTGAGTCAAGTCTATCCATTACTCCACCGTGTCCGGGAAGTATTTTTCCGTAATCCTTTATACCTGCAATTCTCTTAATTTTTGAAGCGACCAAATCGCCGGCAAATTCGGCAACAATGATCAACACAGTAAGAATAAAGTAAATGGGTATAGAAATGTATAGTTTGTCGCTAATATAAGGAATCATTACATTATTAACATTCTCAAATACCTTAAATCCGTCAAATAAAAGGAAGATTCCAGCTTGAGCAACAAATGCACCCAATATTCCGCCTAACAACCCTTCAACCGTCTTTTTAGGAGAGATAGAAGGACAAAGCTTATGTTTACCGAATTTACTACCGATAAAATATGCGAACATATCGTCAAACAATGGAACTAATAAGCATATCATTATTGCAATCAAATCTCCGCCATGCAAGTTAACAGCAAAGAACATCGATGTGAATACTCCGGGATAAATGATAACCAACAAGGTTGCTCCAAGATCGGATAAATTATACTTATTTCTTTTCTCTATTACTTTTTCACCGTTCTCGTCTATTTTTTCAACGTTTTCAATTCCAAAAGTTAAAGCACCTAACGCAAAAACGGAAGCTATTATTAAAGCAACCAAAATGCCTTTGTCGGAATTGCCTACGTAACTAAACTGTCCGCCTACATTATCGAATTGATATAAGAAAAATAACGGATATATCAAAACACCGAATAAAATGATAGGCAACTTCATCGTTCTGTGCCCCGTAGCAACCGTTGCTCTATACATTTCGTATAGCCCAACGATTAAAAAGACTAAAATAAGTATATCTACAGAATGAATGCAGATAGGACGCAAATAAAACAAAAAGAAGAAAAGTATACCAAACAATACTATTCCCGTAATAGTTCTCTTGACAAAAGAGCTCATAGCGATTCCTTCAGATCGACCAAGAAATTCTCAACATAAATTTTATTTTCGTCGACCTTAACTACTAATTTTACGTTACCGATAGCGTTAGTGTTATTGTCTATTATCGAAAAGGAAACGGATCTATCGTTAAGAATCCGTTTCGCTTCTTCTAACTCTAACCCTATAAGGTCATTATACACTGGTTACCTCAGTTTCCTTATCCTTACAGATAGAATCTACCTTAGAGATAAACTCAGCAAGTTTTTTATCGATATCTTTGAGAATATCCTTCTCGTCGTCTTCGGTGATAATATTATCTTTACGAAGTTTCTTACAAGCATCGTTTGCATCTCGTCTTGCGTTTCTTAACTGAACCTTGGTTGCCTCGCATCCTTGCTTAATCTCTTTAACAAGTTGCAATCTACGCTCTTGAGTAAGTTCGGGGAAAACAAGGCGGATAACTCTACCGTCGTTATTAGGAGTAATACCGATATTGGAATCGATAATTGCTTTTTCGACTGTTTTCAATAATGACGGATCCCAAACAGTGATAACGATCAATCTTGCTTCGGCAACATTGATATTAGCAACTGCTTTTAGGGGAGATTCCACACCGTAAGCCATAACGGTAACCTTATCCAAAATATGCGGATTAGCTCTACCTGCACGGATATTCAAAAGGTTAGCAGAATAGTTATCTACTACCTTTTTCATAGAAACTTCAAAATCCTCAAATAATTCTAAGATTTCCATAATATCATAATTCATAATATCACCTCATAAATCAATTTTATTATTATTTATTATATCAAATAAAATTATCTATATCAAGTTATTATTTATTAATTTTTTTATTATAACCGATGATTATTTAAAAAAGTAACAAAAAAGACACTTCCAATCGAGGAAATGCCTTATTTTTGTAAACTAATTAGTGAATAATCGTACCGTTACTTTGTCCCAAGACAGCATTTACTATACTATTTTCTTGATTCAGTCCGAATACGAGAATGGGCATATTGTTATCTTTACACATCGATGCTGCGGTTGAATCCATAACCTTTAAATCATTGGCAAGTATATCAATGAATTGCATATCGCTGATTCTCTTAGCATCCGCATAAATCTTAGGATCTTTATCATATACCGCATCTACATTCTTCGCTAAAAGTATGATGTCCGCACCAATTTCGTTCGCTCTTAATGTAGCACCTGTATCGGTTGAGAAATAAGGACTACCGGTTCCACAAGCAAAAATTACCACTCTACCTTTTTCAAGGTGAGAAATTGCTTTCTTTTGAATATAAGGCTCAGCCACTTTAGGAATATCGAGGGCTGACATAACACGTGTTTCAACGCCTATCATCTCAAGCGACTCTCTCAATGCTAAAGCATTAATACATGTAGCAAGCATACCCATTTGATCGGAAGTAGTTCTATCAAAAGATTGGCTATGTCTACCCCTCCAAATATTACCACCGCCGACAACGATTCCGATATCAACACCTAATTCGTGTACTTTTTTTATTTGCTCACAAACACCCGCAATAATGCTATCATCAAAGATATTACCGTCAGAGGAAAGTGCTTCACCGCTAATTTTTAATAATACTCTTTTATATTTAGGTTGTCTATTCATCTCTCTATACGTAAAAATAAACGCATTAGAAATGCGTTTATTTTAAAAATTACTTATTAGCAATATCGATTGCACTTTGAATTTCGTCGGCAAACGTATCAACTTTCTTCTCTAAGCCTTCGCCCATTGCATAACGAACGAAACGTCTGATACTAATCTTTTCACCGATAGCTTGAGTGGTTTCATTAAGAAGAACTTGGATGGTCTTAGAAGGATCCTTAACGAAAGATTGATCTAATAATACGAAATCTTCATAATACTTCTTTATACGACCTTCAACCATTCTGTCGATAATATTTTCGGGTTTACCCTCGTTTCTTGCTTGTGCACGAAGAATTTCTTTTTCATGCTCTAATACTTCAGCAGGAACCTCTTCTCTTCTAACATAAGAAGGATTGCTTGCAGCAATTTGTAAAGCAACGTCATGAACGAACTCACGGAATTTTTCGTTTCTTGCAACAAAGTCGGTTTCACAGTTAACTTCAACTAAAACGCCGATTTTACCACCCATGTGGATATAACTGTCAACGATACCCTCGCAAGCAACACGAGATTCCTTTTTCTTCGCGGTAGCCATGCCTTTTTCTCTCAAAAACTCGATAGCTTTATCCATATTACCATCGGTAGCATCAAGAGCCTTTTTGCAATCTAACATACCGGCGCCGGTTTTTTCCTTTAATGCCATTATATCTTTACTTGTGTAAGCCATATATAACCTCCAAATAATTATTCGTTAACTTCTTCTTCAACAGATTCGCTTTCTTCGTTTACAGAATAAACGATACCTTCTCTACCCTCGATAACTGCATTAGCAATGGTGAAAGCAATGAGTTTAACAGCACGGATAGCATCGTCATTACCGGGGATAACGTAATCTACTAACTCGGGGTTGCACTTAGTATCTACTAATGCTACGATAGGAATATGAAGTTTTCTTGCTTCTTCGATAGCAAGGTGTTCTTCCTCGATATCAACTACAAAGATGATGTCGGGTAACTTGGTCATATTCTTGATACCGCCAAGGTTACGCTCTAATAAATCACGCTCTTTGAGTAATTGAGCAGCTTCTTTCTTAGTCATAAGACTGAGTTCGCCGTTTTGTTCTTTAGCGTTGATGCTCTTTAATCTGTCAATACGTGTTTTGATAGTTTTGAAGTTAGTCAATAAACCGCCCAACCATCTCTCATTGATATAGAACATATTGCAACGTTCAGCTTCAGCTTTGATGGATTCTTGAGCTTGCTTCTTAGTACCTACGAAAAGAACGGTTCTGGAATTATCTTCAGCAATGGTGTTCTTTACGAAAGCGTAAGCCTTTTCGATCTCAACGACTGTCTTTTCGAGGTCGATGATATAAACGCCGTTTCTTGCTGTGAAGATGTACTTCGCCATTTTAGGATTCCACTTACTTGTCGGGTGACCGAAGTGTACGCCTGCTTCTAATAGGTTTTTCATTGTTACTACTGCCATTTTAAAATCCTCCTGTTTAGTCTTCCCGACGGCATCATCTCTACAACCATATGGCAACAGTCGAGACTAACCCTCGGTGCTTAATAAATTTTTGCTTTATAAATGTTAACATAATAAATCAAATTATGCAAATGATTTTACTATGTTTTTTAATAAAAATCAAAAAAATCGATATTAATCGCTACATCCTGCACAACCTGAGCAATTACCGTTACAACCCTGTTTATCCACACTTTCAGCCCATTCGACATAGAGTGCATAAACAGCATCCAAAATTGCTTCGTCCTCAACAGGAATCAAGTCGACCGATTCTTCATCAATGTCTTTCATTTCAAAGATTACACAAGAATCCTCATCCAATCCTTCGATTTTTTGCATGGGACAAAGAATAGCATAATTTTTTTCATTATAAACAACGACTTTTACTATTTCAAATTGAATTTTTTCTCCGTTATTACCAACCGCTTCTATGATATCGGGTCTTTCGTTAATATCCATACTGATCTCCTTTTTAGTGTTTACTTTCGATATACGAACTAAGAATTACCATTGCAGCAACCTTATCGATTACGTTTTTCCTTTTTTCTCTACGCATTCCTTGCTCGATCAATATTCGCTCGGCAGCAACCGTGGTCAACCTTTCGTCTTGCCATACGAAATCTATATCGGTGTGATTTTTGAGGTTATCCACAAATTCTCTCGTCTTTTCCACTCTATCGCCCTCGGTTCCGTCCATATTTAGGGGCAAACCGACCACTACTCTTTCGATTTTGTAATCGGCAATCAACTTAGCAATGTGGATATAATCCTCTTCGATATATTTGCGCTTATAACTTTCGAGCGGATTTACACTCAATTCAAGCGCATCAGTATATGCAATGCCGACTCGTACGTCGCCTACGTCTAATGCTAATATTCTCATCCTTTGTTTCCTTTAATTTTTTTTGCTCTAACGAGTTCCTTTTCCTTTCCGTTTTGAGACGGAATGTAAAATTCGCAGTCCTTGATTTCAAACGGTAAATAGGTTTGCTCCACCCAACCGCCATAATCGTGCGGATACTTATATCCCTCGATCTTTTCGGTTTTATAATTGGCATCTCTTAAATAAATCGGTACAGGTAAATCCGGATTGTTAATTGCCATTTCGGATGCAGAACACAAAGCAGACTCAACCGAATGAGATTTACTTGCTTCACAAACATATATTATTGCTTCCGCCATCGGAATGCGTCCCTCGGGATATCCTATATTTTGGAAGGCAAGCATAGCGGAAACGGCAATATTCAATGCATTAGGATCAGCCATACCCACGTCTTCGGCGGCATGTAGAACAATGCGCCTACAAATAAGCATCGGATCACATCCTGCTTGAATAAGTCTTTCCGACCAAAACAATGCAGCATCGGCATCCGAACCACGCATACTCTTGATAAAAGCGGATATCATATCGTAATACATGCTCTCATCTACCGACATACTCGGTCTTTGAATAGATTGTTCGGCAATTTCCTTAGTGATAACCGTTTCACCATCTTTGGATATAGGTGTCGTTAAAACGGCAAGTTCTAAAGCATTTAATGCGCTTCTTAGGTCACCGCCCGACGCCCAAGCAAAATGTTTTAAAACATCTTTTTCGCATCTTACGTTATACTGTTTAAGCCCCTTAGGCGAAGTCAATGCTCTCTCCAGCCCCGCCATTATGTTCTCCGAAGTTAGCTTTTTGAACTCAAAAATACGACAACGAGATACGATAGCCTTAGTCATACTTACGTAGGGATTTTCGGTAGTCGAACCTACAAAAATAATATCACCCGATTCGATAGCACCTAATACACAATCGCTCTGTGCCTTATTCCAACGATGACACTCGTCTAACAATAAATAGGTCTTTTTACCGTACAAACGTCTATTCTCTTTGGCTTTATCGATAACTGCCTTTGCATCCGAAACACCCGACGTAACGGCATTCAACTTTGCAAATTCGGCATTGGTCGTATTAGCGATTATATTAGCCAAAGTTGTCTTTCCTGTTCCCGGAGGCCCGTAAAAAATACAACTTCCCAATCTATCTGCAAGAATAGCACGACGCAAAAGCATCCCCTTACCCACAAGGTGCTCTTGACCGATAAATTCATCAAAAGTCTCCGCTCTAAACCGCTCGGCAAGCGGTTTAGTATTATTTTGATTTTGCTCATTGTAATCGAATAAATCCATAATAACATTATAGCATTTATCGACGATTTTGTAAAGCGCTATGCGATTAAAAAGAATATATCTTACGTATATCGCACGTATATCGCATCTACACTTAGTTAAATCTTATTCTCTGCAAATCTCTTTACTATCTAACATTACACAAATCAAATAAATTATGCTTCAATTAATTTGATTTAATTTGTATATATATTCGACTTTAACGAAAACCTTACCCTTATTCTTTACAGGACTAATATATCTTTCATTCCTATGAATTCCGTTAACGCTTATTTGTTCGATATTACTTCGATAAAACTTACAAATATACTCCGTTCCGTCCATTGTTATTCTAAGTTCTGCGCCGTCAAGTTTCGACGGTAATTTAGGTTCAAAATACATATTTCCACCTATAAATTTTACACCGAACATAGAATCAACAACTATTTCATAGAACCAAGATGCCGAGCCTGTGTACCAACTCCATCCTGCTCTACCCTTATAAATACCGTCGTACACATCGGCACTAATTACATACGGCTCGGCACCGTATCGATTGTTGCCTTCTTTATCGCTACAAATAATTGCGGGATTGATCATACACAATAACTCATACCCTTCTTCGATGCGGTCAGTGTTAAACAACGCTTTTATGAACCATAGTGATGCATGGGTATATTGCCCGCCGTTTTCCCTAACACCTATCGGATAACGTGTGATATATCCTAAATCTGAATGATTTGTAAATGGTTTATCGAATATTTTGATTATTCCGTTTTCTTTATCTACCAATTTCATTGCGGTATTAAGTGCTGTATTATAAATTGATTCATCAACACACCCGCACAATGCCGAAAAAGCTTGCGTCGGCAAATATAAACTGCAGTTATTGGAACTTTCTAATCCAATTTTTTCGCCATCATCGGTTACGTATGCAAAAAATCTATCAATTACAAAAGCATTGTTTATTCCGTTTTTCAATTTTTCCAATTGATTGACGATAAAGTACCTATCTTCTCCCGAAAAGAGGTCAACACATTGGGTTAGTACATAGTAAGCAAACATACTAAGCCACACGCTTTCTCCTTTCCCTTTAATTCCTATACCGTCAAATCCGTCGTTCCAATCTCCGCTACCGACCAATAACAAAGAATTTTTACCGAATTTCATTGCCGATTTAATCGCACGCCTCATATGTTCGATTAACGGCTCAGTCGTTTTGGTGATAGACGGAGTTTCAAATCTTGACAATTCATCCGCCGATAAAGGTTTGCTGACTAAAAACGGTAACCGCCTATTTAGAATAGATTTATCTCCGGTTCGATTAATATATTTCGATACAAGATAACATAAAAACAATCTATCATCACTATTTTTTGTTCTTACACCTGTTTTGGGCATATGCCACCAGTGCATAACATCGCCTTCCACATATTGATGTCCTGCACACAATAAGATGTGATCCTTCACCATTTCAGGATACGAATACAGTAACGCTAAACAATCTTGCAGTTGATCTCTAAATCCGTACGCACCGCCACATTGATAGAAGGAGGCTCTTGCATACATTCTACAATCGAGGACTTGTTTAAAAAGCCAGCTATTAAATAAAACATCCAAGTATTTATCGTTTGTTTTTATTTTAACTAAGTTATCCTTTAACTTGGAGATAGATTTATCGTGACCTGTTCCGATAGACACAAAACACTCTCTTGTATTTTGAATATTCGCAAATTCGCAAACAAATCCTACATAATCGGCATAATACTCCGAACAATCACTACTATTTAGAACACTACACAGTTCATTCTCGCCTAAGAAAGAAATTCCGTCCTCACAATAAAGATTTGTTTTTATTTTAGTTAGTTTATTAACCAAAAGTATTTTATTTTGCTTTTCTCTATCGGCATATATAACCCCATTTGGACGCCAAGATAAACTAAGTCTATAACCGAATACTATTTTCAAGTTTCCATCAAATTCTCCGTCAAAACTTACCTTTTTTAATATACATTTTCCATTTCCGCCGATATAAACACTTACTTTGATATTCAACCTACCGATTTTATTTATATAGATAGCTTCATTGCATTTATGAATACAAATGCTATTATAGACAGATGTTAAATCATAAAGTTTATTATTAACAAAAAGGAAGACATCTTCAGAAGAATGGTTTGACCTTTCGTCGTTGCGCCAAACCGTTAATTTAGATTCTCGCGAATTATCCGTCCAACTGTACGTTATTCCGTTTTCGGTAGCTATAAATCCCACATTTCCGTTAGACACGACATTTGAATAGGGTTTTAAAGGATATTTATCGGAGTCAATTACATATCCGTCTTCAACAAAGCCTCCATCGCCCGGAACGATTGATTTATCATCATAAGCATAATGGGGTTTGTTCAAATGGGCGATTTTCGGCAATTCGATACGCTTATATTCTTCGCCCCATGTCGCTTTTGTAGCATAATTACCTCTTAATATATTAATTTTTTCTTCGGACAATTTTTGCCGTAAAGCACCGCTTATTCCTTCATCGTCGATCAAGACTGCAACGGTTATCCCAAAAGCTTTGATTGCATTAATTGTCGATAGAAAACTCAAATCTTCGGTATCGTTTAAACGTCGATATTTTATTACGTTTACCTCATCAAACAAGGTTAACTCTAACTCCGATGATTTATAAGGCAACATAAAGATTGAACCCAATAAATCGATACCGTTTTTACCGATAAAAGGTTCTTTGTTTTTATATTTTAAAAGATCATAAGCTTCATTAATTTTTTCATAATTATATTCATCAAGAACCTTTCGACATTCTTCGATATTTTCGCCATACGTTTGAATAATATAAATGGAATTACAATTATTATCCGCAAAGAATTCGCCCGACACAGCAAAACACGGGTAAACAATTTTTCCGTCATTTATATATTTTTTGATAATTTTAGTCGGAGTATCGTTATATCTTTTATTTATATTCAACCTATTAGATGTAATCTTTATCGAATCCAAACCTAATACCTTAACGGCTACGCAAAGACTGTCGGTCCAATAAAATGCTTGATCTTCTTCGACTTTACAATTGACAAACAATTCATAGAAAGCTCTATGTGAATACATTTCGTCTAATGTATGCAAAAAAACATCAAAATAATGTATGATCGAGTATTCTTGACCTATTGCTTCAAAAGTTAAACGTCTAAGTTCCCCTTTTCCATCCGAGGTAAGTTTAATAGTTTCGGTTATCTTTAATCTTGAATTATAAAAAGATATAAAGTCTTCGCTATAAATTCCTTCGCTGTTTTTATACAAATCGCGATATATTTCGGATGATTGATTTTTGATATAAAACTTTTTACCTTCGCACCCATAACCGTAATAAGGCGTGAGTTCTTTGCCCCTTATAAAGTTACGATTATCTCCACGAGAAGTATACATAATTGAATATTCTTTTCCCCTAAGAACCGCAACTTGATAATTATTGGGATTCATTTTTATCGTTTTGCTTTCCTTGATAGTCCTAATAGAACCTATAGAGAGTACATAATCGGATTTAGTTCGAATGAATGGTTCACACAATAACATCCTTGCCATTGTCGTTTCGGGATTATCAATAAATAAAGAAACAAATACATCATTTTTCAATCTATTTGTTATTGCTGTAATAATCATACCTTGATGATGTGTCATTTGCAAAAATGCAATACCCTTTGGGGAAATTGATTCGTAAAAACCGCATTCGGTAAGTAATCCGCATTTTATATACGAATTAATTGCGTTCAGCACCTCCCCATTTGAATACGGTAAGCACAAAAAACACGAATACGGCGAATAGGTATATTCACCTTGCTCGAATCTTTCGGCTATTTCAAAAATGCCGTTAGGCTCATATAAATAGTGAAAATCATCGTTTAATTTACAAACAGCACTTTCGGACACGCCAAAGCATCCCTTGTAACTATTAGAAAATTGGACTCTCGATACATTTCTTTCGGTACGCTCTTGTACAGTAAAAGGAGGATTTGGCAAAAAAAGTCGTGGCATCAAATATTCGAATGACGAACCGAACCAACTCAATAATGTATTACCGTTTAAACCGATGTATCTTCTCGATGTATTAAACCATGCTTTAACGTCCAATCCTTTAGATATTGCTATAAAATAAGCAAGTCTTGACTCGCTTTCGAATATATCGTAATAACCTTCGCCACGATTTTCCGAAGGTAAAAAAGTTATATAAAGGAGTCCTCTTCTACCATCATAAAGGAAAGAGAAATCAAATAAATTTAACTTTGTACTAAGTTCTAACAATTGTCGATTTTCAACTTTTCTTGCATAGGCACTAACACAATACAAACAAGCCGATAAATTACCGCTGTCGGCTGTTGAAATATTATACGGATACATTGGTTTTTCTGTAGTAACATCATACCAATTATAGAAATGCCCTTTGTATTTTTTAAGGCCTTCCATTTTTCTTAATAAGTTAATCATTATATTCTCACCCTGTGCTTTAGTAATAATTTTTAATTCAATTGCCGAAATTTGAGCAATCAACGCAAATCCTAAATCTGTCGGTGAGGTCATAATCGTTTGTTTAACAACAGGATAATATTGTAAGTTATCTACAACTAAGCCGTTATAATTTATTCTTTCAAAATAGTTATAAGTTCTTTTTGCTATATCGATTAATTGATAATTTTCTTCTCTATTGTACACCTTTTCAAGACTTTTACCTTTGTAAACAATAAAAGCGTAGAAGACAAACACTCCCGCATAACTTAAAAAATATACATTCCCGGAAATCAACGCCAATGCAGACATAAAAAACTTTGAGGGTAGGAAAAGCTTGCTGTATGCGAAGAAACTACTTTTTGATTGTGATAAATAAAAAGGTTTCCAATCCATTAACTTTTTTGAAGATATCATCGATTGGTATGTGGTAACAAAATATAATTCAATACCGGTAACAGCGTAATAAGGCAGGAAGAAGATTCTTTCGAGACAGTGCGATAATGTTTTTGCATAATCACGAAATACATATCTTACCCTAATACCTTTCAATAACTCGAATAGAGAATGAATTAATCTTAATGCATAGGGAAAGACGAGTAATGATATCGAGATAATAATAAAATATCCATTACTACTAACGATTCCCAAGAATACCGCTAATATATAGAAAAGGTTCCTAATCCCTTCCGTTCCGTTGATAAAGAATAATAACTTATATAGCGGATCGATATTGTTAATAATACGCTCGCCACTCTTGTTCTTGGTTTTACTCCCGGCAAATGGTAATAAAAGTATATCACCTTTCAACCATCGACGATATCTATCGCTATCGCTTTTAAAACTCTTGGGCGCATCTTCGTATACCGATAACTTCAAACTTCCGCATTTTAGTACCGCCCCTTCTATTAAATCATGACTTAATATACTATTGTCAGCAAAACGGTTTACGAGGTTTTCATAATAATCTTTTATTCTCACTATACCTTTTCCGCAAAATAGCCCTACATCGAACACATCTGAATAGATATCGGAATAACATGGATATTGATCGATTGATCCGTCATCGGAATAACGCAGAGAATACTCGGTAGTAATCGAATGCTTATTAATCTTTGTACCGAACGACATCAATTGATATTTTTGGTTATACGGATGTATGAATGTGTTAATTGCATTTATTACGGTGCCCGGTAGAATAGCAGAATCATCGTCTAAAAGTATCGCGTATTTCGCATCGGGTAATTTGTTACCGAACAAATCAAATTTTTCACTGTATTTTGTAAGAATAGCTTCAAATAAATCAAGTATTGCACCACGCTTTCTTTGATATGCTACATATTCTCCGTCAATCAATACTCTTTTTCGAATTGCTATAATAACTCTATCATCGGTTAATTTACTTGCATAGTCGTAAATGCTCTTTTCTTCCGTCTCATTATTAGCACACTTTTTAGGCAAATCCACCAAAAGAAGATAACTCACCCTTTTATCTCGACAATTAAACGATAAAGATGATATATTATTATATGCTTTCTTAAAATTTTCCAAGTTATCGATAAATTGAGAAACAATAACCACGGTTTCGTTCCCTTTCCTGATTTCTTTATATCCCATAGCGAAAACCGGCGGTTTGCGTACTATTTGCAACAATTGTTTTGCCAAATACTCTACAGTTTTTATAAATAGTAAAATCAACATCGGTATAAAAACTAATGCATAAATACTTTTGTCAAACAAAAAAATTAAAAAAGGTGTACAACTTATTAGGATAATAAACAAAACATATAAAGAACTCTTATTTTTTATTCTCGTTCGTTTAATAATACCCTTTTTTAAATAATTTCTAATAAGCGGATAATCAAACAGTACGATTGAAATATCTTCTTTTAAAATGTCCGACAGATACAATACGGCTTGAGAAACGCATACTTCGGGAATATTTAGTTTATTCGATATTCTCAGTATTTCTTCCATATATGCACATCTTGTAGGAATGCTTACATGTTGATAGTTATGATTTTTCATAAAAATGCTGTCGCAATGAGAAAAGTAAGGAAGAATATTTTCGTTAAAAGCTTTTTCTTCACTAATAAGTATATCTAAACAGTGTTTAACGGTTAGTTCTTTCGATATGATTTTTTGTTCAAACTCTTTGATACTTTCGTTTATGATTTCTTTCAAACATTCACTTGTCACGTTATTCATCGCATGAAAATAGATTTTTTCATGGTCATGAGTATCGCATAAACCACCTTTTTTTGATAATCTATTATAGTTGTAGAATTTTATTGAAGACGTTGCACAATCGGCAATTCTCTCTATTTCTGCAATTCTAATTGAATATGAATATAACAAAAGTTCGTTATAATCGAGATGAGCTTTAGATTGGATACTTTTCAAGTAATCAATCAAATTTTGAACGTTTCTGTCATATCCTCGAGAAACTGCAAATCGTGCAATATAAATCAATCTCGGCATATTCTCACAATGAGGAATATGTTTAAACTTGTCGATTCTTTTGTCATTAAGAACCGAAAGTATACGATAATGATGATCGACTAAGTATTGTTCAAAACCAAACAACTCTTCGCTTTTCGATTTTTTTATTGCAATTTTATACTGTTTTTGAATTGTTGCTCTTAAATGTCTAATCGAAAAACCGTCTCCAAAGCAACTTGCTGTAGATATATAATTACACAAATCATCTAAATCTAAAAACTCTTTATAATCCTGTTTTCGTATCAGTTGCAAAGAAACAAACAGAATCAAACATATACAACTTAACATTATTATTCCATAAATCATAATATTTTTATTGACTGATATATGGATTTTTATAATAAAAAACCCACCCTACGGTGGGACAAGTCTGATCTATAAGCCGAGTTCTGTATTTGACGATCATCTTTCTTGACCTATCGTTACCGATAGGTTCTAGCGTATGCGGAAGTGGCGGACAACTTTAACCTTCCTTACTTGCACCGAGCGGGGTTTACATGGCAAGGAATATTACTATTCCCTCGGTGAGCTCTTACCTCGCCTTTCCATCCTTACAGCTATACTGCGGTTTATTTCTGTTGCACTTTCCTTGAAGTCACCTTCACCGGTAGTTAGCCGGCGCTCTGTCCTGCGGTGCTCGGACTTTCCTCACAATAGTGCGATCGTCTGACCAGCTTGCATGAATATTATACAATTCCAATTCAAAAAAAGCAATCCAATTCAAATAAAAAGTTATTTACAAACAAAAAAAGCAGGACAAACAATTTATTATTTTGGCGGAATATACTTTATTATGGTAATTTTTACGGAAACAATAGGTATTTTGCGTTATTATCTCGAACCGCCTACAGATAGCGGATTCTTAAAGCCCTTAGATAAAGAAACCGAAAAAGAATTATTTATCCAAGCAAAACTTGACGACAAAAAAGCTGTCGAAACTCTAATTATGCACAATATGAGATTGGTTGTTCATGTTGCAAAGAGATACTCCCAAAGCGTTGATCAAGACGAATTGATTTCAATTGGCTCGGTCGGTCTTATAAAAGCAGTCAAGACGTTTAATATCGAAAAATGCACACAATTTTCAACCTATGCCGCAAAATGTATCGATAATGAGATTTTGATGTATTTAAGGGCAAATAAAAAGAACCGTGGCAATATTTCGCTTTATCGCCCTATCGGTTCCGACAAAGACGGAAACGAAATATCTCTAAGCGATACTTTGTTTGACGAAAATTACCGAGTCGGGCAAGAACTCGAAGCCCAAGATATCAAAAAGGATATCCATACTTGCATGAAAGAAGTATTGAGTAAAAGAGAATTCTTTATAGTTGTACTTAGATACGGATTGTTTGGCCATGAGCGACTACCGCAGAGAGAAATCGCCGATCGATTGAAGATTTCGAGATCATATATTTCAAGAATAGAAAAAAAGGCTTTGCAAAAAATGAAAGCCTATATGATTAAAAACAATATAAATTAATCTAAAATACCTATAGTAAGTCCGCCTAATTCGTATTTGGTTACCGATTCGGAAAAAACTAATTCGACAGCTTTTAATGCTTGACTTTTATACCCGTAAAGTTTATTAATTCTGTCATCACCGTATTTACCGTCACCGATTATAAAGTAACCTGAATCGGCTAAATGTGCCCGTATTTGATGAGTTTTACCATTATGTATAGTGACAGACAATTCGCTTAATCCGTCATGAGACGACAATGTGGTACAAAGAGTTGTTATGGGTACTGCATTCTTATGTGGAGTGTGATAAATAACGACTCTACCCTTGCTCGAATCTTTATACAAATAGCCCTTCAGCTCCGTATTATTAAATCGAGGTTCTCCGTATACCGTGCACCTATAAGTTTTTTCAATCTCTCCGCTTTTCATTATATCGATTAAATACTCACCGACTTTGCGATTTTTAGCGAATAAAACAATACCCTCGGTATTAGTATCGAGTCGATGTATCATTACACTTTTGGGGTAGACATAGTTAACTAAACTTTCAAGAGAATACTTTCCGTCCGAAGTAATCCCTTTCGACTTATTTATACAAAAAATGTAGTCATTCTCGTAGCAAACATTTAACGGAACCGCATTAGGTAACAAGAAAAGTGATACTAAGTCGTTAGGGTATACCTTAGTATCCGCACCGACTCGAACAGAATTAACAAAAACATCCTTTTTACGTAATAATTTCATCAAAAGGCTATATGGTAATTCAGGGTACAATGACGAAAGTGCCTTGGTTAACTGAGCCGATTTATTGACGATACGATCAAAATAATTACTCATTCTTTTTCTTATTCAAAATGTCGCTTATTTCCTTCATAAAGGTATCAATATCTCTAAATTCCTTATAAACGCTGGCATATCTGATATAAGCAACGTCATCGAGATCTTTGAGCGCATACATAACCATATCACCTATTTTTTCGCTAGTGATTTCGCTCTGATTTAAACTTCTGATTTTATTTTCGATATCAACTATTATATTATCGATTTTCGATATGGAAATAGGACGCTTCTCACACGCTTTAACAATACCAGAACGAACCTTTTGAATATCGAATTCCTGCCTACCGCCACCTTTTTTGATGACATATACAGTTGGTTCTTCTATGGTTTCATGCGTGGTAAAACGCCTACCGCAACCGACACATTCACGACGCCTACGTATAGAACGATATCCGTCTGCCATACGACTATCCACTACCTTACTTTCCAAACATCCACAATACTTACATTTCATAGTTATTACTCCTATCGTATTATATACAATATATTGTGGTTTTGTAAAGTGTTTTTAAAAATTTATTACTAAATGTAGGATTTGTATATCCATCTTAACCTAACCGTTCCATTCCCATATTTACGAGTATAGCATCATCACCTATTCTACATATTGATTTCCAGGGAATAAAGACACTGTTTCCGTTGACTACCTGTCTAAACATTCCCTTTTCGGCGGGTAGAATTAATCCTAATATTTGCCCTGTTCCGTTAATACTGATATCGATTATATGACCGTAATTTTTACCGTCATTCATATTGATAACGTCCTTTGCACGTAATTCACAAAAAGTAATATCCATAATGAATAATATGAAGTTTAATGATTTTTTATACTTTTTTTGAGAATAGAATACATATTTTTGGCAAAACTAAGGATAAAGGAGATAATATGTCGTATAAAGTATTTATTTGCGGAGTCGATACTTCCAAAATTCCAAAACTTACCACAAAAGAAGGCAACGAATTACTCTCACGTGTTGCAAAAGGCGATAAAGAGGCAAGAGACAAGTTTTTATATAGCAATTTAAGACTTGTTTTATCGGTTATCCACCGTTTTAACTTTAATCCGAGTTTAACTGACGATATTTTTCAAGTGGCTTGTTTAGGTTTGACAAAGGCACTTAACAACTTTCGCTATGACTTAGGAGTTCAATTCAGCACCTATGCAGTCCCCATGATAATCGGTGAGATTCGTAGATTTTTAAGAGAAAACACTACTGTCAAAGTTTCGAGAAGTTTAAGAGATATTGCCTATAAAGTAATGAGTTCGAAACAAAAATTGCAGGAATGCTCCGACTATGAACCGACACTCAATGAAGTTGCAGCTGATACAGGAATATCTTCAATAGACATTTCAACGGCTTTAAACGCAATATCCGATCCAATATCGTTATATGAACCAGCTTATTTTGACGGTGAAGATTCAATTTTGGTTATGGACCAAATATCGGACGGAAACAAAGAGGACACTTTAATTGAAAACTTGGATTTAAGATCTGCTCTCGATATGCTTAATGAAAAAGAAAGAGAGGTAATCGATCTTAGATATTTTAAAGGCAAAACTCAAACCGAAACATCCAAGATATGTGCAGTTTCACAAGCACAAATATCAAGAATAGAAAATTCTGCAATCAAAAGACTGCGTGCTTGTATGAGTTAGTTGATATATTTATCCATATCCGCTCTTAATTTGAGCAATACTTTTTTCTCTAATCTGCTGATATAGCTTTGGCTGATGCCAAGCATATCGGCAATTTCTTTTTGAGTTTTCTCCTCTTCACCGTTAAGACCATATCTAAGATATATAATTTTTCTCTCCTTGGGATTTAGTTTTTCCACACTCCTATATAAAACCTCGATCTCTGATTTCTTTTCTATCTCCATAGCAACGGCATCGGGTTCGGTACCTATAATATCGCTCAGCAAAAGTTCATTACCTTCCCAATCGGTATTTACAGGTTCGTCTAAAGAAACTTCGCACTTACGCCTCGAAACTTTTCTTAAATGCATAAGAATTTCGTTTTCGATACAGCGACTTGCGAATGTTGCAAGCTTGATATTTTTCTCGGGATCATAATTGTTGACGGCTTTTATCAATCCCATTGCACCTATCGATATTAAATCTTGAGTATCGGGAACACTTCCGTCAAACTTTTTAGCTATATATACCACCAATCTGAGATTATGTTCGATCAGTTCATCTCTCGCTTTCGGATCGCCCCTTACTAAACGTTCTAAAACTTCCTTCTCCTCATCTCTTGTAAACGGTTCGGGCAATGGCGCTCCGTAGATATAGTCAACCCTATTATCTTGGCTAGATTTAAACAATTTCTTTAGCAATTTAACTAATCCTTTAAAAATCATATGGCATTCTCCTTTAATTTTGTTGAAAGCAATATTTCAAATCCGTTATACGTTTGTGCGGTTTTCGCTGCATTTACATTCTTATAAATATGATTTTGTCCACCAAAATATATCTCTACTCTTTCAAGTTTAATAATTTCGTATATTTTACTTCCACCCATCGATTCAACCATTATATAATCGACTATCTCCCCACTCAATCGATTGGATAATTTTTTGTCGAGAAAAACAATTCCGTTACCGTCTTCGGCTACAGCAATATTTCCGCTGTCCATGAATCCTATTGCTTTAATAACTTTGTTTTCGGAGTACAATGTCATTTTAAAAAATCTACCATTATGTACTTTTTTACCGATAAGTCTTAGAATTCCTTTTATAGATAAAAACCCAATAATTCCACATATCGATAAACAACCTACTTTTAAGCTGTTGCTAAGAGAAGAAATAGGTCCTGATATACCGAAAAACAAACCGGTTAATCCGCTAAAAATCGATGAAACAAATAAATATATTATCGATGCTTTAAGAAGTGAATAAACATCCCTTCTAACAAAAGGTATGGAACAAGTAAGCAAAGTCAATATCTTGTATAAAAAAAGGATGTTCCCCTCTACTAAAGGATATATCAATGCAAGTACTGTACCTAAAATTGCCGAACAAAACGCTCTATGTTTCGATAGCATTAAGCATTCACATACTATAATACCGATAAGTAAATCAAAAAAGAAATTATCGAATATGACATACTCTACATATATAACCATATAATTAATATAAAATAATTTAGTTGATATAAAACAATAGAACTTGAAGAATTTGCTACATTTTTGTCATAAAAAAACTCCCGAAATCAATCGGGAGCGTGTAATCGATTAATAAATTAATTTTTCAGCCTTGACATGAATGAAGGAACAAAATCGCTATCGACTCCTATTCTTCCTTCAGAGTCATGGGAATTAGGGGCAGTTTTTACAGAACCGTCAAAAGGATCCTCTCTTTTTTCAGGTTGAACTTGATTCTTAGGTTGTTCTTGAGAATTACCGAATCCTGTTGCTACAATAATAACATTGACTTGATCGCCCAACGAAGGATCAATATCCAAACCGAAAATGATTTCGGAATTAGGACACAT
Organism: uncultured Christensenellaceae bacterium; assembly: GCA_964391805.1. Lineage (GTDB taxonomy): Bacteria > Bacillota > Clostridia > Christensenellales > CAG-1252 > RUG14300. The sequence goes on along the minus strand of CAYMNK010000001.1, from coordinate 51,895 downwards.
CAATTCACTGACAAGATTGGTTGCATTCTCTATCTCGTTCTTGTTGAAATCCTTACCGGAGGAATAACTGATAATCATACTCGACGCATGTTGAATATTAGTATCTGTTATATTATTCTTAACGGCTGCGCTAACTGCTTGAATCGCACTTGCCTCACCTTCGCCCTTACCGATACCGATATGTGCTAATCCCTTATTGCGGATCACCTTACAAACATCGGCATAATCAAGATTGATGATACAAGGTTTAGCAATAAGTTCACCTATACCCTTAAGTGCTTTACGAATAACATCATCGCCTCTTTGATATCCTTCCAAAATATGCTCGTTATCGAGTTTATCGTTAGGAATTATAACAAGGCTGTCGGCAAACTTACGCAATTCCCTTATACCTTGCTCGGCATAATTATTTCTAACAACACCTTCAAATCCAAACGGCTTAAATACTATTGCAATGACAAGAATGCCCATTTCTTTGGCTATTTTAGCAATAACCGGAGATGCACCTGTTCCTGTACCACCACCCATACCTGCGGTCAAGAAAAGAAGCTGAACGTTTGATAGCATTTGCTTAATTTCTTCGGTACTTTCAATCGCTGCATTTTTACCTACATCGGGTAATGCACCGGCACCTTGTCCTTTGGTCAAAACCTTACCGATCTGAAGTAATTTAACTTTCATTGTCGGTCTGTCTTGCAAAGCCTTGTTCTTAATACTTAACAATGTCTGAGCATCGGTATTGACTGCTACAAACTCCGCACTCGTTACGTCCGAATGCATCAATCTCGCAATAGAGTTACAACCTGCACCTCCTACACCGACTAACATTATATTACAAACATTAGATTTACTATTACCAAATGATTCCTCTACAACAAAATCTTCAATATCGTACATAATTTTTGCCTCCCTAAGCTATTTAATCGCACTATATACCAATCCCATAACCCTTGAATACGAAGCTTTTTTGTAGTTCGATTCAAATGTGGGATATATTTTAACAATCGGTTTACCTATCCAATTAGCCATACATGATTCGATGCCTCTAAAATCGAGTCCGCTTCCTGTAAGATAAATGTCTTTATTCTTTATCTTTGGATCGGTAATCGATGCAAAGCACTTATTAATGTAAGAACAAACGATTCTAACGCATTCTACAGTCATTTCCTTGACATCCTTACATAAGAACGTTTTAAGTACACCGTTAGAATTGACGGAATATGTTTCTTCGTTTGGAATAAAGGATAAATCAACCTTTTCTAAAAGACTTTCGGCTTCATCAAAAGATATACCTAAGCCCTGAGCCATCCAATCCGCTATATTGTATCTACCGACCGAAAAACTAAATAGATACTCTATACCGTCGCAGGAATTAACTATCAACGATGTGCTCTTATATCCGCAATCGACAAGCACTACGCCCAAGTCCCTTGCCGATGTATTAAATAAACCCAATACTTCCGACATCGGAGATGATAGAAATACTACATCCCTTACTCCGTTTTCTCTAACACACTCTTTTAGTAAGTGAATAATACTTTTTTGACAAGCAATATAGGAAACATGAGCCTCGAGTCCTTGGGTAGCTTGTCCTATCGGATCGATATACTTTTCATCATCATTATCGATATTAAAGTAAATAGGATTAGCGCAAATGAGTTGTTTATCATATTCTCCATAAAAAGGATTGGATGAATTGACAACGGTATCGATATCTATTTGTTCCACCTTTTTATGCTTGATTCTATCAAGTTTAGCGTTGATAACTCGGCAAACCGAGAATTCGGCGGGAATTCCTACATATAGTTTTTTGACTCTACCATGCTTTTCTCTCAAACGCTGAAACAACCTTTTAATGGCATTCCTTGCGCTATCGTTATTGACGAATTCACCGTTCTTGAGTCCATCATACGAAACACGGTGGTCGAATGTGACACGACAATAGTCGCCCATCGTTTTGGTGGCGACCATTAATGTCATATTGCCCGACCCTATATCGAGTACCGCACTTTCTTTATCCCTAAAGCCCATGTCATTTCCTCACTAAAGTATTTAATAGTCTTTTTTCTTAAGAATGTAAACAACTATTCGTCGTTATCGTTATATGGATATTCTTCGGACCAAATCCAAGCATTTTCAGATGAATTCTCTTGGAAATTATGATATATATATCCTTCTTCTCTTTGAGTAGATTGTTCTCCGTATAGTCTATATGCCGTCAACGCATAGCGGAATTTCTCTTCGTAATAGGAACTACCTTTTAGACAAATCGTCACACCACTCCCTAATTTAATGTTTACAACATCGTTATCGCCGTCAAAGGTAATCGATTCAAAGAAATGTAAGAATGCACTACCGTCGAGATTTTCTTTTTCGGCAACATTCGCTATAGTGGCAAGTTTAGCATTATAAGTGTTATCGATATTTAACTTATTACCTTTCATAGGATTGGAAACCTCTATACCATACACCTTAGTACAAGGAGCATATATCGAATTGGTAGCCTCAACTATATCGAGTATTTTTAAAGATCCGTCCACGAGCGCATACATATCTGTTCCCGCAACTTTAATTGCCATATAGGGGGTTCTAACCGAAACATGAATTACTACCTTATTCGGGAAAAATCTTTCGATGTCGTCAACTCTTAAATAGGAGTGCGAAGCCTCAATAAGTTCCTTAGTTTTCTTTTCGGATATGGCAAAAATATTAGTCCCGATATGAATATCGGAGCTTGCAATAATCGATTCTACAACGATTTCTTGCGACTCGACTTTATTTAATACAGTGACCTCTTTGACGGTAAACACCGTCATGTTTAGCAAGATGATCATTATAATAAACAAGACGATTCCAACGAATACGATTATTCTTGCATTACCTTTCATCAGTTCTTATTAACTCTCCGCCTAAACTGTTGTACATTTTTATAATATCTTCATATCCTCTTTCGACGATGTGAAGGTTATTAATCTTAATATATCCGTTAATACTCATTGCCGTAATTATCAACCCTGCTCCGCCTCTTAGGTCAGGAATATCGATTTCCGAAGCATGAAGCTGACTTTTTGCAATAAATAGATTATTACCTATAATTCTTACTTTAGCGCCTAACTTGGATAACTCCTCGGCATACCTATACCGACTATCATATACCGTTTCTTTAATTACAGCATATCCACCGGATGCCACGGCACAACACGCAAACTGGGCTTGTAGGTCGGTTGCAAATCCGGGAAACGGAGCCGTATAAATAAACCCTGATAGACACTCTTTCGGATTATATATTATTTTATCATTTTTTATATATAAATTGCAAGACTTTTTTGATAATTTTCTAATTAAAGCTTTATTCTCAACCGAATTTGCTCCATATATAGCAATTTCGCCACCTGTCGCGGCGGTTGCTAAAAGCAAATCTCCTACAACTATTCTGTCCCCTCTATTATAATAGTCAACTTTTTTATCAAAGTCGGATGGACCTATTAAAATACATTTCCCCCTACGATGTATATTTCTACCCGATTTATTTAAGTATTCGATTACTCCGTCGATTTCGGGTTCTAAAGCAACGTTTTCGATTAACACATTCTTTTCAGTAAAACACGATAATAAAATCGAATTAATAGTTGCTCCGAAAGACGGATATCGTAATTTGATAATTCCGCCGTCAACTCTTCCTATCGACAAATCATAATGATCATCTCGTTCGATTATCCTTCCGCCAAGTCGTTCTATGGTTGCAAAATGGATATCTAAGGCTCTAACCCCAAGTTTACATCCGCCAGGTTTATATAAACGAAGATATTTCAATCTATTCAATAAGGCACCGATAAGATACATCGAGGATCGTATTTTTCTTGTCTTATCACCGATCATAACTTCGTTACTATCTAACGGAAATGATAAATCGCTACTATCTATTTCAAGTTTGTTTTCAACAAACTTATACCGAACATTATAACAAGTAAAAATATCTAATAAATCTAATACATCGGTAATTCTCGGGATATTTTCTAACACCCGATTTCCACCTAAAGCAATAGCACTTGCGATGAGCGGAAGGGCACAGTTTTTACTTCCTTGAACCTTTATTTCACCCGTTATTTTTATTTTCCCTTTTACTAAAAGACTATCGCCCATACCTTCTCACTTTAAACAATGGTTTTATAATTTCTATTTTCCCGACTTGAGTTTTACGATCTATCGATAAAAGAATGCCGATACTTGACATAAAACAGACTAACGAACTGCCACCGTAACTCATAAATGGGAGCGGAATACCTGTAGGCGGAATAACACCGCTAACCACCGCTAAATTCAATCCCGACTGTATTGCAATAATCATACTAATGCCACAAGATAACAATGCATCGAATCTATCATTTGCATGTTTAGATATCGTTATTCCCAAAAATACAATCGATGCATATACACCGATTATAAGCACGGCGCCTACAAATCCGAGTTCTTCACCGACAACCGAAAAAATAAAATCAGATTCGGCAAACGGCAAAAACATGTATTTTTGTCTACTTCGAAATAACCCAACGCCAAAGAATTCACCCGAACCTAATGCATAATACGATTGTATCAATTGATAACCCTCGCCTTGGGGATTTGCCCATGGATCGATAAAAGCCATTAACCGCTGAAGTCGATAGGGTTCTACTACTATCAATAACACAAACAACGCAATCATAGGAATTAGTAAAAATAAAAAAAGTTTATAATTTGCACCACCGATAAATAACATCAAAACCATGAGCGTTGCTATTAGAATTGTTACACTCATATTTGGTTCGAGAATAAGTAATACGCACATTGTACCGCCAATCAATAAAATTGGAATGCAATTTCTAAAGTTATCCATATTCCTCGTTTGCATAAATCCAGCCGAATAAATAATCAAACCGAATTTTGCGATTTCCGACGGTTGCATCGTCGTTATGCCTAAATTGATCCATCGTTTCGCACCATAACTTTCTATCCCTACACCGGGAATAAAGATTATCCCTAACAAAACAAACGATACTATCAAAAGTGGTATCCTTATCTTATTAATTGTCTCGGTATCAATAAAAGATAGTATTATCATTATCACGAAACCTAATATCAAGGCAATCGACTGTTTTTTAACAAAATAGTATTTATCGCCGAAATTTTTCTCCGCACTATAATAACTCGCACTAAAAAGCATTATTAGTGAAAATAAACACAACGATGTCACTAAAATTAATAAAAGTACACCGCTTTTAGAAATTTTTTTTCGCAAATTCTTTAACATAATTATCAAAATATTGTCCTCGTTGTTCGTATGATGTAAATCTATCGAAACTCGATGTCCCGGGTGAGAACAACACATTGTCACAACCGCAAATCAATGCTTTTACTATCGCTTCTTCGAGTGTTTTACAATAGGTATTACTAATATTCGCCCTACTCGCCTCATCACTAATCGATAGTCCGTTATCACCTTGTGAATAGATACGATCACCGCTTTTTATTATATTAAAAAGCGGGCAATAACTTTCGCCTTTATCGTATCCGCCTAAAATCAATGCCGTAGTGCCCTTCATTGTTTTATATGATGCGATTACCGAAGAAACATTTGTTCCCTTTGAGTCATTATATACTCTATGAGAATTGATTACACCTACAAATTCATTACGGTATTCTTCACCCTTGTATCGAGATAAAAAATTGGCATAATTAACACTATATCCGTTTGAAAGTATACATAAACCTAATGCCGACATTGAATTCTCAATATTATGAGTGCCGACTAATTGCATATCCCTTATATCGATTATTTTAATACTTTTACACTTTTCCCGATAGCAAATCCAACTATTATCTAAGTAAATGTCTGTATTTTTCCCGATTGAATATGTAATTCTTTGTAATCTATTCGGTATAACACTCGAATCTATAATAGACGGATCAAAACATATTCCCTTCTTTGTAAATGAAATGAGTTTCAGTTTTGCTTTTTTGTAGTTTTCACGTGTTAAGTGATAATCCAAATGATCAACAGTAATATTTGTAATACAAGAATAATCGGTTCTAAAATACCGAGACTGCTCGAGCATAAAAGAACTCAATTCAGCTATTCTTAACGTGTTATCGCTCAAAGAAGAAAACGGTATACCGATATTTCCGACCTTTTCGGATGAGATTCCTGCGACCTCTAATAATCCGCTTACCATATTTACTACCGTAGTTTTTCCGTTAGTGCCCGTAACCGATATCGAATTAAAAAGCGTGTTTAGATATGCAAAATCAAGTTCGGACAATATCGGTATTCCTTGTGCTTTTATCTTATAATACACTATCGAGTGTTTGGATACGCCCGGACTAATTACTGCAAAATCGAATGAGTTTCTCTTAATAACCATATCATCCGTATAAAACTCAGGTTTGGCGCCTGAGTTTAGAGCAAAAACATAAGCCGAAGTCCCGCTTAACTTATTACCCACAATAAGAATCTTTTTATTATTCAGCATTAACCCTCCAAAAGAGGTTATAGAGGATATATTTTTGAAAGCACTCCTAATGCCCCGAATATTGCGGTAACTGCTCCGTATAAGGAGACAATTTGTTGTTCACTCCATCCTGTTTTTTCGAGATGATGATGAAAAGGTGCCATCCTAAATACCCTTTTTCCGTTTATTTTATAAACTATAACCTGTATAATTACGGATATGCACGACACGACAAACATTATGCCTATAATCGGTATAATTAAGTAATTTCCGCTAAAACAAGCGACAGATGCAACCGCCCCTCCGAGTGCAAGAGAACCTGTATCGCCCATGAAAATTTTTGCAGGTTTCGAATTATAGATACCGAATCCTAAACATCCGCCGATTATTGATATTACAAATATTAATAAAGAATAATCGCATTTACCGAGATAAACTTCCACACCGACTATGATAAAGAAAAACAATAAAAATACTACCGATGTATTTTCCGCCAATCCATCCAATCCGTCGGTAAGATTTACTGCATTTGTAACCGCTAAAAATACAAATATCGCAAACGGAATTATCCATATTCCAAAATCTATCCGCTGGTTTGTAAAAGGTATACATACCAATCTTGATGCATCGTTTTTATAACAGTAATATGATAATAGAACGGCAATGCCTACCTGCCCTATTATTTTTTGCATTGGACTCAATCCCGCATTATTCTTACGCTTAACTTTAAGATAATCATCTAAAAACCCGAGTAAACAATAACAAATAACGGCTATCGAGGCAATTCGACCGACACTAAAGCCTCTACTGAATATTGCACCAACGATACATGACGGTAAAATAAAACCTAATCCACCCATAGTCGGAGTACCGCTTTTATTTTTATGCTGTTCCACATATTTTAGTATTGGTTGTCCAACCTTCAGCTTAGAATTTATCGAAATTACTATAGGCATTCCAAGTACAGACAATATGAATGATAGCAACAATGCTATAAATATAACTAACCAATTCATTTTAAGTATTTTTTTACAATCTCACGATCGCTGAAAGCTTTCTTTTCACCTTTTATTTCCATATATTCTTCAGCGCCTTTGCCGGCAATAACGATGACATCTCCGATAGATGATATCGAAATTGCACGTTTAATCGCCTCTTCCCTATCGAGTACGATCTCATAGTTTTCCATATCCATAATTCCGGACTCAATTTGTCGCGCTATTGATAATTCGTTCTCGGTACGAGGATTGTCGTTTGTTATAATCACATAATCGCTCAATGCAGATGCGACCATTCCCATTTCCGACCTTTTACCGGTATCGCGATCGCCACCGCAACCAAAAACCGTTATTACGTTCCCGAGCGTTAAATCAAGAGATGCAATCAAAACTTTTTTTAATCCGTCCGGTGTATGAGCGTAGTCAATAACAGCCTTTTTACCGTTTCGCTCATATACATTGAATCGTCCAGGTATATCGATATTTCTTATAGCTTCTTTTATCATTTCGGGTTCAATTCCGTAATAACCGGCTGTAGCACAGACCGCAAGTATATTGAACACATTAAAACTACCCTTCAATGATGTTGATATCTCGAATACTATATCATACATATTTACGGTAAAGTTGAGACCATTTGAGTATTCAACATCCACGGCAAATACATCGGCGGGATTCGATAATCCGTAAGATATAGTCGAAATTTCGGAATTTTTCAGTATATCAAAACCTACTTTATCATCGACATTTATAATACCCATATTGGTTTTACCCTCTGAAAAAAGGCTTTTCTTTGCATTTATATAATTCGACATTTCTCCGAAATAATCAAGATGGTCTCTCGAAATATTGGTAAGAATAGAAACATCAAAGCATATACAATCGAGTTTTCTCAAATATAAGGCGTGTGCGCTTGCTTCCATAAAAACATATTTAATTTTATGTTTTACCATTTTGTCCAACAATTCATAAAGTTTTTCGGGATCGGGTGTTGTTAATGTAGAATCTTCTTTAATATTTGCATACTCAACGAACAATGTACCTATATATCCCGCACGTCGTCCTGCTTTATCAAAAACTTTTTTCAATAAATATGCAGTCGTAGTTTTGCCGTTAGTACCCGTAACTGCAATTAACTTCATCTTTTTTTGCGGTTCATGATAAAATATGGACGCTATATTTGAATAGGCCACTCGAGTATCTCGAACAATCAATTCGGGGACACCTATATTTAATGGCTTACTGCTAACACACGCTACCGCTCCGTTTCTTACTGCCTCTACTGCGTAATCTTGGGAATTATGCTTTTTTCCGTCAAGGCATATAAATATTTTACCTTTTTGTTCAACTCTGCTATCTATGGATATTCCATAAAAATCGACATCTTTGCCAATTAGTTTTGAATCAATTCTTTTTGTAACTTCGCTAAGTTTCATATTGCATAACCACCTTTTTTTTAATTATTGTATCAATAGGTGGTTATTTAATCAATACTTAGGCGAAAACAGTCATTTTTGTATCAAAAAATATATTTTTCTTATTCAAACTCCAAAAAGACAACCGATTTATCATTACAAAGAGTACCTGCATAAGGGAATTGACTTACAACAATTCCTTCTCCGTCAACTTCTAAATATAGTCCTGTTTTAGTTGATAATAACTTTGCCTGCTCATAAGTCATTCCTGTAAAATCAGGCATCGATATTTCGTTAACTTCGCTTTTTGTTCTTTCCTGAGGAGTGTTTTCATAGTTGAATATTCCTTCGAATATTTCTCCAACCAAAGGTGCTGCAACTTGAGAACCGTAATATAAATACCCTTTCGGCTCATCTACATATAAATAAACTACATATTTAGGATTATCATATGTAGAATAACCAATAAACGAAGATATATATTTTCCCCTATCAATTGTTCCGTCCTTGTATTTTTGTGCCGTGCCTGTTTTTCCACCAATACCATATCCGTTAACTCCTGCTAATCTACCGCTTCCGTTATCAACAACTCCCAACAACAATCGTCTAACAATTTCACTAGTCGATTCGCTAACTATACGATTCTGACTATTTTCTATTCGATGGTACACAAGATTACCCTGATAATCGGTTGTTTTATCGAGTATATATGGAACTTTGTAAACACCGCCACCGATAATTGCACTTACTGCGGAGACCAATCCGATAGGCGTGACCGCTATTGCTTGACCAAAACCCATTCTTGCGAGGTCTACATTTTTGACAGACGATAACGGAATCAATAAACCGCTTCCCTCTCCGGAAAAATCTATTCCTGTTTTGGATGTCAAATTAAACTTTTCATAGTATGAATACATTTTTTCGGCTCCCAATCTCAAAGCAAGGTCCATAAATACACAATTACAACTGTTTTCTACGCCTTCTGCGAAGGTTTGACTTCCGTGTCCTCGCGTTTTCCAACATCTTATTTTTTTACCGTCGACAATTCGCGAACCGGAACAATAAAATCTTTCATTCTCACTAACAACGCCTTCCTCAATCGCTGCAGCTATCGTGATAATCTTAAACACCGACCCTGTTTCAAAAACATCGCTTATTGCACTAAGTTTAGACATTTTAAATAAATTCTCGGTATCCGTTCTATCAATATTATTTAAATCAAATGAAGGCTTTTGGGAAATCGCCGTTATACCGCCGGTTTGTACATTCATAACCAAGCATGAAACGGATTTAGGCTCATATTTCGAATACGCTTTTTGTAATACACCTTCGACAATCGATTGAATAGTTCTATCGATTGTCAACGATAAATTGAATCCGTCAACCGACGGTAAATAGTATATATTATCGGTAAGTTCCCTACCGACTATATCGGTCTCGGTTAACAGTTCTCCATCAATGCCTTTTAGATAATCATCATAATACAATTCAAGACCGCTCTGTCCTTCAGTATCTATATTGCAAAATCCGATTAAAGCCGATGCAAAATCTCCGTAAGGATAGTATCTTTCAATATCTTTGGAAAAATATACGCCTTTTACACCGCTTTCAATGATTTGATTTTTACACTCTTTTGTAATTTTCCTACAAAGAGTTATCTCTGATTGTCCCTTTACATTTAACTTTTCCAATATTCTATCCCGTGATATCCCTGTTGCTTGTGAAACAATGTTAGCCAGATACTCTTTATCCTCTACATTTACTGGCCTTACATAAAGAGTGTAACTTGTACTTGTTCCTACCAATACATCTCCATTAGTATCGTAAATATACCCACGTTCCGCTTTTAGAGGAATATCTCTCGTCCATTGGTCTAATGCTTTTGCCTGCAATTCGTCACCGTCGATAATCTGAATGTAAATTAATTTACCTAAAATTGCGCATAAAAAAAAGATTATCACAAGCAAGCTTGTGAATAACCTTTTGGTAAAGATAGTTTTTGATATCATTATTAGCCTCCGACCACGTTACTAACCCAGTCGCACAGCTTATCAAACCAATTTGTAGTAGGTTGCTCGGTTTCGGCATACGGTTCGAGAGTTACCGTTACAGGACCTTCCTCTGTCATTATGACGTCTAACCCTTGATCTTGTATACTTAAATTGCTACCTGCCGCAATCGCAACCTCGCTCGTAACGGGAGGAAATGTTACGGATTCCTGCTCCCATGCCGTTCCGGGAACGGTCAATATAAGCGTAGTTACTATTGCAATAACCATAACGGCATACATTACGAGAATAGCAGTTTTTCTGCGATCAAAAGTTTTAACCGTTCTTTCGCGAGGTTTAACACTTTCTCTCATTGCCGCTGATGTTGCACTCAAAGGTCTAACCGATTGAGCACTTCTTTTATTCTTATCGGCATACCTTTCCGAATCTTCAAAATCAACTTCGGAAATCACCATACCCTCTCCGTTTTCCAAACAGTCGAATAGGTGCTTGCGATACGCAATGCTTAATTCATTGGAAAGATATATGTAATGGTTTTCATTACAATTCACGGCTTCGCAGTTCGATTCAACTCTGTTTAATAATTGTTCATTTTGTGCGCTTAGAGTCATCATAGTCTATTCTCTCCGTTTGTTTTTTAGAACTATACCTTTTTTTCGGCAATTCTTAGTTTGGCGCATTCGGACCTTGAATTGACCCTCAATTCGTCCTCACTCGCGGTAATGGGTTTCTTGGTAATTATTTTCACCGTACTGACCTTTCCACAGGTACAGATGGGCATTTTAGGTGGACACACACAGTCAAGTTCGTGATATTTAAGTCTTTGCTTAACTATTCTATCCTCTAATGAGTGGAAGGTAATTATGCATAACCTACCGCCTTTCTTTAATTTAGATATGGCGTTATCGACTGCTTCGGCCAATCCAACCAATTCTCCGTTTACATATATTCTCAATGCCTGAAAAACTCTCATATAAGGATTTGAGCCTGAATATCTTGCTTTAGTAGGAATCGCATTCCAAATAATTTCGGTCAGGTCCTTGGTAGTTTCAATAGGCTTTTCGATTCTTTTTTTACATATAGCACTCGCTATTTGTCTCGAATACTTATCTTCGCCGTATTCGAAAAATATTTTCGATAATTCTTGCTCGGATAATGTATTAACAACGATTTTTGCCGTTAGCGTGTCATTTTGTGACATACGCATATCCAACTCACCGTCTAAACGATAACTAAATCCGCGTTCCGGTGTATCGAGTTGATATGAACTTACACCTAAATCCATAAGTATTCCATCGACTTGAGGCAATTCTTTAATTGCATCTTTAAAATCAGAATTAATAAAGGTACAGTTATCAAAGTCTTTCAATCTTTCCTTAGCGGCTTTGAGTGCATCTTGATCCTTATCGACACCTATAAGTTGTCCGCTCGTAAGTCTTTTAAGAATCTCAATCGAGTGTCCTGCACCGCCTAAGGTTAAATCCGCATATACTCCGTCGGGTTTTATTGTAAGTCCCTCAAGAACCTCATTAAGCATTACCGGAATATGCTTGAATTCGCTCATTTATTGTCACCATCATCATCGCTTTTCACTTTAGGAAGAATCCGAGAGAAAGCAATTTTATTATCGTACCTATGTTCGTACATCTTAGGTGACCAGATTTCAAGAACAGTGTTGTTACCTACAAGAAAAATTTTTTCATCGTCATCCAAACAGGCGTACTTGATTAGATTCTTAGGAATTCTATAACGCTTTTGGTTATCACTGGTAAACGGAGCAACATCCGAAAAGAAATCTCTGTAATAGTTAACAAGGTTCATCAAATCTTCTTGTGGAGATCTTATCTCCGAATACTCTTTAGCAAGCAAAGATTTTTCGGCTAAAGCCTCTTCGGAGTAAACAGCAAGGTATGATCCCATGCCCTTACCTACATAAAGATTCTCTCCAAGTATGTCTTTCGCTACTTGGGGTATACGAGTTCTGCCCTTTTCATCAAGGAAATATTCGTATGTACCTGTTAAAATCTTCATGTGGTAATCTCCTATGCTATGATTATACCACGTTAATCCACAAAAATCCACATTCATCCCAAACTTTTTTTCAAAAAGTGTCAATTTTTCGATTAATTTTTCTTAATAATTAGCTTTGTGTAATATTTATTTTATTTTACTGTACTTTTTATACTTTTTAGTAGATTATGTATAGTTTATGAGAGTTGCAAGTGTATTATATCTGTTGCACTTCTTAAGGGATGCGCGTGGTCACATCGTGGACGAATCGCTTTTTTAATACTTAAAATCAGACAATTTGGATTTGCGAATTGACAAGAAAAAACCAATTGGAAAGAATTGGTGGTTATTGGTGGACAAAAAAAATACATTCCGATTTACAAAGAATATGTTGAAAAATATAATCAAATACTTTATAATATAAATAAGGAGATTATGATGATATACGCTATTTCAGATTTACATATTTCTTTAAAAGGAGATAAGCCTATGGATATATTCGGTTCGTCCTGGAGTGGTTACCTCGATAAAGTTCGCGAGGACTGGATTAATAAGGTATCTGATGACGATATCGTCCTTTTGTGCGGTGATTTAAGTTGGGCTACCGATCTAAACGGTGCTCTTTACGATATGTCATTTTTCTTTAATCTCCCCGGTAAAAAAATAATAATCAAAGGCAATCACGAATATTGGTGGACAAGTTATTCGAAATTAAAACTTGCTTTACCCGATAATGTTTATCCCATTCAAAATAACTCCGTATCCATTGGAAACTATGTCTTTTGCGGTACGAGAGGATGGGATATCCCGACAGAAACCACCGAACAAGCCGATATCAACATTTTTAACAGAGAATTATTAAGACTTGAAATGTCTATCAAAGATGCGATGTCAAAAAAACAAGACGAACAAGAAATAATATTGATGACACACTTTCCGCCATACAAAGACGGATACCTACCTTCTCAATTTACAGATATTATCGAAAAATATCCGATTCGTAAGGTTGTATATGGTCATATTCATTCTTTAAAAAGTCCCCATAAGAAGTATTTCAAACTAAACGGTGTTGAATACTACCTTACTTCTTGTGATATCGTAGAAAACACATTAACACTGATTGCAGAATAACCACTAATTACTCCCGCCTTCGGGCGGTTTTTTATATTCTTCGATAATTCACTTTTATATGCTTAACGGCATATAATTAAGTATGATTATCAGGAGGATAAAAAGATGTCTTTTTCAAATAATATCAGACCGGATCGTATGCCCGGGCCCATAAACGGAAACCCCATGCAAGGACTTTGCGAAAAAGTATGCATACAAGCAACAAAGGTTTTTGATGCGTGCATACGCCAAGAAACTCTCACCAATACAACAGTGTCTTTACTTTCAACTACACCTACCGACGTAACGACACCATTTACCTTTATTAGTGCGACAAGTTCAACCTCACGAGGAACGATTAATAATTTGGTAGTCACTCCATTAACGGATAGCGAGCACTGTTCGAGGGTTCAACTCGATGTAGATATTCCGATGAGCGTACTATTCAGCAATGCCAATCGAACCACAGCAACGGGAAACGCCACAATAACCATACCCAAGGACATTATTTTACATATTCCCGAAGCATCTGTAATTCCATATAGGTTGGAAGCAGTCGTGAATGCAATCAGCACGGTTGGTACATATGTATCGGATGCAACATTTAATTTAACTATTTGCGTAACAGTCATAATAAAGGTCGTTACCGATGTCGAACTTCTCGTACCCTCTTACGGTTATTGTTTCATTCCGCCCTGTCAAGAATTTCAAAACGAGGTTTGCGACGGATTTTTCGATCTACCGCTATTCCCTCAATAAAAAAGCTCCGAATAACGGAGCTAATTAATAATTTTATTCAAATTTATTATCGGTATGCAGTATTTGGTCAATTCTTTCGAATACTGCATCTTTACCTTTTTTATCAAGACAACTGACCGCTATGATATTTCCCACGGCAACCTTTAGCCCTGCCGCTAACAATTTAAGATAATGCGGTATTTTACTTTTCGCGACTTTATCGCTCTTATTGGCAATAATTGTAAAGGGAATATTAAAATGATAACAGTAATTAATCATTTGTATATCCTTTGGCGAGTCGGGAATACGGATATCGGTAATAATAAAAACGTGCTTTAATGTTTCACTTTTTTGGAAATAGCCCTCTATAATTTCGCCCCAATTATCTTTTTCTTCTTTTGAAACCTTAGCGAAACCGTAGCCGGGTAAATCAACTATAAAAAACTCACCCGAATTAACTTCAAAATAGTTTATTAAGCGTGTTCTACCTGGAGTAGACGACGTTCTTGCTAACTTACCGTTACCGCAAATATAGTTAATAAAAGAACTTTTGCCGACATTACTTCTACCGACAACAGCGATTTCGGGAGCAGCGTTAAGCAACGCGCCTTTGTTTACCGATGTTTTAAAAACTACATTATTAATTTTCATCTATAATCATCACCTTGATAACTTCATCAATTGTTTGAACAAATATATATTCAACCCGCGATTTAATAGCCGAAGGCAAACGCTCTACATCTTGTCTATTTTGTTCGGGCAAAACAACTTTGTATATACCCTTGTTAATAGCACCCATTGATTTTTCCTTCACTCCGCCGATAGGTAACACCCTACCGCTTAACGAAATTTCACCCGTTAATGCGATGTCGGATCTAATTTTTTTACCGGTATATGCCGATAAAATCACGGTAGTAAGAGCAATGCCTGCACTCGGGCCATCCTTAGGAACTGCACATTCTACGGCGTTGATATGTAAATCCTTGTTAAATAATTCTTCATCGATACCATATTCTTTTGCACGCGATTTGATTAAGGTGTGCGCTTGAGAAGCACTTTCTTTCATTACATCGCCTAATGATCCGGTAAGTCTTAACTCGCCCTTTCCTGCCGTTAACAATGCTTCCATATCCATTGTGGTACCGCCATATGCTGTATAGGCAAGCCCTGTAATAACACCCACCTCATCGGGTCTGTTTTGTTTAGTAAAACTCAAAGGAGCACCCAATAATTCGGTAAGCCTCGAAGTTGTGACTGTATATTTTTCAATAGGTTTATCACCGAATTTAACGGCAATCTTACGACAAATACGCGCAATGCACTTTTCTAAGCTACGAACACCGGCTTCCATTGTATAGTTGAGTATTATCTCATCAACGGCACTCTTTTGGAATTTAATTAGATTTTCGGGCAATCCGTTTGCTTTTATTTGTTTCGGAATTAAGTAGCGAATTGCTATTTGTTCCTTTTCCTCGGTAGTATAGCTACTCATTTCTATCAATTCCATCCTGTCTAATAACGGTTTAGATATACGCGAAATATCGTTAGCCGTCGCAATAAACAAAACATTGGATAAGTCGAAGGGCATATCCATATAATTATCAACAAAGCCCTTGTTTTGTTCGGGATCGAGAACTTCTAATAAAGCACTTGCGGGGTCGCCCTTATGATCTTTACCAAGTTTATCTATCTCATCCATCAAGAAAACGGGATTCATGGTGCCCGATTGCTTTATCGAGGATATGATTCTACCCGGCATAGATCCTAAATAGGTGCGTCTATGACCTCTGATTTCCGCTTCATCGCCCGTTCCGCCTAAACTTGTGCGAACATATTTACGATTCAAAGCACGCGCTATAGATTTAACGATACTCGTTTTACCGGTTCCCGGGGGACCATAGAAACACAATATACTACCTTTATTCTCTTTTACAAGCTTATGTACGGCAAGAAATTCAAGAACACGCTCCTTAACCTCTTCTATTCCGTAATGGTCTTCCTCGAGAATTTTACGAGCATTGTCGATTGAGTCATTTTCTTCGGAATATACACCCCATGGTAATGATAAAACAAAATCAACGTAATTAGTGGCAACATACGCTTCGGGCGAACCGGAAGAAAGTGAACTTATCTTTTCGATTTCTCTAAATAATTTGTTTTTTACCGTTTGAGGAGCATCTAATTTTTCGATTTTTTCTCTATACACCTCTTGCTCGTCGCCGTTGAGTTCTTTATAAATAATCTTGAGTTGGCTTCTGAGATAATATTCCTGTTGCTCTTTAGTAATTTCCTCTTCGACCTTTTCATTAAGATCGTCCGATAGCGATGCGTTAACCTTCATAAGAGAGAGATAATCGCACATTTTAGTAATAGTCAACAATGCATCGGTTTCTAAAAACAATTCATATTGTGCTTCGATATCGAGCAATTGAGAATTACGATTAATCCATGACTCTGCATTTGTCAAAGTCATTTGTTCACAATGAAGGAATGTATTGCGCAAACTTTGTGTTTTAGATAACTCAATGACTTTATCATTTAACATCTTGATATAGTCGTCGATTTTTTCTAAATCATCCTCATCGATGGTAAAGTTAGGCAAAATATCTATAGTACAAAAATCTAAATCAAACAAATCCGCACCACGATCAAAAGATGTTATTTTTACTTTCGAAAGTCCGTTACATCTTAAAACAGGTAATCCGCTTTTCCTTTTGGGAAAATCGACAAACTTACACAATGTACCGTAATACACTCCGTCAATGACAAAAATTCCACTAACAAATGTGTTTATTGTAGTGAAATATTGCTCGTAAGCTCTATATATAGATTCGTTCGGAAGGGTTATCCTCTTCCAAACTTCGGGGAAAATGACTTCCTCCGAGGGTATTAGTAAAAATTTATTATTATCCATTAATTTCCTCGTTATAAATTATAATGGGAGATTCCTTAGTCTCTACAACCTCTTTTGTAATGATAACCTTTTTGATATTATCATCGCTTGGAATTTCGTAACTAATATCAAGCATTATCGACTCTATAATACTTCTCAGTCCTCTTGCTCCGGTTTTAAGTTTGTTTGCTTTGATTGCTATTGCTCTTATAGCATCGGGAGTAAACTCAAGTTCGACGTTATCGTATTTAAACATCTTGATATATTGCTTAATAACGGCATTTTTAGGTTGAGTCAATATAGAAACAAGTGTATCTTCGTCAAGGCCGTTTAATCCGACCACAATTGGAATTCTACCCACAAATTCGGGAATCAAACCAAATTTAATCAAGTCATTCGGTTGGATATCCTTTATCAAATCGGAATATTTTCTATCCGAAACATCGGGAAGTGCAGCACCGAATCCGACACTGCCTTCAGATTTTCTCTGATTAATAATCTTTTCCAATCCTACAAACGCTCCGCCGAAAATAAATAAAATATTACTAGTATCAATTTGCAAATATGCTTGTTCGGGATGCTTTCGTCCACCTTGAGGCGGTACATTGGCAACGGTGCTTTCGATAATTTTCAAGAGTGCTTGTTGAACACCCTCACCGCTGACATCACGGGTAATCGAAACATTGTCGGTCTTTCGTGCAATTTTATCGATTTCGTCGACGTAAATAATGCCGTGTTGAGCCTTTTCGATGTCGTAGTTCGCATTTTGAATCAATTTAAGCAAAATGTTTTCTACGTCCTCACCTACATATCCTGCTTCCGTTAAAGTGGTAGCATCGGCAACGGCAAAAGGTACGTTTAATATACGAGCAAGCGTTTTTGCCAATAATGTTTTACCGCTACCGGTAGGTCCTAACAAAAGCACATTGCTTTTTTCTAATTCGACACCGTCTTCGGGCATGTATGAACTAACACGCTTATAATGATTATATACAGCGACTGAAATAATCTTTTTAGCTTCCTCTTGACCGATAATATAATCATCGAGTTTTGCCTTAATTTGTTTAGGAGTTAAGAGATTATCCTTACGGCTTATCTCTTCTACAGGAGAAACGGAATGTTTGTCAAAAAAATCCAAACAACGAGTTGCACAAGCCTTACAAATCAACGCTTTAGGATCGAAACCGCTAACAAGCCTACCTACCTCTATTTCGCTTTTTCCGCAATATGAACAAAATAAATAGTTTTTCTTTTCTGCCATAATTATTAAATTACACTCCGAATTAATTTAACTCGGAGTGAATCAGTTAAAGTAAATATCTACCTAAAAAGAACAATATTATTCTCTATTGGTGTAGATCTTATCGATAATTCCGTATTCGAGGGCTTCTTCTGCCGATAAGAAATTATCTCTTTCGGTATCACGAGTAACCTCCTCATACGATTTACCTGTATACTCAGCTAAAAGTGTATTCATCTTTTCTTTTAGTCTCAAAGTATGACGGGTATGAATCTCGAGGTCGGTTGCTTGACCGCTGTAGCCGGATAAAACTTGGTGAATCATAACTTCACTATTCTTGAGGGCATATCTCTTACCCTTAGTGCCCGATGCTAACAAGAACGCACCCATCGAGCAAGCTTGACCGATACATATGGTAACAACGTCACACTTAATATACTTCATAGTATCGTGAATAGCTAAACCATCGGTCACCGAACCACCGGGACTATTGATATATAGACAAATATCCTTAGTGGAGTCATTGCTCTCAAGATATAACAATTGAGCAACTACCAACTCCGCCGTTGCAGTATCAATTTCGCCAGATAGGAAGATTATACGATCGTCAAGAAGTCTTGACATAATATCTCCGGCAAATTCACCGTTTCCGCCTCTTACGTTTGGAACAATCCTTATCATCTCATCCGAATGTTTCTTATTCATAAATTCCTCCTATAATAATTATAAACGCAATTCTACCGTTTATCGCAAAAAAGATTGAATGTCAAAATAGAATTTTGTCTAATAATTGCTTTTTATATTAATTATCGTAAACGATATTGTTTAACTCGATCAAGCGAGCAATAAGTTTATCGGATAACACATGGTTAATGATGTAATCATATTCATCCGACTTCATTTCTTTCTTATACTCTTCTACAGACTTACCTGCCTTTGATGCATTGTCGGCAATAGCGTTTTCGACATCGGATTCCTCGAGTTTAATCTCTTCTCTCTCGATGATAGCAGATAAAACCATATTTTTCTTTTCTCTTTCTGCAGCGGATTTTTTAGCATCCTCTACAAATGCTTCTTTATTCATTCCGGTATATTGAGCATATTGATCGAAGTTCAAACCTGCCTTAGCAAGTTGCTTTTCAAATCCTTCCAATTGATCCTCTGCTGCTTCTTGTAAAGTCTTAGCGGGAACTACATATTCTACGCCCTCGAGAACTGCATCGACGATAGCATTATTATTAAGATTAACTACTTGATTATGACCGTCTTTTTGTGCTTCCTCTTTATAGTTAGCGATCAAAGCTTCGAGTGTATCGAATTCACTTACATCTTTAGCAAACTCATCGTTTAGTTCGGGTAAAACTTTATTCTTAATAGAATTAAGTTTAACTGTAAATACCGCAGACTTACCAGCCAACTCTGCATGATAATTCTCGGGGAATGTGATATCTATATCCTTCGTTTCACCGATATTCATACCGATAAGTTGAGATTCGAATCCGGGAACAAATGTATTAGAACCGATAACAAGGTCTTGATCATCTGCCGTACCGCCTTCAAAAGCAACATCGTCAACTTTACCGCAGTAATTGATATTAGCTGTATCTCCGTCTTGAAGAGGACGATCCTCTACAAACTCCCAACTACCGACTTTTTCGCGAGCTTCCTCTAACTTCTTATCGATAAGTTCGCTGATATACTTATCCTCATTGTAGCAATGGATATCCAAACCCTTGTAGTTGATTTCGCCAACTTCAGGGAATACGGTAATAATATATGCATATTCAATCACACCGTCAGAAATACTTCTAACTTCTACATCGGGAGATGCTGCCATATTATTCTTCAATAAAACAGGTCTATACATTAAACGATAAATGTTATCTATAGCATAGTCGACTGTAGCCTCGAGGAAGGTACTTTCGCCGTAATAATTCTTGATTGCATGCATGGTTGCTTTACCCTTACGGAAACCGGGAATAGAATATTTACCTTTTGTTTGATAATAAGCTTCGCGTTCCATTGCAAGATATAGGTCACCCTCTACCTTAATAACATACTTTTTTGTACAATCATCGGTATCTTCTACAGAATAGGAATAATCATAGCTCTGTCCTCTGATCTCGATAACCGGTTTAAACTCTTCGTTTTCAACTACATTGTTTTCAACTTCGTTACTCATTTTGTCCTCCGAAATTATAGTGCTTAGCGCACACTTCTAATTATATTTAATATTTATTAGTTTAGCATATTAATAACTTTTTGACAAGTTTTTAAGCATTACTTTTTATCAATAAAAACAAAAAAGTAATAATAACATAGGTTGTTTTATGATTTTACTTGAAAAATAGCGTTTAATAAAGTATAATAAACTCATGCCAAACGATATGTATACTTTAAAAGCATTGACCGATGAATTGTCGTCTGTTACTTTAGGTGGAAGAATCGAAAAGATAAATCAGCCCGAAAAAGACGAGTTCACCTTTTATATCCATAAGAACAAAACCGTTATTATGGTAGTTTCGGTCAACCCTAATTGCCCGAGAATACATATTACCGACGAAAAGAAAGATAATCCTTATGTTGCTCCTGCATTCTTAATGCTTTTACGTAAAAAATTAATCGGAGCAAGAATTGAAGATTTTTCAATAGTCGGTTACGATAGAATAATCAAGATATCATTCAAGGGTAAAAATGAGATGGCCGACGAGGTTTCAAACACCTTATACATAGAACTTTTGGGCAGATATAGCAACATAATTCTATGCGATGATGAAGGGAAAATCATTGAATCTCTCCGCCACATTTATCCCGAGAACTCATTTAGATGTATACTTCCCAAAATTAAGTATGAATTACCGCCTAACGATAAACTTGCACCTAATGATACAAACCGTATAATTTCGGCACTACTCGCAAACGATAAAGATATTGTCGTTAAGAAAATCATCGGCGCGGTATCGGGTTTCTCTATCATCACGGCAACTGAATTATGCACTCGATTAAATATCGATCCAGACTGTACCGATATTAGCGAAAATCAAGCAAACACTATCGCTAACGCTATAGACGAATTATATTCGGTAAGTACATCGTCTATCTATAAACCCTGTTATGTATTAAACGAGAATAACGAAGATTTTTATGTATATCCATATACACATCTTAATCAAAAAGTATCTTATGTTGATTCCATAAACACAGCGGTTAAACTATGTTGCCAAGAAAGAGACAGACGAACACGCCTCTCTAATGAAAGTAAAATAGCAAGCAATGCTATAAAAAATGCTATCAAAAAAGCGGAAAAAGCACTTGGAATTGCTAAACAAAAAGTATTAGATTCTAAAGACGCCGAATCATTACGTAAAATCGGTGAAATCATCACAAACAGCCTTTATTTACTTAAAAAAGGTGATAAGAAGGTCGATTTGTACGATTATTACGAAGATAAGACTATTAGCGTAACACTCGATCCGATGCTTACTCCCGAACAAAACGCTCAAGCTTATTTCAAAAGATACGCCAAAGCAAAACGCACCTTATCAATCGCTACGGAACAAGTAAAAGATTTGGAAAAGAAACTCGATTATCTGTATTCCTTAAAAGCACACCTCGAAGTGTGCTCTATTGCAAGCGAAATAGCAGGTATTAAAGAGGAAGCAAGTTTGTCGGGGATACTTGAAGACAAAACAAAAAAAGACAAGCGTTCAAAGAAGACTCTTGCCCTACCGCCAAAACAATATATCATAAACGGATATACAATTTATCGCGGAAGAAACAATATCGACAATGAACAAATAACCTTTAAGATGTCGAGCGAAAAAGACATTTGGTTGCATGTCAAAGATTTACACGGATCACATGTACTCATTAAAAACAACGGGGGCACTATTCCTTCCGAAATAATTCAAGCCGGTGCCGAAATCGCATCATTCTACTCAGAGGGCAAGCAAACGCATAAAATTGCGGTTGACTACTGCGAAAAAAAGTTTGTCAAAAAGAATCCCTCGGGTGTAAAAGGCGCTGTTATTTATACCAATTTTAAGACCGCATATGTTACCCCAAAAGAACATAAAGAAGACGAATCTAACAAATAAAAACGCAAAGCTTTAAATTCCCTGCGTTTTTATTTTTATGTTATTCTTGATCAGAATTTTCCTCTACCTCGATTTTTTCAATAGAGGTTTCGATTCCATCACTAATTTCACTCACCTCAGCATTAAGGCGACGACGTTCTATCAAAACATCCATTATACGAGAATGTTCTTTATCATCTAACGCATATTTCCAAGTCGGAATTACTGTCAGCAAACAACCTATTGCAGGCGGTATGGATACAATAAGGAATAGTATCATCATAAATGTTGAGTATTCTTGAGATAATCTCGGTGTACCACCGGCGCTGATAAATGCATTTACTTCCGCGACACGCGAATCTGAAAACTTAACTATTGTATACGCTATACCGCAAATTATGGTTGCGATACCGGTTTGTAGTTTGACTAAGAATGTTTGTCCCGAGAAGAAAAGTCCGTCAGGTCTTCTATTATTCTTATATTCTTCATAGTCTACACAATCTGCAATCATTGTTGATTGTAAAACAGTAGTTATACCATTACCCACACCAACAATGGCAAACATCACGAAACAGATAACTAACCAAATAGCATCGGTAAGATGATGAGGTGCTATCTTGTATGCAACGAATATCAAAAGATAAGGTATGATACTGATAATATTTGACCAGTTGTAGATATTTTTCTTTGATATCTTTTTATTAAGAGCAGGAACGATTCCCATACCTACAAACATTCCCAAGAATACACCGCCACCTAACAATAATAAGTATACAAACGCAAGAATAGGATCTTTACTTGCGAAATAGTAACTTACCAATGTCATCGCAACAATATTAATAATACTCTTTGTACTGCCGAATACACCTGAAAGCATTAACTGCACATAAGGTTTATTATGTACTATTATTTTTAAATTCTCTTTTAAATTGGTTTTTTCGGTTGGCGAAATACGTTCTTTAACCTTAAAGCCAGTAAATTGGAACATCACCGTACCGATTATCGCAAAGATTATCGCTATCGCAAGAAAACCGTACTTTTCGCCTTCGGGAGCCGATATATTAAACTTAGTTGAGAAGAAACCACCCAGTCCAAGTGCAATCGATTGCATTGAGAGCATAACAACTCCGCCCGCAACTGTTGAGAAAACTCTCGCCAGAGTCAATAGTTTTTCTCTATCTTTTGCATCTTCGGTCATCAATGAAGTTACGCCCCATAAAGGTATATCGCCAATAGTATAAAGCATTCCCCACATTATATATGTAAAAGCTGTCCACGCCACAATAGCCGTATCGAGTGCCTTGCTTCCGTCTCCGTAAAAACCAAAACTAACGTAACACAATATTGTGATAATCATTATCGGTATAGGAATTATTCTAAGATAAGGAACACACTTACCGTATTTTGATCTTGTTCTATCAACTATAGTACCCATTATCGGGTCGTTACATGCATCAAATATACGAGCAACGGTAAAAATGATACTAACAGTCATAGCAGGAACTAATACCGTAAACTGCAAGTAATACATTATACATGCATTTACGATATTATATATAATATTCTGTCCCGCTAAACCGACTAAGTACCAATTTCTTTCACTTTTAGTGAAGGTTTTAAGTTTTCTCGATGACGAGGATTCTACAATATCATTGTTCATAATTCTCTCCTATTCGTTAACGCTGATCGATACAATGCGATCGGCGTTTACGTACTCTTGCCAATACTTATACGAATTATTTCTTGTCTCTTTTCTCAATGATTCCAAGTTATCAATACCATAAACAGCAATATCTTTAACTACGATTTTTAGGTTAGGAATGATATAATATTGATCGTCGTCGCTTGCCTTGTTATCAACCATATAAAAGCATTTATCGCCGATATCGGGAATCAAAGCACACTTGATACTCACTTCGCTCAATTTGCTACATTCGCGAAACGTGTAACTTCCAAGCGAAACGCAAGATTCGGGCAAAGTAATTTTTTCGAGAGAATTGCAACCATAAAAAGCAAAGTCGTTGATTTTTTCTAAAGAATCGGGCAAATTGACAACGCTTAATTTTCTGCAAATATAAAAACACATATTGGGTATCTCTTTTACTTTTGCATTAATCGTTACCGATGTGAGTAAATTATTATCGGCATAAACGCCTTCATACTTTTTATTGGCGTTTCCGTCATCGATTAGCACAAACAACTTGTCGGATAATGACGATACCGTATATCCGTCAATCGTCTCGGGAATAACGATTTCCGACTTCATCTCAACTATTGCCGACAAAGTAATAGTATCATCTTCATTTATTATATATCGCCAACAACCATCTTCACTCAAAACAGAATTGTCCACCGCTGTACATCCCGTACAGCACACAGCACCTAATGTCAGAATGATAATGGAAATAATTAGGATACACTTTTTCATTCTTATATCTCCTTTGCTTTTCTTTTATACATATCTAAATCTACACAATGTGCTAAGCCTTCTTCATAAGTAATTCTTCCCGACTTAAATAAGCCTGCTAAAGAATCATCCATAAGTTGCATACCCAAAGCACCCGATGTGGATATGGTATTATTCATTTGATGAGTCTTACCCTCTCTAATCAACGAATTAATCGCAGGATGTTGTAACATGATTTCCAAAGCCGCAACTCTACCCGTACCATCCGCCTTAACAAGAAGTTGTTGAGATATAACACCCTGTAAAACATTGGCAAGTTGAGTCCTAATTTGCTGTTGCTGATACGCAGGGAAAACGTCGACAATACGATCAACTGTAGCAGCCGCACCGATAGTGTGCAAAGTCGACAAAACAAGGTGACCTGTTTCTGCAGCAGTGAGTGCCGTTTGAATTGTTTCGAGATCACGCATTTCACCCACCTGTATTACATCGGGATCTTGACGCAAGGCTGCTCTCAATGCATTGGCGAAAGAAATGGTATCTTGACCGAGTTCGCGTTGGTTAACAATACAACGATTATGCGCATGATAGTATTCTATAGGATCTTCGAGGGTGATTATGTGACCGCTTCTTTCCCTATTGATCTTATCGATCATACTTGCAAGTGTTGTTGTTTTACCGCTTCCGGTAGGTCCAGTCACAAGAATCAATCCACGCTGTTTATTGCATAATTTTTCAACGGTATCAGGCAATCCTAATTCTCTAAAAGACATTATTCGGTTATTAATTGTACGCAAAACCGCTGCATAACAACCCTTTTGAGAAAATGCATTTACACGGAATCTATTACCGCCAAGAGATATGGAACAATCAACCTCGCCAACCTTATTTAATTTAGCGAATTGGTCGGGATTAAGTATTTCTTTTACCAATCTTTCGCTATCGGCACTCTCAAGCACCTCGGATCCATAACGTTTAAATGTTCCGTTAATGCGAAGCATTGGCGGTAACCCAACCGTTATGTGCAAATCCGATGCTTTATTTTGAACACTTGCCGAAAGCAAGTTTTTCATACTAAAACTAAACATAAATAATCTCCATTCTATGTTCTAAATATATTTAATTATATCATACCAACAACTATAAATCAATAGCGGATTTTAATAATATTTCTTTATAGAAGATTATAATACAACAAAAAAGCGGATCACTTGAATCCGCTTAGTTTGAATTGTTATCAATATTATTTCATATTCTCTTCGATTGCAACAGCCAATGCAACGGTAGCACCAACCATCGGGTTGTTACCCATACCGATCAAGCCCATCATCTCTACGTGAGCAGGAACGGAGGACGAACCTGCAAACTGTGCGTCGGAATGCATTCTACCCATAGTATCTGTCATACCATAGGAAGCAGGACCTGCAGCCATGTTATCGGGGTGTAATGTACGACCTGTACCGCCACCGGATGCTACTGAGAAATACTTCTTACCGTTATCGATAGCCCATTTCTTATAGGTACCTGCAACGGGGTGTTGGAATCTGGTAGGATTGGTGGAGTTACCTGTAATGGAAACGTCAACACTTTCACTTCTCATGATAGCAACGCCTTCGTTAACGTCATATGCACCGTAGCAACGAACTTGAGCCTTTTCGCCGTTAGAGAAAGGAATCTCTTGAACAACGGTCAAAGTGTCGGTGTATTGATCGTATCTGGTATCAACGAATGTAAAACCGTTAATACGGCTGATAATATAAGCAGCGTCCTTACCTAAACCATTCAAAATAACTCTTAGAGGAGTTTTACGAACTTTATTAGCTGTACGAGCGATACCGATAGCACCCTCTGCAGCTGCGAATGATTCGTGACCTGCTAAGAATGCGAAACAACCGGTTTCTTCTCTAAGGAGCATTGCACCCAAGTTACCATGTCCTAAACCAACCTTTCTTTGATCAGCAACAGAACCGGGAACGCAGAATGCTTGTAAACCGATACCGATAGCTTCGGCAGCGTCTGCAGCTTTAACACAGCCCTTCTTGATTGCAATAGCACAACCGATGGTGTAAGCCCAAACTGCATTTTCGAATGCGATGGGTTGAACGCCCTTAACGGTTGCTTCTACATCGATGTTTTTAGCTAAACAAATAGCTCTTGCTTCTTCAAGATCATTGATTCCGTACTCTTTAAGAGCGACATTGATCTTATCTATTCTTCTTTCATAACCTTCAAAAGTGATAGCCATTATTCAGTCCTCCCTTACTCTTTACGCGGGTTGATATACTTAACGGCTTCATTGTATCTTCCGTAAGTACTGGTACATTTAGCGAGTGCCGTAGCAGGATCTACGCCCTTTTGGTTAATCATTTCCATCATAACGCCAAGTTTAACAAACTCGTAACCGATTACTTCGTCGTTAGCGTCTAAAGCCATTTTGGTGATATAACCTTCAGCCATCTCTAAATAACGAACGCCCTTAGCTTGAGTGGAATACATGGTACCAACCTGACTGCGGATACCTTTACCAAGGTCCTCTTTACCTGCACCGATGGGTAGACCGTCCTCGGAAAATGCGGATTGGGTACGACCATATGCAATTTGTAGGAAAAGTTCTCTCATTGCAGTATTGATTGCATCACATACTAAGTCGGTATTTAAAGCCTCTAACAAGGTCTTACCGGGAAGAATTTCGGCAGCCATTGCTGCAGAGTGTGTCATACCGGAACAACCGAGTGTTTCAACGAGTGCCTCACGAATGATACCGTTTTTAACGTTTAAGGTCAATTTACAAGCGCCCTGTTGGGGAGCACACCAACCGATACCGTGGGTTAAACCGCTAATGTCGGCAATCTCTTTACTTTGAACCCATCTACCTTCCTCAGGTATGGGAGATGCGCCACGACTGGTTCCTTGCTTAACGCAAACCATTTCTTGAACGTCTTTTGAATATTGCATTATAAATCCCTCCATAAAAGATTTCTTAGTCATTATATCACACTTTTTGAATAAGTACAATTTTTTTTTATATTATTTCGATTATTTTTATTTTTATTTGTGAATAATCACATTATAAACAACATTCGGCTTATACATAACGGTGGAAATTCTCATATACTGTAGTATAAGCACAAGGGAGAAAACCATGATAAAAAGAGGTGAAATGTATTATGCGGATCTAAGTCCGGTAGTCGGAAGCGAACAAGGCGGAATTCGCCCTGTTCTAATCGTTCAAAACGATATCGGAAATAAATACTCGCCGACCATTATTGCAGCAGCAATCACAAGTAAGCAAACAAAAGCTAAACTTCCCACTCATATCGAACTTTCAGGCGGTGATTACGGTCTTGCAGTCGATTCGATAGTTTTACTCGAACAAATAAGAACACTCGATAAAAAACGCCTTAGAGAAAGAATTGGGGAACTTAGCGAAGATGAGATGCAAAAGGTAAATAACGGTCTTTTGGTAAGCTTAGGTTTCTATACTACCTAATTATTGTTTAATTTGTTTAAGTCTCTTGCGTGCTGTAGTCGAACCGAGTCTTGACGCTTTACGATACCATTTAATCGCTTCATCAAAATCACAGTCCACACCGTATCCTTGTTCATAACAAATTGCAAGATTATACATCGCATTGGCATCGCCTAAAGCCGAACCTTCTTTAAACCATTTAAAAGCGTTATCATAATCTTTTTTGGTTCCCATACCGCTTACATAATACCAAGCGACGTCATTGATAGCATCAAGCACACCTTTTTGAGCGGAGGACAAAGCCCACTTGAATGCGGACTTCATGTTGACTTCAACTCCTATTCCTTGTTTATAGCATAGGCTTATACGATATTCGGCTTTAGCGTTACCGTTATCTGCCGATTTTTTAAAATACTTGTAAGCCAATTGGGCATTCGGTTCACAACCAAAACCTCTTAAATAACATTGAGCAAGATAGTAAAGTGCATTATCATCACCCGCCCTAACCGCTTGAGAATAATAATTGAAGGCTTCCTCAGGTGCAACTTCGCAACCTAAACCATATTCAAGACATATCGCATAATAAAAATATGCATTCTTATTCTTAGACTCTGTTGCACGCTTAAAAATAGCAAATGCTTTGTCATAATCCTTACGATTATAGTATCTTATTCCTTCATCGAGATCAATACTGTTTCTACTCTTAGACGATGCTGTTTGTTTTGCGATTTTTTCAACAACTTCTTTTTCCATTCTTGAAACATCTTTGGAGCAATCAACACCCGAAGTGGAAGCTTTTTTATACCAAGAGAGTGCGTTTTTACAATTTTTGATAACACAAATACCCTTTTCCCAACAATAGCCGTATAAATACATCGCATTAGGTAAACCAAGTTTTGCTTGATTTTTTATAAGCTCTAAACCCGCTTTACGATCTTCGATTATTTCAGACTCTATCAAAACTTTGGCGGCGTCCAACGGGTCTGCTTCATCTACGACGGGTTCTACCACATCGCTATTATCAGATATATCGAGTTCGTCATTAGATATGCCGTTTTCTTGTATAGAATCTTCTATGTCCAACTCGTCAATAATGCTCGAAAGGTTAGGCAAAGGATTATTTTCTTCGACCGTTACAGTATCGTCAAGTGAAACTTCAGGAACATCAACAACAATATCTTCATCGACATCGATCTCATCTACATCCAAAGTATCGACAAAGTTTTCGGTACTTACTTTATCGGTTTCATCTGAAACAATATTATTGGAATCATAAACTTTTTCGATTACATCTATTTCCGAATGGTCTACAAAATCAACATTTTGAACTGATTTGACGTCTATGTCATCATCATGCTCATCAATTTCTCCTATTGATATTTCTTCGAGAGCATAGTCTTCGTCATCATCAATTATATCATCGTCGATTATATCGTCATCATCTTCAGTATTAAAAGAATCCGTAGAATCGGACAAAGTTATAGAATTGTTTTTGGTAATCTCGATATCACAATCATCAATCGGTAAAATATCTACAGAAGGATTAGCAAAATCTAATTCATCTTTTCTATCCTCAAAATACTCTTTAATTTTAATTTGAATCACGGAAGCGGAACCACAAAAAGCCCTATCATTTTTGAAGGCATCTTGACAAAACTCTTGAAATCTCAAATTATCGACGTTAGGTTTAGTGCCCTTGGGCAATCTATCCGAAATAAAATATCCGTCTGAATTTAAAACGACTTTAATGGAACATAAATAACTATTCCATTTAGATATTACGCTATAATCTTTACTAAGCTGACTAAGTTGTGCTGAAATAGCGGATGATTTTTCGAAATCTCCACTCATACGCTTATCGATCATTTCCGAAATTAGTGCAAATCTTTTATCCTTTAGAATTTTTGATTTAAAAGACATACCGCAACAAGGACAGGTATAATTGCCCTTTTTGTCAGCCGAAATGCTATAATTACAAACGAGACACAATAATTTATCAAACGCTTTAGCCATGCTTACCTCAATACTGTATTATTATCAATATTATATATAAGATTACTACAATTTTCAATATTAATAAGTATCAAAATCGCAAATTTTACCAAATCTTAAGAAAAATGTAAATATTGATTGACTTTTGGAAAATTATTGAACTTTTTTGAAAAAACAAACAAAAAATAGTTGATTTTTTTTAACCAAGATGATAATATAATATAGTTTTAAATATGCCCGATTGGTCAAGCGGTTAAGACGCAGCCCTCTCAAGGCTGAATCAGGGGTTCGATTCCCCTATCGGGTACCAGAAAAGAGAGTCGGAACGAATGTTCCGATTTTTTCGTTTAAAAAACGCAAAAACCTAACAAGGGGACATCGAACGAGAGCGTTAAGAAAAGGACACGGTGTGTCGTTTTTAGC
>CAYMNK010000001.1:0-20530 GCA_964391805.1 uncultured Christensenellaceae bacterium | reverse complement strand
CAAGGGGACATCGAACGAGAGCGTTAAGAAAAGGACACGGTGTGTCGTTTTTAGCAACTGACCGAAGGCGTAGGCAAAGCATACAAAGTTATTAGTACCACTGCTTTGCCGCAGCTAAGAACGATTCCCCTATCGGGTACCAGAAGAAAAAGAGTCGGAACGAAGTTTCCGATTTTTTCGTTTATAAGCACTACACTTAACAAGGGGATATCGAACGAGAGCGTTAAGAAAAGGACACGGTGTGTCGTTTTTAGCGGCTGACCGAAGGCGTAGGCAAAGCATAAATTCACTACACTTTAGAGTATCGTGCGCCGTCATATGTATTTCAATTGATGCTGACGATTGCAAATCCCGCCCCGCTCCGCAAATTATTATTGTCTTTTATGTAAAAAGTATGTGATGTGACCTGCTTTTTTACAAGAAATCAAGATGCCGACCGATCCGTCGCGACTACGCCGTTCGACTACGGACTTCGTTTTTCGCTCACTATGACGGGACGAGAATCATTTTGACAGTGGACGAAAATCCGCTCAGTACGACATAATAGCTAACTACTGACACAGACAAGAAAAATCCGTATTATTTTCAAAATAATATTATGCTATTCCCTAATATGAATCTCCTTTTTTGACATTACATCTATGACATAATGTTTGAAGATTATCATAGGTTGATTTTCCGCCTTTCGCTATTGGTTTGATATGGTCGACTTCTAATTCTGTAAATTTATTGGAAGCACCGCAATAACGACATCTATATCCATCTCTTTTATAGATTGCAAATCTCATTTTGTTTGATACTCTGCCTCTTTCTACACGGCAAATTGAATCCCAAATCGATCGATTCTTATAAAAATCACCATTTCGTTCGTTTAGCATTTTGCAAATTTCTTTTATTTCATCTACATAAAACGTTTGATTCTTCCTTCTATAAATCTCACCGTTAATTTTCGAGCATGATAAAAATACTCTTATGGAAAAATCCATTTCCGGTTTCTTGTAAACTATCTTTTTAGATAACTCTTGTTCAATTTTCAGTAGTTTTTTGCTGTTAAGTTTTTCTATTGGATTTTCGAACTTACCAAAATCATTTATTGCTTCGACTCTTGACAGGTATATTGGATAGACTCTTTTATTATAATCCATTTTCTTTATTTGATCAAAAACTTTCCTTTGCAAAAATTGCAACTCGTAAGTTAAATAATCTCTACATGAAATCGAATCATAAAAGATTTCATTATCGTATGTAAAATGCTGGTCCATATTCTCTTTCGTATAAAAGTTAAAAAGTCTATTAACCTCACCCATTTCTTTCAATTGTTTACTATTTTTTTGGACAAAACGAACATACTTTTTATTAACTAAAGTATATACTAGACATAAAACCAAAGCTATAAGTAGAGTTGCACCCACAATTATACCGACTAACATATAATTACCTCTCTTTTTTGTTTATTATACTACATCTTCGCATTGTTTTCAAGTGCAATTTTTTTAACATATTTGTTAACAATAGCAAAATAGATATAAACTCATTGTTGCATATTCTCTATTTTTTGTTTATAATAGAAGTATACAGATAAAGGAGAAAAGTTTTATGGATAATTTTAAAAAGATAGATGCTAAAGTTAAAGATAGAAAGTTTAGCTGTTATATCGATGAGAATAATAACTATTGGTTTACCGATGAAGCACTCGGTATTATTTTCAACGCCAAAACTTCAATAATAGATATTGTATTACATATTCACGAAAAAGATCCTAATGCCATTGCTTATTCCAAGAAAACTTTAGAAGACCAATCGGTTATCTATAATTATAATGCGGTTTTATCTCTAATCGATATGTTACCGATAGATTCTAAACAATCCGCTTTCTTAGACGAATTATATACTGTACTTCCCAATAATTGTCCTCCTGATGTTAATCCAAATGTAATTTCAAACATCTATGTATCGGAACATCTTGATCTACTTCATACTATGTTTAAATCAAAGACTAATTACGCAAACGAAAGACGACTTATCCCTACGTTTTTGCAAATAGACGAAAAATGGGTGGTCAATTCGGTAACACAGATTTTAAAAGGATACGATTCTTTTTTAGATGTCGAGAAAATATTTAACAAACTTCCTATTAGATGCGTAATTGCCGATATCTCGGAGACACTTATGGATTTAGAATTCGATTCCATCGAAAAAGAGGTTTCTCTTATTTTGTATGAATTAATCAAGAATGATTATTACGAAGAATATAATAATTTAATTTCTGCCGTAATTATGCTCGCCCTACTCCATACGCGTGAATTGGAAAACGATACTAAAATTGTATCGGATACTGCTATCGCTATGGCAATATCTATCATAAGTTGTTCCGAGGACGAGGACAAGGATGAAACAATTGAAAAAGTTGTAAAAATATTTTCGGATTTATATACTCCAAGAATTGATCGTGCTCAAAGATATTTCGATTATTTGATTAAGAATAAGACCAAGGAAGATGCCGTCAATTATTTAATCAAAAGTATTGAAGCCTACGAAGGTCGGCAAGGTTACTACGAATACTATGGAACAAAATACTCAGTTGTAAAACTTCACTATGGCGGTAACTATAATAGGTTCGCTTTGAATGTCTTAAAATCAATAGAGAATCATAAGTTGATTTTTGACGTACAAGCAAGAGCAGACATAGAAGCCCCCTATTCTTTAACCGATAGAGAAGTAATAATCGATTCATTGTTTAATGAAATTAAAAAAAGATCATATGGGGATGTTATAGAGAAAATGCTACAAACATTTAAAGATAAGGTTCGCCCATACTATAACATTGACGATTTGGAAGTCGAATTTAAAATAAACTGGACAGTTTCGATAATCACAGATATCGATTAAACTAAAATAATCCGTACTTAATCAATAAGGAGCGGATTATTGATAAAGGATTATTAATTATAAGCTCTTAGCAATCAATAGACCACCAAAAAACATATAATAAAATGTAATTGAAATTACATTCCTAACTATTTGACTATAAAAAATACAGCCATAATCTAACAACTTGGCTGTATTCTTTATTATCCGCATATGCCGCAGAGGTAACTGACCAAAACCCGCTTACGCAGGTGGGCAGGTTATGCCTAACTCTTTGCCTTCCACCGATTGAGATATACTCGATGTGGCCTGACATCAGATAGATCGTTCACCATAAGCCCGAAATTAAAGATGGGGTTGCGCACAAGCTACAATTTCGTGCATCGCAGATTTCTATTGATATTATAACATGATATATTATAAAATAACCCAATGTTAAGAATAATTAATTATTATTCATCGACACCTTCAAAAATCCATCTATGTCGAACAAACTGAAGGGATATTTTTCTTTATCGGGATATACTCTAAATACCAATGTTTCTTTAGTGATTGGATGTTTAAACTTAATTTCGGAAGACCAAAGTGCAAGATCATATGGACATCTACTTTTGGATGGACCATATTTAACATCACCTAAAAGCGGATTGCCGATATTAGACATTTGAACTCTGATTTGGTGACTTCTACCTGTTTCAAGTTTAACCGAAACAAGAGAACAATCCTCTTTAGTATCTAAAACGCTATAATAGAGTACGGCTTTTTTGGCACCTTTGGTAACTGGCGGTACAACTTTAACTATGTTTAGTGCTTCAAACTTTTGTAAGTAATCCTCTAATCTTTCTCTCTTTTGACGAGGTACACCGCTTACAACAGCAAGGTAAGTTTTTTCGACTTCGCCGTTTAGTAAGGATTCGTGCAATCTTTCGGCTGCCTTACTGGTTTTGGCAAAAACCATCACGCCACCGGTCGGTCTATCCAATCTATGAACCAAGCCGACATATGCATTACCAGGTTTATTGTATTTTTCTATCAAATAACGTTTGATAAGAGTCAGCATATCGTCGTCGCCCGATTTATCCTGTTGCGAAGGAATACCTTGAGGTTTTACAACAACAATTATGTGATTATCTTCGTATACGATATTAAGATCATTATAATCAAATTTCATACTATACTATCCTTATTTAGTTTTTAAATCTATATAAACCGCTACATCCACACGGAAGATCAATGCCTTCATCGGTGGGAAGTGTTACTTCATACGCCTCCGACTCACCCTCGATATCCGAAAAATGAATTTTCAAAAGGTTGTTGATAACGGTCGGTTGTAAGCCCGTAGTATATGAGTTGATCAAATAAAACAATGGCTTATCAGTTAATACCTGTTTAGTGGTAGCAATGAGATCGTATAAATTATTCTCAATTTTCCACTCCTCTCCGTTAGGGCCTCTACCAAATGACGGAGGATCCATAATAATTGCATCATACTTATTGCCTCTACGGATTTCACGCTGAACGAATTTTAGACAGTCATCTACTATCCATCTACAACCGTCGGAAGAAAGGCCCGATAATCTAAGGTTTTCCTTAGCGTTATCCACCATTGCTTTAGCGGCATCGACATGGGTTACTTGGGCACCGGCTTGTAAACAAGCTAATGTGGCACCTCCTGTATAAGCAAACAAATTGAGAACCTTAATCGGTCTATTGGCATTACGAATCATCTCCTGCATTAGGTCCCAATTTACCGCTTGTTCGGGAAACAAACCTGTATGCTTAAATCCTTTACGAAGTTTTAAATTAAAGGACAAGCCCTTTCTCGTAATGGTAAAGCTTTCGGGAACAGGCTTAAGCAACTCCCACTTTTCACCGATTTTTCCAAGCGGTTTATACCGAGCATTAAGTTTAGGATAGTTAAAAAGATCTATTTTACTATGCCAAATAATTTGGGGATCGGGTCTAAGAAGGTAAATCTTACCCCAACGCTCCAATTTAAGTCCGTCTCCGGTCGCTATAATCTCATAATCTTTCCAATCAGTTGCCTGCTTCATAGTTCATCCTTTTTAATATACTATAATAGTATCAAATAATACATTTTTTGTCAATCATAAAATGAATGACTGTAAGTAAACGAATAATACAGAGTTAATTGCGTGATCTGTTATAACTTGTTTCGAATTGTTTCGAATTGTTTTACTTTTATCAAATCAAAAGGTTGATTTTTGTTTAATCGTATGATATAATGATTATGTTGCGCTATGTGGGGAGCTAGCGGTGCCCTGTAACTTGCAAACCGCTGTAGCAAGGCAGAACGCATATCGAGGTAGCATATGGTGGAGGCTGACTTTAGCAAGTGGTGTTGATCCCGGGGTCTTGTGCAATGAGATGCTATGAACCGTGTCAGGGCCTGACCGCAGCAGCACTAAGTGGATTTTCTTGTGTGCCACAAGGGCGCTCCGGAGTAGCGAACTACTAAGGGACCGCTCTGTTGTATGTTTATCGGAGTATGTGCGCAACACTTTTTCCAATCGTAAGATTGGATTTTTTTTTGTAATGGGACAATATAATTAAGCATATAATTTTATATGTTATACGGAGATTTTAAAAAAGAGTTTCGAGATAGTTCCGATGTCTCGGGTGAATATAAATTCGATGATGCTCGTACCACAATCACCGAAAAAGCGACAATAAAACCTAAGGATAAACGATTTAAACCAATTAAAATAATATTTGTTATCTTTCTTTTGATTTCCATTTGTCTATCTGCAGTTTTACTTTATTTTGATTTATTTGATGATAAAGGAATAAATGGCTTATTAACTTGTTTTTTGGAAGAACCCGATTATATCTACTGTTTATCTGCAGGCTCTTTTGATACACAAGAAGAAGCTATCGCCTTATCCGATAATCTAAAAGAAAAAGGATGTGCCGGATTTATTCATTATAACGGACAATTCAATGTATTAATTTCGTTCTATCTAACCGAGAATGATGCAAATATCGTTTCTCAAAAAACAAACTATACCGTATACAAAATATTCAAGTCATCTTCACTCAAAAATGTTCCGTCTAATATTAAAGGCGAATATGAAAAATGCAAAGATTTCGATCAAGAAGTATTAAGTGATTTATACAATGCTACCGAGATACTCGAAAAGAATAACGATGCGGTAACTTCAAAACAAATAATTACAAACACCATAACTAAAGCGACATCATCAACCGCAGAATTTGTTAAGAATGCATGTAATATAAATGACATCAATATTCAAAAATACCTATCTAAAGTCAATTCCGTGATATCGGAACTTAATAAATTACCTAATAATCTAACACTCTCTTCTATTCGGTTTACAGCAATTTTTATTGCTATAACTATGTCATAAAAAGTCCCTTGAATTTAGCCAAGAGACTTCTTAAAAATAACATATTATAATCAATTTATAATTCGATATTTTCGGACACTAATATTCTTCCGCAATCGGGACAAATACACCATCCGTCCGATTTAACCTTTTGAGTTATACTACCGGGCATTTCAATTCTACAAAAACAATAGTTGTTTTTCAATATATGAATGGGCGGATATTTATCATCCTTAGCGATTTGATTATACCTTGCTAAATCTTCGGGATTAATACCTTTAGCCAAGGCAGTAAGTTTTGCCTCGAAACCTGCTCTAACCGCCTTACTCTTATCGAGCTCAACTTTATACTCGTCTTGCATTTTCTTGGCCTCTTGAGTAGCATTCTTACCTGCATCCATAAACTTAGCATAATCCCCTCTTTGTTTAACTATTTTTTCGCTAACCTTTTTCGCCTCATCTGCCAAGCGTTCGAGTGTGGCAACGTAGTTGGAAATATTCTTAATATAAAAATCAGCTTCGTTTTCATCCTCGATATGTTCAAGATTCTTCTCGGCATCCTTGATAAGTTCAACGACTTCTAAATATCTCTCGGTTACGCTGTTCATTTGTTTAACGGTTTCCTCAGCATCTTTATTCAACTTACTTACAGCGGCAGTTGCTTGCTGAATAATTAGTCTTTGCTTATTATAGCCCTTGACAACATCTAAGCTTTGGAATCTCTTAATCTCATTCCTACGTTCAACATCAATCGATTGATATTCAAGCAATTTTTTAATATCCATGTTAATCTCCTTTATCTTCCGGAATTAAACGGTGTTGTTTGTCTCGATTCCAGAATTTCTACCTTATCTTTTAAAATATTTTTTACGATATTTATAAATACCCTTTCACTAGTAAAGTGACCTACAGTGATCAATTTACCACCTCTATCCTCTATCATTCTTGCGGAATGGTGCTTAATCTCGGACGTCACCAATACGATATCATTATTGATGCAATAATCAATCAAGCCATAGTCACCGCCTGCACCGCCTACTACTGCTACAGTATGAACTTTACCCGAACCGATAGTCGATACACGATCATCGCTTAGTTTATTCGAAACAAATAAAGCATAATCGGATAAATTAACTTCGGGCACATCAAATACTCTTGCAAACTCGTCCACTTCGATCTTACGAATATTATTACCTTCCAAGTAGCTTGCCAAGGAATCATTGATACCGCCATCAGCAAGGTCCATATTAGTATGACAACTTATTAATGCAATGGATGCTTTGACCGCCTCGATAACGACTTTACCGACATAATTAGATTCAAGAATGCTCTTCATTGGAGAAAAAATGATAGGATGATGTGAAAGTATCACATTACAACCATTTATCTTAGCTTCTTCTATAGTTTCAAGCGAAACATCTACAGCCAATAAAATCTTGGTAACCTCTGCGTCGGGGTTACCGACATTCAAACCGCTATTATCGTAATGCGCCTGAGTTTCGTATGGTGCAAAACTATTTAATAATGTATAAACGTCTCTAACTAACATAATTCAATTTAATATTTATCTACAAAACCCTTGAGTTTTTCTTTGCGTTTAGGATGTCTTAATTTCCTTAATGCCTTAGCTTCGATTTGACGAATACGCTCTCTGGTAACACCAAATTCTTGTCCGACCTCTTCCAAAGTTCTGGTCTTATTATCGTCTAAGCCATAACGCATACGAATAACCTTTTCTTCTCTTGGGGTAAGTGTAGATAATACTTGGAACAACTGTTCCCTAATCATTGTTTGCTCGACCTTTTCTGCAGGTTGCGGATAAGTAGAATCTTCGATAAAGTCACCGAGATGGCTGTCCTCTTCTTCACCTATAGGTGTCTCTAACGATACCGGATCTTGCGCCGTTCTTTGGATTTCCATAAGTTTTTCAACGCTAATACCAAGCTCGTTGGCAATCTCGTCGGTGGTGGGATCTCTACCTAATTGCTGGGTCAAGATACGAGTTGTCTTAGCGGTTTTATTGATTGTTTCCACCATATGAACGGGAAGTCTAATGGTGCGGGCTTGATCTGCTATTGCACGAGTAATTGCTTGACGAATCCACCAAGTGGCATAAGTAGAGAACTTAAAACCCTTAGTATAGTCAAATTTTTCTACAGCTTTCAATAAACCTTGATTACCCTCTTGAATAAGATCGAGGAAGGACATACCTCTTCCTACGTATTTTTTAGCAATAGAAACAACTAAACGAAGGTTAGCTTCGCTAAGTTTCTTTTTAGCTTTTTCTTTTTCCTTAGGGTCGGATGTTTCGGTCATTGTTTTAGCGATTTCGCGTTCTTCATCTATACTCAACAAAGAATAGTTACCGATATCTCTCAAATAGAGTTTAACGGCATCGTCAACGCTGATATCGCTCATAATCTTATCCATTGAATTTTTCTTTTCAACAGGTGTTTTGATAACTTTAACACCATGCTCGTCCAATCTCTGAAAGATTACCTCGGCATCTTGTGCATTTAATTCCAATGTTGCTAACTTAGCAACGACTTCGTCCTCATGCACACCGCCCTTTTGCATAGCGACATTCAAAATCTTTTCAAATTGTTCATTTATCAAAACTTGTTTTTCTTGTTCGGTCATGTTTGCCTCCCATTACCTATTTCTTCTTTAATTCTGTCAAT
This sequence comes from uncultured Christensenellaceae bacterium, assembly GCA_964391805.1. Classification (GTDB taxonomy): domain Bacteria; phylum Bacillota; class Clostridia; order Christensenellales; family CAG-1252; genus RUG14300. Next base: position 11,614 of record CAYMNK010000001.1, on the reverse strand, counting down.
TTAGCCATTACGCTACGTATTTCGCTTTTGTACTTATTTAGAGTTTTATCATCGTAGGGACCGTTTGATAATTCCTTAAGTTCATTTGCGCGTTCGGAATAATAATAAATTAGTAGATTTCTAATACAGTCATTATAATAAGCCTTATAATCGGGAATATCAACATTGGTGCTCAATATTTTAGATATTTCCTCACTATCTACTCCCTCGATATTATATGCTGTCGATGCAATCGGACGTCTACCTTGCGACAAGCATTCCACTATGTAACTATAGAAAAGTTTTTGTGTTTGTGACGCAAACAGTTTAACATCCAATCTATCATCCAACAATTCTTCCTTCACGACTAAAGAGTTAAGAATAAATCGTCCAGACTTCAATAAAGAATCGTCTTCTTTTTTTGATTTCTTCTCGGTCTTTTCTTCAAAATTTTGCTCTTGGGTTCTCTCGTTCGGCAAATTTTTGCCGACGATTTCTATGAGATTAGTACGAAGTTTGGAAGTCGGTATAGATGATTTTTTTGAAATAACGCCTAAGTATACTTCTCGCTCCATCGTAGGTAAATCACTAATTACGGCAAGCGCATTTTTTGCATAATTTATTTTGCCTTGAGGGGTAGCCATATTCAAGCCGTCTTCCGCTCTAAATAACAAGTAATCATATAGATCCATTGCTTTATTCTTCAATTCGAGGAAGGGTTCGGGCCCGTCAACAACCAATTCGTCGGGATCCATACCATCCGGCATTGTCATAATCTTTACATTAAGGTCATGAGCTTTTAGAACCTTAAGTCCGCGCAATGTACTGGTTTGACCGGCATAGTCACCGTCGTAACATATGTACACGGTATCAACCATTGCTTTAAGTAATTTCGCTTGATTATCGGTAAGCGATGTACCCATACTCGCTACAACATTACGAATACCCGCTTGATGAAGCCCGATAACATCCATATAACCCTCAACGATTATTATATCGTTAATAGGATTACCTATCCTTGCCTTTCTTACGAAATTCATTCCGTATAATACTTTATTTTTTACGAAAAGTTTAGTTTCACGGGTATTTTTATATTTCGCAACAGCCTTACCCTCGGGTGGTTTTTTGAGAATGCGACCACCAAAAGCAATAACTTTACCATACGGATCGAATATAGGCACAACCATTCTTTCGGCAAGAAAATCGTAAAATCTTCCGTCATGTTCTGCCAATAAACCAAGATCAAGTAATTCCTTACGAGAATAGCCCTTCTTAACCAAATGATTGACAAGGCTGTTATAATCGGGGCTATAACCTAATCCAAATTGCGAAATAGTTTTATCGCTTAAATTACGCGAATGCAAATAATCGATAACGCTCGGATTTTTTTGAAGATTCTCACGATAGAATTTAGCGGTTTCGACTAATACGTTATAATCACGATCGCTTACCTTGTCGTGTTTTTCAAAAGTAAAACTCTCGGGAAGTTTCATTCCGACCTTTGAAGCAAGACGCTTAACCGCCTCCTGAAAATCGATATTATTAATCTTCATTTCAAAACTGATGACATCGCCACCCTCGTGACAAGCACCGAAACAATACCAACTTCCTCGAAGCTCGTCCACGGCAAAAGACGGCGTGCGCTCAGCATGAAAAGGACAACAAGCCCAATACTTTTGACCTTTCTTTTCAAGCGAAACATAAGAACCTATCACGGAACAAATATCTGCCCGCGATTTCAAATCGTCTATCCAATTCAAATTAAGTTCTTTACGTTCTGCCATACAAATTATATATTGGATTTTTTCAATAAAAATCCTTGTTTTATCCAAAATAATTACTTAAATATTCCCATACATCTGGGTATTTAGTTCTTATGTATACGGGTATCTTTTTCTTTGCCTTATTAAAAGCTCTATTGAAATTTTGTCTACTTTTGCCTAAAGATTCGCCTGCGTCGGTACTATTTTCAAATTTACCGGTAAGCATAATCTTTACCGCCTGATGTTCCAATCGACTCAATTCCTTTTTTGAATGCATTTCATCAATTATTCTAATAAATAACTGGAATATATCTTTTTGCTCAATGCCTTTAACAAAATCACCTTCATCTGCAACCAGTTCAGCCCTTGTCGTTCCATCCTCGTCAATTGGCGTATCCAAACTAACAGAACCTTGATGAACAACCAACAAATTCTTTAATTGATAAATCTTCTCGTTGAGTTCTTGTTCGGATATATCGGGCTTTTTTGATTTCACAAAGGCTTCGATAATCGATTCATCGGATGCATCGGGAATATCACGCTTAACTGTTTCTATTTTCTTCTTCAAAGAAATCAGTAGTTTACGATTATACGCCATCGATGTTTTAGTCGAATCTACGCATTCATACCCGGCTTCAAGCAATGATTTTCTTGCATAGGTTAAAAGGTATACTCCCTTTGACGGATCGAAGGAGCTTCCTTTGTTAATCAATTTACAAACAACCAACGCCATTGATTGAAGAATATCCTCTTTTACCTCTTTGGAGTATCCTTTGAAATAAGTATTAACGAATTTTGCTAAGTCAACGCGAAAAATCTCCCAAGCCTGATTCTTGAAGATGATAGCGTTAGTTAAACGGTACTTTTCAATCAAACTGTTTGAGCGAATAACTTTTTCTTCCGTATTTAGACTCTCCATTGTGGATACCTCCTTTAGTATTTTTCGGGATGCCCCAGACCAATGCATGACAAGGATTTTTATATAAATCCTTTACTTTAGTAAGAATACTTTTCGATAAAAAGTCGCCTTTTTATCAAAAAGTCGCACAATTCAAATTATAGAAAACAATTTTAAAAATCCTTGATTTCTTTCAACTCTTAATGAAATATTAATCTTATTAATAACAATTAGTTGTGTTTATTGTAACAGATATCTAACACTCTGCAAAAATGTTCGGGAAGCGGTGCTTCAAAAGACATTCTTTCGCCCGTAATAGGATGATTAAAACTAAGTTTATATGCATGAAGAAGTTGACCTTTTACATCGAACGAATTAGAGCCACCATAAGAAAAGTCGCCCACAATAGGATGCTTAATATACTTGCAGTGCACTCTTATTTGATGTGTGCGACCTGTCTTAAGAGTAAACTCAACAAGGGTGAAGTAGACAAACCTATCAATTACCCTATACAAAGTTTTAGCATATCTGCCACGTTCGACAACAGCCATCAGTTTTCGATCCTTAGGGCTTCTACCGATGGGTGCTTCGATTACGCCCTCATCTTCCTTAATGTTATCATCTACTAATGCAATGTATTGTCTTACGGCAGTTTTCTCCGCAATTTGTTTTTGAAGAGAATGGTGTGCTTCATCGGTTTTGGCTATAACAAGTAACCCCGATGTGTCTTTATCGAGTCTATGCACTATACCGGGACGGATAACACCGTTAATTGTGCTGAGTTTACTACAATGATACATCAAGGCATTTACAAGCGTTCCGTCGGGCGAACCTACTGCGGGATGTGTAACCATTCCTTGAGGTTTATTGACTACAATCAAATAAGCATCCTCATAAACTATATCAATAGGTATATTTTGCGGTTTTGCAGAAATAATTACGGGATCGGGAATTTCCACAGTTACCGAGTCACCCATAGATAAAGAAACTCCGCATTTCTTAATGGGAGCATCATTCACATACACATCACCTTTCTCAACAAGTTGTTTTACATAGGAGCGTGTTACATCCAAGCTTTCTGCAATAAAAACATCGGCTCTCGGATATTCTTTTTCACATAACAATTCAACTGTTTCGGACAAAATCAATCACCTACTCTGTTTTATCTATATCCTCATTATTCTCTTCAAGATTATTCTCATCAAGCATTTCAAGTGCCTTTTTAATATTTTCTTCGTCGGATTCGTTAAAACGTTCAGGTTCAACTATTGTTTCGGGCTTTTTCTCCTTATACATAAACAGAATATATATAATAATAAGCACAACACCAACACAAACCCAAATATCGGCTACATTACAAGTAAAGAAGCTGGAACCGAATATTGTTTCTAAAAATGTGTATTGAATAAAATCTCTAACATAGCCGAAAAGAATCCTATCATAGAGATTGGCAATACCACCCGATAATATCATTAGCAATGAACAAAGTAAGAATCTACCCGTAGGCTGACTATGCAACTTTTTAATATGAAGTAATACGATAACTCCTAATAAAATGACCATCGATGCAATAGTTATACCAATCAATATCCCTGTCTTACCTGAGAAAATGCCTAAGCTTGCTCCGTCATTCTCTGTCGTGTAGAATGTTAAAACACCTTCAATAACTACTTTTGTAGAACCCTTAGGATAAAACAAGAATACAAAGCGCTTACTCAATAGGTCTGCCACCAATAAGACCGCAAAGAATATTACTTCAAAAATAATAAAACCCATGTTTTAGACCTTATTTATTTACTTTGATAGATACACCGGATACGGTAATTAAATATTGACCGTCCATAATTTTGGAAATCGATGCATCCAATGCATAACATGCGCCCGATAAAAAATCGATCATTCTTTGCATTAATGACTTAGGAGCGTTACAAAAATTAACAAGAGCTGAATTGTTATTTTTTAACCCCACGATAAGACCTTGGATATCCTCAAGTGACTTGGGATAAGAAACAACAAAACTTCCGTTAGACGTATTGGGGGAAGATTGCATGCCCATACTCGCATTAAACATTTCTTGCAATGGATCGATACCGTTTTTACTTTCTACCATAATATTTGTACACTCCTATCAATGATTGTAACAATTCGATTCGTCGGTAAAACCAAATTCCCGATTAAATCTTTGTTTATTATAACACACATTAAAAAGGATTGTAAAGAATCATTTATAAAAAAAGCGGTAAAAAATCAATTTTACCGCAAAAAATCTATATTATTTTCTTCAAAGGAATTGTTTCATCATTCCCGGGTGCACTTTTCATCCCCGCTATTGATACCTCATACGCCGTTCTTGTTTCTATTATATCACCTTCGCATGCTTTTTGGTATTCTCTACTTTGTATTCGACCTATTATTTGTAATCTATCGCCCACCGACAATGTATTGACATAACGTGCATTTCGTCCCCACGCGATACAAGGTATATAATCCGATTTACTATATGCCCTATTTACAGCAATAAGTACATCCGATATTTCGCGTTTAAAAGGTGTGATTCTATACATAGGCGGTTTACAAATGTATCCGTTAAGCTCGACAGTATTGGGATTAATGTCGTCACGAGCAGGTCCTATACTTCTCGCAAACACAGTCAGCATAAGTTTGCTTCTATTATCCTCGAGTTTGTTGTAAGAGCGAAACTGTCCTACTATGGTTACCGAACACCCTAAACTCATATTGACGTCATTCAATAATCGTTCGGATATCGTTATAGGTAGTAAGTCATGCTGTTCGGATAATCTCGGTACGCTTAAAATAAACTCGTAGAAGCCTTCGCCATAAACCTCATGACTAAATGTAGGCTCATTAGTAATGACTCCCGTCAATGTTACCTTATTATTGGTGATTTCTTCGTAATTCATTATTTTTCTCCTTTTATATTTCTATCCGTTCTTGTATTGTTTACCGTTACTGTCTATAGTGTAGTTATCCTTATGAATCAAGTCACCGATACTTACTAAGGAATACCCTTTAGCAATTATTCCCTCGATGATACTCGGTAATGCCTCAATAATGTGATCACTGTTATTGTGGAACAACACAATTGAACCGTTTTTCACCTTAGAAATTACCCTTTTTGTCAACTCTTCGGCACTCAATCCTTTCCAATCTAAAGAATCGACATCCCATTGAATACAATACATATCCAAATCCTCTATCATTTTGAGAAGATTATTATTATAGTCACCGAAGGGCGCTCTAAATAGTATCGGATAACTTCCCGTAATCGCCTTGATTCTTTCATTTACCGTTACAATTTCTTGTTTTTGCTTCTCGTGAGACAAGCCTGACATATTATAATGGTTGTCACTATGATTACCGATTTCGAAACCCTTTTCATAGATATATTGTAATGCCTCTTGATTAGCATCAATCCAAAAACCCGTTAAAAAGAATGTGGCTCTAATACCGTATTCACAGCATATGTCGACAATCCTCTTGGTTTTATCCGACCCCCATGCGGCATCAAAGGATATCGATACCCGACTTTCGTCGTCGGTACAGTATATCGGAATCATCTTTTTTTCAGCCGATACGGTAATAACGGCTACTGTGGTGAATGTCAAGACGATGACAAGTACCAAAACAAAAAATGTAATCAAATGCCTTTTCTTAACTACTGCAAACATATTATATATCTCCGAAAATAATGAATATTAGCCGATAAAGTCGAATTATCGCATATTTCTAAGAAAAGAATATGTTTATATGGACAAATATAGAACTTATCATCACAAATAAAGAAAGCGGTCCTGAAAAAAATCAAGATCGCTAACCTATCGCAATATAAATTTTTATTAGAATATTTTATTATAAATCATCCAACAACCGCCAAACCACCCTTCTTCTGTTCTAAAATAAAAGTCATCTGAAAAAAGTTTTTGAACAAATTCTCTTTTACCTTCATCGCAATTAAGCGAAGAAGTTACGCCTAAAAATTTAGCAATTGTATTTAGTGTAATATTACATGTACAATCCGCTAAAACGTCTTCATTAAAGAATCTACAACAAAGTGGATCTGCGTGAGCATGCATAATGCAATAATCCATTTCTTCATCAGCCTCTACGGGGTCAAAACTTTGAACCAATGGCAACTCTTCAAAAAATATTCTTCGATATGCATCTAATTCCGCTTTTACCTTTGGACGCACGACAAAGGATTCTTTGTTTTCCCAATCATATAATTCATCGGTATTCAGTTCTCTACATATAAAATTCCACACGAAAAGCATTTTTTCATATGCTGACCTAATCTCTTTTTCTTCTTCGGGAATCTCATCTTCGGTACGCCATTCCTCATCGTTTTTTTTGCGACAAAGCGAAACTGCATGCGATGATGAACTATTTGTTTCAAAAACGCCGTATCTTTTAACTTGCTTCATATCTTACTCCTTAATCAATATACATTATTATAATATATTTTCTAACTGTTTGCAACAATGCAATCTATCTTTCGACATAATCTCTCTAAGATAGCTTTTCATCAATATATTTTAGGTTTTTCAATATAACGATGAAAATTTACCTCTTTTATTATAAAATAAATATTTTCAGAAAATAGTTTTCTCGCTAAACGCCTCTTTCCCTCCTCGGTGTTTAATGTTTTCTTTGTATGTAAAAACCTAACCATTTTCTTCAATGTAATTTTACAGTTACACCATATCAAAGTATTCTGTTCACAATACCTACAACACAACGGGTGTTCATTTGCATAAATCATACAATCATCCATTAATTCGTTTGCTTCTTCTATATCGAACTTCTGAACTAAAGACAACTCTTCGAAAAAGACTCTACGATATTCGTTCAATATTGCTTTTACTTCCGGTTTAATATGCTTCATACTGCGTCGATTAGGTATACAATCATAATCGCTGTGATAATACAAGCATACTATATTCCATACAAAAAGCATCTTATCATATGCAGTACGAATCTCCTTTTGATCGTCAGGAATTTGAGTTTCATCTCTCCATTCTTCGGCTGCCTTTTTCCTACAAATGGAAACTGAATGCGTCGACGAACTATTCGTCTCAAATACTCCATGTCTAATAACTTGCTTCATAATTATCATCCTCCTTCTACATCAATTAATATAAACCAACCGTTGGTCAATGTTAACATCTTTTTCACTAAACAATTACAATATTTTTTCCATTCCAATCTTTTGAATAGACATACCGATCTTTTGATAAAAAGCAACTGCTTGTTTGTTAAACGCCCATACATTCAGTGTAACATTATAACACCCCTGTTTTTTAGCATAATCCAATACATAATTATATAGTGCCGTTCCGACGCCATTACCCCTTGCTGTTTCGTCAACACAAAGGTCATCAATATACAAAGTTTTGTTGTCGGTCAATATGTTATTGTCTATATATTGACGATGAATACAAAAGGCATATCCCAACAATGTATCGTTTTCCGCACAAACAAATATTGGAGTTGTATCATCTAAAATGATAGAAAGTAGTTCGTCATTAGAATACTTTGTAGCGTTACCTTTAAATAAATCGGGGCGTCCGTTATGATGTAGTCCACCGACCTGACTTAATAGTTTGTGTATGTTATCAATATCGTTTATACTTGCTATTCTAATCTCTTTCATAATCAATCCAACCTATTCAATATTCGGTGCATCTTTGCACTTACCGCAGTTAGAACATCCGTTACATATTAGTTTCGACCCACATGTTTGGCACACCTCGGAAAAATGCGGTTTATACAATTCATAATCGGGTATCGGTATTCCCATTCTATCTTTAAAAATCCAATTAATTGGTTTGCCATTGTAGTTCATCCCCGATGTATGTGCCATTCGAGCTTGAACCCTTTTATCCGGTAAACGATAACTTACTCCGTCTTTAACGAATACAGTTCCGGTTTCTATAAAACAAAATGTAACATTGTTTTCTACACACTCGTTTCTTAGACGCTGTACCCATTCAAATCGACAGGGTCTCGCACCGTCATAATTCTCACCACCGCAAATTACCTGTTCGATTTTGCCGAAATCAAGATATTTACTAATAGTAATTTCACCTATAAAGGGTGCACACATAATTCCCTTGTGCTTAAATGGTAGATCGAGCAATAAAGGTATACGTTCATCCGCTCTAAGCTGATTTTCGCAAGTCACATTAAAGAATACGTTATCCCATCCATCGCCCCAATCATCAGGTAAACACTTTAAAACTCGTTCGGGACGCTTGGTTAATAAAAAGAATGAGACATCACTTCTTTCCCTAATAATCTCCCACGCTTCACTTCGCCAAATATCCGCTTGAGCGATAAAAAAATCGGAAGTCATACATACTCTAATCTGCTCGCCACTCTTTATTTTGTATGAGCCGTCACGAAGTTTAGATAACGGATAATCGAAAGAGTTAGTTCTATATACAACGGAACTATCGGAGTTATTATGTATTCGATCCAAGTAATACATATAACAGTTTAAACAGCCTTCGGAACACTTAACGCATCCGTGCCATGGATTCCAAATATCGTGCATAAAACAATCTCCTTAAACGCACTCTAATATAAAGTATATTACAGCAGTTTGTCATGTCTATCATCTTGATTATTAGGCGTAATCAAAATTTCAAAATAGAAAACATAAAGATATATCGATTTCAATCTATTTACTGAATATAGCCCATCTTGACGAAATAATCGTGATAGCGTTTTCTTTGTGTGTCAATCATTTCATTGGAGTTGATGAACACAGCAAAGTCCTTTTCCGAAAGCCATTTGAATGAAATTGTTTCACCTTCTTGTAATTTAATAGACTGCTTATCACAATTTGTAACACATAAATAACTATAGAATATTGTTTCGGTCGAGACATATCTGCCAATTTCATCAAAGCTTTCAGCAGAAATTCCCGTTTCTTCGAAAAGTTCTCTTTTAGCACACGATAGGCTATCTTCTCCCTTTAATGCCGAACCGCCGGCTGTGGCTTCGTAGTATCCGGCGTAAGTGGCCTTTCGCATATCCCTTCTCATTAGTAGATAATCACCGTCTACATGTCTAACCAATACGTCACTTACAAGATGATATAAACCATCGGGAATAGACTCCCCTCTCACTAAATCACGATTTGCAAGTGTACCGTCTTTTAAATACGCATCCCAAATTTCATTTTCTATCGGTTGCTCTAAATACTTGACTTTTTTATTCATTTTAATAGCATACTCTATTTCAGAACGTGTACTCGAACCAATATACCCGTTCTTGTTTATTACAAAGATTTCATCAGCCATGTCTATTTTACGTTTATGCATATCGTCAAGCATTTCTTTTACACCGTCTGAATATACCTCATTATCTCCCGAATGTCCAAACAAGCCAACAGAAATAACGATATTACCTTCTAAGGATAGTCTTTTTTGTTCTTGAATGAACTCATCTTTAAACTTTGTACTTCCGCATAATGTAATTACTTTATAGCCACCAACCATAAGGACCTCTCTATCGAATATTAAGAATAACAATCTCGTACTTGCCTTTAAATTATATATTTCAATCCGACATAGAATAATTTCTCTTTAAGTTAACAAATAAATCTAATATCAAATCAAAATCAAATCATTTTAATAATATCATATACTAACAAACTTGTCAATATCGCAAAATATATGAATAATATTAATCATTGGTTATTTTTAATTGATTATTATTAATTAATAATTAATTGATTATATATTGCTAAGCGAAGATAAACGTGATATACTAACCATAACAAATTCAATACGAATCGATCTAAAAATTCATATAAAACCGAGGAAATAATATGAGAGAACTGTTCTTTAAACTATTTGAAAAATCACACTTTAACACTGGAATATCTATTACTCCCTTTTCAATTTCACACATAGTATATTTATTCTTAATTTTTGGAAGTATTATTACAGTATATTTGTTATTCAACAAAAAGAGTGACGACAATAAAGAAAAAGTACTTCGCGTTTTATCTTACGCCTTGGTTATAAGTTATATTTCCGATTTTTTTGTTCACGATTTTGTTTACGACGGAATGAATATCGACAAACTTCCTTTCCATTTATGTACGATACTTTGCCCACTTTCAGCTTTTGCTCAATTCAACAATCTCTGTAAAAAATTCAGAGAACCAATTGCAGTTTTAGCAATCGTTGGACCGCTAATGTATTTAGTATATCCTGCTAATATAGGTAGCGGCGAACCATGGTGTTATCAAGCAATTCAAACAATGTTTTTCCATGGAGTAGAAATGACTTGGGGGCTTTTAAGCATAACACTTGGAATAGTTAAACTTAACTTTAAACACATTTGGAAAGTAGCAGCACTACTCGGTTGTATTACGTTATGGGCAAAATTCGGAAACTTGATTCTTGAACATAACTGGTTTTTCTTAGAAAAAGATGCTCTCTACTTGGGCTTGGTTGAAGACGGAATAATTCCAAAATGGTCATTAATGATTATCACTCCGTTCTGTGTATTTGCAATTTCATCCATAATCTATCTTATTGATTTTTTAATAGAAAAAGTTAAGTATAATAATAACGTTAAACGACAAGGAACTGTATAAAAAAATCAAATAAAATTCTTGATTTTTAAATAATAAAGTGTTAGAATGAAAATACAAACGAATCGGGGGTATGGCTCAGTTGGTAGAGCGATACGTTCGCAACGTATAGGTCAGGGGTTCGAACCCCCTTATCTCCACCACTTGGAACCGCGGTCGAACCCATGGTTCCTTTTTATTTGCGTAAAAGTCGTCGCAGGAATTATCGTTAAAACTAAAAAGTACGAAAAGATAATCTCTTACGACTGGCAAACAAAGCCAAGATACAATGGTAAATTTGTTAAGAAAGCATAGTGAGGATAAAAATATGGAAAAATTAGAGAAAAACATCGAGAAAATTATCAG